>NZ_JAXMOR010000006.1:0-185762 GCF_034669705.1 Marinovum sp.
CGCCGGACGCTTGAGCAATTTGAGGGCTCCGCACCCGGCGCGCTTGCCAAGCCCGAAGCCGACCACTACCAAAATCAAACCCGCAGACTCTCGTCATGAACGAGGGACCAGTGGGGGGCAGGTCAGCCAGCCTATCAGAACCGGGCTGCCCTATGACGACATCTGGAAACCGTCGCCGCCATTTGCGACACTGCACCCATGGATCCGGCGACTATCGCCGCCCTGTAACTGCGGCCGAGCCAAGGCAGAGGAACAAAGTTACACCATTTCACGGGACACTATCACGGCGAGCGGCAGCCAAGTTTTCTGATTGTCAGCCCCGGCGCTCCCGAGACTACTCCCCGGGACCGCAATGCCCCGACAGAGCGCGTCTAAATTTCTGACGCGCTTCTGCGAAACCGTTTCCAGCGGGCCCGCGCGGCGGAGGAACTGGGCACGCGCACGCTTTGTAGCAAGGTCAAGAAACACAAATTGGTGCCTTAGTCCGAGCAAGTCAGAAACTGCTTAATCCACTCAAAGTTTGGTCCTCAGGTCTGGGCACTGTCAGAGTCCATCTCTGCCCATCTGAACATGTGGTTTCTCAGCGTCAGTCTGAACCCTTCAAGATCGCGGGATGCGATCTGGTCGATCATGTCAAAGTGCTCGGCGGAACTGGTCCGGAATCCACGGATCGTGGCCCAGGGGTGATTGCCGGACGGCAGGATCACCTCACGCAGTTCATCGATGGTACGCGCCATGATCGGGTTTCCCGACAGGCGCGCCATGGCCCGGTGAAAGTCGTGGTTGGCCAAGTCAACCTCACCATAGGTCAGGTTCTCTATGCTCCACTCGAAATGCCGGGCTTTCTCGCGCAGATCGGCCAGCCTGGCCAGATCGCCTGCGCTGAAGAAAGCCTCGACGTTCGCCACTTCGAGCACAAAACGCGTCTCTCTGTAGGCGCGGTCAAGGTCCCTGTCGAACATCACCACGCGATAGCCGTGGTTTTCGACGTGCTCGAGGGTGCGCAGCGTGGCCAGAGTCGACAGCGCCTTGCGGACTTCTGCCCGGCTCACCCCGTAGCGTGCCTCCAGTTCGTTGAGACGCAACCATTCGCCGCTCTTGTAAAGCCGCGCCAGGATGTCGCGCTTGATCCGCTGGGCAAGCGGCGACACCGTCGGCCCCTGCGCGGCGGCCGGATCCGGCATCTCTGCGTCGATCCGCGATACTGCCTGTTCGCTCATTCTATCTCCCCTCCCTCTGCCGGGTCTTTAAGGACATGCAGGGTCATGCAGGCCACCTCATCGGCGCCCATGTGAATGGAATTTCTCGCCACCCGTTGTTGAAGTGCCTGCCCTTCCGGTTCGCCGGTGTTCGGATTGGGATCATATCGCGGGAAATTGCTGGAAGACAGGTCAAGTCGGATGCGGTGGCCGGGCGCGAAATGGTTGGCCATCGGCGGCAGCTCCAGCGTCACCCGCACCTTGCTGTGCGGCGCAGGAAATTCCGTGCGCCGGGGATCCGCGACATACCGCAGCCGCAGGATGCTGTCGCAAAGATTGAGGGCAAACCCCTCGGGATATGCCGTCGAGGGGGGGTATTCGTCAATCAGCTTGCCCGAAAAATCGGTGTCCGGACCGTCGGTGGAAACGGTCAGCTCCAGGGTGACAGAGCCAGCAAGATCGACGCCGGTCTCGAGCAGGTCGGTCCGGAAGACCAGAACGTCGGGACGCTGGGCGAGCGGGCCCGCGCTGGTGCGCTGATCAAAGCCGCCGGCGCTGGCGAAAGGCTCGAGGCTGGCCAGCGGGCCACCCACGGTGGGCACCGGGTCGGCAGGGTCGAATTCGAAGGACATGACAGCGGTGTGGGCAGGCGGGGTCCTGCCAAGACGACCGTCAGGCTGCAGGTGCAGGTTGACCGGATGCGCGTCGGCGGGCGGCCAATCGGTCGCCTCTCGCCACCGTCCTCCATGGTCGAGATGGCCCGCGTCGGTGCGCCTCCCGGTGCCGCCGCCCATCATGAAATACCTGACCCGCGGGCCGTCCGGCGGCAGACCCTCGAGCGCGCGACGCAGCGCATGGGCCTGGAACTGCATCCAGTCGCCGGCCCAGCTGTCCAGCGGCGCCTCGGGCCCGAGATCGACGCAGCCCACGATCCGTTCGCTGCGCCGGCCATGGGTGAAGGCGCCGAGGATCAAGGTTTGCGGGCCGCGGCCGGCTGCGCTGAGGCCAAGGAAGTTGCCCACGGCCGTCACAGAATAGGGATCGTACCAGCCTGACAGATGGGTGCAGGGCACGCAGGGGTACTGCGCGTGACCGCCTTCGAACCAGAGGCCCGGCGTTTGCCAATAGGCGCTGAATTCACCTTCAGTCCATTGTTCGAGCAGCGCGGCCTCGGCGCGCGGATGCGCCTTTAGCGGCGACTGCCCCGGCCTCCAGGGCAACCGCCGGAGCCAACCTGCAAGGGTCTCACGCGCGAGGGCCGCTGCCACGGCTGCGTCTGCCAGCGCCTCCGGCGAGCGCCGCGCGGCCGCAACGGCCCAGGTTGCTTGTTTCAGCTCGTAAACGCCATTGGTGCGGATCACGGATTTCCAGCCGTTCCACAGGCCACCGCAATCGAAGATCTGGCCTGTCAGCCCGGGCGGATCGGTCAGCCCCAGCGTGGCCTGCAAATGCGCGTCATACGACAGGCCGGTGGTCAGGATACGCCCGTCGCACCAGTCCTGCGACACGATCCACGCGCATGTGTCGTAGCCGTCGGTTCCGTCGGAGACGTATTTGACAAAGTCCCCTTCAGAGGCATGTCGGCCGCGGCAGTCCTGGGTCACGTAGACGAAACCGTGACGCCAGTAAAAGTTACCGATATCCCTTGGGGCCAACGGCACGGCATCATGTTGCGAGACATTGGCATCGCTTGTCGCGGTGCGGTCGTAGGGCGTGCGATGCAGGACCACCGGACGTGGTGCCGGGTCCGCTCCGGCATAGACATCCACGGCAAGACGCACCCCGTCCCGCATTGCGATCCTGCGCGTCAACGGCGCGACCGGCTCGCTCCTGTCGAGCGTCTGGATTGGCCCTCCACTGTATCCGGACACGCTCAGATCACTCCATCGTTGAGGTGGCAGGCGCTTCTGTGACCGGACGCGATTTCCTTGAGTCGGGGGGCCTCGACCCGGCAGAGGTCCGTGGCGTGCGGGCAGCGCGGATGAAAAGCGCAGCCGCTGGGCGGGCTGATCGGGCTGGGTAATTCGCCCTTGAGCGGATCAAAGGCTTTCTGACGCGTCTCGATCTTGGGGATCTGCTTGAGCAGCGCGTCGGTATAGGGATGATTAGGGCGGGCAAAGAGCTCGTCGGTCGGAGCGGTCTCGACAATCCGGCCAAGATACATGATCGCGACCCGGTCCGAGATATGTTCGACGACGCCTAGATCATGACTGATGAACAGGTAGGTCAGACCCAGTTCGTCGCGCAGGTCCATGAAGAGGTTGAGAATCTGTGCCTGGATCGACACGTCGAGCGCGGCGACAGCCTCGTCGCAGACCAGAAACTCCGGGCGAACCGCCAGCGCACGGGCAATCCCGATCCGCTGCCGCTGGCCACCGGAAAACTGATGTGGATAGCGCCGCCGGATGGCCGGCGATAGCCCGGCCCTTTCGAGCTGCCGGTCGATATAGCCGGGTTCCTCGTCCTTGAGAATGCCGTGCACGCGTGGCGCCTCGCCGACGATCTCCGCCACTCGCATCCGCGGGTTCAGCGACGAATAGGGGTCCTGAAATATCATCTGGACCTTCAGCTTGGTCGCTGTGCGCGCCTGCCGGTCCATCTCGGCCAATGCCCGACCTTGCCAGCGAACTTCCCCCGCGCTTGGAGGCATGATCCCCGCCACCATTCGGCCAAGGGTCGATTTTCCGCAACCGGATTCGCCCACCAGTCCCACGACTTCGCCTCTTTGCACCGACAGGTCTACGTCACTGACCGCGTGCACCGCTTTTGGCGGTTTGCGCAGGCCGGCCTTGATGGCGAGGCTTTCGGCGAAATCCGGCTTGGTGGCGAAAACCCGACTTACATTATGGAGTGACAGGATCGATTGATCGGTCATGCGACCTTCTCCCCTTTGAGGGATGTTTCCGGGTGGTGACACCGGGTGACATGCCCCCGGGTGATTTCCCGCTCGGCCGGCATCTCGAGGCAGGCCGCGGTGGCGCGGTCGCAGCGCGGGTGGAACGGACAGCCCTGCGGACGCCGCCCTGTGGCCATCGGCATGCCAGGGATCTGAAAGAGCCGCTGTCCTCGGCTGTTGCGGGATGGCACCGAACGGATCAGCCCCAGGGAATAGGGATGCAGCGTCCGGTCGAGCACGTCTTCGGTCGGTCCAGTCTCGACCACCCGCCCGGCGTACATCACCGCCAGCCGCTGGGCGAGCCCGGCGACAACCGAAAGGTCGTGGGTAATCCAGATCATGGCGGTCCCGCTACCCTGCGCCAGTTTCTGGACCTCCGAGAGAATCTGCGCCTGAATCGTGACGTCGAGCGCCGTGGTCGGTTCGTCGGCGATGATCAGGTCGGGGCGATGCAGCATCGCGATCGCGATCGCCACGCGCTGGCGCATGCCGCCGGAAAACTCGTGGGGATAGGCAGCCAGCCGCTCCTCGGGCGAGGGAATGCCCACCATACCCAGCGCATCGCGCGCGCGTTCCCAGGCCTCGCGCCGCGACACCTTGTCATGCGCCAGCACGGTCTCGACCATCTGGGTGTCGATCCTGAGAACCGGGTTCAGGGTCATCATCGGGTCCTGAAAGATCATCGCGATCCGCTTGCCTCTGAGCCGGCGCATGCCGGGCTCTGACTGCTGTGCCAGGTCGCGGCCATTGAACAGGATGCGGCCGCCGGTGATGTGACCGGGCTCATCGAGCAGCTTCATGATCGAGAACCCGGTCACGGATTTGCCCGATCCGCTTTCGCCGACAAGGCCGAGAAACTCGCCGCGGTGCACGCTCAGATTGACCTCTTCGATGGCAGACACCGCGCCGAAGGCGACCGACAGGTTCTCGACGGACAAGACCGGGTTCATCGTTCCATCCTCGGGTTCAGGACGTCCCGCAGGTGGTCGCCCACAAGGTTGATCGAGACGATGGTGATCAGAAGGGCAACGCCCGGGAAGAAGCTGGTCCAGTAATCGCCGGCCAACATGTAGCGATAGCCGTTGGAGATCAGCAGGCCGAGCGACGGCTCGGTGATGGGCACGCCGAGCCCGAGGAAGGACAGCGTCGCTTCAAAGGCAATCGCCGAGGCGATCTGGATCGTCGCGATGACGATCAGCGCCGGCATGCAGTTGGGCAGGATGTGGCGGAACACGATGCGCCAGCGGGGAAGGGCCAGGGATTCCGCCGCCTCGACGTATTCCCGCCGCCGCTCTGACATCGCCGAGGCGCGCGCGGTGCGGGCATAGATTGCCCACTCCACGATGATCAGCGCCAGCATGACGTTGAAAATTCCCTTGCCCAGCACCGCCAGGATCATCAGAGCGGTCAGGATTGTCGGAAATGACAGTTGCAGGTCGACGAGCCGCATCAGAAGTGTCTCGGTCCGACCGCCGGCATAGGCCGCGACCAAGCCGACCGCCGTGCCGACCACCGCGGCGATCAGCGCAGAGCCAGCGCCGACCAGCAGCGATATGCGCAAGCCGTAGAGAATGCCGGAAAGCAGGTCGCGGCCCTGATCGTCGGTGCCGAGCCAGAAGGTGGTGCCGGTATAGCCTTGGCTGCCGGGAGACAGGCGGCCGTCCATGATATCCAGCTGCATCAGGTCGTAGGGGTTCTGCGGCGCCAGTACCGGGGCGAAGACGGCGGCAAGGACGATAGAGGTGAACACCACCAGCGCACCCACGGCCAGCCCGGATCGAGTGAACTGGCGCAGGAAGTCGCGCAGCAGCGAGCCGTCGTCCGCCTGGGGTGCGGCCCACTGCGCTCGCGATCGTGCCAGCGCGTCGGATTGTGGATCGGTGATACCGGTCATTCCTGTGTCTCCAGTCGCACGCGCGGATCGAGCGTGGTATAAATCAGGTCGACGATCAGGTTGATCGTCACGAAGATGATCACGATCATCATCAGATATGCGACGATCATCGGCCTATCGAGAACGTTGATGGAGTCGATGATGAGCTTGCCCATCCCGGGCCAGGCAAAAACCGACTCGGTGACCACGGCAAAGGCGATGGTGCCGCCAAAGCCGAGCCCGATCACGGTCACCACGGGGATCATGATGTTCTTGAGGACATGGACAAGGATGATGCGTCGCGGCGACAGACCCTTGGCGCGGGCGAACTTGACGAAATCCTTGGAAATCGTCTCCCGAACCCCCGCCCGGGTGAGCCGCATCACCATGGAGATCTTGTAGAGCGACAGGTTCAGGGCCGGCAGGATCAGGTGCTGGATCCCGTCCCACGTGAGGAACGACCAACGCATTCCGAGGACCTCGACCGTCTCGCCGCGTCCGATGCTGGGCAACCAGCCGAGCATCACCGTGAAGACCATGATCATCATCAGCCCGACCCAGAAGGTCGGCAGGGAAAACCCGAGAATGCTGAAGGCCATGATCGCCTTGGACAGCAGGTTGTCTGGGTAGAGCCCGGCATAGAGCCCCAACGGAATGCCGATCACCACCGACAGAAACAGCGCGACGAGCGCCAGCTCCAGCGTAGCCGGCAGGCGCTGCAGGATGATGTCGAAGGCGGGTTGGTTGTAGACGTAGCTGTTGCCGATGTCGCCCTGAAGGGCATTGCCCATGAATGTCAGGTATTGCCGCCAGAGCGGCTGGTCGAAGCCGAGCGCCTCGATCGCCCGCTGCCGCACGTCCTGCGTGGCCTCGGGAGAGATCATGATGTCGACCGGATTTCCGATGACGTTGACGCCGATAAAGACCAGCACCGTCATCGACAGCAGAACGAGCGCGGCCTGAAACAGGCGCCGGATGAGCCAGGTGATCATGTCGTCCTCCCTTGTCCGCGTAAGTCTGGCCCGCCATGGGGCGGGCCAGAGAGCATTCTACATTGCATCTGCGGGGTGGACGTATTGGATCATCGAATTGACGGCCATGTTGGCATCAAAGGTGATCCCGCCCCGCGTCGCCCAGGTTGCGTTGAGGAAATAGAGCGGGATGACCCCGTGCTCGCCAATCATGATATCGGTGGCGTCACGCAGGAGCTGGTAGCGCGTCTCCTGGTCGAATTCCTGCAAGGCGGCGGCAACCAGAGCATCGAACTCCTGATTGGAATACCGGCCGCGATTGTAGGACCCGAAGCCGCGATCGGCATCATAGGTCATGTAGCCGTTGCGCAGATTCAACGAGGTGTCAGGCGAACTGTCGTTGCGTCCCCAGATGAAGGCCGAGAATTCGCCCTTGGTGGCCGCCGAGGAGTAGACCGAATAGGGCTGACAATCGACCGCGTTGATCTTGATGCCCCCGCGCGCCCACATCTGCGCGATGGCCTGAGCGGATTCTGCGGTATTCACATCGCGGTCGGTGGCGCAATGCAGGGTCATGCCGAAACCGTCGGGGTATCCGGCCTCGGCCAGAAGCGCACGGGCCTGATCGACGTCATAGGGATCGGGCGGCATGTTGTCGGAGAAACCGCCCTGCCCCGGGGCCGCGACCTGCCCTGCCGGCGCCGCGAGACCGTCCATGATCCGGTCGGCAATTGCCTGGCGGTTCAGCATCAGCGACAACGCCTTGCGAACCTTGGGATCCTTGAGCGGGTTCACCTCCAGAGGGTTGCCTTCGGTGTCGGTGATCCAGGGACTGTTGTCGTTGGCAAGGTCGAGATGCATGTAGAGCAGGCGCACCGATGGCGCGGAAAAGACCGTCAGGTCAGCGTTGGCCTTGAGCATCGGAACGTCTGCCGGCGGCACGGCGTCGATCACATCCACCTGTCCCGAAAGCAGCGCTGCGGTCCGCGCGGCCGGATCGGTGATGAACTGCATCCGGACCCTGTCCCATTCCGGCGCCGGACCCCAGTAGTCGCGAAAGGCTTCTACTTCGACATTTTCGTTGGGGATCCAGCTGACGAATTTATAGGGACCGGTGCCGATCGCGGCCGCGCCGGAATTGAAATCCGCCGTGGTCGCGTCGCCGAGTTCTGACGGGGTGATAAAGACATGCCCGATCTGGTTCATCAAAAGCGGGGTCGGTTCCTTGGTGACGATTTTCAGCGTCAGGTCGTCGATCACCTCGACTCGCTCGACCGCCGCGACGTTGACCGACATCGGCGACGGGCTTTCGGGCATCGAACTGGCGCGCTCGAGCGAATAGGCCACGTCCGCTGCATCAAACGTCGATCCGTCGTGGAACACCACTTCCGGCCGCAACTTGATTTCCCAGGTCATCTCGTCCAGCGGCTTCCATGAAAGCGCGAGCCCGGGTTCAAGCTGCAGATCGAGACCGAAGCGGACCAAACGGTCATAAATGTCGGTAGCAATGGCCACCCCAGTCGGCTGGACCGTGTAATGCGGGTCGAGCACCGATTGCGGGGTCGAGCGGCCAAAGACAAGGTCGCTCGCGCTCGCCTGGACGCCGCCCACGGCCGCCGCAACGGTTAGGGCCGTAGCACTCCAAAGCTTGGTTCTGAACATAAAGGTTCCTCCCTTTTGACCGGCGCGGGCGTCGCTCCGGCAGTCATGGTCCGATTCATCTCCGGGTCGGATGTGAGGCGAGAATAGGGGTTAAAATTATTTGCGCAAATATTTAATCAAACTATTGCGCAGATAGTTTCTGGCCCGCGCAACCCGCGCGTATCCAGCTGGACGCCATGAGGTTCCCAACCGTCTGAGCCAATAGACAACGTGTCCGATCTGGACGTCGCACCTTCGCACTTCGCGTTCTTCAGGAGAGATCGGTCGTCCTGGGGCAGCATGTGCACGCCGGTCGCACCTGCCGCACCGTCCAGTAAGTGCTATTCGACGCGACCGAAGTCGCGCTGCACCTGCAATTCACGCGCAGAATTCAGTTCTCGGACCTCCATTGCCGATAGGCAATCGATAACGGTCGCACCTCTGGCCCCACAGCCCCCTCCGCCACTGGCACGAATTGAAACCATCTGGCAAGATCGGCCCAACCTGTTCCAGACCCCCTGCCGGAGGTGACCGTGATACTGACCAAGCATGACGTCGACATCGAGACGCCAACCGGACCGATGCGCACCGGCGTTTTCCAGCCGGCGGAGCCGGGCCGGTACCCGGCCCTGCTGTTCTACTCGGAAATTTTCCAGCGGACGGCACCGATCGAACGGGCTGCGGCGCTCATGGCCGGGCACGGGTTCATCGTGCTCGTGCCGGAAGTCTTTCACGAGCTGAACCCCATCGGGACCGTGTTGGCCTATGACGATGCGGGCAAGGACAAAGGCAACAGCGACAAGTGGGAGAAACCGCTGGAGTCGCATGATTCCGACACGGTCGCGATGCTGGATTACCTGGCAAGCCTGGACTCTCACAACGGTCGGACAGGCGGCATGGGTGTGTGCATCGGCGGTCACCTGGCCTTCCGGGCGGCGCTCAATCCCGGCATTGCCGCCGCGTCCTGTCTTTACGCAACCGATCTTCACAGCGATACCCTGCCCGCGGCGCCGGGGAACGGCACCCTCGAGCGCTGCGGCGATATCGAGGGTGAAATGATGATGGTCTGGGGCCGGCAGGACCCCCATGTGCCAACCGAAGGCCGCGCGAAGGTCCACCATGCCCTGATGGACGCCGGGGTGACCTTCGCCTGGCACGAGGTGAATGCCCAGCATGCCTTCATGCGGGACGAAGGCGACCGCTATGATCCGGAACTCGCCCTGTTCGTCTATCAGCAGTCGGTGGCCTTGTTCCGGCGCTGCCTTGCCTGAGGCCGCATGCGCCGTTTGCTCGCGCGACGTGCGCTGTCACCCGGATCGCATCAACGTGTTCTGATTGATCGCGTAATCCTCGTACATCGGCAGCGTCGCAGCGCCAACGGCGCGGGCGACTCCGCCGAATTTTCCGGCCTCGACCCTGGGGCGTCCGACACCTTGCAAATCCGCCTTGTCCAACTCAGCTTGGACCGCGGTCACCACCGCGCGCCGGACGTCGTCGGGAAAGGCGCCATCGATGATGACTGAGTCGAAATCGATCACCGCAAGCGACGAGATCACCGCATGCGACAGACCGCGCGCGCAGGTGACGATCCAGTCGGCTGCCTCGGCCGGATGCGCGCTCCAGACACCGTCGTCGGCCGCGACACGCGCAGGGTCGCCGCCCGCCTGTCGGACCCTGTCCTCGAAGACAGACAGCGAGGCGCAGTCGACCAGCCGGTCCTTACCGGGCGGCCCGCCGGGCACCCGAAGCGGGCCGAAGCCCCCGGCATTGCCCTGCCTGCCGAAGAAGACGCTTGAATTCAGCACGATACCGCCGCCGATGAAGGTGCCGACAAAGAAATAGACGAAGTCGGTCTTGTCCAGGTGCCGGCCGTGCATCAGTTCGGCGGTGCAGGCGGCCGTGCCGTCATTCGCGACCGTGACACGCCAGGGACCCAGACGATTGAGCGCGCCCTCGACGTCGAAGGCCATCCAGGCCTCCATCACCTCCTTTGGCGCGCCGGCCTCCTCGGTCCAGCTCCAGAGCTCCCATGGCATGGCCACGCCGAACCCTGCCACCTGTGACGCATTGATCCCCGCCGCGCCGAGCACCTCCGGAATGGCGCGGTCGACAAAGGCGATGCAGCGTTCAGGCACCGGATACTGGTGAAATTCGCAGGCGCGTGACACCACCCCGCCGGCGAAATCGATGATCACCAGCTCGGTGCTGCGTCGGCCGATCTTGAGCCCCATGTAGCGCTTGGCGTCCGGATTTATCGCCGAGGGCACCGAGGGCTGCCCGATCCTGCCACGCTCCGGCTTGCCGCGGACCAGCAGGCCGGCCCTGTCCAGCGACTTGAAGATGACCGAGACGGCATTGGGCGACAGGCCGGTCGCGACCGTGGCCTCGGACTTGGTGAGCCACCCGTGGTTGCGGATGAGCTGGAGCACCAGCCTCTCGTTGTAGTCCCGGACCGTGGATTGGTTGGAGCCCCTCTGCGGCGTTGAACGCAGCAAGGCGTTGCGATCATGATCCACTGATTTTCTTCCTTTTGAGGCCTGCTGGTTGACTACCTTTGCCATGAAACCTCCCCTTCCCCGGTCAGGCCGAGATTGCAAGGCGCAGTCGGAATACTTGAGCACATTTATTACTTCCTTCGCAAGTAAGTATTGACCGGCGGCTGTATGCCAAGGTATCTCAAGCCAGAGCAAACGGACCGAGTCGCCTGTTTTCCGCGCCCATCTGGTCGGGAGAGCGGCGCCAACCCACCGGAAGTCGAAGATGAACACGCCTGATATGGTTTTCCCCAGCGAGGTTGCCGACCTGTCGCGTCGCGTCGCCGAGCTGCCGCGCAAGGAGGGCCGCTGGCTGATCGCCGTCGCCGGAGGTCCCGCCGGAGGCAAGTCGGTGCTGGCCCACGTCATCACCGGGGCGGTCAACGCGGCCGGCCGCACCGCCCGCGCCATTCCGATGGACGGGTTTCACCTCGACAACGACATCCTCGACGCCCGCGGCCTGCGGGCGCGCAAGGGGGCGCCGGAGACCTTTGACGCCGATGGCTTCATCCACCTCATGCACCGGCTGAAGGCGGGCGGCGAGGTCATCTACCCCCTGTTCGACCGCAGCCGGGATCTGGCCGTGGCCGGGGCCGGGGTGATTGAGGCCGACTGCGACGTGGCCATCGTCGAAGGCAACTACCTGCTGTTTGACGAAGCGCCCTGGTCGTCTCTTGGCAAGCTCTGGGACCTGTCGGTCTGGCTCGACACGCCTGAGGAGGAGTTGCGCAACCGTCTCGTGCAGCGCTGGCTGGATCACGATCACACGCCCGAGGAGGCGCTGGCGCGGGCCGAGAGCAACGACCTACCGAATGCCCACCGCATCCTTGCCGCCCGCCTGCCCGCCGACGTGACGATATCCGCCGTGGGCGTCGATACATGAGCGCGATTTCGTGAAGATGCGACGCGGCACGTCGGACCGTGTCGCGCCCAGACGGCTTCAGACATGCGGCGCAGGAAGCGCCCATCACACCACCCATCAAGGGAGACGAGACCATGCCAAGCAGCTTGAGCCAATTGCGCGAGATGACCACCGTCGTCGCGGACACCGGCGATATCCATGCGATCCGGGCGCTGAAGCCCTATGATTGCACCACCAACCCGAGCCTGATCCTGAAGGCGCTGCAAATGCCTGCCTTCGAGGACATGGTGGCGCGAGAGGTCGCGGCCGGAAAGAAGGCCGGCAAGACCCCGCTCGAGATCGCGGATGCGCTGACGGTCGGCGTGGGCGTCGAACTGGCGCAACTGGTGCCGGGCCGCGTCTCTACCGAAGTGGACGCACGGCTATCGTTCGACACCGAGGCCTCGCTTGCCAAGGCGCGGGCGCTGGTGGCCGCCTATGAGGACCGCGGTGTCGGGCGTGACAAGATCTTCATCAAGCTCGCCTCGACCTGGGAAGGCATCCGCGCGGCCGAGATCCTTCAGGACGAAGGCACCGACTGCAACCTGACGCTGCTGTTCTCGATGGCCCAGGCGGCGGCCTGCGCCGACGCCGGCGTGGCTCTGATCTCGCCTTTCGTCGGCCGGATCACCGATTGGTACAAGGCCAAGGAAGGGCGCGACTTCGGGCCCGAAGAGGACCCCGGCGTGCTCTCGGTGCGAGAGATTTATGACTATTACAAGTCGAACGGGATCGAGACCATCGTCATGGGCGCCTCGTTCCGCAACATCGGCCAGGTCAAGGCGCTGGCCGGCTGTGACCGGCTGACGATCTCGCCGACCCTGCTCGAAGAACTTGATGCCGAGACGGCGACGCTCGACAAGGTCCTGACACCCGAAAAGGCCACCGGCATGGCGCGGATCACCGTGGACGAGGCAGACTTCCGCTGGCGGATGAACGCGGATGCGATGGCGACCGAGAAGCTGTCCGAAGGCATCCGGAACTTCGACGCCGACCACCAGAAGCTCCTGAAAGGCATCGAGGAAAAGCTGGCTGCGGCCTGACAGGCACTTTATAGCCGGCGGCCTCGTGCTTTGGAGGGCAAGGCCCGCCGGGCATGACACGTTCAGACGGACTGCATCGAGGCGGGGTCACACGCATCCGGGCCGAAAAGGACGGGCGCTCACCCCGGTCGGAGACGTCCCGCAGCCCGAACACAGTGCTGCGCTCGCGTGCGATCTATCTTCGCACGCCTTCGAAGTCCGGGATCAACCCCGCCTCAGCCGGACCAGTGTCTTGGTGTAGCGGAAAAGGAAGCAGGTGCGCCGGCCGGGGCCGCCGGCGGTCGGCTGACAATTAGGGGGGTCTTTGGCTCAGTCGTGGAACGCGGCGACGGGCACCCGCCGACCCAGCGTGAAGGCATCCGCCACCAGCGTCATTGGCCGCAGGTCGACATCGCAGCGCCCGTCCCGGACCAGCTCGGCCATGCGGGCGTAGAGCCGGGGGTATTCGCCGGACAGCGCCGCCGCCGTGCAGCTGGTGCTGCCGTCGACGGTCATATGCGCGCCGCCCTCGGTCAGCTTGAGGGTGCCGCCCTCGGTGACCGCCTCGATCTCCCAGATCTGCGCGCCCTCCGGGCGCCAGTCGAAGACGGCGCTGACCTCGGCCCCGCCGGGGTGGTGAAAGCCCAAGCTGGCGGCAATCGGGGTCTGGCGGTTCTCGGGCACGTCGAGCCGCGCCTCGGTGACATGCAGCGGGTCAGGCAGGATCTCGGTGAGGATCGACAGCGCGTTGATGCCGGGATCGAAGACGCCGAGCCCGCCCGGCTCCCAGATCCAGTCCTGACCGGGGTGCCAGCGGCGGACGTCCTCCTTCCAGGTGACGGTCAGCCGGGTCAGCGCCTTGTCTGCCAGCCAGGCCTTGGCCGCGGCCACCATGTCGGCCGCGCGCGAATGCCATGTCGCATAAAGCGTCAGTCCGGCCTTGCGCGCCGCCGCGTCCAGCGCGTGGCACTCGGCCAGCGTCGCGCCGGGCGGCTTTTCCAGCATCACATGACGCCCGGCCGCCAGCGCCTGCATCGCGTAGTCGAACCGCGGCACCGGCGGCAGGCAGAGCGAGACGACGCGGATATCGGGCCGCGCGTCCAGCATCTCGCCCAAGTCGGTGAACGCCTCGACACCCTCGACCGCGCCATGACGGCTGACCGTGCCGGCCAGTTCCCAATCCGGACTTCCCGTGATCGCGGGAACGTGCTGGTCCACAGCGATCTTGCCGATGCCTACGAGGGCAACTTTCATCAGTGACTGTCCTTTCCGACCGGCGCGCCGCGACAGCCCTTGAGAGAATCGAGGTCAGCGCCGGTATCGTCGCCGTCCACATGCGCCTGATGCAGCCAGGCATAACCGTGCCTGGCGCAATCGTGGCGCGGGGTTCAGACTGCGCGCCGCGCCTGCACCTTTGCGTCAGGGCCACCAAGATGCAACCGGCGTCGCTCGACGTCCACCTTGATCCTGTCGCCGGCTGTGAAATTCAAGGATATGATGCCGCTCAAGACACGCTTGTTTCCAACCCGGGGTTTGCCATGCGACTTCGGAAAGAACGGGGCCAGAGGCGCGATCGGCGCATCCTTCAGCCAGAAAAGGTCGCTCGTGTCACCGGGCCGTTTTCAGAGCCGTGAAACATGTAGCATGACGGAAATCAACGCGTTCTGTCCCTAGGTGTCGTGGGTGCCGACGAACATCCGGTCCTTGGCCGCGGTGATGTGGTGGCGCATGGTGGCCTGGGCGACCTCGGGCTGTTTCAGGCGGATCGCCTCGAGCACCGCGCGATGCTCGGCCAGCACCACTTCCTGACGCACCGGCGTGTCGAGCAGGGTCAGCGACCGCGAGAGCTTGACGCCATAGGCGATCTGCTCGCTCAGCGACTCCAGCACCGAGGCAAACAGCGGGTTCTTGGAGGCGCGCGCAATCGACAGGTGCAGCTTCTGGTCGGCATCGACGCCGAGCGCGTTCTGCTGGTAGGTCCGTTCCAGCTCGCGATAGGCCCGGTCCATCGCCGCCAGGTCCTCGTCGTCGCGGCGCCGCGCGGCCCAGGCCGCTGCGGCGCCTTCGACGTCGATGCGGAACTCGTAACAGCGCTGCACGTCAGAGACCGACTCGAGCGGCACGAAGCTGATCAGTTGGCGGTCGGGCCGGCGCATCACGTAGCTGCCCGAGCCCCGGCGCGACTGGACGATGCCGTCATCGCGCAACCGCGACAGCGCCGCCCGCACGATCGGCCGCGAGACGCCGAAGGTCTGCGCCAAGACCTCTTCGGCCGGCAGCCGGCTGTGCACCGGGTATTCCTCTTCGAGGATTTTCGCCAGCAGCTGATCGTACACTTGATCGGCCAGTGAAGGGCGCCGGGTCTCTGACACGCTGGTCTCCTGTGGTCTGGTCTTGAGGGCAGTATAGACCGGCCGACGGCCCGTTGTCCCGAGCTCTTGGCGCGCCTGCCCCGGCTGCCGTGGCACCCGGGGCGGGCCGCAGTCTTACCCGGCGGCCGCGGTCGGTTTCGCGGCGGGTTTGCGGATCACCAGGAAGTAGACGAAGACCAGCGTCAGCACCACGAAGAACAGGCTGTCGAGATTGGTGAAGAAGGTCGTCGGATCGCCGTTCGACAGCGCCAGCGAGCGGCGCAGGAATTCCTCGAGGTTGGGTCCGAGGATATAGCCCAGCAGCATGGTGATCACCGGGAAGCCATTGCGCCGCAGATAGAAGGCCAAGACCCCCATACCGAGCGCCATGAACATCTGGAAGGTGGAATAGGTCGCGACATAGCTGCCCACCACGGCCAGCAGCGCGATCACCGCATAAAGCACATCCTTGCGCACCGAGACGATCTTGATGAAATACGGCCCGATCAGGTAGAGCGTCAGCGGGATCAGTACCACCGCCGAGAACAGCAGCGCCGCCAGCATCGGGGCGATCAGCCCGGCCTGGTCGGACATCAGCTGCGGTCCCGGCTGGATGCCGTTGATCACCAGAACGCCGAGCATGATCGCGGTGATCGGATCGCCCGGGATGCCGAAGGTCAGCATCGGCACCATCGCCCCGCCACAGACCGCGTTGTTGGCGCTTTCCGAGGCGGCGATGCCCTTGGGGTTGCCCTTGCCGAAGGTCTCGGGCTCGTCAGAGGTGCGGACCGTCTCGGTATAGGCCAGGAACGAGCCCATCGAGCCGCCAGCGCCCGGCAGGGTGCCGACGAAATAGCCGATCAGGCAGGACTTGAAGTAGACGCCGAAGCCGATCTTGCGGATGTCCGACAGCGGCGGCAGGAAGTCGCGACGGCGGATCTTGACCTTTTCGGCAGCGGCGGTGGCGGCGGAGATGTCGCGTGACGAGGCGGCCTGCATCAGCACTTCGGCGATCGCGAAGGTGCCGATGATCACCGGCATCAGGTCGATGCCCGCGGTCAGGTTGGAATAGCCATAGGTGAAGCGGGTGATCGGCTCCATCGCGTCAAGCCCGACGGTGGCCAGCATCAGACCGATGCAGGCGGCGAGGCCGGCCTGCGGAATGCGGCCGCGCTGCGCGATCACCACGACGATCAGCGCGAAGGCCAGAAGTGAGAACTTGCCGGTGGTCTTTACCAGCAGCGACAGCTCGGCCACGAAGGGCGCCACGGCAATCAGGAGCAGCGCGCCCACGGCACCGCCGAACATCGAGCCGAGAGCGGCATGGCCCAGCGCCAGCGCGCCCTTGCCCTGCTGCTGCATCGGATAGCCGTCGAGCGCGGTCATCATCGACGACGGCGCGCCGGGGATGTTGATGGTGGTGGCGGTGATCGAGCCGCCGCACATGCCGGCCATGTAGATGCTGGCGCAGGCCATCAGCGCGGTCTCGACGTTGAGCGTGTAGGTCAGCGGCAAGAGCAGCGCCATCGCCAGCGTCGCGGTCAGGCCCGGAATTGCGGCAAAGATCGTGCCGATCACGAAGCCCAGGATGACATAGGTCAGGTTGAACGGGTCGGCCAGCAGCGAGAAGCTGCTGAAGACGAGGAAGATGAAATCCATGAGTTACCCCCACAGCGTCGGGAGGCGGACCCCGAACAATTGCTGGAACATGAGATAGGCGATCCCGACAATCGCGGCGGAGATGACGAGCTTGATCAAGAGCTTCTCGAAGGACGAGAAGATCACGATCAGCGCCAGCACGAAGAGATAGGACGACAGGAAATACCCCAGCGGCTTGAACCCGAGGATATAGACGAAGATCGCCACCGCCACCCAGAGGTGGGTGTAGTTGGCCGGGGCCGCCTCCTCTTCGGGGGCGGACGTGGCGCGCAGCTGCTGAAGGATCAGCACGGCGGCAAAGAGGATCGCCGCGGCCCCCACCAGGATGGGGAAGAACGACGGCGTCAACCCGCTCTCGGAGATCGGGGCGCCGAGGCTCAGGGCCGAGATCAGATATCCGACAGACACGGCCAGGATGACATATAGAAATAACAGCTGCCTGTTCAAAAGCATCGTCTTCTCCCGCGATGGGTGTGGTGAGGGGCATCGGGGCCGGCGGCTTGCGGCGCCAGCCCCTCGGGGCCATGCCCCCGGCCTGACGGTCGGAGGCATGAGGATATCGGAGAGCCGGGCTTACAGCTCCAGTTCGTCCATCAGGGTAAAGGTCTTGTCCTGCAGCTCGTCGATCCAGGCAACGACCTCGTCGGAGCCGAGCCAGTCGGCGGTCACGCCGATCTGTGCCAGCCAGTCCTGGAACTCGGCGCTGTCATAGGCCGCCTTGAAGGTGGTCTCGAGGGTCTCGACCGCCTCTTCGGGGGTGTTGGCCGGGGCCGCCAGCACGATGAAGCTGCCGGTCTGCAGGTCGTAGCCCTTGGATTTCAGCGTCGGCACGTCGGTGTAGGTCGCGTTCTGAACCGAGGTCAGCTCGACCACGCCCTTGGCGTCGCCCGACGACAGGATGCCGCTGAAATCGCCCAGCGACGAGATCGCCGCGTCAAGCTCGCCCGAGAGCAGCGCCTCGGCTTCGGCGCTGGACGAACCGGCATAGGTGATGACGTTGAAATCGACGTCGAGCAGGTTTTCCAGCTGCATCGCCGAAAGATACGGACCCGAGCCCTTGGGGGCCACGCCGAGACGCACTTCGCCGGGGTTTTCCTTGGCACGGGCCACCAGGTCCTCGAAGCTCTCGATGCCCGAGTGCTTGGAAACGACGATGGCATCGGCCTCGGAGGTGATGCGGGCGATCGGGGTCATGTTGTCGAGCGAGTAGCCCGGCACCATCTGGCCGCGCGGCAGGGTGATGATGCTGTCATAGGTCAGCACGCCGACGGTGTGGCCATCGGGACGGGCGTTGGTCATCTGGATCAGGCCGGTGGCGGTCACCGCGCCGGCGATGTTTTCCACGTAGATCGACTTCGGCAGGTCCTGCTCGGCGATGTTGCTGATCTTGCGCGAGATCGCATCGGCGCCGCCGCCGGCGGGCCACGGCACGATCAGGCGGATGTCGCGGGTCGGGAAATCCGCCGCGGCGACCGTGGTGCCGATGATGCAAGCGCCAAGCGCCAGGGTAAGTTTGCTTTTCAGGGACGTGGGAATCATGAACCTGTTCCTCCTTCACAGATGTCGGGAACCAGACAAGTCTGGCAAATTGCACGCGCCGGACTGGCCTGCGAAGCGGATCGCTTCGCCGGTCCGGCGTCGATGTTGGCAGTAGAGGGAAGCGATATCGGGCAATCCGCCCGGCCATCGCCTGTGCGCTCGGGACCGGACGCAATCGCGAAGGGCAGAGCCACCCCGCGTCTCGTCAGACCGTCGCGCTCGTGAAAGACACGGCAAGCGCCGCGCCTTGAATGCGACTGATAACACCCTCCCATATATTACCGAGTCCTCGCCCCCTCGCGGCGTGAGGCCAAAGGCCGGACTGCGAGAGAACTTGCGTCACACTACTGTGCTGTATTTTACAAATCAACACAAAAAATGACCGATTTGTGGGTTGATAGGTCAAATATCCAGACAAACCTGTTCACTCAAACTACAACTTACTGCTTCTGCGACAAATCTGTGAGAAGCCTCCGCCGGCTTGGCCGTAAGCCCTGGCACCTTCGCATAAAAAAGGCCCGCCCACCGCGCCAGGGCGCGGCGGCGGGCCTTTCGGTGCCGCAAGCGGAACCGCTCAGAGATCGCGCAGATCGGCCGGGAGGAGCGCGTCGGGCAGGTTCTGGTAGCACACCGGCCGCAGGAAACGGCGGATCGACAGCGTACCCACCGAAGTCGCGCCGAAGTTGGTGCTTGCCGGGTACGGCCCGCCATGAACCATGGCATCACAGACCTCGACACCAGTGGGGAAGCCGTTGGCCAGAACCCGTCCGGCCATCCGCTCGAGCACCGGCAGCAGCGCGCGCGCCAGGTCGATGTCGCCGTCGTCCATCTGCAGCGTCGCGGTCAGCTGGCCCTTGAAGCTTGCCGCAACCGCCTGCATCTGCGCCGCGTCCTTGACCCGGATCACCAGGCCAAGCGGGCCAAAGACCTCTTCCGACAGCTGTTCGTTGGCGATCCAGTCATCGGCCGAAACCTCGAACAGGTAGGGCGCGGCAGAGCGGCCCTCGCAAGCAGTGGTCAGCAGAGACTTGACCCCGGCCCCCTCGGAGACCTTGCGGGCGCCGCTGCGATAGGCGTCGGCCATGCCGTCGGTCAGCATGGTCTGGCCGGCCACGGCCTTGAGCCCCTCGGTTGCGGCGGCGGTGAAGGCATCGGCCTCGGGCCCGTCCACCACGATGGCAATCCCAGGGTTGGTGCAGAACTGGCCGACGCCCATGGTCAGGCTGCCGGCCCAGCCGGTGCCGAGCTCGGCGCCGCGGGCGACGGCGGCCTCTGGCAGCACGAACATCGGGTTGACGCTGCCCAGCTCGCCGAAGAACGGGATCGGGTCGGGGCGCTTGGCGCAGAGGTCATAGAGCGCGCGACCGCCGCCGAGCGAGCCGGTGAAGCCCACAGCCTTGATCCGCGGGTCGGTCACCAGCGCCTCGCCCACCGCGCGGGTGCCGCCCTGGACCAGGCTGAAGATGCCGGCGTCCATGCCCAGCTTGTCGAGCGCTGCGACGATGGCATCGGCGACGATCTCGCCGGTGCCGGGGTGCGCGCCGTGGCCCTTGACCACGACCGGGCAGCCGGCGGCCAGCGCCGCGGCGGTGTCACCCCCGGCGGTGGAGAAGGCCAGCGGGAAGTTCGAGGCACCGAAGACCGCGACCGGGCCGACCGGACGCTGCATCATCCGCAGATCGGGCCGCGGCAGCGGCTGGCGGTCGGGCAGTGCTGCGTCGTGGCGGCGGTCAAGGTAGTCGCCCTTGAGGATATGCTCGGCAAACAGCCGCAGCTGGCCGGTGGTGCGGCCGCGCTCGCCCTGAAGGCGGGCTTCTGGCAGGCCGGTCTCGGCGCTGCCGATCTCGGTGATCTGGTCGCCGCGGGCGTCGATCTCGTCGGCGATGGTGTTGAGCAGCTTGGCCCGGTCCTCGCGCGATGTCGCGGCAAAGCCGGCAAAGGCGGCATCGGCCGCGGCACAGGCCTGCGATACCAGCTCGGGCGAGCCTGCGGAGAAGTCAAAGCCGGAGCCGGTGGCGGGGGCAGAAGAGAACGTGCTGTCGGAGCCGACGCGGGTGCCGGCAATCCAGTGCTGTCCGTGGGGAGTGAATGTCATGTTATCGTCCTGTCTTTTCGCGCCATGCGTTGTATTTCACGAGGTTTTCCTCGTCGGTGCCCGGGTAGAGGCCGATGATCCCGGCCCCTTCGTTCACCTGTTCGAGCACGAAATCCTCGTAGGATTCCATTTCGGTGCATTCAACCGCAATCTCGTCGGCCAGATGCGCCGGGATCACCATCACGCCATCGCCGTCGCCCAGCATGACGTCGCCCGGGAACACCGGCGCATCGCCGCAGGAGATCGGTACGTTGATCTCGATCGCCTCGTGCAGGGTGAGGTTGGTGGGCGCCGAGGGGCAGGCGAAATAGGCCGGCATGTCGAGCGCGCCAATGCCGGCGGCATCGCGCACGCCCCCGTCAGAGACCACGCCGGCAGCGCCGCGGTTCTGCAACCGGGTGATCAGGATCGAGCCGGCGGTGGCGGCGCGACTGTCCTTGCGCGCATCCATCACCAGCACATGGCCCTCGGGGCAGGTCTCGATGGCGACCCGCTGCTTGTGATCGCGGTCGCGGAACACGGTGATCGGGTTGCGATCTTCGCGCGCCGGAATGTAGCGCAGGGTGAAGGCCTGGCCGACCATGGTCACCGCCTTGCGCTCGACCGGGGCGACACCCTGCACGAACTGCTGGCGCAGCCCGCGCTTGTAGAGCGCCGTGGCGACCGAGGCGGTCGACACCTTCTTGAGTTTGTCACGGGTTTCGGGGGACAAGATGTAATCGCTCATGGTGTTTTCCTTCGTCCGGCCGTGTGCAGCCTTGTTTGCCTGAGGCCCGGCCCCTCCCGGGCGCCGTCCAAGTTGTCTGGAGACGTATAGGACAGCCACAAATGTGTCAACATTTGTAATCAATCGGACCTGCAAATAGAGAGATTTCCGCCGTATGGGGACAGGTCAGTTCAGTTAAATTACAAATCCAAAGGTCTGAGCCCTCTCGCTCCCGGTCCGCGAACAGAAAAGAGACGGAGGCTTCTTGGAGTCAGCGCCCCAACGCCATCAAGCCAACAAAGGTCAGCGCCGTCCACCCGGACAAAGCCCCCCCGCGATCTGGCCCCCTGCCCCCAGCCCGCGGTCTCTTGCGGTCCTCGGCCTCACGGGGAGGGCATGACCCAGCCTACGCCTCCGACAATTCCCAGCGCTCCGCTGCCCCTATCACCACTTGGCGCAACGCCTGGGCGGTGCCGGACGCGCTGAACAAGTCCACCATGGCGGCGCTGTCGGAGGCTGCCCCGGACGCGCGGTTCGAGATGTCCCGCGCGCTTCAGGCCGCGGTGCAGGAGAGCTCGCCGAGCGTGATCAGGTTCCAGGCCGCTTCCCAGATGGCGATGGACAAGCCTGTCTCGGGCTAGGCACGACCTCGGACTTCGTTTACGACCAGCTTGGAAATAAGGTCTGATCTCAGACTTTCAAGCCGCAGACCCCCACGGCGGCCTATTTCCGCACGCAATGGAGCCCGCATGACCGCCTTTCCCCGCACCGCCACCCGCCTTGCCAACCTGCGCGCGCGCATGGCCGAGACCGGCACCGATCTGGTGGCGCTCGGCCCCTCGAGCCACATGGCCTGGCTGTCGGGCGTGCACCCGCATGGCGACGAACGCCCGGTGATGCTCTTGGTCAGCCAGGACCACGCCGGCTTCCTGATGCCGGCGCTGAACGCCGACGCCGCGCGCCGCGACACTGATCTGCCGTTTTGCACATGGCGCGACGACGACGGCCCCGAGGCCGCGCTCGATGCGCTGCTGGCCGAGTGCAATGCCACCGGCCGTGGCCTTTCGGTGGTGCTCGACGAGACCATGCGCGCCGATTTTGCCCTGCGTCTGGTCGATGCGATGGACGCGCCCAAGCGCCGCTTTACCGAGGATACCGTGGGCCTGCTCCGCGCCGCCAAGGACACCGAGGAATACGAAGCGATCAAGGCCGCACATCTGCTCAACGACAGCGCCGTCGCGGCGGCGTTCGCGGCGCTCAAGGAGGGCATGACCGAGCGCGAGGTGGTGGCGCTGATTCAGGATCACTACAAGGCCAACGGTGCCAGCCTGGTGTTCTGCTCGGTCTGCTTCGGCGCTTCGGCCGCCTTTCCGCATCACACCCCCGGCGACACGCCGCTGACGCCTGACACCGCCGTTCTGATCGACACCGGCTGCCGATTGGACGGCTACCCGTCGGACATGACCCGCTGCGGCTTCTTCGGCACGCCCAGTGAAGACTACACCAAGGTTTTCAACGTGGTGGAAGACGCAGTTCAGGCAGCGCTTCACGCCGCAAAACCCGGTGTCGCGGCGCGTGACATCGACAAGGCGGCGCGCGACGTGATCGCCGCAGCGGGCTATGGCGAGAGCTTCCTGCACCGCACCGGCCACGGGCTCGGCATCGACGTGCACGAGCCGCCCTATATCGCCGCCAATTCCGATGCTGTGCTGGCCGTGGGCAATGTGTTCTCGATCGAGCCCGGCATCTACCTCAGCGGCAGGTTCGGCGTCCGCCTCGAAGAGATCGTGATCCTGCGCGAGGGCGGCCCGGAGATCTTCTCGGAGATGCCCCGCGACATGCGGCGCTGCGGCTGACAAGGCCCCCAGCCCGGGACCAAGGGCGCGGCCCGCCGGGCCAGCGGCTGCCTGCGCTCCGGGCTGCCGCTTTGCGTGCGGCAGAGGGTTACCTGCGTCGTTGGACGGACTTGGCTGGCATAAAGTGGCTAAAGCAACCGTTGCAGCCGCACCTCGCGGGCAGTCTTTGGCCCGGCGCGACGCAGAGGCTGCACGCGGCACCCGTATCAAACGTCGAAACGGGCAGGCCCTTCCCCGCCGGTCCCGGACCTGATCCGGGACCTCCCGGTCGCCCTGACCCCTAGCGCTTTTTCATCGCATCAAGCAGCGCAGCGCCCAGAGCGCCCTGTCCGCCGCCCTGCGATTTCGCCGGCGCGGACTTGCCCGCAGCCGTGCCCTTGCGCCCCGGATTGCCCTTGCCACCCTTGGGCGCCGCGCGCTCATCCCGCGCGCCCTTGCCACCCTGCGCCGCGCCGCCGTCCTTGCGCATGGTCAGGCCGATGCGCTTGCGCGGCACGTCGACCTCGGTCACCCGCACGCGCACCACGTCGCCGGCCTTGACCACCTCATGCGGATCCTTGACGAACCGGTCGGCCAGTTGGCTGACATGCACCAGACCATCCTGATGCACGCCGATATCGACAAAGGCGCCGAAGGCCGCGACATTGGTCACCGTGCCCTCGAGCGACATGCCGGACTTGAGGTCGGTGATCGTCTCGATCCCCTCGGCAAAGCTCGCGGTCTTGAAGCTGGGGCGCGGGTCGCGGCCGGGCTTCTGCAACTCGGCAAGGATATCCTGCACCGTCGGCAGGCCAAAGCTGGCATCGGTGAAATCCTCGGCCCGCAGCCCCTTGAGCACGCTCTCCTGCCCCATGATCTGGCGGATATCGCGGCCGCAGGCCTTCACGATGCGCCGCGCCACGTCATAGGCCTCGGGGTGGACCGAAGAGGCGTCGAGCGGTTCGACGCCGTCGTTGATCCGCAGGAAACCGGCGGCCTGCTCGAACGCCTTCGGCCCGATGCCAGAGACCTTGAGCAGCGACTTGCGCGAGGGAAACGCCCCCTGCGCATCACGATGCGCCACGATCGCCTGCGCCAGCGAGGGGCCAAGCCCCGCCACATGCGCAAGCAGCGGCGCCGAGGCGGTGTTGAGATCGACGCCCACGGCGTTCACCGCATCCTCGACCACCGCTTCCAGCGCCTTTGACAGTTGCCGCTGGTCGACGTCGTGCTGGTACTGCCCGACGCCGATGCTTTCGGGGGTGATCTTGACCAGCTCGGCCAGCGGATCCTGCAAGCGGCGGGCAATCGACACCGCGCCGCGCAGGCTCACGTCGAGCCCGGGAAACTCCTGCGCCGCCAGTTCCGAGGCGGAATAGACCGAGGCGCCGGCCTCTGAGACCACCACCTTGGTAGGCTGAGGCCCGGCGGGCAGCCGCTTCAGCGTCTCGCCCACCAGTTTCTCGGTCTCCCGGCTGGCGGTGCCGTTGCCGATGGCGATCAGCTCGACACCATGCTTGGCGATCAGGTGCAGCAGGGTCTCTTCCGAACCGCGCACATCGCGCTTGGGCTGGAAGGGATAGATCGTGGCAGTGTCCAGAAGCTTGCCGGTGGCGTCGATCACCGCCACCTTGACACCGGTGCGGATGCCGGGATCGAGGCCCAGCGTCGTCTTGGCGCCGGCCGGCGCGGCCAAAAGCAGGTCCTTGAGATTGCGGGAAAACACCCGGATCGCCTCGTCATGGGCGCGGCGACGCAGCTCGGTCAGCAGGTCCATGTACATGGTCAGGCTCAGCTTGACCCGCCAGGTCCAGCCGGCCGCCTCGCGCAGCCATTGGTCGCCGGGCCCGTCGCCGGGGATGCCGATGGCGCGGGCGACGATGCCGGTGGCGCGCTCGGTGCCGGTCTCGGGGTCGGGCTCGATGTCGAGCGTCAGGATCCCCTCCTTCGAGGCGCGCAGCACCGCCAGCGCCCGGTGCGCCGGCATGTCGGCCCATTTCTCCGTATGGTCGAAGTAGTCCGAGAATTTCGCCCCCGCCTCTTCCTTGCCCTTCTGCACCCGCGCCACCACCCGGCCCTCGGATTTCATGAACTCCCGCAGCCGGCCCAGCAGGTCGGCATCCTCAGACAGCTCTTCGGCGAGGATGTCGCGCGCCCCGTCGAGCGCCGCCTTCGCCGTCTCGACATTCTCGCCAAGGTAGCGCTCGGCCAGCGCCTGCGGCGTGGCGCGGCGGTCGGTCTGGATGGCGCGCAGCAACGGCTCGAGCCCGTTCTCGCGGGCGATCATCGCCTTGGTGCGGCGCTTGGGCTTGAACGGCAGGTAGATGTCTTCCAACGTCGCCTTGCTCTCGGCCCCGGCGATCTTGCGCGCGAGATCGTCGGTCAGCTTGCCCTGGCCCCTGATGGTCTCGAGGATCGAGGTCCGCCGCGCCTCCATCTCGCGCAGATAGACCAGCCGGTCGCCCAGGGTGCGCAGCTGGGTGTCATCCAGCCCGCCGGTCACTTCCTTGCGGTAGCGGGCGATGAAGGGCACCGTGGCGCCCCCGTCAAGCAGCGCGGTGGCGGCCTCCACCTGGCGCGGATCGGCGGCGATCTCGCTGGCGATGGTGCGGGCGATGCGGGTGGCGGTCTGGGCGGGGATCTGGCTCAAGGAAGGCTCCTGTCGTTCGGGACCGAAGTCATACCGGTCTGCCGGGCGCCACGCCAGAGCAAAGGCAGGCGGGGGGCGCGTGATATCGAGCCCCCCGCCTGCGCTGGCGGATTACCGCCCCATCCAGCCGCCATCCACGGTCAGGATTTCGCCGTTGACATAGTCCGAGGCGCTGGAGGCCAGAAAGACCACCGGGCCGGCGAAATCCTCGGGCCGGCCCCAGCGCCCGGCGGGAATGCGCTCGAGGATGGCTTTCGAGCGGTCGGGATCGTCCTGCAGCGCCTGGGTGTTGTCGGTGGCGATATAGCCCGGCGCGATGGCGTTGACGTTGACACCCTTGCCCGCCCATTCGTTCGAAAGCGCCTTGGTCAGCTGGCCGATGCCGCCCTTGGACGCGGCATAGCCCGGCACGGTGATTCCGCCCTGGAAGGTCAGCAGCGAGGCGGTAAAGATGATCTTGCCGGCGCCGCGCGCAACCATGCCGCGGCCCACGTCGCGCGACAGGACGAACTGCGCCGAGAGGTTGACCTCGAGCACCTCGTCCCACCAGTCGTCCGGGTGTTCGGCGGCGGGCTTGCGCCGGATGGTGCCGGCGTTGTTGATCAGGATGTCGGGTGCGATGCCGTCGGTCTCGAGCTGCGCCGCGAAGGCGGT
The DNA here is from genome assembly GCF_034669705.1 of Marinovum sp. GTDB lineage: Bacteria > Pseudomonadota > Alphaproteobacteria > Rhodobacterales > Rhodobacteraceae > Marinovum. Next base: position 26,527 of record NZ_JAXMOR010000006.1, read on the forward strand.
CACCGCGGCGCGGTCGGAGAAGTCGCATTGGTAGCCGGTGAAGCTGCGGCCGAGCTGTTCGACCGCCGCGCCGACTTCGGAGCCGGAGGTCTCGAGCGAGGCGGAGACGCCGACAATGTCCGCGCCGGCCTGCGCCAGCGCCTCGGCCATGCCACGGCCGATGCCACGCTTGCAGCCGGTCACCAGCGCGGTCTTTCCGGAAAGGTCAAAGGATTTCAACACGGTCATGGCTCAGGCTCCTACCTTGATCAGGCTCTTCATTGCGGTCGGCGAGGCGTCGAGCGCTTCGAAGGCCTGCTGGATCTGCGACAGCGGGCTGACGTCGGTGATCACCTTGTCGGCGGCAATCGCACCAGAGGCCACCAGCGAAATCGCCCGGTCGTAGTCCTGCGGCTCGTAGACCCGCGCGCCGATCAGCTGCAACTCGCGCCAGAAAAAGCGGAACATGTCGACCGTCGGTTTCTTTGCGTGGATCGCCACCATGACGACGCGGCCGCGGGTGGCGGCCACATCGGTCATCGCGTCGACGCCCGGCTGGCTGCCGGAGACCTCGAAGACGACATCGGCGCCCTTGCCGTCGGTGCGTCGGGTTATCTCTTCGACCAGATCGGACCCGGCCGGGTTCACCACGTCGAACCCCATGTCTTTGGCGAGGGCAAGCCGGTTCTCGTTGACCTCCGAGATCACCACCTTGCCGCCGGCCTCGCGCGCCACCATGGCGACCAGCACCCCGATCGGCCCGCCACCGATCACCACCACGTCTTCGCCCGTCCTGAGGCCCGACATGCGCACGTCATGGCAGGCCACCGCCACCGGCTCGATCAGCGCGGCATGGTCAAGCCGCATGTCGTCCGGCAGCGCGTGCAGGGTGTGGGCCGGGACCGTCCAGACCTCCTGCATCGCGCCGTCGGTGTCGAGGCCGAGGAATTTGAGGTTGTGGCAGATGTGGCTGTGGCCGGCAGTGCAGGCCGGGCAGTCGCCGCAGTGATCGAGCGGGCGAACGACGACTTTCTGGCCCTTGGTCAGACCATCGACTCCGTCGCCGAGCGCTTCGACAGTGCCGGACATCTCGTGGCCGATGATGCGCTCAAAGCCGACGCGGGCGTCCATGTTGCCGTGGAACACATGCATGTCGGTGCCGCAAATGCCGCAAAAGGCGATGCGGACGGCAACCTGGCCGGGCTCCGGCGTCGGGGCGGGCTTTTGGGCGACGGCAAAGCGCTGGTCGCCGCGGTAGACGGCGGCAGTGATCTGGGGGGCGGTCATCTTGGGGGCGTCTCCTCTGGTCGGGGCCCTGGGGCACGGCGTAGTAAACGCCGGCCTCTCGCGGGCTTGATATGGTAAGACCAAATTAGGGCGCATGAGTCAAGGATGCATGAACCTAGCCCCCATATCGCGAGCATTGCCAAGGGATGGTATGACCAAATACCAAGGATTTAGCGCGCTATGGCTGCCCCGGACCCCCGCCCTAGGGGCGGCATGCCTCGCATCCTGCAAGCAGCGATTACAGGTCGTCGAAGGTGTCGCGCACCTGATTCCAGGCCGATTCGAGGTGGTCGCGCAGGGCCTGCTCGGCGCGATCGGGGTCGCGGTCGAGGATCGCCTCAAGGATCCGCGCATGCGCCTCGTAGTTCTGCCGGTTGCGCTCTGGCAGGCGCGGCATCTGTCGCCAACGGGCATCGAGCCAGTCGCTGAAGCCAGTGTGGATCGCCGGAAAGATCGGGTTGCCGGGGATCGAGTAGAGAACGCCGTGAAACGCGGTGTCGGTCTCGTAGAACGCCAACGAGTCGTCGATGCTGGCCTGATTGGCCTCGAGCGCCTGTCGCAGCCGCGCGATATCGGCCTTGCCTGCGCCGGTCGCAGCCTGGCGCACCAACCCCGCCTCGACAAAGATCCGCAGGTCGAAGATCTGCCGCACACCGCCGGTCTGGCCGGTCAGATGGCCGACCAGACCGCCGAGCACGTCCATCACCGTCTCGGCGTCGGGCTTGCGCACGATCGGGCGGTGACGCGGCTGGATTTCGAGCAGCCCCTTGCTGCCAAGCACCTTGATCGCCTCGCGCGCCACCGGGCGGCTGACGCCCATGGCTTCGGTGATGCTGCGCTCGGCCGGCAGGGACTGGCCGTCCTTCAACTCGCCAGAGAGGATCTGCGCCTCGATTGCCGCCACAACGCGATTGACCGCGCTCTCGCGCGGGACGGTGGCGGGTTCGGCGGAGGCTGGCTGTAGGTCACTCATGCAGGTTTATCCCATGGGTGATTTCGCGGATCAAGCGCTGGATATGGACAGACCAAACGCCTGATGACGCTAGGCCATATGCCGCATTGACCGTCGCTCCATTATTTTGGTAAGACCATATTCAGCACAGGAGGAGCGTCACATGCCCAAGGTAACCGCCGTCACAGCCGAACTGTTCAATCTGCCCCTGGCCGAGGTTCTCAGCGACGCGATGCATGGCGATCACAGCCATTTCGAACTGGTGATCGCGACGGTCGAGCTTGACACCGGCACCAGAGGCACCGGCTATACTTATACCGGCGGCAAGGGCGGCCATGCGATCCTGGCGATGATCGAACATGATTTCGCCGGTTGGCTCAAGGGCCGCGAGGCGGGTGACATTGCGGCGCTGCATGCCGAGATGGGCAAGCACATCCATTACGTCGGTCGCGGCGGCATCGACAGTTTCGCCATCGCCGCCATCGACATCGCGCTCTGGGACGCGAAATGCCGCGATCTGGGTCAGCCATTGTGGCAGGTCGTGGGCGGCACCTCTGACCGCTGTCGCGCCTATCGCGGCGGGATCGACCTGAACTACTCGCAGGACAAGCTGCTGGCCTCCGTGCAGGGCTATCTCGACCAGGGGTTCAACGGCGTCAAGATCAAGGTCGGCAAGCCCGACCTGGCCGAAGACCTGGCCCGCGCCGGCGCGGTGCGCGCGCTGATCGGGCCGGATGTGGCTTTCATGGTCGATGCCAACTACGCGCTCTCGGTCGAGCAAGCGATCACGGCGGCCAAGGCATTCAAGGAACTCGACGTGCTGTGGTTCGAAGAGCCGATCGATCCCGACGATTATGCCGGCTACGGCCGCATCGCCGAGGCCACCGGCTGCCCGCTGGCGATGGGGGAAAACCAGCACACGGCGCATGAATTCCGACAGGCGCTGGCGCAGTCGCAGCTCTCGTTCATCCAGCCCGACGCCTCGAACTGCCGCGGCATCACCGGCTGGCTGCAGGTCGCCGAGATGGCCCGCGAGGCCGGCATCCCGGTCTGCAGCCACGGCATGCAGGAGCTGCACGTGAGCCTCGTGGCCTCGCAGCCCCATGCCGGCTGGATCGAGGTGCACAGCTTTCCGATCGACGCCTATACCACGCGGCCGCTGGTGATCGAGGATCACCTGGCGGTGGCGCCCTCGACGCCGGGGATCGGGGTGGAATTCGACTATGACAAGCTGCGCGCGGCGCATGACCCGACAGCGTAATCCGCGCCATGGGTGGGCAATGCTGCCCACCCGACGGACGCCGTGTCAGTACTGCATGTAGACGGTGCGCTTCTGCAAGAACCCCTCGAGCCCGTGAATGCCATCCTCTCCGCCTAGGCCAGAGCGCTTGTGACCGTTGTGATAGCCCTGCACGTAGCCTGAAATTCCTTTGTTAAGAAAGATTGTGCCGGTCTCTAGCTCGTGGATGGCGCGCATATAGTTGCCGGCGTCGCGGGTCCAGAGATAGGCCGAGAGCCCGTCTGGGCGGGCATTGGTGATGCGCAGCGCATCCTCGAGCCCGCCGATCCGCACCACCGGCATCACCGGCCCGAAGATCTCTTCGGCCACCGCCGGCGTGTCGGGCTGCGCGTCGAGCAGAACGGTCGGCTCGTACCAGTTGCCAGTGGCGAAATCGCCGCGGCCGCGCCGGCCGCCGAGGGCCACCCGGGCGCCCGAGGCGACGGAGGTCTCTACCAAAGCCTCGATCCGGTCAAGCGCGCCCTCGGTCGAAACCGGGCCCATGCCGGCGTTCTTCATCGGATCGCCCAGCCTGACCTGCGCTGCCCGGGACAGCAGCTTTTCGGTAAAGGCCTCGGCCACGCTGTCGGCCACCAGCACGCTTTCGTTGCAGATGCAGACCTGTCCGGCATTGGCAAAGCGTGCCACCACGGCCGCCTCGACCGCGGCATCGAGATCGGCATCCTCAAGCACGATGAAGGGCGCGTTGCCGCCCAGTTCCAGTGACAGCGCGGCGAGGTTCTGCGCCGCTGCCGCCGCAATCGCCTGCCCGGCGCGGGTCGAACCGGTGACGCTGACCAGCCGTGTGGCGGGGTTCGAGACCAACGCCGATCCCAGCTCGGCGCCGCCGCCGGTGACCAGCCCGACGACACCCGCCGGCAGGCCCGCGCCCTGCACCAGCCGGCAGAATTCGCTGCCGGTGACCGGGGTCGCCTCATGCGGCTTGATCACGATGACGTTGCCGGTCACCAGCGCAGGGCCGAGCTTGCGGCCGATCAGCGCCAGCGGGTAGTTGTAGGCGCAGATGCCCAGCGTGGTGCCGTAGGGCACGCGGTATATGAACAATTGCTCGCCCGCCGCATCCGCCGGCAGGATCTCGCCCTGGATGCGGCGCGCGGCTTCGGCGGCATAGGTCATGTAGCGGATGGTGTCGTCGACCTCGGCGCCGGCCTCGGCCAGCGGCTTGCCCTGCTCCATCACCAGGAGCCGCGCGAAATGATCGCGCTCGGCGCGCAGCGCCTCGGCGATCTTGTAGATGTACCCGGCCCGCTCGACCGAGGGCAGACGCGCCCAGTCGCGGCGCGCCGCCTCTGCCGCCGCGATGGCGCGTTTGGCGTCTTCGGGACCGCATTCCGGCACCTCAGCCCAGACCGCGCCGGTGGCGGGGTTGCGCACCGGGCGGCGCTCGCCACTGGCGGCATCGGTAAAGTCATTGGCGATGAACGCCTTGTAATAGGTGGTCATGTCGGAGGTCCTTATGCGTGAGGGTGGGGGCGGGCGGGGCTAGTGCCCCTGCCCTGCCCTGAAACCGGCCCCGGCCATGTCGGCCAGCATCCGGTCCTTGTCGAACCCGGGATAGGCGTATTCCGCCACCGTTTCGCCCTGGTAGAGGGTGAGCACCCGGTCGGCGAGCATGATGACTTCGTCGATCTCATACGACAGGATCAGGATGCCGACGCCACGGCCGGCGAGGTCTTCGATGATGCGGTAGATGTCGGCCTTGGCGTGGACATCGATGCCGCGGGTGGGCTCGAGCAGGATCAGCAGTTTCAGGTCCGGATCGAGCCAGCGCGAAAAGCAGATCTTCTGCTTGTTGCCACCCGACAGGAAACGGATCTCCTGCTCCGGCGAGGCGGTCTTGGTCGAGGTGTCGCGGATCGCCTTGCTCACCAGTGCATCGATCCGGCTTCCGTCGATCAGCCCGGCCTTCACCGATTTCTCGAGGTAGGGCAGCGCGATATTGTCGCGCACCGACAGCGGCGGCAGGATGCCGTTCTTGTCACGATTTTCCGTCACCAACCCCATCCCCTCGGCCACCGCCTGTGCCGGGCCGCGGCCGGGCTTCAGCGGCCGGCCGAAATAGCTGATCCGGCCCTCGTAACCGTCCTCCAGCCCGAAGATCGCCTTGGCCAGCTCCGGCGCGCCACAGCCGCGCAGACCGGTCATCACCACGATCTCGCCCTCATGGACGCTGAACGAAATATCCTCGTAGGCGCCGGGATGGGTGAGGTTCTCGACCGTCAGGATGGTCTGGCCGGTGATGTCCTTGTGCGGCTTGACGAAGTGATCCAGCTCGGTGCCGGTCATCGACCGGATGACGTGATCCTCCGAGGTCTCTGCGGTGCGCTCGGACAGCACGATCACCCCGTCGCGCATCACTGTGACCTGTTCGGCGATGCTGAAAATCTCGGGCATGTGATGCGAGATGTAGATGATCGCGATGCCCTCTTCCTTCATCTTGCGGATGAAATCGAAAAGCATCTCCTTGTCCTCCTCCGACAGCGCCGAGGTCGGTTCGTCCATCACGATCAACCAGGCGTCGGACATCAGCGCGCGGATGATCTCGACGATCTGTTTCTCGCCAGAGTTCAGCTCGGCCACCTTGCGATTGGGGTCGAGCTTCAGCCCGAAGCGGTCGAGCTGGGCGCGCACCTGCGCCGCCATCTCGCGCGTGTTCATGAAAGGCGTTCTGCCGCGGCGCAGCTCGCGCCCGAGGAAGATGTTGCCCGACACCGTGAGCTCGTTGATGAGCGACAGCTCCTGGTGGATCATCGCGATGCCCTGCGCCCCGGCGTCGGAGGGGGCGGTGATCTCGACCGGCGCACCGTCGATCTCGATCTCGCCCTCGTCCCTTTGGTAGACGCCGCCGAGGATCTTCATCAGCGTCGATTTCCCGGCGCCGTTCAGCCCCACCAGCGCATGCACCTCGCCCGCGTGGCAGGTGAAGGTCACCTCGTCGAGGGCGCGAGTGGCAAAGAAGCTCTTGCCGATGCGTTTCATGTCGAGCCGCTTGGTCCCCGATTGTTTGGTCATTGCGCGGTCCTCCGCTGCACCAGCGTGTCGAGCAGCACCACGCCCAGCAGGATCATCCCCTTGATCAGGCTCTGCAAATAGGGATTGGTGCCGGTCAGCACGAGGCCGTTGATGATGATGCCGTAAAGCAGGACGCCGAGGATGGTGCCCAAGAGCCGGCCCCGTCCGCCAAACAGCGAGGTGCCGCCGAGAATCACCGCGGTGATCGCGTCGAACTCGAGATAGAGCCCGGCCCACGGCTGGCCCGAAGAGACGCGGCCCACGGTGATGATCGCCGAAAGGCCGGCCAGCGCGCCGGAAAGCACGTAGACCCAGACCAGCGTGCGCTCGGGCCTTCGGCCCAGCACGAAGGCGGTGTTGATGTTCGATCCGGCGGCATAGACGTCGCGGCCGAAGGTGGAGCCATAGAGCAGCACCGAAAGCGCCACGAAGACCAGCACCACGAAGGGGATGACCACGGGCATGTTGCCCCAGCTCACCCCACCGAGCCAGAGGAAGGCGGCGTCGGAGACATTGATCGAATCCGCGTCATAGATCACCAGCGCCATGCCGCGCGCCAGCGCATAGGTCGCCAGTGTCACCATGAAGGCCGAGAGCCTGAGCCGGCCGATGAAGACGCCGTTGATCGCGCCGATGGCCATGCCGGCGGCGACGGCGGCGGCGAATCCCAGCGGCGCCGATCCGGTGGCGGTCAGCGCAACCACGCCCACACCGCCTGAAAACGCCACGTTGGAGCCGACCGAGAGGTCGATCCCGCCGGTCAGCATGATAAAGGTCATGCCCATCGACAGCAGGAACAGCACCGCGATCGAGCGCAGCAGGATGCCGATATTGGCCAGCGAATAGAAGTTCTCGTTGGCGATGCCGAAGCCCACCGAGGCGATCACGATCAACCCGATGAGAAACAGATAGCGCCGGGCCAGGCTGTCGAGCCTGAAACCGGGCCGTGGCGGCGTCGTGGCGGTGGCGGTGGTCATGGTCTCTCCTCCCCGGTGTCGGGACGGCCCGGCCGGGCCGCCCCTGTCATCCCGTTACTTCACCGAGTCCGGGCCGAACTCGAGAAAGCCCTTGGCGGCCACGTCGAGCGCCTGGTCGACGTAATAGACCTCGACGTCCTCGGGAAAGCCGTTGGCCAGCGCCAGCTTGTGGTTCTCCTCGCTCATCACCAGCGGGGTGAAGAAGTCATAGACCTTCTCGGGCGTCTCACCCTTGTGGAGGCGATAGGCCATCTGCACGAAGTTCCAGCCCTCGCGGGTGCCCGACAGCAGGATATCGGCCTTGACCGGACCGTCCTGCATCTGCTGCAGGATCGGGATGTCGCCGTCATAGCCAAAGAACTCCAGATCCTTGCCCGAGTTGGTGGCGATGGCAATCGACGGGTACATGTAGGCATCGGTCACGCCCGAGATGGCGTCGAGATCGGGGTATTGGGTCAGCCAGTTCTCGGCAATGGACTGCGCCTTGACCGTGTCCCAGTCGGCCGGCTGTTCGGCCACCACCTCGACGTTGTCGCAGGAGGCGATGCCTTTCATGATCCCTTCGCGCCGCGCCTCGCCCGACGGGTTGCCCGCCTGGCCCAGCATCACCGCCACCTTGTAGGCCTCGCCGCCCGAGAGTGCGCACATCGCGCGCCCTTGGTTGGTGCCGTTCTCCACGTCGCCCAAAGTGAAACTGTAGTCCGCGCTCTCCATCGGCGAATGTACCGCGATCCAGGTGATGCCGGCCTCCTGCGCCTTGGCCACCAACGGCTCGAAGGCGTCGACGTTGATGGCGTTGACGAACATCACGTCGGGCTTTTCGTTGATCGTCACCTCGGTCTGCTGGATCATCTTCTCCAGCGAGCCCTCGGCCGAAAGCCAGCGGCCGGTGATCTTCACATCCTCGAAGGCCGCGTCATAGGCCTCGATGGCATCCTCGAAGCCCGACAGCCAGGCGACGTGATAGGGCGCGACATGGCCGTCGTTGATGAACACGATGTCGAGCGTGTCCTCGGCCGCCATCGCGGTGCCGGCAAACCCGGTGGCCAGCGCCAGCGTGCTGGCGAGTGTCCGTTTGAAAGTCATCTGTAGTCTCCTCCTTGTTGATGGGTCTTTGGTAATTTTGTCAGTGCGCCTCGACCTGCCGGGACTGCCAGAGCACCCAGTTGGCCCCCAGCGCCGCGAGGATCACCGCGCCCTTGAAGACCTGGTGCCAGACGTCCTCGACATTCAGCAGGTTGAGCGCGTTGTTGATGACGCCGATGAACAGCAGCCCCCAGAAGGCGCCGCCGATGGTGCCGCGACCGCCAAGGATCAGCGTGCCGCCGATGATGATCGCGGCGATGCCGTCGAGCAGCAGGCCGTTGCCGTCGAGCCCCGGCTGCACGAACCCCATGCGCGAGGACAACACGATCCCTGCCAGCCCGCTGCAGAGCGCCGAGAACATGAAGACGCCGATCTTGACCCGGTCGACGTCGATACCGGCCAACCGCGCGTTTTCCTCGGAGTTGCCGATGGCCACCACATAGGCGCCCCAGCGGGTGTGGTTGTAGACCACGTAAGCCAGCGCAAAGAGCGCCACGAGGAACAGGAACGACCAGTAGAGCCCCATGACCTTGCCTGCGCCGACGAAGCGGAAGAAATCGCCCATCAGGAAGATCTGCTGCCCGCGCGGGATGATCAGGCCCGAGAGGCCCTGGGCGCTGAACAGCATCGCGAGCGTGACAATGAAGGCCGGCAGCTTGAGCTTGGCCACCAGCACCCCGTTGAAGAACCCCAGCGCCAGCGAGCAGACGATGACGGCGACGATGCCGAGCGCCACGCCGCCGGTCAGGCCGAAGAACACCCCCAGCACGATGGCAAAGAGCACCGAGCCCATGCCCATCGACAGGTCGATATTGCCCGAGACGACAACGAAGTACTGCCCCAGCGCAATCAGCCCGATGGGCACGATCTGGCGCGAGATCGCCGACATGTTGTCGAGGCTCAGGAACCGCGGGCTGATCAGAAAGAACACTAGGCACAGCGCGAGGGTGACGAAAATAATGTTCTTCTCGCGCAGGAGACGTCCGACTTCAGGCATGGGTTTGTCCTTTCTCATCCGGTCACAGCCGCCCCAGCACCATCTCGGCGCAGCGGTCGCCCAGAACCATGGCGGGGGCGTTGGTATTGCCGGCAGGGATCTCGGGCACGGCAGACATGTCGCAGACCCGCAGGCCATCGATCCCGCGAACCCGCATCCGCGCATCGAGCACCGCCATCGGGTCGCCATCGGCACCCATTTTCGCGGTGCCGGCGGGGTGGAAATTGGTTTTGACCACGCGGCGGCAGTGCTCAGTCAGGGCGGAGTCGGAGTAATCCTTGGGCGCCACCACCTCGGCGATGCGACTGGCCAGCGGCGTCTGGTTCAGCGTCTCGCGGAAGTAGCGCAACCCCGTGACCATCTCGTCCATGTCGCGGCTGTCTGACAGGAAGTTCGGGTTCACCAGCGGCATGTCATCGGGATTGGCCGAGGCCAGCTTCAACGCGCCCCTCGACTGCGGTTTGAGCAGCACCATCTGGATCGACACGCCATAATCCTCGGGGATGGTCCTGGCCTGCTCGGCGTTGAGATACATCACCGGGATGCAATAGGCCTCATGCGTAGGCAGCGCCTCGGGGTCGGTGGGGTTGACGAAACAGGCGGCCTCGAGCCCGGTGGTGGTGATGCGGCCGCGGCCGAAGAGTTTGAACTCCGCGCCGTTGCGCAGCATGTTCCAGCCGCGGTCCTGCTTGTGATAGCCATATTTTCCATTGGCCCGCGCGACGATCGAGACGTCGGGGTGGTCCTGCAGGTTCTGACCTATGCCGGGCAGATCTGCGGTGACCTCGATGCCGTGTTCGCGCAGGTGATCGGCGGGGCCAAGGCCCGAGAGCATGAGGATCTGCGGCGTCACTAGCGCGCCGGCCGAGAGGATCACCTCGCCATCGGAACGCACGCTATGCTCCGCGCTGGACTTGTCCTTGTAGACCACGCCCACCGCCCGGCCGGCCTCGATCAGCACGCGCTGTACCGCGCTTTGCAGGCGGATCGTCAGCTTCGGGTTGCCCTTCAGCGGATCGAGAAAGGCATAGGCGGCCGAGATGCGCTGGCCCTTGTCGTAGGTGAACTGGAAGAATCCCGCGCCGCGCTGGCTCTTGCCGTTGAAATCGGGGTTGAAGGGCTCGCCCTGCGCCTGCAGCGCCTGCACGAACCAACGCGCCATATCGTCGATGTGCCCCGGGTCCGAGACCGTCAGCGGCCCGTCGCAGCCATGCAGATCATCGTTGAACCGACGGTTTCCCTCGAGCCGCTTGAAGTGCGGCAGCACTGCGTCCCACGCCCAGCTTACCGCATCATTGGTACCGCGCAGCATCTCGTGCCAGCCGTCGTAATCCTGCGGCCGGCCACGCACGTAGGCCTGGCCGTTCACCGTCGAGCCGCCGCCCAGGACGTTGCCCTGCGGGATCTCGGTCTGGCGGCCGCCCAGCTGGGGCTGCGGGACGGAGGTATGGGTGCGGAAGAACTTCGAGCCGTTCCTGAGCAGCTTGAACACGCCCGGCGGCATGTCGAGCAGCGGATGGCGGTGGTGATGCCCGCCCTCGAGCAGCAGCACCTTGGCGCCGCCCTCGACCAGCCGCGCGGCAGCCACGCTGCCCGCCGATCCGCCACCGATCACGATATGGTCGTATCTGTCCAAGCCACCCCTCCCCGGTGACCGACCCTCCTGCCGGTCACGCATTTGGTAAGACCAAATGTTGCTCAATACCTGCCAAATCGGCCCCAAGCTGTCAATACGCTATCTCGAACTCTCCTATTGTCAGACTAAAGTGACGCCGCGGGCAAACCCGAACCGATCAGGAGAATCTTGCCAATAGCCCCGCCCGCCGCCATCAGGGCCAGCGCCTCGCCAGCCCGGTCGAGCGGGTATTCCGCCGCGGTCAGCGCCTCGAAGTTGATCGCGCCGGTCTCGATCAGCGCCACCGCCTCTTCGAATTCGCGGTTGAACTGGAAGGAGCCGACGATCTCGATCTCCTTGAGCATCACCAGGTGCAGCATCACCTGCGCCTCGCGCGGCTGGATGTTCGACAGGATCGAGATCCGGCCCTTCTGCTTCACCGCCCTGAGCGCGGTGTTGAAGGCCGGGATCGCGCCTGACGCCTCGATCACCACGTCGAACCGCTTCTCGATCCCGGCCGCGTCGACGCGGTCGGCAAGCAGCCCCTCTTCGGCCCCGGCCTGAAGCGCCACCTCGACCGCTCCGGGCCGCAGGTCGAGCGCCGTTACATGCGCCCCCCGCGCCGCAGCCCCGGCAATCGCCAACAGTCCCATCGGCCCGCAGCCGGTCACCATCACCTTCTGCCCTTCGGTGACACCGCCCTTGTTGAGCGCATGAAGCGCGCAAGCCAGCGGTTCGGCAAAGGTGAGGTGGCGTGGGTTCACGCCCTCGGCCACCGGGCGGCAGCAGCGCGCCGGATGGTCGATCACATCGCGAAAGAAGCCGTCGAGATGCGGGACCGTGGTGGCGGAGCCGGGAAATTTCTTGGCGGTGCAGAGGTTTTCCTCGCCCCGCCTGCAGGGGGCGCAGGTCTGGCAATTCATGATCGGGTTGAGCGCTATGAGCTGACCCGGCTTCAGGTCCGACCCGTTGGGATCCTCGACCCAGGCGCAGGCCTCGTGGCCGAGCGTCACCGGGTTTTGCAGCTGAAAGCCGGCGTTGGCGAAATGCGCGTAGTAATGCAGATCGGTGCCGCAAAGGCTGGCAGCGGCGAGGCGCAGGCGGGCATGACCTTTGGGGATGGTTTCGGGCGCGGTCTGCGCGCTGCTGTCGACGCGGGTCGCGGCGCTCAGGCGGGTCTGGATATGGCTCATGGTCTGTCCTTCAGAATCCGACGGCATAGCCGCCGTCGACGGGGAGGTTGACGCCGTTGACATAGGCGGCCTGTTCGGAGGCGAGGTAGAAGATCGCATTGGCCACATCCCCGGGCTGGCCAAAGCCGTGGCCGGGAATGCGGCCCTCGATCCGGTCGCGGCGGGCGGGGTCTTTTTCCAGCACCGCGCGGGTCATGTCGGTGTCGATGAACCCGGGGCTGACGGCGTTGCAGCGGATGCCGAAGGGCGCCGCATCCACCGCGACCGAGCGGGTCAGGCCGAGGACGGCGGTCTTGGCGGTGACGTAGGCTGCGGCCGAGGGCAGTGCCATGATCCCGCCCATGGACGAGACGTTGACGATGGTGCCGCCGGTCTCGCGGTGCAGGGTCACGTAGCGCCCACAGGCCGCAAACATCGCGCGCACATTGATGTCGAGCACCCGGTCGAGCGCCTCTGGCGGCACGTCCCAGATCGGTTTTTTGAAATGCACGCCGGCGTTGTTGACCAAAGCCGCGATCGGCCCGGCCTGTTCGTGGATCGTGGCCAGCCAGTTGGCCTCGCGGTCGGCGGCTATATCGCAGTCATGGAACGTCGCCGCCGCGCCCAGCGTGTCAAAATCGGCACGGCTGCGGGCGACGACGTGCACCTCGTATCCGGCGTCGAGAAAGCGGCGCGACTGGCTGAGACCGAGGCCCTTGTTTCCACCGGTGATGACGGCAATCGGCATGGCTCAGACCTCGCAGAGATGATGTTGATAAAGCTGGTTGATCCGGCGCAGGAACGTCTCCTCGGGGATCCGCTTGCGGAAGAAATCCGGCATGATGGCGCAGACCTCGTCGACGAAACCGAGAAACCAGATGTCGCGCGGCCGGGTCCAGGCATTGTCGATGGTGTGGAACCCGCCCTTGAAGAACCCCGCGACCTCCGGGTTGTCTGCCTGCGCCAGCCAGGTGTGGCGGTTGGCGGGCTGGCCGTTGTTCGACAGGTAGTCGCCCGATTGCACCTCCGGTGCGGTGATCCATTGGGCAAAGCGAATGGCCTCCTCGGGGTGGCGGGTCTTGGCGGAGACGCCGATCCCCGCCCCACCGAGAATGCTGCGCGGGCGGGTGTGACCGGCACAGAGCGGCAGGTCGAAATAGGCCACCCGGTGCGGGCGAAACCCGGGACGGGCGTAGTTCACATAGCCGAAGAGACAGGGTGAGAGCGCGAAATCATCGGTCGTCGTCAGCGTGTCGAGCACCGCGATGGGGTTCATGTCGACCTGCTTATCGGGACCGAGCCGGTAGAGCGCGCGCAGGATCCTCAAGGCGTAGAGGCCATTGTCGTCCGAGACGAAATGCGCGGGGCTTGCCGGCATCGCTTCGCCACCGCGCCCGGCAACCAGCGTCATCAGCATGTCGAAGGCATCGACCGGCAGGAGCGGCGTGAGGGGGCGCAAGCGTCGGGCCTCCGGGCTCAGGAAGTCCTCCCACTGGCGCGGCAGCGGCGGGTTCAGGTCGGGGCGAAAGGCCGCCATCTGGCAGGCCGCGTCCACCGCGTAGGCCCAGCACTGACCGTTCCAGAGATAGCTTTCCGCAGACCCGCCCAGCGAAGCCGAGGCATCCTGCGGCAAGGGCAAGGGCAACAGCGCGCCGGTTTCGGCAATCTGGCCAACATGCGGGTGATCGAGCACGATGAAATCGTAGCGCTCGGCGATCTCGGCAATGGGCGCATCGGCAAAGGCCTGAAGCGACCGCTTGTCCCAGGCGATCTCCACCCCGGTCTCGGCGCGAAACGCCTCGGAGGCGGCGACCACCGGGTCGTAACCCCGCGGATGATCCCAGGTCATGCCCCTCAGTTTCATCTGGCTGCTCCTCCTCGATTCTGCGGCTTCACATTTGCTTGCCGCATCATCTTGCCGTTTTCAAGTATCAAAATTACTTTTGTATTTGAGATTTGATATGCTATGTCGAGTCGGGAAGCGGCGGGCAACAGCGCGTCGCCATCCAAATCAGAGGAGGAGAAATCGGCGACATCTCAGATAATTGGCCGCGCAGGCCGCCTGTTCGCCGCCGCCAGCCTGGCGCTGGCCCCATTGGCTGCGGGGGCGGCGGAGTACACCTTCCGACTGGCGCATGTGACCTCTGACAAGGAGCCGATCCAGCAGGCGATGGAGGCGTTCGTCAGCAAGGTGGAGGCCCGCACCGAGGGCGCTGTGGCGATCCAGATCTTTCCCAATGCGCAACTCGGCTCGAACCCGGAGGTCTTTGAGCAAATCCGCGCCGGTGCGCCGATCATCTCGATCTCGGACCCCGGATACCTCAGCGATTTCGTGCCCGATTTCGGCGTGCTGGGCGGGCCCTACCTGATGGACGACCCGCGCGACTTCACCAAGATCGTCGAAAGCGACCTTTATGCCGAGATGAAGGACCGGCTGCGGGAGGAGTCCGGCATCGAGCTGCTGTCGATGAACTGGCTGTTCGGATCGCGTCACATGCTGGCCGACAAGGCGATCTCGAGCCCCGAAGACACCGCGGGCCTGACCTTCCGCACGCCGCCCAACATCATGTGGGTCGAGACCTTCAACGCCATGGGCGCGCGTCCAACGCAGGTCGCCTGGGGCGAGGTCTACTCGGCGCTCTCGGCCGGGGTGGTCGACGGGGCCGAGGCGCCACTGCCCTCGATCCACGGCGCCAAGCTGCACGAGACCAAGAAGACCATTTCGCTCACCGGGCACTTCAAGGGCTTCACCGGGCTGATCATCAACGCCGATCTCTTCGCATCGCTGCCCGAGGACATTCAGACGGTGCTGGACGAAGAGGCCAACGCGGCCGGCGTCTTCATGACCGACCTGATGCTGAACTCCGAGGAGGAGTGGATCGGCAAGCTCGAAGCCGAGGGCGTGACCTTCAACCGCGCCGTCGATCTCGCGGCATTCCAGGAGGCGACGGCGGAGGTCTACAGCAAGTTTCCCGACTGGTCCGACGGGCTTTATCAGCGCGTCCGCACGATCCTCGACCAGTAAGACACACCACCGGGCGCAGACAGCGCCCGGCCCCCCGAGGGAGGAGAGACCATGCAACATGTGGCAAGATGGGCCCGGCGGGCCGAGAACCTCGTATCCTTCAGCGCGCTGGCGGCGCTGACCGGCGCGGTGCTCTGGGGCGTGCTGACGCGCTATGTCACCGAGCGGCCGGCGGTCTGGACGACCGAGCTGTCGGGCATCCTGTTCACCTGGGTGGTCTTCATCGGCGCGATGACCGCGCATCGGGAAGGGCGGCACATCCGTGTCACCCTCTTGGTCGACCTGTTGCCGCCACAGGTCCGGCGCGCCCTGCGCAAACTGGCCGACGCACTGGTGCTGGGTTTTCTGATGTACGCAGCCTGGCTGAGCTTTGTAATGATGCAAAACGGCGCGACCCGCCCCTCGCCGGTGCTCGACATCCCGTTTTCCTGGGTCTACCTCGCCACGCTGATCGCCTTTGCAGGCATGTCCCTCACCTCCGCCCTGCGGCTGATCGGCGTGATCGACCCGGCCTCGGTCGACGCGTTGGAGGAGGTGGCATGACCCTCGCCCCCGTCCTGATCCTGCTTCTGGGCATTGCCATCGGCATCCCCGTTGCCTTTGCCATCGGCATGGCGGGCCTGTCGTTCTTCCTGATTTCCGGCGCCATGCCGCCCGAGATCTTCATTCAGCGCATCGTCGCCGTGACCCATTCCTTTCCGCTGCTCGCCGTACCGCTGTTTGTCATGACCGGCGTGGTGATGAACTACGCGGGCATCACCAGCCGCATGATGGCCTTTGCCGAGGCGATGACCGGCCATTGGAAGGGCGGGCTGGCGCAGGTCAACGTGCTGCTCTCGACGCTCCTGGGCGGCGTGTCAGGCTCGGCCAATGCCGATGCGGCGATGCAATCCAAGGTGCTGGTGCCAGAGATGACCAAACGCGGCTATGACCCGGCGTTCTCGACCGCCGTCACCGCCGCCTCGTCGATCATCTCGGTGATCATCCCGCCGGGGATCGGGCTGATCCTGTATGGCTTCATGGGCGATGTCTCGATCGGCCGGCTGTTCCTCGCCGGGATCGTGCCGGGGGTGCTGATCTGTGCGGCGATGATGGCGGCCGTGGCCCTGCGCGCCCGCCAGCTGAACCTGCAGCCGGCCTACGCTGCGCCCATGCCTTGGGCGGGCCGGGGCCGTGCCCTGCGCGGTGCCTTCCTCGCGCTCATGGTGCCGGTGGGCATCGTTCTGGGCATTCGTCTGGGCTACTTCACCCCCACCGAGGCAGGCGCGATGGCGGTGCTCTTCGCGGTGATCGTGGGGCTGGTGCACCGCGACCTGAGGCTCGCCCACGTCCGCCCGATCCTCGAGCAGACCATGCAGGCGACGGCGGTGATCTTGCTCATCATCTGCGCCGCCAATGCCTTCGGCTTCTACATGACCTGGGAGATGATCCCCGCGAAGGTCGCCGCGGCCATGCTGGCGCTGACCGAGAACCCGATCCTGCTGCTTGTGCTGATCAACCTGTTGCTGGTGCTGGCCGGCATGTTCATCGAAGGCTCCGCCGCGCTGATCCTGCTGACGCCGATCCTCGTGCCCGTGATCACCAAGGTCGGCATCGACCCGGTGCATTTCGGCGTGGTGATGGTGTTCAACCTGACCGTCGCCGGCGTCACCCCGCCGCTGGGCACGCTGATGTTCACCACCTGCTCGATCACCGGCGTGCGCATCGCCGACTTCATCCGCGCCTGCGCGCCGTTCTACCTGGTGCTCTTCGGGATGCTCTCCGTGCTCACCTATCTTCCGCAGCTCTCGCTCTGGCTGCCCAACCTGCAATTCGACTGAGGCCGCATATGACCCACGACACCGATGGCAGCGTGGATTTCACGCTCGACGGCAACGTCGCCGAAATCACCCTGAACCGTCCGGCCAAGCACAATGCCCTGACGCCGCAGATGTATCGCCAGATCGGTGACTGCTGCGCCGAGGCGAACGAGACCGCGGCAGCGCACGTGGTAATCTTTCGCGGCGCCGGCGCGCGGGCGTTCTGCGCCGGCTCCGACATCAAGGCGCTGGAGGACTATGAGGACTTCTGGGCCTGGCGCAATCGCTACGACTATGTCCCGCCGATCCTTGCATTGCGTAAACCGGCCATCGCGGCGGTCAAGGGCTGGGCGCTCGGCGGCGGGCTCGAGATCGCGCTGGCCTGTGACCTGCGGGTGGTGGCGCGCTCGGCGGTGTTTGCCGCGCCAGAGGTGCAGCTCGGCTGGAACGGCGCGGGTGGTGCAGCGCAGCACCTGACGCGGATGTGCGGCCAGGGCCAGGCACTGCGATTGCTGCTGACCGGCGACCGGTTCGACGCCGAAGAGGCCGCGCGCATCGGCATGGTCGAATACCTTGTCGAGCCGGGCGAGGAGCTGACCCGCGCCCGCGAGATCGCCCGCCGGATCGCCGGCTCCGCCCCCCACGCCACGCAGGCCGTCAAGGCGGCGGTGCGCGGCGCGATGGATCTGAGCCTCGAACAGGGGCTGCGCAATGAAAACGAGCTGATGTCCCTCTGTTTCGCCAAGGCGGAACAGGCCAAGATGCGCGCGACGCAATCAGGGGACGACAGATGAACAAACGCGCGACAGGTGACGAGGGCAAGAAGGCCAAATCTTCGGTTCCGGCGGTGGAAAAGGCGCTCGACGTGCTGGAACTGCTGACCGAGCAGCCCGCCGGCCTGACGATGAACGAGATCGTCGATGCGCTGGGCCGCACCATGGGCGAGATCTACCGCGTCGTGGTTTACCTCACCGAACGCGGCTACCTGAGCCAGGATCCGCGCACCAGCCGCTATGCGTTGACGCTGAAGCTCTTTGAGCTGTCGCACCGGCACGACCCGACGGAGCGGTTGATCCACGTCGCCCTGCCGCAGCTCGAACGGATCGCGGCGCGAACCAGCCAGTCCTGTCATCTGGGCGTGCTGAACCGCGACAACGTGCTGGTGCTGACCTCGGTGCAAAGCCCCCTGCCCGCCGGCTATTCGGTGCGTACCGGCGCGCTGTTTCCGGTCAGCCAGACCAGTTCGGGCCATGTAATCCTCGCCTTCTCGGGCGAGGATGTGCAGGAGCGCCACATCTCCCGCCAGCCGGACGAGGCCCGCGCGGCGCTGCGTCAGCGTCTCGCCCGGATCCGCCGCGACGGGTTCGAGGATACGCCGAGCACGATGATTTCCGGCGTCCGCAACCTCTGTGTGCCGGTGTTCGACACCCGCGGCGTCGCCGCCGCCATCACCTCGGGGTTTATCGGCCAGGTGGGCGACGCGCCCTCGGCCGAGGAGACCCTCGCCACCATCCGCCTCACCGCGCTGGAGCTGTCGCGGTCGCTGGGCTTCCTGCCCGACGCCAGCCCTTTCGGTGCCGCGCTCACCTCATGACAAGGATCTGACTGATGACCGACCTCGCCCTTTCTGGCCTCCCCCGTGCCGACCTCCCCCTTGCCGGCCTGCGTGTGCTGGATTTCGCGCAGTTTCTCGCCGGGCCTGTGGCGGCGCTGCGTCTGGCCGATCTCGGGGCCGAGGTGATCAAGATCGAACGGCCCGGGGTGGGTGATCTCTGCCGGTCGATGGTGGTCAACGACCAGCGGCTGGACGGCGACAGCCTGGTCTTCCACACCTTCAATCGCGGCAAGAAGAGCGTCGCGGCGGACCTCAAGGCGCCCGAAGATCTGGCCCGCGTCAAGGCGCTGATCGAGACCGCCGACGTGATGATCCACAACTTCCGCCCCGGCGTGATGGAGCGGATCGGGCTGGACTATGAGACGGTGCAGGCGCTCAACCCCCGGCTGGTCTATGGCGCGGTGTCGGGCTACGGCGCGGACGGTCCGTGGAAGGACAAGCCGGGGCAGGACCTGCTGGTGCAATCGCTGTCCGGCATCGCCTGGCTCAACGGCAATGACGGCGACGGGCCGGTGCCGACCGGCTTTGCCATGCTCGACGTCGCCACCGCCGGTCAACTGGTGCAGGGCATCCTTGCCTGCCTGGTACGGCGCGGGGTCAGCGGCAAGGGCGGGCTGGTGGAGGTCGACCTGATGTCGGCCGCAATCGACATGACCTTCGAGCAGTTCACCTGTTTTCTCAACGACGACGCAGGTCAGCCGCGCCGCCACGCGCAGGGCAATGCCAACCCCTATCAGCCCGCGCCCTACGGCGTGTACGAGACCGCCGATGGCCATATGGCGCTGGCGATGGCACCCTTGACCACGGTGGCGGACCTGCTCGACTGTCCAGAGATCGCAGGCTTCGGGCAGGATCAGGCCTTCGTCCGGCTTGACGAGATCAAGGCGGTGGTGGCGGGCGTTCTTGTCACTCAGCCGACGCAGCACTGGCTCGATATTCTGGAACCTGCGGGGCTATGGTGCGCGCCGGTGCTGGACTGGCCGGGCTTCGTGGCGACCGAGGGGTTTGCTGCGCTGGACCCGGTGCAGGTGATCCGCACCAAGGGCGGCCGCGAGGCGAAAACCTCCCGCTGCCCGATCCGCATCGACGGGCGGATGCTGCGCAACCCCGCGGGCGGCCCGGCGCTCGGCGCGGATACCGCGGCGGTGTTCGGCACCGTGCCCGCCCCGGCATGAGGCCGCTTGAGGGCGTGACCGTGGTGGACTTCAGCCAGTTTCTGGCCGGACCCTATGCTGCGCTGCGACTGCTCGACCTTGGCGCGCGGGTGATCAAGATCGAAAACCCCGACCGCGGCGATCTTTGCCGTCATCACTACGTGTCAGAGACCTGCGTGGATGGCGACAGCACGCTGTTTCACGCCATCAACCGCGGCAAGGAGAGCGTGACGCTGGATCTCAAGACCGAGGCGGGGCACGCGGCCGCGCGCAGGCTGATCGAACGGGCTGACGTGGTGATCCAGAACTTTCGCCCCGGCGTGATCGACCGGCTGGGGCTGGGGTACGAGGCGGCGGCAACCCTGCGGCCGGGTCTCGTTTACGGCTCGATCTCGGGCTACGGCGAGGCAGGCGAATGGGCCGGCCTGCCGGGACAGGACCTCCTGGCGCAGGCGCGCAGCGGGGTGATGTGGCTGAGCGGCAATCGCGGCCAGGGGCCGGTGCCGGTGGGGCTGCCGATTGCCGATATCGCGGCCGGGGCCTGTCTGGCGCAGGGGCTCTTGGCGGCGCTTTACCGGCAGGCCCGGACCGGCGAGGGCACACATGTGCAGACCAGCCTGCTCGAGGCGTTGATCGATCTTCAGTTCGAGTTCCTGACCACCTGGCTGAGCAATGGCCAAAGGCCGCCAGAGCGTCTGCAGCACGGCTCGGCGCATGGCTATCTCGCGGCGCCCTACGGGGTCTATGACACCGCCGAGGGTCACCTTGCCGTGGCGATGATGCCGCTGGCCACATTGTCAGACGCGCTGGATCGCCCGAGCCTTGCAGCGCAGCTTGCCGGGCTCGAGGCGTTTGCCGACCGCGAGGCCATCCGCGAGCGCCTGCAGGAGGTTCTGATCACCCGACCGGCGGCCGAGTGGGAGGCAACCCTGAGCGCAAAAGGCATCTGGTGCGCCCGCGTCCGCAGCTGGGCGGAAATGAGAACCGAAGGCGGCCCGGCGGTCACCGGCATGCTTCACGCGGGGGGCGAGCTGGCGCGCGTTGCGGCGCCGTTCCGCATCGACGGCGCGCGGCCGATGCCCGTGGCGCGCGGGCCGGTGCTGAATGAACACGGGGCGGCGCTGGCCCGGGAGTTCGGGTTCGACCCGGTCTAATGCGAGGCGACGTTCTTCATCACCAGCGCGCGGATCTGTTGTGACATCTGCACGAAGGATCCGTCCACATGCTTGCGGATCACCGTGTCGGCGCGCGCCGGGTCATTGGCGCGGAAGGCAGCGATCAGATCGTCGTGTTCCTTCTTGATCGACTCGAACCGCGCCGGCGAGATCCGCAGCCGTGACGCCTGCACGTTCAGCGTCGTGCGCAGGTTGCGCCAGATCTCGGCGGCGGTCTGGTTGTAATGACCGCGGCAAAAGATCTCGTGGAACTGGAAATCGAGCTTGCGGAAGATGCGCTGCTCGGAATGCGGCAGCTCGTGGATCTTGGCCTGGATGCCCTCCAGCTCGTCGAGCAGCTCTGGCGGGGCGTAATCGGCGAACCAGTTGACGAAGTAGGGCTCGAGCATCTGCAGCACTTCGAAGATGTTCTGGATCGAGCCGGCGTCAGTGGGCTTGATGGTGGCACCGCGGTTGGGGTGGATCTCGACAAAGCCCTCGCCCTGCATCCGCCGCAGCACCTCGCGGACCGGGCTGGTCGAGGTGCCGTAGCGCTCGGCGATCTCGGACACCTTGAGCCGCTGACCGCCGGCCAGGCGCCCATCGTAGATGTCGTCGAGGATCGCATCGTAGAGCGGGAGTTCCCCGGTATCGTCGCCGGTCTTCATGATGTCTTCGTACTCTCTGGATCGTCGGTCATCATAGCGGCCTGCCCCGCGCTCTGCCAGAGCGACGGGGCGGCCGCGCTCATATCTCTCCCGCGTAGTGGCACAGCACGTCGGCCCCGCCGATCCGGCGCGCCGGCGGCCGGGTCTGCCGGCACAGATCGGTGGCATGCGGACAGCGGGTGCTGAAGCGGCAGCCTTTCGGCGCGGCGCCCACATCCACCGGCTCGGCCTTGCCGCGCCTGCGGCCGCGCTGGCGCGGATCGGCCACCGGCACCGCCTGGAGCAGCGCACGGGTGTAGGGATGCTGAGGGTTTTCAAACAGCGTCTTGGTATCGGCCACCTCGACGAACTGGCCACGGTACATCACCGCCACCCGGTCGCAGATGTGTTCGACCACCGCCAGGTCATGCGCGATGAACAGGAAGGTCAGGGCGAACTCCTCCTGCAGGTCCTGCAAGAGGTTCAGCGTCTGCGCCTGGATCGAGACGTCGAGCGCCGAGACCGCCTCATCCGCCACCACCAGCTCGGGATGGGTCGAGAGCGCCCGGGCGATGCCCAGCCGCTGGCGCTGACCGCCGGAAAAGGCGT
Organism: Marinovum sp.; assembly: GCF_034669705.1. Classification (GTDB taxonomy): domain Bacteria; phylum Pseudomonadota; class Alphaproteobacteria; order Rhodobacterales; family Rhodobacteraceae; genus Marinovum. The sequence goes on from NZ_JAXMOR010000006.1 coordinate 48,907, forward strand.
TGGGATAGCGGTGCATGAACTCCTTGCGCAGGCCGACGTTTTCCAGCAGGCCCGCCACCCGGTCGGCCAGCGCCTTGCCCTTCAGACCCTCGGTCTTCTGCAGCGCCTGACCAACGACGTCGATCACCCTGAGCCGCGGGTTGAGCGAGGCCTGCGGGTCCTGAAAGATCATCCGCACCTTGCGCCAGACCTGCCGCAGCTGGTCGATCGGCGCCCCGGCCAGCTCGACCGCGCCGCCCTCCTTGGGCAGGAAGCGGATCGAGCCGGAGCTGGGGTCGAGCACCCGCAGGATGCAGCGGCCGAGCGTGGTCTTGCCCGACCCGCTTTCGCCGACGATGCCGAAGGTCTCGCCGCGGCGAACCTCGAACGACACCGCATCCACCGCGACAAAGCCCTGCATCGGCTTGGAGAACCAGCCGCCCTTGGTGTCGCCGAACGACATGGTGAGGTCCTTGACCTCGAGAATGGCCTCAGACATCGGCGCGCGCCTCCTCTTCATGCAGGAAACAGGCCACCTGCCCGTCTCCTTGCGATTTCAGCTGCGGTTCGCGCAGGTCGCAGAGACCCGGCATGAAATGATCGCACCGCGTGCGGAAGGTGCAGCCAGAGGGCCGCGCCAAGGGGTGCGGAACCATACCGCGGATCGCCGGAAGGCGGTCGCGGGTGGTCACCCCGATGCGCGGCACGGAATCGAGCAGCGCGCGGGTGTAGGGGTGTTGTGGGTTCTCGAAGAGCCCGTAGACGTCGGATTTCTCGACGATCTTGCCCATGTACATCACCGCCACGTCATCGGCCACTTCAGCCACCACGCCAAGGTCGTGGGTAATCAGCATTACCGCCATCTTGAACTCGTCCTTGAGCTCGGCGATCAGGTCGAGGATCTGCGCCTGCGTCGTCACGTCGAGCGCAGTGGTCGGCTCGTCGGCGATCAGCAGCCGCGGCTGGCACGACAGCGCCATGGCGATCATCGCCCGCTGCCGCATCCCGCCCGACAATTCGAAAGGATAGGCCTCGAAGCGCTCGGCCGGGCGCGGAATGCCGACCCGGGCCAGCATGTCAATCGCCTCTTCGCGGGCCTCGGCCTTGGTGACGTCGCGGTGCAGGCGGATGGTCTCGGTGATCTGCTTGCCGATCTTCTGGATCGGCCCGAGCGAGGACATCGGCTCCTGGAAGATCATCGCGATGTCGCTGCCGCGGATCGCACGCAGTTCCTTTGACCCGGAGCGCGCCCGGGCCAGGTCGACCGTCCGGCCATCGGCGGCATGGTAGAGGATGCTGCCGCCGGTGATCCGCCCCGGCGCATCGACGATGCGCAGGATCGAGCGCGCCATGATCGACTTGCCGCAGCCGCTCTCGCCCAGCAGGCAAAGGGTGCGGTTGGGCAGGATGTCGAGGTCGACGCCCTCGACCGCCTTGACCAGCCCGTCATCGGTGAAGAAGTGGGTTTTCAGGCCCTTGATCTCGACCAGCGGTGTGTCTTGGGTGTCATTGTGCATAGGGGTCAGCGGCATCGCGAAGGCCGTCTCCTAGGAAGTTGAGGGCGAGCACGGTGATCACGATGATCGAACCGGGCGCGATCAGAAGCCAGGGGGCCTCGATGATGGTGCGGATGTTCTGCGCCTCTTTCAGCAAGGTGCCCCAGGACACGATGGGCGGTTGCAGCCCGATGCCGAGGAACGAAAGAGAGGTCTCCGCGAGGATCATCAGCGGCACCGCCAGAGTGAGCGAGGCGATGATATGGCTGGCGAAGCTGGGCACCAGGTGCTTGCGGATCACCTCCCAGTCGCTGAGACCATCGAGCCGCGCGGCGACCACGAAATCCTCATGCCGGAGCGACAGGAACTTGCCGCGCACCTCGCGGGCCAGCGTCGTCCAGCCGATCATCGAGACGATCAGCGTCACCACGAAGTAGGTCCAGAGCGGCGGCCAGTCGAGCGGGATGGCGGCGGCAAGGCCCATCCACAGCGGGATGGTGGGGATCGAGCGCAGGAACTCGATCAGCCGTTGGATGGCGTTGTCGATCCAGCCGCCGTAATAGCCCGAGATGCCGCCGAGGCTGACGCCGACGATCAGCGAGACCGCCACGCCGACCAGACCGATCGACATCGAAATCCGCGTGCCCATGATGATCCGGCTCAGGATGTCGCGGCCCAGCCGGTCGGCGCCGAAGAAATAGACCTTGTGCGACGGATCCTTGGGGCCGAAGAAGTGCCGGTCGGTGGGGATCAGCCAGAGCAGCTTGTACTCATAGCCCTTGACGAAAAAGCCCAGCGGGATGACCTTCTCCGGGTCTTCGACGAAGTGCCGGCGCATCGCCTCGCGGTCGATCTCCATCTTCAGCCCGTTGGCGTGCAGCCGGAACTCCCTCGAGCCGTCTTCGGCATGGGTGAAGAAATGCACGCCCTGCGGTGGCGCGAAAGGCGCACGGGTATTGGTTTCCAGGTAGTTGGCGGGGGCCAGGAACTCGCCGAAGAGGGCGACGACGTAGATGAACCCCGTGACGTAGAGGCTGACCCAGGCAATCTTGTGGCGGCGGAACTGGCGCCACATCAGGGCCCAGGGGCCAAGCAGCGCCGGGGATTTGACGGACTCGGCCGCCTGAACTTCGGATGCGGTGTCGATGGCTGTCATTGGTAACGTATCCTTGGGTCGACCCAGGCAAGCAGGACATCGGACAGAAGCGTGCCGATCACCGTCAGCAGGCTGACGATCAGGATCAGCGATCCGGCCAGGTACATGTCCTGCACCAGAAGCGCGCGCAGCAAGAGCGGTCCGGTGGTGGGCAGGTTCATCACCACGGCGACGATGATCTCGCCCGAGACAAGCGTGGGCAGGATCCATCCGATGGTCGAGATGAACGGGTTGAGCGCGACGCGCACGGGATAGCGCATCAGCAGCTGGAATTCCGACATGCCCTTGGCACGGGCCGTCACGACGTAGGGCCGGTAAAGCTCATCGAGCAGGTTGGCGCGCATGATGCGGATCAGCGCCGCCGCGCCGGAGGTACCGACGACGAAGACCGGCATCCAGATGTGCTGCAGCAGGTTGACGAACTTGCCCCAGCTCCAGGGCTGGTCGAGGTACTCCGGGCTGACCAGCCCGCCGACCGACTGGCCGAAGTATTTGAAGGCCACGTACATCATCACCAGTGCCAGCAGGAAGTTCGGGATGGCGAGACCGATGAAGCCGAAGAAGGTGGCGATGTAATCGCCCACCGAATACTTGCGCACGGCGGAATAGATGCCGATCGGCAGCGCCACCGCCCAGATGAACCCGAGAGTCAGCAGCGAGATGCCGAAGGTCCAGCCGAGCCGGTCCCAGATCACGTCGGTCACCGGCAGGTTCTTCTCGAAGGAGATGCCGAAATCGCCCTCCAGCAGGATGCCGCCCATCCATTTCAGGTATTGCAGGTACATCGGCTGGCCGAGGCCATATTGCTCGCGCAGCTGCTCGACGACGGCGGTGTTGTCGACACCGGCCTCGCCCATCTCGGCGGCGAGGCTGTCGAGATAGTCGCCCGGCGGCAGCTGGATGATGATGAAGGTCACGATGGAGACCAGGAAGACCGTCGGGATCATGTAGAGAACCCTTCGGAGGATGAAGCCACCCATGTCCGCTCCTTGCGTTAAAGGTCAGGTGGGGCGCCCGGAAGGGAGGACACCGGACGCCCCGTCAGGTACTTCGGATCAGGGCAGGTTGGTGCCGCCTTCGAAGTACATCTGCGCAGTGTAGGGCGCCGGGAACCACAGCTGCCCGGCGATCGGCAGCGGATCGGGCACGTTACGCACGTTGTTGCGGGCGATGCCGAAGACCGGATCGTTCTGCACCATGCCGATGGTAAAGAACTGCTCTGCGGCCATATCGAGCACCTGTTGCATCAGCGCCTTCTGCTCGTCCGGCGTGGCGGCGGCGCGGACCTGCTTGTAGGTCTCGAAGATCGCCTTGACCTCCTCGGGAGGCTCTTCACCGGTCGCGGGGTCGACGCCCCATTGCGCCCATTCGCGCGCCCAGCTCACCGAGTTCGAGATCGTCGGAACATAGCAGATCGGCGAGGTATAGGCATCGGCCTGCCCGCCAGAGCAATTCCACAGGTAGGCGTCGAAATCGTTCGAGGTGTGCAGCTCGATCAGCCGCGAGCGGTCGGTGGTGCGGATCTGGAAGTCGAGACCGACGTCCTTGGCATAGCCCGCGATCAGCTCCATCGCGTCGGGATATTGCAGCCCGAAGACATCCGCGACCAGAAAGATCAGCGAGAACCGTTCGCCGTCCGGACCGATGCGGAAGCCTTCGCTGTCCTTCTCCGGCAGCACCTTGTCGAGGTATTCGTTGGCCTTGTCGACGTCGTACTCGGTGTACTGCTTGGCGTATTCCTCCTTGTAGAGTTCGGTGCCCTCGCGCGGCGCGGTCTGGGCCGCCTCGCCGGCGCCGAAATACAGCAGGTCGATCACTTCCTGACGGTTCATCGCGTGACTGACGCCGATGCGGAAGTCCTTGTTGTTGATCACCTCGCGCTTGACCGGATCGGTGTGGTTGAGGTTCATCATCAGGATCATGATATTGGCCGGCAGGTCGCCCACGTCGAAGAAGCCGTACTTGCCGCGCTCGGCATTGTCGGTCAGCGAAGCCTTGTTCGACGGCCGGCCAAGGTGGCGCAGCATGTAGTCGATCTCGCCGTTGAAGGCCTTGAGCAGGATGGTCTCGACATCCTCGACCTGATCATAGGTGATCCGGTCCATGTAGGGCAGCTGCTGCCCTTCGCTGTCGACCTTGTAGTAATAGGGGTTGCGTTCGGCCACCACGCGGTCGGCGGCGCCATAGGCATTGGTCAGGTGCCAGGCGTGCAGCGTCGGGCGGTCGGGGTTCTGCCAGAACAGCGGCGTGTCCATCGGCCCGGCCTTGAGGTTGAACAGCTGCTTCCAGTCCGCCGCCGCAGGCTCGGCCTCGACCAGCGATTGCAGGTCGTCGTTGTAGGCCTCATGGAACTGGCTGAGGTAGTGCTTGGGATAGGCGGTCGGGTGATACCCGAAGCCATAGGCCAGCGCCTGGATGAACAGCCCGTTGGGCGCGCCAAAGTCGAACTCGACGGTGACATCGTCAATCTTGGTCACCTTGACCGGGCCGGCGGGGCCGATGAAGGTGCTGTCCTTGTTGGGGGTCAGGTCGGTGTTGGTAAAGACATCCTCGTACCAGAACATGATGTCATCGGCGGTGAACGGCGCGCCGTCAGACCACTTCATGCCCTCGCGCAGGTGGAAGGTGAACTTCGAGGCATCGTCGGACACGTCCCACGACTTGGCGATATTGGGTCGCACCTCAGACCAGTCAGGCGACCAGCGCACCATATTGTCGCTGCCGATGGTGCGCACCATGTTGTGCTGGTCGCCTCCGCCGAGGATGGCGCGGCGCAGCGTGCCGCCGTATTCGCCGGGGCCCTCGATCACGTCCATCACCAGCGGCTCGGCCGGCAGCCGCTCATCCACCGGGGGCAGCTCGCCCGCGGCCACCTTTTCGTCCAGGATCGGTGCCTGCTCGTAGGCAAAGGCCTGGCTGGCGACCGCCATGGCAAGCGCGCTGGCCAGGGTGGTAAATCTCCACTTGGTCTTCATTGTCGTTCTCCTCCTCCGTTGAAGTATATCACCAGTTGGTGACAGAGCCGTCCGGCCGCGTCAGATGCGGCGGTTCGACATGGCTGGGCTGAGACGCCCGTATCTTTTCCTCGTCCACCTCGACCCCCAGACCGGGGCCGTCGGGCACCTTGTAGGTGATGCCGTCGAGTTCGACCTGCTTCGGGAACAGTTCGGGATCGTGGAAGCCCAGGCTTTCGGTCGGGCCCTGCCGGGTCTCGGCCCAGCTGAAATTCGGCACCGCCGCCGCCATATGCACCGTGGCCGCGGTGCAGACCGGGCCGAGCGGGTTGTGGGGCATCAGGTCGATGTAATGCTGCTCGCACCAGCCGGCGACCTTCATCGCCTCGGTGAAGCCGCCGATGTTGCAGATGTCGAGCCGCATGTACTGGGTCAGCCCTTCCTCGATATACGGCGCCGCCTCCCATTTCGACGAGAACTCCTCGCCCACGGCAAAGGGAATGTTGGTCATGGAACGCAGCGTGCGATAGGCCTGCGGGGTCTGGCAGCGGATCGGCTCTTCGAGGAAATCCAGCGTGCCGGCGGGCAGACGGTTGCAGAAATCCGCGGTCTCGGCGATCGACAGGCGATGGTGCAGGTCGATGCCGAGGCAGAGGTCGGGGCCGAACTCCTCGCGCAGGGCGATCAGCTCGCGCGCGGCCTGGTTGAGGTTCTTGCGCGGATCGAACACAGCGTCGCCGTCGAAGTTGCCGGTGTAGATCCGCAGACAGTCCCAGCCGGCGCCGACCAGCACCCGCGCCTTGCCCAGCAGATCGTCGATGTCATCGGACTGGCAGCTCGGAAAGGTCGGGATCTCGTCGCGCTGCTTGCCGCCCAGCAGCTGGTGCACCGGCACGCCCAGCCGCTTGCCAAGGATGTCATAGAGCGCGATGTCGATCGCCGACATGGCTGCGGTGAACACCCGGCCGCCCTCGAAATACTGGCTGCGATAGGTCTCCTGCCAGATCCGCCCGATCTGGCGCGAATCCTTGCCCACCAGGAACTCGGCGAAATGCGCGAGCGTGGCCGCCACCGCGCCCTCGCGACACGACAGGCCGGATTCACCCCAGCCGTAGAGCCCGTCCTCGGTGGTCACCTTGACCAGCAGCTGGTTGCGGATGCCGACGCGGGCGTGAAGCGGTTCTATGGAAACGATCTTGGTCATCTTGGTCCTTTTCAGTGCCAGCCGACGCGCGGTGCGGCGGGGATCATGCCGGGACGGTCCGTCGCGATGCACGCGCAGAGCCGGTCGCGCACCGATGCGGCGCCGGCGGTGTCCCAGAGGTTGCTCATTTCATGCGGATCGGCGGCGAGGTCATAGAGCTCGCCCGCGCCGCTCTTCAGGTCGACGGAGAGCCGGTGATCGACCGACCGCACCGTCCTGAGATCGAGATCGACACCGCTGCGGCTGGCATCGACCTCCCATTCGTTGTGCGCCACCGCCCGGGTGCCGCCCTGCATGACGTCGCTGAGCGATATGCCGTCCCCGTCCGGGGCGTCCAGCCCGCAGAGCTCGGCCAGGGTGGCGTGCAGATCGAGGGTCGAGACCGGCGCATCGAAGCGGCCCGGAACGATCCCCGGCCCGGCCATCACCAGCGGCACCCGCAACAGCCCGTCATAGAGCATCGGGCCTTTCAGCAGCAGGCCATGGTCGCCCAGCCATTCGCCGTGATCGGAGGTGAAGATCACGATGGTGTTGTCCCGCCGCCCGGAGGTCTCGAGATGATCGAGAATTCGGCCGACCTGCTGGTCGATGGCGGCGATCATGCCGTAATAGACCGCGATCACGTCGCGCAGGTCGCTGTCGTCGAGCGCGTCGTCATTGCCCCAGTAGGGCTGGTCGCCGGCATGCACCCGCTTCTGGTTGCGCCGCGCCGGGCTCTCGAGAAAGGCGCGGTGCCACCACGGCCGGCGGTCGAGATCGAGCGCGCGATGCGGCGACAGGTCGACCTCGGCGGGATCATAGAGCGTGGCCCAGGGCGAAGCGGCCAGAAACGGTGGATGCGGATCGGGAAAGGAGACCCATGACATCAGCGGCCGGTCGCGGTCCTCGTCCAGCATGTCGATGGTGCGGTCGCCGACCCAGGCGGTCGAGAACCACTCCTCGGACAGCGCCGAGCGCCAGACCTGCTTGTGAGAGGTGCGCGGCGCGACCTGGTCCTTGGCCCTCTCCCAGCGGGCACCGCCCTGCCCGTCCTGATCGAGAAAGTTTTCGTAGTGCAGCGTGTAGGGCCGGTCCTTCCAGCCGCAGTGGTGATGCGGCCGCAGGGTCAGGTCGACCCGCTCGAACCCCATGTAGGGCCCGGTCCAGTCCTCTGGGTAATCGGCCACCGAGCTGTAGCATTCGGCCGCCCCTGTGGGGGCAAAGGTCTCATGCGTCGACAGGTGCGCCTTGCCGATGAAGCGGGTGTCATAGCCAGCGCCGGAGAACAGCCCGCCCAGCCCCGCCTCGGCGATCTGTGGGTCGAGATTGCGGCCATTGTCGCGCACGCCGTGGGAGTAGGGCAGCAGGCCGGTCAGGATCGAGGCGCGCGCCGGCTGGCACATCGGATGCGGGGTGATGCAGGTGTCGAACCGCGCGCCGCGGGCGGCGATCCGGTCGATATTGGGGGTGCGCACCGCGCGCCCTGCCCCGCCGATGCAATCGCCGCGCTGCTGGTCGGTGGTGATCAGCAGGATGTCCGGGGCCCGGCTCACAAGGCTGGCCCGCAGCAGGCAGATCTTCTCTGGACGGCCAGGGCCGGTGTCACGCTGTGCATCTCTTCCTCCCGGGATTCGTCTCCCCTTGCACAATAGTTATACGAATATTTTAAGATCGTCGACGATTTTTATATGTTCGTAAGTTTATAACGGCACTCTTGGCGACGAACGGCGACCCACGCGGGACCGTCGAAGGTCTGACACTGACTGAAAACAAGGGAAAAAACGTCTCAGACGCCCCGGCCGGGCGGCGCGGACTGCCGGATGTCTGAAGGGCAGAGACGGCGCGGGGTCTGGTCGCGCGCACGGCTACCGAGGCCACGGCGCGCCGGGATCAGGACGTATGCAGGGTACGTGCGCCGACCGGCGTCAGCAGGGGGCGACCCGCGGGCCGCCCCGTGTCGTGTGTCAGGCGAACCGACCGCTGCGTTCGAGCACTTCGATCTCGTAGCCGTCGGGGTCGGTGACAAAGAAGAACCGCGCCACCAGAGCGCCGCCGGGCGCAAAGGCCACCAGCTTGCGGGGGCTGAGCCCCTCGCGCTCGAACCGTGCGTGCTCGGCCTCGAGATCGGCGACCGAGACGGCGAAATGGCCATAGCCGTCGCCGAGGTCATAGGCGGTGTCGCGGCCCTTGTTGACGGTCAGTTCCAGCTCGAAGCCGCTTTCGGCATTCGACAGGTAGACCAGAGTGAAATCGTCGAAATCCAGACGGTCAGCCACCTCAAGACCAAAGGCCTTGCGGTAGAACGCGACCGAGCGCGCCTCGTCGCGCACGCGGATCATGCTGTGGATGGCCTTGGCCATGAAGGTACCTCGCTCTTTGTGGTCGCGCGTCCCTTGCGCCGTCGCGCCGGTGGGGTCAACCACCGGATCGGCGGGAAACCGACAGACATAAAACCTTCAAATGACTTTGCTGCAGCTGCGCCCTATCTCCTCGGGCAAGAGACGTGCGGGCCGGCATCGCGCCCGACAGCAAAGGAGAGATCCGATGAAGATTGCAGTTCTTGGCGGCGACGGGTTTTGCGGCTGGCCGACCGCGCTTCACCTGTCAGACGCCGGCCACGAGGTTCACATCGTCGACAACCTGTCGCGCCGCTGGATCGACACCGAGCTTGGGGTGCAGTCGCTGACCCCGATGGACAGCATTCAGGAACGCTGCCGCATCTGGAAGCAGGAGACCGGCCGCGCGCTGCAGTTCCATCTGCTCGACCTCGCCAAGGAATATGACCGCCTGCGCCAGTGGCTGGCCGAGCACCGTCCCGACGCCATCGTGCATTTCGCCGAGCAGCGTGCAGCGCCCTATTCGATGAAATCCGACCGCCACAAGGTCTATACCGTCAACAACAACGTCAACGCGACGCACAACCTGCTGACCGCTCTGGTGGAAACCGGCATCGACGCGCATCTGGTGCACCTCGGCACCATGGGGGTCTACGGCTATTCCTCGGTCGGCGCGCCGATCCCAGAGGGCTATCTCGACGTCGAGATCGACACGCCCACGGGCAAGAAGGGCCAAGAGATCCTTTATCCCACCCGCCCCGGCTCGGTCTATCACATGACCAAGTCGCTCGATCAGATCCTGTTCCAGTTCTACGCCCAGAACGACGGGCTGCGGATCACCGACCTGCACCAGGGCATCGTCTGGGGCACCCATACCGACCAGACCCGCCGCCACGAACAGCTGATCAACCGGTTCGACTATGACGGCGATTACGGCACCGTGCTCAACCGCTTCCTGATCCAGGCCGCGATCGGCTATCCGCTGACCGTGCACGGCACCGGCGGGCAGACCCGCGCCTTCATCCACCTGCAGGACAGCGTGCGTTGCATCGAGCTGGCGCTCACGGATGCGCCAGAGGCCGGCGCGCGGGTCAAGATCTTCAACCAGATGACCGAGACCCACCGGGTGCGCGACCTGGCCGAGATGGTGGCCGGGCTGACCGGCGGCCGGGTCGCCTATCTGCCCAACCCGCGCAAGGAAGCGCCCGAGAACGACCTGCTGGTGAAAAACGAGCAATTCCTCGCCTTGGGGCTCGAGCCCACCACCCTGGCCGAAGGGCTGCTGGCCGAGGTGGTCGAGGTGGCGCAGAAATACGCCCACCGCATCGACCGCAGCCGGATCCCGGCGGTCAGCGCCTGGACCCGCGATCTCGGCAGCCGGGTCGAGACTGACCCCGAGGCCACCCGCCTGCATTCCGTGTCATGACCGCGCGGGCCTATGTGACGCTGGTCACCAACGCCGATTTCGCGCGCGGGGCGGCGGCGCTGTTGCGCTCGCTGGCGCTGACCGGCACCACCGCCGACCGGGTGGTGATGCACACCGGCGGCGTGCCTCGGTCGGCGCTGGCACCGCTCGAGGCGCGCGGGGCCAAGCTCTGCGAGGTCACCCTGCTGCCCACCTCGGACGGCTTCAACCAGCGTCACGCCCGCGGCGCGCTGCATGCGGCCGCACCCTTCACCAAGGGCGGCAAACCCGCCTTCCACACCCCGCTCGACAATTTCGCCAAGCTGCGGCTTTGGCAGTTGCCCTATGACCGGGTTGTGTTTCTCGACGCCGACACGCTGGTGCTGCGCAATATCGACCGGCTGTTCGACTACCCGGAGTTCTGCGCCGCGCCCAACGTTTACGAGAGCCTCGGCGATTTCCACCGGCTCAATTCCGGCGTCTTCACCGCGCGCCCCAATCCCGCCACCTTCGAGGCAATGCTGGCCCGGCTCGATGCGCCCGAGGCCTTCTGGCGGCGCACCGACCAGACCTTTCTGCAGGATTTCTTTCCCGACTGGCACGGGCTGCCGGTGACGATGAACATGCTGCAATATGTCTGGCTCACCCTGCCGGAGCTCTGGAGCTGGCCGGATATCCACGTGCTGCACTACCAGTATGAAAAACCCTGGCAGGCGCATGCCAAGGCCGACCGGCTGCGGGTGCTGATCGACCTTTGGCAGGCCTATGCCGGTGACTGGCCGGTGCCCGACGCCGCCAGCCTGCCCGCGCCGGCATGAAGATCGCCCTGACCGGATCCACCGGCCGCGTCGGCCGTTTCATCGCGCGGGAGATCATCGCGGCCGGCGACACCCTTCTGCCGCTCTCACGCCCCGGCTACAGGCTGGGTGACCGCCCCGATCTGACCGGCTGTGACGCGCTGGTGCATTGCGCCCTTGCGCATCTGCCCGGCCGTTACCGTGGCGGCGAGGGCGAAGACCCCGAGGGCTTTCGCCGCACCAATTTCGACGGCTCGATCGCGCTCTTCGAGGCTGCCCGGCAGGCCGGCGTCGCCCGGGTGATCTTTCTCAGCAGCCGCGCGGTCTATGGCGATTACCCGCCCGGCACCGCGCTGACCGAGCATCTGCCACCGCGCCCCGACACGCTTTATGGCGCAGTGAAATGGCAGGCGGAACAGGCACTTGCGGCGCTGGCCGCGCCCGGCTTCTGCCCCGCGTCGATCCGCGCCACCGGGATCTACGGGCCGGGATCGGGGCACAAATGGCAGACCCTGTTCGAGGCCTTCTCAAACGGCGCGGCCATTGCCCCGCGCCGCAGCACCGAACTGCACGGCCATGACCTCGCCCGCGCCGTCCGGCTGCTGCTGCAATGCCAAGAGACCGGCGCCTTCAACGCCTCAGACATCCTGCTCGACCGGCACGACCTTCTGGCCCGCGTCGCCCGCCTGACCGGCGTCACCCACCCGCTGCCGGCACGCTCAGCGGCTGCGATCAGCGCCATGACCAGCGACCGGCTGCGGGCGCTGGGCTGGCGGCCCGCGGGGATCGCCGGTCTCGAGGCAACATTGCCGAAGATGCTGGCACAGCGGGCGGACGCGGCGGGCAGATGACCGCCACCGCACCGGAAGTCGCTTGTACTCGGGCACAATCATCCTAAAAGAGTGGCCTTGGATTGCGCAGGGGACTTTACCATGAACATGCTCGCGACCTTCATTAAGCCGATGCACCCGGAAGGCCGCAAGTTCGTTGCGATCTTTGCCGCCATCACCCTCGGCCTGTTTCTGCTCACGCCCATCCTGGGCTGGATCGGCGTCGGCCTGACGGTCTGGTGCTACTACTTCTTCCGCGACCCCGAACGGGTGACGCCGGACCGCCCCGGTCTGGTGGTCAGCCCGGCCGACGGCATCGTCTCGCTGATCGAACCGGCGGTGCCGCCCAAGGAACTGGGGATGAGCGATCAGCCGCTCACCCGGGTCAGCGTCTTCATGAACGTCTTCAACTGCCACGTGAACCGCACCCCGGTCGCCGGCGAGATCACCGCCGTCGCCTATCGCCCCGGCAAGTTCTTCAACGCCTCGCTCGACAAGGCCAGCGAACACAACGAGCGCAACAGCCTCTGCGTCCGCCTGCCCGACGGCCGCGAGATCGCGGTGGTGCAGATCGCCGGGCTGGTGGCGCGACGGATCGTCTGCTTCGTGGCACCCGGCGCGCAGCTGCAGACCGGCGAGCGCTTCGGCCTGATCCGTTTCGGCTCGCGGGTCGATGTCTACCTGCCGCGCGGCGTCTCGCCGCTGGTCGATCTCGGCCAGACCATGGTGGCGGGCGAAACCGTGCTCGCGGTGCTGCCCGAGGTCGATAACGTCGCTCCCGAAGGCGGCCCGCAGGCGCAGCCATGAGCGCCCAGCGGAACAAGCCCGGCGCCGACATGCCGCTGTTGCAATTGTTGCCCAACATGCTGACCATCGCCGGCCTCTGCGCCGGCCTTTCGGCAATAAGGTTCGGGGTGGAGGGCAATTACGTGCTGGCGGTGCAGCTGATCCTGGCGGCGGGGGTGCTCGACGGTCTTGACGGGCGCATCGCGCGGCTCTTGGGCAGTGACAGCAAGATGGGGGCCGAGCTGGATTCGCTGGCCGACGTGGTCAACTTCGGCGTCGCCCCGCCCTTGGTGCTCTATTTCTGGGCGCTGCAGGACACTCGGCTGGGCTGGATCGCGGTGCTGGTCTTCGCGATCTGCTGCGTGCTGCGGCTGGCGCGGTTCAATGTCACCAGCAATGCCGACCGCGAAGCCGGGATCGGCGCGCCGAGCGCCTATTTCACCGGCGTCCCCTCGCCGGCCGCGGCGCTGTTGGTGCTGCTGCCGATGTCGGTTTCCTTTGCCTTTTCCGGGTCGGCGCTGCTGCCCGATATCCTGATTTCCGCCCATATGGTCATCATCGGCCTGCTGATGATCAGCCGCATTCCCACCTGGTCGTTCAAGACCGCCAAGGTGCCGCGCAAGAAGGCCAAGTATTTCCTGCTTGGCGGTGCCATCGCCGGAGCCGCGCTGCTGACCTATGCCTGGGTCATGCTGGTGGTGCTCTGCCTGGCCTATATCGCAACCATCGTCTGGTGCCTGGCCACCCGGCGGCCGCCCAAACGCAGCCCCGTCACCGAACATAAGAGGTAAATTTTGGATATCGAGTCGGTTCAGTCGTCCTACGCCCGCTGGGCACCGGTCTATGACACCACTTTCGGAGCCGTGACCCACGGCGGCAGGCGCCGCGCGGTCGACTACATCAACTCGCTGACCGGCTCGGTGCTCGAGGTTGGCGTCGGCACCGGCCTTTCGCTGCCGGGCTACGCACCGTCACTGGCGGTGACCGGCATCGATTTCAGCGACGACATGCTGTCCAAGGCCCGCGCCCGGGTCGAGCGCATGGGGCTGCGCCACGTCGCGGCACTGCGCCAGATGGACGCCCGCCAGCTCGACTTTCCCGATGACACCTTCGACACAGTGGCCGCGATGCACGTGCTCTCGGTGGTGCCCGAGCCCGAGCGGGTGATGGCCGAGATCGCCCGCGTGCTGAAACCCGGCGGCCGGGTGGTGATCACCAACCATTTCGTCCGCACCCAAGGGGTTCTGGCGCATATCGAGCGGATTGCGGCGCCCTTCGCCAACACCCTCGGCTGGCATTCCGATTTCAGGATCGAGACCGTGCTGCAAGAGCCCAACCTGGCGCTGGAAATGCAGAAACCGATCCCGCCACTGGGAATGATGACCTTTCTGGTGCTGACCAAGACCAAGCCCAGCTGACCCCCCGAAACGAGAGCGACCATGTCAGACCAGCCCCCGCCCGCCTTTACCGGCCCCGACCTCTGCGCGCTGGAGGCGGTGGAGGTGGTCGGGATGCTGCGCAGCGGCGAGGTCTCCTCGCGCGACCTTCTGGACGCGGTGTTTCGCCGGATCGAGACCACGGGACCGGCGATCAACGCCACAGTGACGCTCTGTCCGGAGCGCGCCTATGCGGCGGCCGAGGGGCTCGACCGCGCGAACGCCGCAGAGCCTGGCTGGCTCGGCGGTCTGCCGATCAGCATCAAGGACCTGACCCCGGTCAAGGGCGTGCGCACCACCTTCGGCACCCCGGGCCTGGCGGATTTCGTGCCAGACGAGAGCGACTCGCTGGTCGACCGGATCGAAGCGCGCAGCGGCGTGGTGGTGGGCAAGACCAACACGCCAGAGTTCGGGGCCGGCGGCAATACCTTCAATGCCGTCTTTGGCGCCACCCGCAACCCCTGGGATACGACGCTGAACGCCGGCGGCTCTTCCGGCGGGGCGGCGGCGTCGCTGGCGTCAGGCGAGGTCTGGCTCAGCCACGGCTCGGACCACGGCGGCTCGTTGCGGACGCCGGCGGCCTTTTGCGGCATCGTCGGGCTGCGCCCCAGCCCCGGCCTTTGCGGCGGCAGCCGCGACAACAGCTTCATGATCGAAGGCGTGCAGGGGCCGATGGCGCGCAGCGTGCGCGACTGCGCGTTGTTTCTCGATGCCATGTCGGGCTTCGATCCGCGGTCTCCGATCTCCTGGCCCGCGCCGGCCGCGCCCTATCAATCGGCGGTGGCACAGGCCGACGGACGGCTGCGCATCGCCTTCACCCCCGACCTGAACGGTCTCTCGCCGGTCGACCGCGAGGTCGAGGACCATCTCCGCCACGCCCTGACCCTGCTGGGACGCGGCGGTGCCACGGTCGGGGAGGCCTGCCGTGACCTGCCTGAGCTGGAACGCACCTACCTTGTGTTGCGCGGCCTCAACTGGGCCACGGTGACGCGGCGCATGCCCGAGGAGATCACCCGCCACTTCAAGCCGACGCTGGCCGAGAACGTCGCCTTCGGACGCGCGCTCAGCCTTGACGACCTGGCGCTGGCGAACCTCGACCGCTCGGTGATCTACAACAACATGGTGGCGCAGTTCGACCGGTTCGACGTGCTGGCCTGCCCCACCGTCGGCTGCCTGCCGCATCCGCAATCCGAGGAATGGGTGCGCGAGATCGGCGGACAGCGCCTGAGCCACTACATGGACTGGCTGCGCTTTGCCTTCCTTGCCACCGTCACCGGCCTGCCGGCGATCTCGGTGCCGGTGGGGCTGGGCCCGAGGGGCCTGCCGGTCGGTCTGCAGTTGATCGGCAAGCCGCGCGGCGAGGCGGCGCTGTTGGCCGCGGCGCGGGCGGTGGAGGTTGCGGTCGGCGGGCCGCTCGGTCCGATCGACCCAGTCGTGACGCATTGCTGAGACCCGCCCCGGCCCCCTGCCCGTCCCGCGGGGACCCGGAGATTCGCCGGACCCGCCGGTCCGGCCGCGCGGGCAGCAGGGTCGCACAACTGTCACGCGATCAGCGACGCACCGGACGCCTGTTGATAACTTTATCCAAGTTCATCAATGCTTTACCTGACAAACTCAAACCGGCGCATGAACTTCGCCGGCCCTCCACAGATCGGGTGCGGTGAAAAAAACTGTTGTCGGATGCATAGTTGCGTGTCATGAGTTCAATTGTCGCAAGATCGCGGAAATCGCGCGGTTGTGCGACGAAACACCAAAGACCCACCAAGAGGTCACGAGGGCAGCATGAACACCAAGGCAGATATTGCCAACCCCGGGTCTATCGCGGCGTCGATTGCGTCGAACGCCGTCCGTCTTTCGGACGCGCTGGACTATCATATGCGCAACAGCTTCCAGCCGGAAAGCCGGAAATCGCTGCGCAAGTTCCACCCGGCCGAGGTTTCGGAGCTGACCGGCATCAGCATGTCCAACCTGCGGACCCGGCACCAGGAAGGCGACTTCCCGGAGGTCGAGACCGACAGCCGTGGCCGCAGGCTCTATACCGCGCAGGAGATCGACCAGATCCGCCACGTGATGGCGCGCACCGGCCGCAATGGCGAGGCTTACCTGCCGGGCCGGCGCGAGGGCGACGCGCTTCAGGTCATCTCCATCGTCAACTTCAAGGGTGGCTCGAGCAAGACCACCACCGCCATCCACCTGGCCCAGCGCTATGCGCTGCGTGGCTACCGGGTGCTCGCGATCGACATGGACCCGCAGGCCAGCCTGACCACCATGTTCGGCTATCGCCCCGAGATCGAGTTCGCCGAGAGCGGTACCATCTATGACGCGCTGAAATACGAAGACCCGGTGGCCCTGAGCCAGGTGATCCGCAAGACCTATTTCCACAACCTTGATCTGGCACCCGCCGGGTTGCTGCTCTCGGAGTACGAGACCGAGACGGCCTATGCGCTGCAGCACAAGGTCGACCCGCCCTTTACCCAGCGTCTGGCGATTGCGCTCGACGAGGTCGAGCAGGATTACGACCTGGTGATCATCGATTGCCCGCCGCAGCTGGGGTTCACCACGATGACGGCGCTGCTGGCCTCGACGGGGATGCTGATCACCGTGGTGCCCAGCATGCTTGACGTCGCCTCGATGGCGCAGTTCCTCGAGATGGCCGGCGAGACCGTCCAGACGCTTGAGGATGCCACCGGCCCGATCGACTGGAACTTCCTGAAATTCCTCGTCGCCCGCTACGAGCCCACCGACGTGCCGCAATCGCAGATGGCGGGGTTCCTGCGGTCGATCCTGCTCGATCAGGTGCTGACCACGCCGATGCTGAAATCGACCGCGATTTCCGATGCCGGCATGACCCAGCAGACGATCTACGAGCTCGACCCCTCGCAGGTGGTCAGAAAGACGCTCGACCGCATTCTCGAAAGCGTCAATGGCGTCGCCAACGAGTTCGAAAAGACGATCCAGCAAGCCTGGGGACGGGAGGTTGACTGATGGCACGTAGGAACCTGTTTCAGCCCCCTCCCCCGCCGGACACGCCGGCCGCCGAGCCGAAATCGCGCTTTCCCAACACCGGGGCGATGAGCGGCGTGAAATCGACGCTCAAGGATCTGTCGAGCAATGCCGTCAGGGACATCCCGGTCGAGGCGATCGAGGTCGATGGCCCGAGGGACCGGCTGCAATTCACCGATGCCGATGTGGCCACGCTGGCGCAAAGCATCAAGGCGCACGGTCAGCAGGTGCCGATCATGGTCCGCCCGCTGCCAGAGCGGCCTGGCCAGTACCGTATCGTCTATGGCCGCCGCCGCTTGCTGGCCCTGCGGTCACTGGGGCTGCCGGCCAAGGCGCTGGTGCGCTCGCTGTCTGACGAAGAGGCAATCCTGGCGCAGGGGCAGGAAAATGCCCAGCGGCTCGATCCGAGCTTTATCGAGAAAGCGCTGTTTGCCGCCGAGCTGGTCGCGGCCGGGTACGACCAGCCGGTGATCCTCGATGCGCTGGCCGTCGACAAGCCGATGCTGTCGCGGATGACCAAAGTTGCGCGGACCATCCCGGTGCCGGTGATCGAGGCCATCGGCTCGGCGCATGGCATTGGCCGACGACGCTGGGAAGAGCTGGCCGACAGCGCCCGCAGCCATGACATCGATCTGGCCGCGGTCGTGGACCGGCTCGATCTGGACAAACTGCCGGGGTCCGACGAGCGGTTTGCCGCGCTCAGCGACAGGGTCGCCTCGGACCTCAAGGCCAAGGCCAGTGCGCCGGCCCCCTCCCCTGCCCGTCTGGTCCGGCATGAGGATGGCACCCGGCTGGCCGAGATCAAGGATACCCCGCGCGCACTGACCTTCAAACTGTCGAAGTCGGATGCGCCGGGGTTTGCACAGTGGATGCGTGACAACGCCGAAACTGAGCTGAAGCGCCTGTATGAGGCGTGGCAGTCAGAGACCCCCTCTGGCTGACGATAAAACGAGCAGAGCAACCAGAGCACACAGGAGCACGACAAGCAGCCAAAAAGAAAGAGCCCCCCAAGGTCACCCTCGGAGAGCCCAATCTGTTCTTTGCACCCTCAGATTTACCAGCTTCTCCGCCACAGTCAACAACAACCGATTCGGTTGAACGGTGATTTGCGGCCTTTTCTCTGAAACTCAGTGAAACCGGGGCTTTTCCCGACCGGTTGCCGTGGAAAAATCATGGCATTCATCCAAGCTTCCGCCCCGCACAGGGCGCGGACCGGAAACCTGTTGTCCGCGGACAACGCCCTGCCCGAGCGGCATGTCCTGATCGAGACCCTGCGCACCGCCGCGCCCAGGCTGGGGCTTGGCGCCCCGGTGCTGGCGACGCTCGATGCGATGCTCTCTTGCCTGCCGCCGAAGCGCAACCACCACACCGTCTTTGCCTCGAACGCCACCCTGACCTTTCGCCGCAACGGCATCTCGGATCGGACCATCCGGCGCCACGCGGCCGCGCTGCAAGAGGCCGGTCTGCTGGTGCGCCGCGACAGCCCCAACCGCAAACGCTTTACCCGGCACAATGGTGCCGAAGGCAAGGCACTGCGGTTCGGCTTCGACCTCACCCCGCTCTTCGACCGGCTGCAAGAGATCGCGCGTCATGCCGCCGAGGTGATGCAGGAACGCGAGAGCCTCGCCTATCTGCGCGCCAAGCTGCGGGCGGCGGTGCATACAGCGCTCTCGCAGGACCCCGGGAATGCAGAGGCCGAGACGGCCCGCCGCGCCCTGCGCCGGAAACTCACCCTGGCCGATTGCGAAACGCTGCTCGAGACGCTGGCGCCAGCGGACGTGGTGGCCGAAGCCGAGGACGATGAGAAAGACGTCACGGCGACTGTGACCGCCAGTGACGGCCAAATTGTCCGCCACCATCATAGGTCAAATAAAGAACTTATTGATAAGAAGGCCCCTGCGGCCGGACGCCCCCCCTCACCGACCAAGGCGCCAGAGGCGATCTCGGTGCGCCAACTTCTGGCCGCCTGCCCTGAAGCGGCCCAGTTTGCGCCGAGACAGGTCGAGACCCCCGGAGAGGTGGTCACCCACGCCCGCACCCTCGCGCCGATGATCGGTGTCACGGATGCATGCTACAAGGCCGCGGAGCACCGCCACGGTGTCTTTGGCGCTGCTGTTACCATTTGGGCGATGATGCAGTTCCACGACCGGATCGCCTCTGCCGGGGCCTATTTCCGTACGATTACCACCGGAGCCAAGAGCGGCGATTTTGATCCGGCCAGATTGGTGCGACGGTTGGCGCAGAGCCAGAATGTGCCAGCGTGATACCCAGATTGTCCGCGGACAATGACAGCGCATCGGCGGACGGACAGCAACGAAGCCCTGAGCCTTGTGAAAAAAACCCCGCATCGCGGCACATGGGGCGCACGCACTTTTCCGCACGACCGCGTTGTCCGCGGACAATCGCTTTCTCCGAAGACACCCGGGAACCTTTTCGACACTCCTGCGTTGGCCCGAAAACGCGCCCAATGGCGCAAGAGGCCGAGTGCCTCTCAGGGACAATGATGATCGACGAGGGCACCGCATGCAGGCTCAACACCTCCACTCAAGCGAAACCCGACCCACTCACCTGCAAGGCACTGATCCGTCCACGGCCCGCGATGTTTAAGCGCGCGGCGGTTCTTGCGTCACTAGCACTCGCCGGCTGCGCCGGACGGCAATCGGTGCTCGACCCGGCAGGGCGTGACGCACAGGTGTTGGCCGATCTGTTCTGGGTCATGTTTGCCGGCGCTGTGGTGCTGTGGCTGCTGCTCAACGGGCTGATCTATTACACCACCCGCGTCGCGCCACGCCCGCTCAGTCCACGCGCCGCCGAGGCGCTGATCATCGGCGGTGGCGTCGTCTTTCCGACGATCCTTCTGGCAGCCTTGCTGACCTATGCGCTTTGGGAAATGCCGCAGCAGCGCGCGCCGGGGCAGGGGCTCGAACTGCAGGTCACCGGACACCAGTTCTGGTGGCGGGTGGAATACTGGCCCGATGGCGCCGAGGTGCCGGTGGTCAGCGCCAACGAGATCCGCCTGCCCACCGGCAGCCGCAGCGAGATCGTGCTCAATGCCGAACGGGTGATCCATTCCTTCTGGATCCCGGCGCTGGGTGGCAAGACCGACATGATCCCCGGCCGCGAAACCCGGATGTCGCTGGAGCCTGTGCGCGCCGGAGAATACCGCGGACAATGCACCGAGTTCTGTGGCGAGAGCCATGCCTTCATGTCCTTCGGCGCGGTGACCATGGCGCCAGAGGAGTTCGACGCCTGGCTCGCGGCCGAGGCCGCGCCGGCGCGCGCGCCTGAGACCGAGGGCGAAAAGCGCGGCGCGGCGCTCTTTCTCTCGGAAGGCTGCGGCGGCTGTCACGCGGTTCGCGGCACCGAGGCCTCCGGCACGGTCGGACCGGACCTGACGCATCTGGCCGGGCGCACCACGCTGGCCGCCGGGCTGCTGCCGATGGAGCAGCCGGCGCTGGCGCGCTGGCTGGCCGATCCCGAGCACTTCAAACCCGGCGTCGAGATGCCGGCATATGGGCATCTGCCAGAGGAAGACCTGCAGGCGCTGGCGCAGTATCTGATGGGGCTGACATGAGCGGGCTGGACGAAAAGGGCAGGGTGCTCGACGAGGTGCCGCAGGGCACCTATCCGCCGACCGAGGAGATGCTCGACCGGCCAGTCAACCCAGGGTTGAGTGAACGCCGCGCCAATGAGCTGCGCAAGGCTTGGAAGACGCCCAAGGGCTGGCGCTACTGGTCGGCGGTCAACAACACCGAGGTCGGCGTCTGGTATTCGCTGACCGCGTTCTTATTCATGCTGTGCGCCGGGGTGCTGGCGCTCCTGATGCGCATCCAGCTGGCAGTGCCTGAGAACGATTTCCTCAGCCCGGACCGGTTCAACCAGTTTTTCACCATGCACGGCTCGGCAATGATGTTCCTCTTTGCCGTGCCGATGTTCGAGGCGATCTCGATCATCGTGCTGCCGGCCTTTCTCGGCGCCCGCGACATGCCGTTCCCGCGGCTCTCGGCCTATGGTTACTGGTCCTTCCTGATCGGCGGCATCTTCGTTTTGGGCTCGATCCTGTTCGACGCCTCGCCCAGCTCGGGCTGGTTCATGTATCCGCCGCTGGCGACCGAGCAGGAGGGCATCGGGCCCGACATCTGGCTCTTGGGGCTCAGTTTCATCGAGGTCGCCTCGATCGCGGCGGCGGTCGAGCTGATCGTCGGCACGGTGAAATGCCGGCCCCCCGGCATGCGGATCAACCTGATGCCGCTCTATGCCTGGTACGTGCTGGTGGTGGGCGCGATGATCCTCTTTGCCTTCCCGCCGCTGATCGCCGGCGATTTCCTGTTCGAGCTGCAACGTTCGATGGACTGGCCGTTCTTTGACCCCGATCGCGGCGGCGACCCGTTGCTCTGGCAGCACCTGTTCTGGATTTTCGGACATCCTGAGGTCTATATCGTCTTCCTGCCCTCGATCGCCATCGCCGCCATGGTGATCCCGACCGCCGCCCAACGGCCAATCCTGGGCTATTCCTGGATCGTGCTCTCGGCGGTGGGCGTGGGGTTTCTAAGCTTCGGGCTCTGGGTGCACCACATGTTCACCACCGGGCTGCCGGCGCTGTCGCTGGCGTTCTTCTCGGCCGCCTCCGAGGCGGTGGTGATCCCCACCGGGGTGCAGATCTTCGCCTTTGTCGCCACGCTGATGGCCGGCCGCGTCAAGCTGAGCCAGCCGGTGCTGTGGATTGCCGGCGCGCTGGCGATCTTTACCGCCGGCGGCCTGACCGGGGTGATGGTGGCGATCGCGCCCTTCGACTGGCAGGTGCATGACACCTATTTCATCGTCGCCCACCTGCATTACACCCTGTTCGGCGGCCTGGTCTTTCCGATCATCGGCGGGATCTATTACTTCTATCCCTTCATCACCAAGAAGAAGATGTCGGACCGGCTGAGCAAATGGGCCTTCTGGCTGACCTTCACCGGCTTCAACATCTGCTTTCTGCCGATGCATCTGACCGGGCTGCTGGGGATGCCGCGGCGGGTGGCAAGCTATCCGGCGGATGCCGGCTGGGACTGGCTCAACCTGCTGTCGACCTTCGGCAGTTTCATCATCGCCGCCGGCATCCTGACCTTTGCCTGGGATCTGATCCGCCCCAAGGGCAGCCAGCCGCTGACCGAGCGCAACCCCTGGGGCGGTGGCACGCTGGAATGGGCGCATGACGTGCCGGAAGAGGCCTGGGGCGTGCGCGCGGTGCCCTACATCACCTCGCGCTATCCGCTGTGGGAGCAGCCGAAGTTCCTCGAGCGGCTGGATGACGGGCGGTTCTACATTCCCGACACGCCGGAGGGCAAACGCGAGACCATCGTCACCTCGGCGGTCGATGCCGAGCCACAGGCGGTTGTGCCGATCACCGGGCCGGCCTGGGTCACGCTCTGGGCCGCCGGCTTCACCGGCGGCGCCTTCATCCTGCCGGTGTTCGAAGTTTACTGGCTGGCGGCGTTCTCGGGGGTCTGCGCGATAGGATGCGTGATCTATTGGCTCTGGACCTCGACGGCGCAGGTGCCGAAAGCGCCGATGCGCGATGCCGGCCTTGACCTGAAGCTGCCGGTCTATGTGACCGGACCACGGGCGCCGGGCTGGTGGGGGGTGTTCATCACCATGCTGGGCGATGCCACCGCCTTTGCCAGCCTGGTCTTCGGGGTGTTCTTTTTCTGGACCGCGCGGCCCGATTTTCCGCCACCGGGCGCGGCGCTGCCGAACGGCTGGCTCTCGGGGCTGGCGGGGATCGGGTTCCTCGCGGCCTGGGGCGCGACCCTGGCGGCGCGCGAGGTCAACCGGCGCCGGCGCCAGGGCCTGGCGCGCTGGCTGATCGGCGGCGCGGCACTGGCCACCTGCGGGGCGGTGGCGGCACTGGTGCTGGCGGTGGCGGAGCTTTCGCCAGAGACCCATGCCTTTCCGGCGGTGATGTGGGCGCTGGTGGTCTGGACCGGGGCGCATGGGGCCTTGGGCGTGATCATGCTGCTTTACTGTCTGGCCGGCAGTCTCTTTGGCAAGCTGACGCCGCGCCATGACGCCGATCTGCGCAACACCACGTTGTTTTGGCATTTCATGGTGCTCTCCGGCGGCATAACCGCGCTGCTATTGGGTGCGTTCCCGAGGCTGGTGTCATGAGACAGAAGACCCCCTTTCGCCACAGGTCGATCTGGCACATGGTGCTGGCCCCGGTGGTCTGGTCGTTCTACTTCCTCGCGGTCTATGCGTTCACCGCCGTCGACTGCGCCAAGACCGGCACGCTCGACACCGCGCGGCTGGCGATCCTCGTGCTGACGCCGCTGGCGCTGGCCGGGATCGGCTGGCTGACCTGGCGGGCCTGGCGGCAGTGGGATTACCTCAGCGACTACGACTATGTGCACGACAAGCCCACGGTCGAGCATCGCCGTGAATTCCTCGGCCATGCCGGCTTCCTGCTCGGGCTGGTCTCGGCGGTGGGCACGATCTTTGTCGCCCTGCCGGCGCTCTTCATCCGGAGCTGCCTGTGACCCGGGCCGCCGCCCTCGGCGCGGTGGCGCTTCTCGCCGCGCTCTACCTGCCGGCCTGGCCGGCGCTGATCGGGCCGTTTCCGGCGCATATGCTGCGCCACATGGGACTGGTCGCCGGCGTGGCGCCGCTGGTGGTGCTGGCCTGGCCGGGGCTGGCGCGGCGGGCGGGGCTGCCGGTGGTGCTTGGCGCCGGGCTGGAATTCGTGGTGGTCTGGGCCTGGCACCTGCCGCTGCTGCATATGACCGCCCAGACCGGCGCATTCGGCAAGGCGCTGGAGCAGGCGATGTTCCTCGGCGCCGGCTGGGCGGTCTGGGCCAGCGCGCTGAGCGCGCGCGAGCCGATGGCCGGGGCAGGGGGGTTGTTCCTGACCTCGGTGCACATGACCATGCTGGGCGCGCTGCTGGTTCTGGCGCCCGGCGATCTCTATGCCGAGATCTGCGGCCGGGCGCCTGACCTGAGCGGTCAGCAGCTGGGCGGCCTGCTGATGCTGGCGATCGGCACGCCGGTCTATCTGTTCGGCGGGCTGGCGCTGATGCGGCGGGGATTGCAGGGAGGGCTGACATGAAACTGCGCGATTTCGACATCCGCACCGCTGCTGTCTCCGTGGCAGTGCTGGCGGCCTTGGCGGGGGTCGGGGCGGTCTCGGTGGTGGGCTTGGGGCTCTACAACGTCTCGGCCCGTGACGGCCACTGGCCCGGGGTGAGCTGGGTGTTGCATTCCACCTTTCGCAACGCCGCCAGCCTGCGCGCGCCGCCGCAATCGCAGGTGCCAAAGGACCTCGACACGCCCGACCGCGTGGCGCTGGGGGCGGGGCATTTCACCAGCGGTTGTGCGCCGTGTCACGGCGCGCCGGGGCAGCCGCGCTCGGCAACGGTGCGGCAGATGGTACCGGCACCGCCGCCCCTGACCCATGTGGCCGAGAAATTCGAGGCCACCGAGCTGTTCTGGATTGTCCGCAACGGTATCAAGATGACCGGTATGCCCGCCTGGCCCGGCGATCGGCCCGACGAGGTCTGGTCAATGGTGGCGTTCCTGCGCGCACTGCCCGAGATGACGCCGGAGGCCTATGCGGCGCTGGCTGGAGAGGGCAGCTGCGCCAGCTGTCACGGACCGCGCGGGGTGAGCCGCAACCAGCATGTGCCGCGGCTCGATATCCTGTCAGAGGCCTATATCGCCCGCAGCCTCACCGCCTATCTTGAGGGCACCCGCGACAGCGGCGTCATGGCCGAGGCAGTGAGCGGTCTGGAGGCCTCGGCCGTGCCCGGGCTGGCGGCGGAGTTTGCGCAGGGGAGGCCCGACGGCACGGCAGAGCCGGGCCAAGGGGCTGAGGCCGGGCGCGCGCTGGCGGCTGGCGGGTCGCGCGGGGTGCCGGCGTGTCGCGCCTGTCACGGGCCCTGGCCCGAGCCCCTGAACCCGGCGTTTCCCTCGCTTGCGGGGCAGCAGGCGGCCTATCTGGCGCAGCAGTTGCGGCTCTGGCGCGAGGGCAATCGTGGCGGCGGACCGGCGGCCGAACTGATGTACAAATCGGCCCGGGAGTTGACGGATGCGGAGATCGAAGCCTTGGCCGCCTATTACGCCGGTCTCGCGCCGGCGGAGTTGAACGCGGTGTCTGACTAGGCGGTGGTGGGCAGGATCGGAGGCCGCTGTGCCCTCGTCTTACCAGAGGCATGCCCCCCCGGGAGCGGCGATTTGGCTAGCGTCTGGACGCTAACCAAAGCTTCTACGGGCTTTGCCGGCATGGAGTGGCATCCGCCGCCGAAAGAGCCCCGCGGCTCGGCGACGGCGCGGCTCGTGGCGTCCGCCAGACTACCCGTCGTCCGACCGCCGCATGAACATCACCGTCCCGATCCAGAGCACCACGCCGATGCCGATCAGCGCCGCGGCGATCAGGTATTGCACCGGGTCGCGCCCGGTCCAGGGCCCGACGAAGAAGGCGCAGGAGATCATCCCGACCCACGGCAGGCCCCAGGGGCTGCGGAAATGGTCGCTCTTGGCGTCCTCGTCCTCTTTCCGCCGCAACACCAGCACCGAGAGGTTCACCACGGTGAACACCGCCAGTAGGAGCAGCGCGGTGGTGCCGCCAAGCTCCGGCACCGCGCCGACAAACAGGATCAGCCCGGCCGCCAGCAGGCTGGTGAAGATGATCGCCACGTAGGGCACCTTGCGCTCGGAATGCACCTTGCTGAACAGCTTTGGCAGCACGCCCTCGTTGCCCATGCCGTAGAGCAGGCGGCTGGCCATCAGCATGTTGATGAGCGCCGAGTTGCCCACCGCCAGCATCGTCACCACGCCGAAGACCCCGGCCGGCAACCAGGGCGCGCCGATCTCGACCACCTTGAGCAGCGGGGTGGCGCCTTCGCCCAGTTCCTCGATCGGCACCAGCGCCACGGCAATGATCGACACCAGCACATACAGCACCGCGGCGATCGCGAGGCCTGTAAGCAGCACGAAGGGGAAAGTCTTGCGCGGGTTCTTGGCCTCTTCCGCCATGTTGACGGAGTCCTCAAAACCCACCATCGCAAAGAAGGCCAGCGTGGTGGCGGCGATCACCGGGCCAAACAGACCCTTGTCGCCCTCGCCCGAGGAGAAATCCAAGGCGCGCGAAAAATCCGCCTCCACACCGCTCAGGCCGCCGAAGGCCCAGACGCCGATCAGCACGATGAACAGCAGCCCGGTCAACTCGACACAGGTAAAGACCACGTTGAGCCAGACGCTCTCGCTGACACCGCGCAGGTTGACCAGCGCCATCAGTCCGACAAAGACCAGCCCGACCGCCGTCACCCCCATCCATTCCGGCGACCAGCCGACGGTCTTGAGGAAGTTCTCGCCAAAGGCGGCGCTGGCCGTTGCCGCCGAAGTGATCCCCGAGGACATGACGGCAAAGGCCACCAGGAAGGTGACGAAATGGATGCCGAACGCCTTCTCGGTATAGAGCGCGGCACCGGCGGCGCGGGGGTACTTGGTGACCAGCTCGAGGTAGGAGCAGGCGGTGACCGCAGCCAGCGAGAACGAGATCACGAAGGGCAGCCAGACCACGGTGCCGACCTCGGCCGCGACCTTGCCGGTCAGGGCATAGATGCCGGTGCCCAGCACATCGCCGACCACGAAAAGCAGCAGCAGTGCCGGGCCCATGACCCGCTTGAGCTCGGTCTTGTCCTCGCCCGGATCGGTGCTGTCAGAAACGGTGGTGTCCGTCACATTGGCCATGGTGGCTTCCTTTCTGCCGCGGAACTGCTGGCGCAACTGGATGTGCGTAACGACGCCTTCGGCGCAAAGCCGGACGAGAGCCGGCGCCCTCGCGGGTGCCGTTTCCTGTCTTGGTAAATGCCGGCGCGGTTTGCCGCGCCTCGGGGTTCGGTCTGGGCCGGCACGACTGGCCGGAAGAGGGGCCTTGACCCGGAAAAGCCTTTGCCGGTCAACGCCGCCTGCGCGGGTTTGGTTCCCCTCGCCTTGAGCGCGCCTATGCCGGCGTGTCATCCGTATGCACTCTGCGGCGTCCTGACCCTGGCTGCAGGCTGCCGGGGACGAGGCGAAGGCTATTGCCAATCGCATCAAAATTCCCTTGTTCGTGACGCGAATAAGCCCCACATTCTCCTCATGACAGAGATCTGGTCCTCGCCGGTCTGGCCGCGGTTCGATCACGACCCGCGGCAGACCGAACCCTTGCTGGCCCGCGCCGAGCGGGCGATCGGCGAACTGACCGGTCTGGCCGAGGGGCTGGCGCCGCCGGATCGCTCGGACCTGGCGCTTAGGCGGATCGTGCAGGAGGCGCTGGCCAGTTTCGGGATCGAGGGGGTGCGTCTGCCCGAGGCCGAGATCGAGGCCTCTGTGGTGGCCTCGCTGCGCCATCGCCGTGTCGCCACCCCAGCGCGGCGCTCGGATGCCATCGCGGCGTTGATGGAGGATGCCATGGCCGGGCAGGGCGCGCTCACCGCCGAGCGGCTGTTCGACTGGCACCGGCTGCTGTTTCACGGCATGGAGATCGAGGACCTCGGTCGCTGGCGGCGCTTCGACATCGAGATCGTGCGCTCCGCCGTGGCGGGCGCCGGGGCCGACAACGTGCTGTTTCGCGCCCCGCCGCCCGAGCGTGTGGCCACCGAGATGGCCCGCCTGCTCGACTGGCTCTCGACGGAAGAGAGCCTGCCGGTGCCGGTGCGCGCCGCAATCGCGCATCTGTGGTTCGAGACCATCCACCCGTTTTCCGACGGCAACGGACGCATTGGCCGGGCGCTGGTGGATTTCATCTTTGCCCGCAGCACGCCGCTGCCCTTTCCGCTGTCGCGCCAGATCGAGCGCGACAAGGCCGGCTACTATCAGGCGCTGCAGGACGGGCGCCGCGCCGGCAGCAGCCATGTGGATGCCACCGGTTTCGTCACCTGGTTCCTGCAGACGCTGGAGCGCGGTGCAGGCGAGGCGCGGTCAGAGGCGCTGTTCCTCGTGCGCCGCAACCGCTATCTCGGCCGCCACGACGCGGCGCTGGGGCCGCGCGGGCGCAAGGTGCTCGAGGCACTGTTCGCGCAGGGGCCCGAGCGGGTGGCCGAGGGGCTCTCGGCGCGCAGCTACGCCCGGATCGCCAGGGTCTCGGGTGCCACCGCCACCCGCGACCTGACCGCGCTGGCCCGGGCCGGAGCGCTGCGCAAGAGCGCGGCGGGCGGTCGGTCGACCCGCTATGAAATCGTGATCTGACCGCGAAGGGCGGGCAGGGGCCGGCTCGACATTGCCGGGAAAACCTGATCAATGCAGGCGATCTGCGCCACGATCCCCGGAGGACCCGCCCATGCCCAGTGCCAGAAACGCCGTGCCCGATGCGGCCGGCGCGCGGTTTCTCGATATCGCACTGCGGCGATCGGTGGTGCTGCGCGCCGCGCGGGTGTCGTTGGTGGTGGGGGTCGTCCTCGGGTTGCTCAACCACGGCGATGCACTGCTTGCCGGCACGATGACGATGACCCATTTCGCCAAGATCTGCCTGACCTTTCTGGTGCCCTATTCGGTCTCGACCTATTCCTCGGTGCTGGCAATCCGCGAGCGCTCTGCCGCCTGAGCCGTCGCCGGGCCGGCCCGCGCGTCCCGCGCTACCCGCCGGGCTTGCGGAAAAGCCGGGTTTGTTCGAACAGCCGGTCGAGCCGGTCATAGCGCGCCTTGGTCTCCGGCCAGGCCTCTTCCTGGACGGCGGCGATCAGCGCCTCGAGCAGCATCAGGGTCGAGACGTTGCTGTCCCAGGCCGAGGGGATCTCGACCCAGCAGTTGAAGCTGTGGCTGGCGATCTCGGCCACCGGGCTGGCCCATTGGTCGGTCAGCAACACCAC
This sequence comes from Marinovum sp., assembly GCF_034669705.1. Classification (GTDB taxonomy): domain Bacteria; phylum Pseudomonadota; class Alphaproteobacteria; order Rhodobacterales; family Rhodobacteraceae; genus Marinovum. The sequence goes on from NZ_JAXMOR010000006.1 coordinate 78,093, forward strand.
CTCGACGCCCCGCTCGCGCGCCAGTTCCGCCAGCCGCAACAGGCTCGACTCGTAGCGCCGGATGTCGAACATCAACAGCGTGTCGCCGGCCTCCATGTCCAAAAGGTAATGCGGCCATGTGGCGGAGGAGGAGGTCAGGTGAATGACCTTCGGCCGTACCGCCTGCAGATGGGTAAAGGCGTAATCGGCCAGCGCATGGGTGATCCGCCCGCCGACGATGAACAGGGTGCGGTCGGGGCGGGCCAAGAGCTGCGCGGCGGCGTCGAAAGCCTCTGACGGCACGTTGCCGAAGGTGGTCTGGATGTTCTGTGTCACCGCCTTGGCAAAGCGGTTGAGCAGATGCGAGTCCGGGGCCTCGGAGGCCCAATTGGCGCGCCGTTCAGTCGGCCCCGAGACCTTGGCCTGCAACTCGCGCAAGAGCGCCTTATGAAACTGCGGGTAGCCCTTGAAGCCGAGCTTCTGCACCATCCGCGCGATCGTCGGCGTCGAGACCCCGGCTTGCGCCGCGACGATGGTGATCGAGGCCAGTCCGGCGGCCGGGTAGTTCTCGAGCAGGGAATTGGCGAACTTGCGCTCGGATTGCGTCAGCTCGCTGTACTGCTCGCGGATCAACTCCCGGACGGTGGCTGTGGGCTGGCTCACGACGGGCCCCTTCCTTGCATCGCGTTGCGCAGGTCTTTGGCAGGTGCCTGTCAATCAAACAATCTGCCGCGCGGCTTGTGAAGAAATATTGACACATCACTGGCTCATGTGGAAAGTTTTTTTCAGAACAGGGGGACATCGATGTCTGACGGCCGGCAGGACAGCTGTGACGCGACGGTCTGCGTGACCAATGCCGCCGGGGCAGGGGGCGTGGTGCTGCTCTGCGAACATGCGGCCTCGGCGATCCCGGCGCGCTACGGCGACCTCGGGCTGCGGGCTGAGTGGCGCGAGAGTCATGCCGCCTGGGATCCGGGCGCGCTGGCGCTGTCGCATCATCTCTCGCAGGCGCTGGACGCGCCGCTGGTTTCTGGCTGCGTGTCGCGGCTGGTCTATGACATCAACCGCCCGCCAGAGGCCGCCGCCGCCATGCCGGTGCGCTCAGAACTGGTCGAGATCCCCGGCAACGCCAACCTGACCGAGGCGCAGCGCGAAGAGCGGATCGCCAGCGTCTATCGCCCGTTCTGCGAGGCGGTGGCGGCGCTGCTTGACGCCCGCGCCCGCGCCATCGTGACGGTGCACAGTTTCACCCCGGTCTTTTTTGGCAAGGCCCGCCCGACCGAGATCGGCATCCTGCACGACGCCGACGCGCGGCTGGCCGAGGCGATGCTGGCGCATGCGCCCACCCACCGCCGGGTCGACCGCAACATGCCCTATGGCCCCGAGGACGGCGTTACCCACTCGCTGCGGCTGCACGCGCTGCCGCGCAAACTGCCGAACGTCATGCTCGAGGTGCGCAACGACCTGCTGACCACGCCCGAGGACATTGCCACTCTGGCCGAGGAGCTGCTGGCGATGCTGCGCCCGGCGCTGGCGGCGGTGCCTGTGGAGGTGTCGCATGCCTAGGGGGATCACCGCTTTCGTGCATGGCGTCGACGCGATGAACCGCTTTATCGGGCGGATCGCGATGTATCTGATCTTCGTGCTGATCGGGGTGCTGCTCTGGTCGTCGGTCTCGAAAGTGGCGTTCCTGCCGTCGCTCTGGACGCTGGAAACCGCGCAATTCATCATGGTGGGCTATTACATCCTCGGCGGACCTTATTCGATCCAGCTCGGCTCGAACGTGCGGATGGACCTGTTCTACGGCAGCTGGTCTGTGAGGACGAAGGCCTGGGTCGATGCCGTGACCGTGCTGTTCCTGATGTTCTACCTCGGCGTGCTGCTCTATGGCGCATTGGGCTCACTGGCCTATGCGATGGGCTATTTCGGCATGGCGCCGCTGGAGTATTTCGCCGAGTTCATTGCGGCGCTCTTCACCGGCGGCTTTGCGGCGGCGGGCGAGATGCTGGGCTATCTCGAACGCTCCTCGACCGCCTGGCGGCCGTTTCTCTGGCCGGTCAAGCTGCTGCTCGCCGTGGGCATCTTCCTGATGCTTCTGCAGACCCTGGCCGAGTTCTTCCGCGACATCGGCCGCATCCGCGGGGTGGAGATCTGATGTCGCATGAGATGATCGCCATCCTGATGTTCTCCGGCATGATGCTGATGCTGCTGACCGGCCAGCGGGTGTTCGGCGCCATCGGATTTATCGGCGCCGCCGCCGGCCTCATGCTCTGGGGCACCGGCGGGGTGGATGTGCCCTTCGCGGCGGCAATGAAGCTGATGAAATGGTATCCGCTGCTGACCCTGCCGATGTTCATCTTCATGGGCTACGTGCTGTCCGAGTCCAAGATTGCCGACGATCTTTACAAGATGTTCCATGTCTGGATGGGACCTGTGCGCGGCGGGCTGGCCATCGGCACCATCGGGCTGATGGTGCTGATCTCGGCGATGAACGGGCTCAGCGTGGCCGGCATGGCCATCGGCGCGACGATTGCCCTGCCCGAGCTGCTCCGGCGCGGCTATGACAAGATCATGGTGACCGGGGTGGTGCAGGCCGGGTCTTCGCTGGGCATCCTCGTGCCGCCCTCGGTGGTGCTGGTGCTCTATGCGATGATCGCGCGGCAGCCGGTGGGGCAGCTTTGGCTCGCGGGGGTGGTGCCAGGGCTGATGATGGCCACGATGTTCGTCATCTACATCTATGTCCGCTGCCGCATCCAGCCCGAGCTCGGCCCGCCGCTACCCGAAGCCGAGCGCAATGTCAGCCGCGCCGAGAAGCTGCGGCTGCTGCGCGCCGGCATCCTGCCGCTGGTGATCTTCGCGGTGATGATGGTGCCTTTCGTCAAGGGCTGGACCTCGCTGGTGGAAAGCTCGGCGATCGGTGCCATGGCGGCCTTTGTCGCGGCGGTGCTGAAGCGGCGGATGACGCGCGAGGTCTTTGAGACGTCGGTGCGCCAGACGCTGGCGATCTCCTGCATGTTCATGTGGATCATCCTCGCCGCGCTGGGCTTTGGCGCGATCTTCGACGGGCTGGGCGCGGTGCGGGCGATTGAATCGCTGTTCACCGAGCAGCTCGGCCTCTCTCCCTGGATGATCCTGATCCTGATGCAGCTGTCGTTCATCGTCATGGGCACCTTCCTCGATGACACCGCGATGCTGGTGATCGTGGCGCCGCTCTACGTGCCACTGGTCGGCGCGCTGGGGTTCGATCTGATCTGGTACGGGGTGCTTTACACGATCACCACGCAGATTGCCTACATGACACCGCCGTTTGGCTATAACCTGTTTCTCATGCGCGCCATGGCGCCGCCCGAGATCGGATTGCGCGACATCTATCGCTCGATCATCCCCTTCGCCCTGGTGATGGTGCTGGCGCTGTCGCTGGTGATGATCTTCCCGCAGATCGCACTCTGGCTGCCAGACCTCGTGTACGGAAAATGACCTGATGTATCGACAATAACCTCACAGAAGCCCCGGACAGGGGACGGATTTCAACAAGGAGACATGATATGACCACGTCCAGAAGAAAGTTCTTGCAGACTGCCGGTGTCGGTGTTGCCGCCGCCCCCCTGGCCGCGCCCGCGCTGGCGCAATCCACCATCACCTGGCGGATGCAGACCTATGCCGGCGCCGCGCTGGCCGAACATGTGGTGAAACCGGCGATCGACAATTTCAACGCCATCGCCGGCGACCGGATGCAGATCGAGCTCTATTATGCCGATCAGCTGGTGCCCACCGGCGAGCTGTTCCGCGCGATGCAGCGCGGCACCATCGACGCGGTGCAGTCGGATGACGATTCCATGGCCTCGCCCACCGAGGTCACGGTCTTCGGCGGCTACTTCCCCTTCGCCTCGCGCTACTCGCTGGACGTGCCGGTACTGTTCAACCAGTACGGTCTGAACGAGATCTGGGCCGAGGAATACGCCAAGGTCGGGGTCAAGCACATCTCGGCCGGCGCCTGGGACCCCTGCCATTTCGCCACCAAGGACCCGATCAATTCGCTGGCCGACCTGCAGGGCAAGCGGATCTTCACCTTCCCCACCGCCGGCCGCTTCCTGAGCCAGTTCGGCGTGGTGCCGGTGACCCTGCCGTGGGAGGATATCGAGGTCGCGGTGCAGACCGGCGAGCTCGATGGCATCGCCTGGTCGGGCATCACCGAGGATTACACCGTCGGCTGGGCGGATGTGACCAACTACTTCCTGACCAACAATATCTCCGGCGCCTGGATCGGGCATTTCTTTGCCAACATGGGCCGCTACGAGGAACTGCCCGAAGACCTCAAGCTGCTGCTCGCGACCTGCATGGAGCAGTCGCACTACTACCGCCAGTGGTGGTACTGGGGTGGCGAGGCCTCGCTGCGGGTCCATGGCGAAAAGATGCAGCTGACCACCATCCCGGACGCGGAATGGGACCAGGTCGAAGCCGCCGCGCAGACCTTCTGGGAAGAAATCGCAGCGGAGAGCGAGACCAAGGCCAAGGTTGTCGAGATCTTCAAGCGCTACAACGCCGACATGGCCAAGGCCGGCCGGCCCTACCGCTACACCAGCTGAGCCGCGAAGCTGCGACGCAGTCCCGGGCCTGACCCGGGACCTCCACGTCAGCCAAGAGGCCCCGGGTCAAGCCCGGGGCTGCGACACCTTTGATTTGAACCGGATTGCCGATGACCTTCGAAGAGCTGAAATCCAAAGTCGCCGCGGGCGAGATCGACACCGTTCTGTCCTGCATCGTCGACATGCAGGGCCGGTTGATGGGCAAGCGGTTCCATGCTGCGCATTTCATCGACAGCGCCTGGGACGAGACCCATTGCTGCAACTACCTGCTGGCCACCGACCTGAAGATGGCCACCCCCGACGGCTATGCCTCGACCTCCTGGGAACAGGGCTACGGCGATTACGTCATGAAGCCGGACCTCGCCACGCTCCGCCCGATGCCCTGGCTCGAGGGCACGGTGATGGTGCTCTGCGATGTGCTCGACCATCACACCCACGAGGAAGTGCCGCATTCCCCCCGCGCCATGCTGAAGAAACAGGTCGCCCGCGCCGAGGCGCTGGGCTTCACGCCGATGATGGCGACCGAGCTGGAGTTCTTCCTCTTCGAGAAGAGCTTCGACGAGATCCGCAAGTCGGGCTTTCGCGATCTCGCCACGCTCTCGGGCTACAACGAGGATTACAACATCCTGCTGACCTCGCGCGAGGAACACGTGATGCGACCCGTCCGCAATCACCTCTATGCCGCCGGGCTGCCGATCGAGAACTCCAAGGGCGAGGCCGAGACCGGGCAGGAGGAGCTCAACATCAAATACGCGCCCGCCATGGACACGGCGGCGTATCACACCATTGCCAAGCACGCGGTGAAGGAAATCGCCCACAGCCAAGGCCACGCGGTGAGCTTCCTGCCGAAATGGTCGCCGGACAAGGTCGGCTCGTCTTCGCATGTTCACCAGTCGCTGTGGAAGGATGGTAGCCCGGCGTTCTATGACCCCGACGACAAGCTGGGCATGTCGGCCCTGATGAAGCATTACGTTGCCGGGATGCTGAAATACGCCAAGGATTACATGTATTTCCTGGCCCCCTACATCAACAGCTACAAGCGGTTTCAGGCCGGCAGCTTCGCGCCCACACGGATCATCTGGTCGATCGACAACCGCACCGCCGGCTTTCGGCTGTGTGGTGATGGCACCAAGGGCGTGCGGATCGAATGCCGCGTCGGCGGCTCGGACCTCAACCCCTATACCGCCATGGCCGCGATGCTGGCCGCCGGTCTCAAAGGCATTGAGGAGGAGCTGGAACTGCAACCGGCCTTCTCCGGCGACGCCTATGCCACCGATGCCGAACACCTGCCCGTCACCCTGCGCGACGCGCGCGAGGCGCTGCTGGCCTCCGACATGCTGCGCGCGGCCTTTGGCGAGGATGTGGTGACCCATTACGCCCGCGCCGCCGAGGTGGAGATCGAGGATTTCAACCGCGCGGTCACCGACTATGAGATCGCCCGCGGCTTCGAGATGGCCTGACCCGGCCGACAGACAGAGGATACCATGACCCACACACTGAAATGCGTCTCGCCCATCGACGGCACGGTCTATGCCGAACGCCCGGTGCTGAGCCTCGCCGAGGCGCAGGACGCGGCCGCCGAGGGCCGCGCCGCGCAGGCCGCATGGGCCGCGCGCCCGCTCGAAGAACGCTCCCGGCTGGTGATGGCCGGCGTCGCCCGCATTGGCGAGATGAACGACGAGATCGTGCCCGAACTGGCCCGCATGATGGGCCGCCCGGTGCGCTTCGGCGGCGAGTTCGGCGGCTTCAACGAGCGCGCCTCCTATATGGCCGGGATCGCCGAGACCGCGCTGGCGCCCATCGAGGTCGGTGAGGACGCGACCTTCAAACGCTACATCAAGCGGGTGCCGCTGGGCCTCGTGCTGGTGGTGGCACCCTGGAACTACCCCTATATGACGGCGATCAACACCGTCGCCCCGGCGCTGATCGCCGGCAATGCGGTGATGCTGAAACACGCCACACAGACGCTTCTGGTCGGCGAACGCATGGCGCGGGCCTTCCACGAGGCCGGCGTGCCGGAAGAGGTGTTCCAGAACGTCTTCCTCGATCACGACACCACCTCGGCGCTGATCGGGGCCAAGGCCTTCGATTTCGTCAACTTCACCGGCTCTGTCGGCGGCGGCCGCGCGATGGAGCAGGCGGCGGCGGGCACCTTCACCGGCGTCGGGCTGGAACTCGGCGGCAAGGATCCGGGCTACGTGATGGAGGACGCCGACCTCGACGCGGCGGTCGATACGCTGATCGACGGGGCGATGTTCAACTCGGGCCAGTGCTGCTGCGGGATCGAGCGGATCTATGTGCATGAGGCGCTCTACGATGCCTTCGTCGAGAAGGCGGTGGCGATTGTCAAAGCCTACAAGCTGGGCAACCCGCTGGACGAAGAGACCACCATCGGCCCGATGGCGCATGTGCGCTTTGCCAAGGAAGTCCGCGCGCAGATCGCCGAGGCGCTTGAGGCCGGCGCGGTGGCTCATATCGAGACCGCGCCCGAGGATGACGGCGGCGCTTACCTGACGCCGCAGATCCTCACTGACGTGACCCACGACATGCGGGTGATGCGCGACGAGAGCTTTGGCCCGGTCGTGGGCATCATGAAGGTCACGGACGACGAGGAGGCCGTGGCGCTGATGAACGACAGCCCCTTCGGACTGACCGCCTCGCTCTGGACCGCCGATCTCGACCGCGCGCAATCCATCGGCGACCGGATCGAGACCGGCACCGTCTTCATGAACCGGGCCGATTACCTTGACCCCGGCCTGTGCTGGACTGGCTGCAAGCAGACCGGGCGGGGCGGGGGCCTGTCGGTGATCGGCTATCACAACCTGACACGACCGAAATCCTACCATCTGAAGAAGGTGACCAAATGAGCCTGACCGGGAACTGGTCCTATCCCACCGCCATCAAGTTCGGCGCCGGCCGTATCTCTGAGCTGCCCGGCGCCTGTGCGCAGGCCGGCATGACGCGGCCCTTGCTGGTCACCGACCGCGGGCTGGCCGATCTGCCGATCACTGCCGCCACGCTCGACGTGCTGGAACAGGCGGGGCTGGGCCGCGCGGTGTTCTCAGAGGTCGACCCCAACCCCAATGAGACCAACCTCGAAGCCGGGGTGACCGCCTATCGCGACGGCGGCCATGACGGGGTGATCGCCTTTGGCGGCGGCTCGGGGCTAGACCTCGGCAAGATGGTGGCCTTCATGGCCGGGCAGACCCGCCCGGTCTGGGATTTCGAGGATGTCGACGACTGGTGGACCCGCGCCGACGCCGCGGCCATCGCGCCCATCGTCGCGGTGCCCACCACCGCTGGCACCGGCTCGGAAGTGGGGCGCGCCAGCGTGATCACCAATTCCGAGACCCACGCCAAGAAGATCATCTTTCACCCCAAGGTGCTGCCCACCGTGGTGATCTGCGACCCCGAGCTGACCGTCGGCATGCCGGGCTTCATCACCGCCGGCACCGGTCTCGATGCCTTTGCCCATTGCCTCGAGGCCTACTCGAGCCCGCATTACCACCCGATGAGCCAGGGCATCGCGCTCGAAGGGATGCGGCTGGTCAAGGACTACCTGCCGCGCGCCTTCCAGAACGGTCAGGATCTCGAGGCGCGGGCGCAGATGATGTCGGCGGCGATGATGGGGGCGACGGCGTTCCAGAAGGGCCTCGGCGCGATTCATGCCATGAGCCATCCAATCGGCGCGCAGTTCAACACCCACCACGGCACCACCAACGCGGTCTGCATGCCGGCGGTGCTGGCGTTCAATGCCGAGGTGATCCGCGAGCGCTTCGACACCGCTGCCGGCTACCTCGGGATCGACGGCGGCTTTGACGGCTTCTGCGCTTTCGTGCAGGATCTCAACGACAGCCTGAACATCCCGCGCGGGCTCTCCGATCTCGGCGTGACCGAGGCGGCGATCCCCGAGCTGGTCCGGGGCGCGATCCGCGATCCCTCCTGCGGCGGCAACCCGGTCACCCTGACCGAGGAGAACTTGGCCGAGCTGTTCAAGGCGGCGCTATAACGTTTCACCCGGTGGTTGAAAAGCCGGGTGCAAGTCTCTGAAACCTAAATGGTTTCACAGAACTGATACCAAAGAGGCCCATAAGGCCCGCATCCCGCCCCGGAGTGATCCGGGGCCAAACCGACAGAGGACACGACCATGACCAGAACCATCCTTCTGACCTCCACGCTGATCGCCGGGCTGGCAAGCGCCGCCTCGGCCGACACCCTGCGCCTGCTCACCTGGGGCGGCTATGCGCCCGACGACGTGGTGGCGATGTTCGAGGAACAGACCGGCCACACCGTTGAAGTGACCAAGTCCAACAACGAGGAAATGATCGCCAAGCTGCGCGCCACCGGCGGCGGCGGCTTTGACCTTGCCCAGCCGTCGCAAGACCGCATCATGGGCCCGCAGATGGAGTTCGGCATCTACAAGCCGATCGACGTCTCGAAGCTCGACCAGTCGCAATTCATCCCCTCGATGCTGGAAGCGACGATGGGCAACACGACGGTCAACGGCGAAGTCTATGGCGTGCCGCATGTCTGGGGCACCTCGGGCCTCGTGATGAACACCGCCGAGGCCGGTGACGTGGTCAAGGACTACACCGACCTTTGCGCGCCTGAAGTGGCCGGCAAGGTCTCTTACCGGCTCAAGCGTCCGACGCTGATCGGCTTTGCCTTTGCCATGGGCGAGGATCCTTTTGCCGCCTATGACGACGAGGCCAAGTACCGCGAGATCATGGAAAAGGTCGAGGCCAAGCTGGCCGAATGCAAAGCCAACGTGAAGACCTACTGGTCGGGTGGCGACGAGCTGATGAACCTGGTGCGCTCTGGCGAGGTCGTGGCCTCGATGGCCTGGGACACCGGCGGTTGGAAGCTGAACGACGACAATTCCGACATCACCTTCGTGGCGCCCGCCTCCGGCGCTTTGGGCTGGATCGACACCTTCGTGCTGCCCGCCAAGGGGCAGGCCGATGACGTGGCCTACGAGTGGATCAACTTCGTGATGCAGCCCGAGATCGCGGCCAAGATCACCGCGGCGGCGGGCAACTTCACCGCCTCGGCCGGGGCCGACGAGTTCGCCGAGGATGCGCTGAAGGCCAAGTATCAGGCCAGCTTCCCGCAGGAGGCCATTGACAACATCAAGTGGTATCCGCCGGTGCCCGCCGGTCTGGAAGCCATTGAGGGCGAAGTGCTGGACCGGGTTCAGGCCGGCAACTGATCTGACCTCTGTATGCAACAGCGGCGGCATCCGGATCCCGGGTGCCGCCACACGAATGGAATCTGCATGACCCCTGATCTCGAATGCGTCGATCTCGTGAAGGATTTCGGCGAGACCACCGCCGTCGACCATGTCTCCTTTGCCGTGCCCTCGGGCAGTTTCTTCTCGATCCTCGGGCCGTCAGGCTGTGGCAAGACCACGATCATGCGGATGATCGCGGGGTTTCTCGATCCGACCTCCGGCGACATCCGGATCAAGGGACGCTCGGTGCTGGACGTGGCACCGAACAAGCGGCCGGTGAACATGGTATTTCAGCACCTTGCGCTGTTCCCGATGATGACCATCGCCGAGAACATCGGCTACGGGCTGCGCAGGCGACGGATGCCGAAGGACCAGATCGCCCGCAAGGTCGAGGAAGCGCTGGACCGGATCGGCCTGCCCGGGATCGGCGCCCGCAAGGTCGACGAGCTGTCCGGTGGTCAGAAACAGCGGGTGGCGATTGCGCGCTGCATGGTGCTGGAGCCGGACGTGCTCTTGCTGGACGAGCCGCTGGGGGCGCTGGATCTGAAGCTGCGCGAGCACATGAAGGTCGAGTTGAAGGCGCTGCAGGCGGCGTTTGACACCACCTTCGTCTATATCACCCACGACCAGTCCGAGGCGCTGGTCATGTCCGACCAGATCGCGGTGATGAACGCCGGGCGGTTCGAGCAGATGGGGACGGGGCAGGACCTCTATTACCGGCCCGAGACGCCGTTTGTCGCCGGGTTCATCGGCGAGGCCAACCGCTGGAAGGGCCGGATCGAGCGCACCGAGGGTGCGGGTTTGCAGCTGCGCACCGACAGCGGCCTCGCGATCCGCGCGACGGCCACCGGGGCGCTCGCCGCAGGCGACAGGGCCGAGATCTTCGTGCGCCCGGAGTCGATCCGGCTGGCGGCGAGTGCCGAGGCGCTTACGGCCTTTGACAACCATCTGCAGGGCCGGGTGACGAGCCTGCTGTTCAATGGCGCGGCCTCTCGGGTGCTGGTCGAGGACGAGGCAGGCGAAACGCTGGAAGTGACCTTGCCGCAATCGGGCGAGTTCGCGGCGCTGCAACGGGGCGACACCGTGCATATCGGCTGGGGCGCGGCGCAGGCGAGCTGTTTCAGGGGGGACACCTGATGCGGTCGCATGCGCGGATCGGCTTTGTGCTGCTGCTGACGCCGCTGGTGCTCTGGCTCGGGCTGCTGATCGTCATCCCGCATATCGACATGGCTCTGCTCTCGCTGCGCGAACGGATCAGCTTTGGCGTCTACGAGACGAGCCTGCTGCAATACCAAAAGGCGCTGACCGAACCGCTCTACCTGCGGACCTTCTGGCGCACCGCGGTGATGTCGGTGCTGGCCACCGCGATCACGCTGCTAATTGCCTTTCCGGTGGCCTATTACATCGCCAAGATGGCGCGGGGCCGTTTGCAGCAAGTGCTGTTCTTGCTCTGCCTGATCCCGTTCTACGTCTCGGAACTGGTGCGTACTTTCGGCTGGATGATCCTGCTGCGCGAGACCGGGCTGGTCTCGAACCTGTTGCAATGGGTCGGGCTGGCGGACCAGCCGGTCGAGATGCTCTACAATGACGCGGCGATGATGGTGGGGCTGGTCTATACCTCGATGCTGTTCATGGTGGTGCCGCTGGTGACCACGCTGGAAAGCCTCGATGACAGCGTGATCGAGGCGGGCTATGACCTTGGCGGCTCCGGCATTCCGGTGCTGCGCGAGATCATCATTCCGCATGCCATGCCGGGGATCGTCTCGGGCTGTATCGTGGTCTTCATGCTGTCGCTGGGCAACTACCTCACGCCGACGATGCTCGGCGGCAAGGACAGCCTGTGGTTCACCGAGATGATCTACAACCAGTTCATCGTGCGCTCCAACTGGGAGCTGGGCGCCGCCTTTGGCTTCATGCTGCTGATCCTGTCCTCGGTGATCGTCTGGGGCATGCTGCGCCTCACCGGACGCACCCTGCAAGAGACGATGGGGTGAGGCGATGATCCCGACCATTCCCCGCGCGCGTTCGTTCCGGCTGATTTACGGCGGCTATGTGGCGCTGTTCTTCCTCTACCTCGCGTTGCCGCTCACCGTCGTGGCGGTGTTTGCCTTCAACGACAGCCAGTTTCCCTCGCTGCCCTGGGAGGGGTTCACCTGGAACTGGTTCTTCGGCGAGGAGCGCCCGCAGATCGGCGTCTTCCACGAACGCGGCATCCTGCGCGCGGTTGGCACCTCGGCCTTCGTGGCGCTCTGTGTCGCGGCGCTCTCGGTCTGTGTCGGCACCACAAACGCCTTCCTGTTCAACCGCTACGAGTTCCGCGGCAAGGGGCTGCTCTACGTGCTGATGCTGTTGCCGCTGGTGATCCCCGGCATCGTGCTCGGCATCTCGATCCTGGTGTTTTCCTCGACCCTCGCCAACGGCATCTGGGACATGGCAGAGACCGACATCCAGGCGCTCCGACCGGGGCTGCTGCTGGTGATCCTCGGGCAGTTTTCCTTCATCACCACCATCGCGACGCTGGTGATCTCGGCCCGGCTGCAAAAGTTCGACCGCACATTGGAAGAGGCGGCGCTGAACCTCGGCGCGACCCGGCTGGTGGCGGTGCGCACCATCACCATCCCCTTCCTGATGCCGGCGATGATCGGCGCGGTCGTGGTGGCCTTCCTGATGAGCTTCGAGAACTTCAACACCACGCTGATGCTGGTGGGATCGGACGCGCCGTTGACCATCGCCATGTTTGACCGGCTCAAGGAAGGCTCGACGCCGCTGCTCAATGCGGTTTCGCTGCTTCTGATGCTGGGCTCGTCGCTGCTGGCGCTGGTGGTGATCCTGTTCCAGCGCCGCTAGGGCACGCGCCATGCCCCGTGCAAGGCCTTGCAAAAAACTTGCATTGCCGCGCCTTTCGGCTCAGAACAGGGGGCGCGGCATCTTGACCGCGCCCGATCAGCAGGGGAGAGCGGCGATGCGGCAGTCCAAGGTCAGACAGGAAGACATCGCCCGCGCGGTCGGGGTGTCGGTCTCTACCGTCTCGCGCGTGCTGTCCGGCGCGCCGGGGATCAGCCCGGCGACGACGGAAAAGGTGCTGCGCGCGGCGACCGACCTCGGCACGCCGCTGCCGGGACAGCACGGCGCGCCGGACCTGGCCCACAAGATGACGCGCGCGTTGCTGTTTCTCAACGAGATCGACATCAATTCCGGCTCCGGGTCGATCTATCATTTCGTCATGACCGGCATTCAGAAGACCGCCAAGAAGGCCGGGCTCTCGATCGAACTGGCCCTGCTGGGCGAGGATGGCGAAATCCCCGAGCAGATCCTCGGCGGGGCGGAAACCGGGGTGCTCTTTGCCGGTGTCGACCCCGGCCACAGCCTGAGCGAAGGGCTGAAAGCTCAAGGACACCCGACGGTTATCGTCAACGGGCTCGATCCGACGATGCGCCACGATCAGGTGGCGCCGAACAACTATTTCGGCGGCCAACTGGCGGCGCAATACCTGATTGCCAAGGGTCACCGGCGCATTCTTCACCTCGGCACGCGGCGTCGCTGGACGCTCAGTGCGCGCACCGACGGCTTTCGCGCCGGGATCGAGAATGCCACCGTCGAGGGGCTCGATTGCGACTTTGTCGAGCTTGCCAATGTGACCGAAAAGGAGGCCCGGATCACCTTGAAGACCCTGCTGGACGAGGACCGTTTCCACTATTCCGCAGTGTTCTGCTCGGCCGACAACGTCGCGCTGAGCACGATGCAGGAATTGCGGATGCGGGGGATCGACGTGCCGGGGCAGGTATCGCTTCTGGGGTTCAACGGGCTGCCGGTGGCGGAACTGTCGTCGCCGCTGCTCAGCACCCTGTCGGTAAACTGGGAACACCTCGGGTCAGAGGCGATTCGCATGCTCGCCCTGCGCAGCCTCGAACCGCAGCGGCCCACGCAGCAGATTCAGACCCAAGTGCTGCTGCAACAGCGCGAATCCGTGGCTGACTGGAAAAATTGACTTAAGATCAGCATATTACGAGATTATGCAAAAAACTTGCACAGTTACCGCATAACTTGCGCAATGACGCAACCCGTGCAAATATCCTTGCGAAAGTAGACGCCGCAAGGAGACCCCGATGCGCCCAACATCCCTGATTCAGCTGCGGCCGGCGGAGTTTGACATCCATTTCCCGGCCCCGTGTCGCAGCGATGCGATGCAGGCGCTGAACGCGCATACCGAGGTTCTGCACCCGACGCCGGTGACCGACCTGCGCGACCCAGAGGTGGCCGATCTCCTGCCGCAGGTCGATATCCTCGTGACCGGCTGGCGTTCGCAGCCGGTCGACGCCGAGTTGCTGGGCCGGATGCCCCGGCTGAAGCTGGTCGCCCACCTGGCCGGCACGGTGAAGGGCATCCTGTCGCAGGGGGTGGCCGGCACCGGCCTGCGGGTGCTCAGCGCCGCCGAGGCCAATGCCAAGCCGGTGGCCGAATTCACCCTCGCGCATATCCTGCTGCATCTGAAACGGGTGTCGGACTGGCGCGAGATATACCGCGAGAAACGCTCGCGCATCGACTCCCGCAACACCAGCTTTGGCGGCCCACTGGGCAACTCCGGCCGCACCGTCGGCATCATCGGCGCCTCTCGCATCGGTCGTCGGGTGGCCGAGGACCTGCACCGGCACGGCGTCGCGGTGCTGCTGCACGATCCTTTTGTCAGCGCCGAGACCGCCGCCGGATTTGGCGCGCAGAAGGTCGAGATGGATGAGCTGCTGAGCAAAAGCGACGTGGTCAGCCTGCACCAGCCGCTGCTGCCCACCACCGAGCGCAGCTTTGGCGCCGGGCAGTTCGCGCTGATGCGCGACGGCGCGCTGCTGATCAATACCGCCCGCGGCCGGATCATCGACAGCGCGGCGCTCGAGGTGGCGATGGCCGACGGCCGGCTGTCGGCGGTGCTCGACGTGACCGACCCCGAGCCGCTGCCCGACGACTCGCCGCTCTGGGACATGCCGAACGTGACGATTACACCGCATATCGCCGGCTCTTTTGGCTGCGAGGTCTGCGACATGACCCGCCTTGTGCTGGACGATATCGGCCGATTTGCCCGCGGCGAAGAGATGCAGAACGAGGTCGCGCTCGCCGACTGGGAGCGGGTGGCATGATCCGCCCGGGCCTCTGTTCCGTCACCTTCCGGGCGCTGGACCCCGAGGCGCTGATCGAGCTGGCGGCAGACACCGGCGTCGCGGCGATCGAATGGGGCGCCGACAAGCATCTGCCTCCCTGCGATCCAGAGCTGGCCCGCCGGATCAGCGCGCTCTGCGCGGAAAAGGGCGTGCTGTCGGTCTCTTACGGCTCCTACGTGCGGGCCGGCACCGCCGGTTGCCTGCAGGAGTTCGACGCGGTGTTGGCCACTGCCGCGGTGCTTGGCGCCGGCAATATCCGGGTCTGGGCCGGCACGGCAAAACGCGCCGAGGCCGGCGCGGCCGCCTTCGAGGCCGCCGCGGGAGACTTGGCGCAAATGGCCCGCCGCGCGGCCGCCGAGGGGATCACCGTCAGTGTCGAATACCACCGCAACTCGCTGACCGAAGAGGCCGAGGACACCGCCGCGCTGATGCAGGCGGCAGGTGACGACAATCTCTTCAGCTACTGGCAGCCGGTGCCGGGGCGGGGCAGGGCGCGCTGGCTCGAGGAACTGCGGCTGCTGCAGCCCTGGCTGGGCGATCTGCACGTCTTTTACTGGATCATGACCGAGGCCGGTCAGGACCGCAGGCCGCTGGGCGAGGGCGTGGAGGACTGGCGCGCGCTGATCGACGCCTGGACGCCCGCGCCGCATTGGCCGCATCCGCGCACCGGGTTTCTCGAGTTCGTGCGGGACGACGGCGCGGAGCAGTTCCGCGACGACATGCAACACCTGCTGGCGCTCTGCCGTCAGCCGGCTGACGCGACATAAAAGCATCTCAAGGGAGGAGACCTAAATGCTGAGAACGAAATTTACCGGGGTATCGCTGGCGGCGCTGGTGGCGCTGGCCGGGCCGGCCTTTGGCCAGGAGTACAGCCAGGCACCGGACCTGCAGGCCGCGGTCGACGCCGGCAGCCTGCCGCCGGTCGTTGAACGTCTGCCGGAAAACCCGATGGTGGTCACACCAATCGAGTCGGTAGGCAGCTATGGCGGCACCTGGCGCTCGGCGCTCAAGGGCACTTATGACACGGGCTGGATTCGCCGTACGGTCGGCTACCAACCGCTGGTCGCCTATGACTACGAATGGACCGAAGTGGTGCCGAACGTGGCCGAACGCTTCGAGGTCAACGACGAGGCGACCGAGTTCACCTTCTACCTCCGCGAGGGCCACAAATGGTCTGACGGCGAACCTTTCACCGCCGAGGACCTGCTGTTTGCGCTCAACGTGATGAAAAGCCCGGCCTATGCCGGTCGCAAACCCGCCTTCGAATGGGACAAGATGACCGGCGAGGTGATCGACCCGCTGACGTTCAAGGTGACACTGTCGGACCCCAACGGGCTGTTTCTGGAACGTCTCGCCTCGGTCGAGGGGCAGTTCATCGTCAATGCCGCCAAGCATTACTGCGGCAAATACTTCCCCGACGTCGACCCTGCCGCCACAGATAACGCCAAGGCCGAGGGCTTCGACAGCTGGACCCAGGCGATGGAGCAGAGCTGCTTCTTCAACTTTGTCGACGAAGACCGCCCGCTGCTCTTCGCATGGCGCCAGACCACGCCCTATGACGGGCTGAACCAGTTGATCGAGTTCGAACGCAACCCCTATTTCTTCAAGGTCGATACTGAGGGCCAGCAGCTGCCCTATATCGACAAGGTCCAGATGGTCCAGACCGAGAACGTCGAGGACATCGTGCTCAAGGTCGTGAACGGCGAGATTGACTTTTCCAACCGTCACTTCGCCACCGTCACCAACAAGCCGGTGATCTATGACGGGCAGGAAAGCGGCGGCTATACCCTCAAGGCCACCACGGACGCGCGGATGAACCACGCGATTTTCCAGCTCAACCTGACCCATGACGATCCGGAGAAGCGCAAGCTTTACAACGAAAAAGACTTCCGCAAGGCGTTGTCACTGGCGATGGATCGTGAAGAGATCATCGATGTGGTCTTTGCCGGTCAGGGCGAGCCATACCAGGCCGCGCCGCGCCCCTCGTCGCAGTTCTACGACGAGACGCTTGCGAAGCAGTTCACCGAGTACGATCCCGACACGGCAAACGAGCTGCTCGACGGTCTCGGCCTGACCGAGCGCAACAGCGACGGCATCCGCCTGGGCTATGATGGTGAGCCGATCCGCATCCAGCTGTTCTCGCCTTCAGACCAGACCGAGTTCAACGACATCGCGCAGCTTGTCGTGGAGCACTGGAAAGAGATCGGCATCGACCTCGACGCCCGCAACGCCGAGCGGAGCCTGGTTTATGAACGGGTGCAGAACAACACCCATGACATGCATGTCTGGTGGGGCGACGGCGGGATGAATGACGCGATCCTCGATCCGCGGTTCTACTTCCCGTTCAACCTGGAATCCGCCTTCGCGGAGAAGTGGTCGCAGTACTTCCTGAACACCGGCAGCACCCTGGCCGAGGCCCCGCCGGAAGAAGTGCAGAAGCAGATGGATCTCTACATCGACCTGATCGCATCGCCCGACAAGGAAGAGCAGAAGGAGATCTTTGGCGAGATCCTCGATATCGCGGCCGAGCAGTTCTACGTCATCGGCACCGTGCTTCCGGCCGACGGCTACGTGGTCGCCAACGAGAAGCTGGGCAACGTGCCGGAGGGTCAGGTCTACACCTGGGTCTATCCGCAGCCCGGTCCGATGGAAACCTCGCAGCTCTACTACAAGAAGTAAGCCGCCTCCGGGCGCGGGGTGACCCTCGCGCCCGACCATTCACGCGCCGCTTTGGGGAGGACGCGCAATGTTGACCTATTTAACCCGCAGGCTGGTGACGATGATCCTGACGCTTCTGGCGTTGTCGGTCGTCGTCTTCGTGGTGATCCAGCTGCCACCGGGGGATTTCGTCACCTCCTATATCGCCAGCCTCTCGGCGGCCGGCGAGAACGTCGATCAGGACACCATCATTGCGCTGCGCGACCGCTATAAACTGGATTCGCCCGTGCTGGTTCAGTACTGGGCCTGGGTGTCGGAGATCGTGCAAGGCAACTTCGGCTACAGCTTCGAGATGCAGACCCCGGTGTCCGAAATCTTCTCGCAGCGCATCGGCATTTCGCTAGCCGTCGAGTTGACCGCCGTGGTCGTGATGTGGGCGGTGTCAATTCCCATCGGCATCTACTCGGCCGTCAACCAGTATTCGATCGGCGACTACTTCGCCACGATCCTCGGTTTCCTCGGCCTCGCCATCCCCAACTTCCTCTTCGCGCTGGTCTTGATGTACATCTGCTACAACTGGTTCGGCATCACCATCACCGGGCTCTTCTCGCCCGAGTACATGAACGCCCGCTGGTCGCTCGATCGCTTCCTCGACTTCGCCAGCCACGTCTGGGCGCCACTTCTGGTGATCTCGACCGCTGGCGCCGCGCAACTGGTGCGCGTGTTGCGCGCCAACCTGCTCGACGAGCTGAACAAACCCTACGTGCTGACCGCCCGCGCCAAGGGGCTGACCCGGCGGCGGATGATCTGGCGCTATCCGGTGCGCGTGGCGATGAACCCGCTGGTGTCGACCATCGGCTGGGTGCTGCCGACGGTGATCTCGTCCTCCTTCGTGACCGCCATCGTGCTGAACCTGCCGACCCTGTCGCCGATCCTGCTGCGCGCGCTCTTGAGCCAGGACATGTATCTCGCCGGCGCGCTGATCATGTTCATGGGGCTGCTGACGCTGGTCGGCACCCTGATTTCCGATCTTCTGCTGGCCTGGATCGATCCGCGCATCCGGCTCGGCATGGTGGGAGCCAACTGATGACCCTCACAACCCCCGCAAATTCCCCCGACAGCCGCATCGGCGCGGTCCATGACACCCCCGAGGCGCCGGTCGGCGAAGTCGATCCCCGCATCGACACCAGCCACGGCACCGAAAGCCAGTGGCAGCTGATCCGCCGCCGGTTTGCCAAGCACCGGCTCGCCGTCATCAGCCTCTGGGTGCTCGGGCTTTTCGTCTTCGTCGCGATCTTCGCCGGCTTTGTCGCTCCGAATGACCCCGGCGACGTCAAGGCGCGCTACACCTATGCGCCGCCGCAAGCGCTGCATTTCATCGACCGCAGCGACGACGGCTGGTCGATCCGGCCCTACGTCTACGGCTACTCGGTCGAGATCGAGCCAGAGGCGCTGCGCCGCACCTTCGTGATCGACGAGGAAAAGAAGATCTACCTGAGCTTCTTCAAGCGCAGCTGGGAGTACAAGCTCTTCGGGTTGATCCCGACCGACATCCATCTGCTGGGGCCTGAGCGCTCGCGCGATCCCTTCTACCTCTTCGGCGCCGATCGGCTCGGCCGCGACATGTTCTCGCGGCTGGTCTACGGCACGCAGATCTCGCTCTCGGTGGGCCTTGTCGGCGTCGTAATGAGCCTCGTGCTCGGCGTCATCATCGGCGGCGCGGCGGGCTATTTCGGCGGCTGGTTCGACGCGGTGACGCAACGCGCCATCGAGTTCCTGCGGTCCCTGCCCACGATCCCGCTCTGGATGGGGCTGGCCGCTGCGATGCCGTCCGACTGGTCGCCCTTGCAGACCTATTTCGCCATCACCCTGATCCTGTCCTTCCTCGGCTGGACCGAACTGGCACGGGTGGTGCGCGGCCGCTTCCTCGCGCTCAATGGTGAGGATTACGTGGCCGCCGCGCGCTATGACGGCTGCTCGCACCTGCGCGTCATCGTCCGCCACATGGTGCCGGCCTTCACCAGCCACATCATCACCGCCGCCTCGCTGGCCGTGCCGGCAATGATCCTCGCCGAAACCGCGCTGTCCTTTTTGGGCCTCGGCCTGCAGGCGCCGGTGATCTCCTGGGGCGTGCTGCTGCAAGAGGCGCAGAACATCCGCACGCTGGCCACCGCGCCGTGGCTGCTGCTGCCCGGTGCGGCCATCGTGATCGCCGTGCTGGCGATGAACTTCATCGGCGACGGGCTGCGCGACGCCGCAGACCCCTATGCGAAGTGAGGACAGACCCATGAATGACACCATTCTCGAAGTCCGCGGCCTCTCGGTGGCCTTCCCGCATCGCAAGGGCGAAACCACCGCGATCTCCGACGTCAGCTTCGACCTGAAACTGGGCGAGACCACCTGTTTCGTGGGCGAATCCGGCTCTGGCAAGTCGGTGACCGCGCGGGCGGTGCTGAACATCGTCGAACCGGCTGTGATCAAGTCCGGCGCGATCAACCTCGTCGACGTGCAGGCGGGGCAACGGGTGGAGCTGTCGGGCCTCGATCCCGACGGTGCCGAGATCCGCGCCGTCCGCGGCGCCCGCATCGCGATGATCTTTCAGGAGCCGATGTCCTCGCTCAGCCCGGTCCACACCATCGGCCAGCAGATCATCGAGGCGATCCAGCTGCATCAGGACGTGACCCCCGCCGAGGCGCGGACCAAGGCCATCGACGCGCTGCGCGCCGTGCAGATCGCCAACCCAGAAGAGGCGATCGACAAGTACCCCTTCGAGTATTCCGGCGGCATGCGGCAACGCGCGATGATCGCCATGGCGCTGGGCTGCGAGCCGGATATCCTGATCGCGGATGAGCCGACCACGGCACTGGATGTGACCACCCAGGCCGAGATCCTCAAGCTGCTGAAAGGCTTGCAGGAAAGCCGCGACATGGCGGTGATGTTCATCACCCACGACATGGGCGTGGTAGCCGAGATCGCCGATCAGGTGGTCGTCATGCTGCACGGCGCGGTGGTCGAAACCGGCCCGGTGGACCAGGTGTTCCACGCCCCCACGCATGCGTATACGAAAAAACTGTTGAAAGCCTCGATGGGCCTTGACGAGGCGCCGCATGGCCGCGCCCATCCGGCTTCGGAAGAAGTGCTGATCGAGACTCAGGGCCTGTCGCTGGCCTTCCCCAGCAAGAAGAAGCTGCTGAAGAAATTCGCCCCCGGTGTGCAGGCGCTCGACGACGTGTCGATCGAGCTGCGGCGCGGCGAGATCCTCGGCATCGTCGGCGAGTCCGGCTCCGGCAAGACCACGCTGGCGCGGGTGCTGATGGGCCGGTTTCAGCCGCAGCAGGGCCAGGCGGTCTATCACCTGCGCGACGGCGGCGTGAAGGACCTGACCGACAAGGCGAGCTTTCGCGACGGGCAGGTCTACCGCGAGATGCGGATGATCTTTCAGGACCCCTACGGCTCGCTCAATCCCCGAATGACCGTCGAGCAGATCATCGGCGAGCCGCTGCTGGTCGGCGGGCTGCTCAAGGGCGCCGCCCTGCGCAAACGCGTCGGCGAACTGCTGGAACGTGTCGGCCTGCCGGCCTCCGCGATGGAGCGCTATCCGCATGCCTTCTCCGGCGGCCAGCGCCAGCGGATCGGCATCGCGCGGGCCATCGCGCTCGACCCGCGGGTGATCATCGCGGACGAGGCGACCTCGGCGCTCGACGGCTCGATCCGGGCACAGATCCTCGACCTGCTGCTCGATCTCCGCGATGAGCTGGATCTCGCGATCCTGTTCATCGCCCATGACATCGGCGTGGTGCGCTATTTCTGCGACCGCGTCGCGGTGATGCACAAGGGCCGCGTGGTCGAGACCGGCACCGCGGTGCAGATCTGCGACGCGCCGCAACAGCCCTACACCCAGAAACTCATCTCCGCGGTGCCGATCCCCGACCCGCGCAAAAGACACCTGGTGGCCTGATGAAAGACCTTCCGACCCGACCCGCAGTCAATCCCATGGCGGGCAACCCCTTCGCCACCCGCGCCGATGCGCAACAGGCGGCGATCGATCTCACCTCGCCGCTGCTCGAGGCCTTCTCGCCCGGCTGCGCCCGGGTAACCCTCGGCGCGACCGGCGCGCATTTCCATGCCGCCGCGGCCGATCTCGAGGGGCTGGTGCGCCCGTTCTGGGGCCTTGCGCCGCTCCTCGCCGGTGGCGGGCAATTCTATGGCATCGAAAAATTCGTTGAGGGGCTGCAGAACGGCGCCGACCCCGAGCATCCCGAGTACTGGGGCCCGGTCACCGACCGCGACCAGCGGATGGTCGAAAGCGCCGCCATCGGCTATGCGCTGGCGCTGGCGCCAGAGGTGTTCTGGGACGGCATGAGCCAACGCGGCCGCGACTGCCTGCGCGACTGGCTGCTGAACTCGCTGCAGCAGATGCCTGCGCCCAACAACTGGAACTTCTTTCACGTTCTGGTGTCGCTGGGCCTGACCCGTGTCGGTGTCGACCATGACCTCTCGATCATCGAGGCCAACCTCGACCGGCTGGAAAGCTGGGACATGGGCAACGGCTGGTATCGCGACGGCAGCAAGCGGCAGGCTGACCACTACATCCCCTTCGCGATGCATTTCTACGGGCTGATCTATGCGCAATACGGGCCCGAGAGCGACAAGGCCCGTCGGGACCGCTTCCGCGAGCGGGCCCGCACCTTCGCGCCGCAGATCGCCCATTGGTATGCCGCCGATGGCGCAGCACTGCCCTATGGCCGCTCGCTGACCTATCGCTTCGCGCACGCGGGCTTCTGGGGCACGCTGGCCATGGCCGGCGAAGAGGCGCTGCCCTGGGGCGAAATCCGCGGGCTTTGGGCGCGCAACCTGCGCTGGTGGTCAGAACGGCCCTTCACCGACCCGCGCGGGGTGATGACCATCGGCTACGGATATCCGCAGCTGACCATGGCCGAGCGCTACAACTCTCCCGGCTCGCCTTATTGGGCGATGAAGGCCTTCGCGCCGCTGGCGCTGCCCGAGGATCACCCGTTCTGGACCGCCGAGGAAGCCGCGCCGCAGGATCGCCCACAGGTGGTGAGCCTGCCCGAGCCGGGGATGGTGAAGTTCGAGGATCGCGGCGACGTGACGGTTCTGGCCGGTGGTCAGCAATCGCCGACCTTCGGGCGCACGGCCGAGAAATACAACAAGTTCGCCTACTCCACCCGCTACGGATTCAGCGTCGAGACCGAGGGCCGCGCCTTCGAGAACGGCCCGTTCGACAACATGCTGGCGTTTTCCGAGGATGGCGAGCTGGCCGCGGTGCGCTGCCGCGAGACCATGGCGCGGATCGGGCCGGACTGGCTCTATTCCGCCTGGTCGCCGATGCCCGAGGTCGAGGTCGAGACCTGGCTCCTGGCCCGCGCCCCCTGGCACCTGCGCCTGCACCGGATCAACACCGCGCGGCACGTGCAGACCGTCGAGGGCGGCTTTGCGCTGCGCCGCGACGACCCCACCCCCGGCCCGGCGCTGCAGCCCGAGATCACCGCTTCTCTGGCGCGGATGGTGACGGCCGAGGACCTGAGCGTCATTGCCGATGTGGCGGCCCCGCTGCCGGGCGCGAAACCGCGGGTGCCGCGGATGGTGATGCCGGAACCCAACACCAACCTGCTGGTGTCGCGCACCTGGGTGCCGCAACTGACCTGCGCGCTCGAGCCCGGCCTGTGGTCGTTCGGCGCCTGGGTCCATGCCGGCCGTCACGCCGCCGGCGATGCGTTGCCAGAGGTGCCGCAGGCGCTGCCGACGGCCGAGGATCTGGCGGCGATGCGCGAGGGTGGAGAGGTCATCCGGGTCTGGGACCTGCCGCAGGACTGAGGCGGCGGCCGACCGTCACGGAACTGCAACGCAAGCGACACGGAGCTGCAACATCAGCGGCTTAGAGGGATACGGCACACTCACCAAGGAGAGCCGTATGAGCCGTATCCTTCTCGCTGGCCTGCTCGCCAGCACCGCCACCTTCGCCGCTGCCGAGGCCGTGAAATTCGACGCCACGCTCGCAGGCCACGCCGTCCTGCCGGCCGAGACGCTGATCCCGGCGCCGGCCGACGCACCGGCCGCGCTGCAGACCTCTGGCAAGTTCACCGGCGAGGGCAATCGCCGCTCGGCCGCCACCCCCACCGATGGCACAGCACTGCCCTTCAACGGCCAGCCGCTGCAGGGCTTTTCCGGCATCAAGACCGTGGGCGACGGCACCTTCTACGTGCTGACCGACAACGGCTTCGGCTCCAAGGTCAACTCGCCTGACGCGATGCTGTTCTTTTCCGTGGTGCGCCCCGATTTCGCCACCGGCGCGGTCGAGGTCGTCAAGACCACCTTCCTCAGCGATCCCAGCGGCGTCGTGCCCTTCCCGATCACCATGGAAGGCAGCGAGAGCCGCTATCTGACCGGCGCCGATTTCGACATCGAGGGCTTTCAGATGGTCGGCGACGAGATCGTCATCGGCGACGAGTTCGGCCCCTTCGTCATGGTCTTTGACCGCGAGACCGGTGTGATGACCGAGTTCCATGAAACCATGGTTGACGGCGAAATCGTCATGTCCCCCGACAACCCCTTCCTGCGCATCGGCAACCCCGGCACCGATGCACCCGCCCACACCGCCAAGCGCTCGCGCGGCTACGAAGGCTTTGCGGCCTCGGTCGACGGCACGACGCTCTACCCGATGCTCGAAGGTCCGCTCTGGACCGGCGCGGGCTTCGAGACGGTGGAAGACGGCCGCACCGCGCTGCGCATCCTCGAGATGGACGCCGCGAGCCGCGACTGGACCGGTACCTCCTGGTTCTACCCGCTCGAGGGCGACACCCACGCGATCGGCGATTTCAACATGATCGACGAGACCCGCGGTCTGGTGATCGAGCGTGACGGCGGGCAGGGCGACGCGGAACTGGCCTGCAAGGACGGCGCCGAGGACTGCTTCAAGAACCCGGCGCTGTTCAAACGCGTCTACATGATCGATTTCGCCGGCGTCGAGGCCGGTCAGCCGGTCAACAAGGTGGCCTACATCGACCTGCTCGACATGCAGGACCCGGAGGGCCTGGCGCGACAGGGGCAGCGTGAGGACGGCCGCTTCACCTTCCCGTTTGTCACCATCGAGGATGTGGACCGCGTCGACGAGACCCACATCATCGTCGGCAACGACAACAACTTCCCGTTCTCCGTGGGCCGGGCCCTCGGCGCGCGTGACGACAACGAGCTGATCCTGCTCGAGGTCGGCGATTTCCTTCAGGCCCGCGCCGGAAGCTGATACGTCAAGGGGAGGGGCCGCGCGGCCCCTCCCATCCCGGCAGGTCAGCCCTGCCGGACTTTCTGATGTTGCGCGCCCAGACCTTCGATCCCGAGGCGCATCTCGTCGCCCGCCTTGAGGAACTTCGGCGGGCTCATGCCAAGCCCCACGCCCGGAGGCGTGCCGGTCGAGATGATGTCGCCCGGTTGCAGTGACATGTAGCGCGACAGGTAAGACACCACATGGGCGACGCCGAAGACCATGGTTCTGGTCGAGCCGTCCTGCACCCGCTCGCCGTTCAGCTCCAGCCACATCGACAGGTTCGCCGGGTCCTCCACCTCGTCGCGGGTCACCAGCCATGGGCCGGTGGGGCCGAAGGTATCGGCCGACTTGCCCTTGACCCACTGGCCGCCGTGCTCGAGCTGGAAGGCGCGTTCCGAGACGTCGTTGATCACGCAATAGCCGGCCACATGCTCCAGTGCGTCGGCCTCCGAGACGTTCTTGGCCTGCTTGCCGATCACCACGCCCAGCTCGATCTCCCAGTCGCCTTTCTCGGCGCCGGGCGGCAGGATCACGTCGTCGTTCGGGCCGCAGATCGCCGAGGTGGCCTTCATGAAGATCACCGGCTCAGACGGAACCTCCATGCCGCTCTCCTCGGCGTGGTCGGCGTAGTTGAGACCGATGCAGATGAACTTGCCCACCTGACCGACGCAGGCACCGATGCGGGTGCCGTCCTCGACGACGGGCAGGTCGTCCGCGTTCACGCCGCGCAGCTTGTCGAGCCCCTCTGGTGTCAGCGTGTCACCGGCGATGTCATCGACCACGCCAGAGAGGTCGCGGATCGTGCCGTCATCGTGCAGCAGCGCCGGGCGTTCGGCGTGTTCGGGGCCTGTGCGGAGAAGTTTCATGCGGTTTCCTTGCGTCTTTCTTGCGGTTTGGCGGTGCGGCCGAGCAGTCGGTCCAGTTCTTGCAGGGTGATCTCGTCGGGCTGCGCGGTGGGGGGGCGCACATGGGTGGCGGCGAAGAGGCCGGCCTGTTTCAGCAGCGCCTTGTGAACGTGATAGAACATGTCGCCGGACTGGAAGCCCAGGCGGCTGACCGGCAGGATCTCGGTCTCGATGATCCGCGCGGCCGCGTCCTCCTGACCGGCTTCCAAAGCGGTCCAGACGGCCATGAACTCTGCCGCCTGGCTGGCAAAGGGCATGGTGCCGCGCGCGCCGCGCCGGTGTTCCTCGACCAGCGTGCCGCCGCCCGCGCCGCCTAGAACGGCGAGCTTGCCCTCGACGGCCCGCACCATTGCGCCAGCCTGCGCAACCGTCGGGTTGGTCTCGACCTTGATGGTGTCCACCAGCGGCACCGCCTCGGCGATGCGCAGCGCCAGCGCGGGCGAGATCGGCGCTTGCGGGACGTCCTGCAGGATGATCGGCAACCCTGCGGCCTCGGCGATGCGCGACAGGTGCTCGATCACCGGGTCCGGGCCGAGGGCAAAGAAATCCGGCGGCCAGATCATCAGCCGGTCGGCTCCGGCCTCGGCGGCCTCGCTCGCAAGCTGCACGGCAGGGGCGGTGCCGGGGGCAGAGGTGTTCATAACGACCGGCACCCGGCCTTCGACCTGGTCGACCACGGCGCGCAGCATGTGGCGGCGCTCTTCCCGGGTCAGCTTGAAGATTTCGCTGCCGATGGCGATGCCCACGCCGTGTACGCCGGTGGCGAGCGTCGCATCGACCTCGCGACGCAGGCTGGCGTAGTCGATCGTCAGATCGCGGCGGAACGGGGTCAGAAGGATGGGCACGATGCCCGTCAATCCTGTTTGTCTTGGCCCGGTCATGTGTTGGCCTCCATGGTGGTGTCGAGCGCGAAGACCTCGCGCAAGTCGCGGTGAACGGGTTGGTGATCGGCGCCCTCGGTCTCCATCAGCGGCGCCATCTCGCGCCACCAGCGGGCGGTCAGCTCGCTGGGCGGGGCGGTGGTCTGGGTGAAGGGGCGGTCGCGCTCCTGAAAGGCAAAGATCGTCTGGCCGGAGCGGTAGAGAAAGAAGCGCACGATGCCGCTGGCCCGCATCTGCGCGCGCATCTCGGGCCAGATCGCGGCATGGGCGGCCTCATAGGCGGCCTCGGCCCCGTCGCGAAGCTGCATCGTCCAGGCGCGGCGATAAAGCGTCATGCCGCGATCCTGTTGTCGTCGATGTGATCCCAGATGATCTCGTACCCAAGGCCCGGAGCCTGCGGCAGCGCGACATAGCCGTCGCCGTCCATCGGATCGCAGTTGCGTTCCAGGTAGGGGTGCGGCGCGTCATAGTCGACGCCCGGCGCCAGCAGGCCCTTTTCGTACCATTCGGAGGTGTCTTCCGAGGTCGCGCCCATGACCTGAAGGTTGCCCCAGCCCGCCATGTGGATTTCGCAGCGCTGGCCGAAAGCCTCGCAGACCACGGCGGTCTTGCGGCAGCCGGTGACACCGCCGCGGCGGATGTCCATGCGGCTCATGTCCGAGGCGCCTTGCAGGATCCACTCGGCGCGGGTGAAGACGCCCCCGGCGGCGATCTCGGGCGCGAGGATCGGGATCGACAGCTCGCGGCAGAGGCGGCGATAGCTCTCGACCCGGTATTCCGGCATGGGGTGTTCGAACCAGTAGAAATCCAGCTTCTCCAGTTCGCGGCCGACTTTGATCGTTTCCTCGATGGTGTGATAGGTGCCCCAGACATCGTACATCAGCACCATGTCGGGACCCACCGCCTCGCGCACCAGGTTGATGGTCTCGATATCATGCCGGATGTTGGAGGGGCGACCATTGGTGGGCTGGCCGGTCTCGGGATTCCAGAAGTAATGCGGGTGGATCTTGTAGGCCTTGTAACCCTCCGCCTGACAAGCCAGCGCGTGCTCGGCATAGACCTGCGGCTGCCCGATATTGGGATAGGTCGAGGCATAGGCCGGCACCTTGTCGCGCGCCCCGCCCATCAGCTTGTAGACCGGCAGGCCGGCGTGCCGTCCCGCCAGATCCCAAAGTGCGCAGTCGATCACGCTTTGCGCCACCTCGGGGATGTTGCGGACCCACATCCATTTCCAGATCAGCTCGCGGTCCAGCGGATCGGCCCCGAGGATCATGTCGCGCACCTGGCCTTCGATCAGCCGCTGTTCGTCAGGGCTCATGCCGTCCTGATCCCCGTGCTTGCCACCGCCGAGGAAATAGCCGGTGAGGCCTTCGTCGGTGTCGATGCAGGTGATTGTCTGGTGCACCTCGGCCTTGGGTTTCAAGCGCGCATGGCCGATATCCCAGCGGTCCGCATGGGTGCGGAAGCGGATCACCCGAACGTCGGTGATCTTCATTGCCGGGCCTCGGAAAGGCTCAGTTCGCTCTCGCGGTCAAAGGCATGCAGTTTGCCGGGCGTGACGGTGAAATGCACCAGGTCGCCCGGTGCCTGCGTGACACGCTCGCGGGTGGTCATGATGATCGAGGCCTCGCCGGTGCGCAGGGTCAGCTGGGTCTCTGCGCCGGTCGGCTCGATCAATGCAACCTTGGCGGGGATGCCGGTGTCGGACAGGCGGATGTCCTCGGGGCGGAACCCGGCGGTGACGTGCTGGCCGTGGCTGAGCGGGGCAGGGGCCGCGCCCAAGGGTTTGCCGTCCTCGGTCTCCAGTATCGCGCCGTTCGCGCGGGCGGGGATGAAGTTCATCGACGGCGAGCCGATGAAACCCGCGACAAAGACGCTGGCGGGGTTGTCGTAAAGCTCCAGCGGGGTGCCGATCTGCTCGACATGGCCACCGCGCATGACGACGATCCGGTCGGCCATGGTCATGGCTTCGATCTGGTCGTGGGTGACATAGATCGTGGTGGTCTTCAGCCGCTGGTGCAATTCCTTAATCTCGGACCGCATCTGCACCCGCAGCTTGGCGTCCAGATTGGACAGCGGTTCATCGAACAGGAACACCTTGGGGTCACGCACGATGGCCCGGCCCATCGCCACCCGCTGACGCTGACCGCCCGAAAGCTGGCGGGGATAGCGGTCGAGCAGCGGCGTCAGGTCGAGGATCTCGGCGGCGGCATTCACCTTGCGGTCAATCTCGGACTTCGGCTGCTTGGCCAGCCGTAGCGAAAACGCCATGTTCTTGGCGACGCTCATATGCGGGTAGAGCGCGTAGTTCTGGAACACCATGGCAATGTCGCGGTCCTTGGGAACCAGCGTATTGATCACCGTGTCGTCGATGGCGATATCGCCGCCCGAGATGGTTTCCAATCCGGCGATCGAGCGCAGCAAGGTGGACTTGCCACAGCCCGACGGCCCGACCAACACGGTGAACTCACCGTCGCGAATGTCGAGGTCGATGCCGTGCAACACTTCGACGGCGCCATAGGATTTGCGGATGTTTCTGAGTGCGACAGAGCCCATGGGTCTATCCTTCCTTGGTTTGAATGGCGGCGGGGCCGAAGGCCTCCTGCACATGCGCGGGCGGGCGATTGCCCTTTGGATCGCGGGGAACGGCGACACGGCCGGTGGAAAGGTCGGGACGCGGGGCCATCAGCTCGTAAAGCGGCGAGGTTTCGCCCCGGTCGACGCATTCGACCAGCGCGTCGGTTTGACGGGCAGCGGCAAGGGCCAGAGACCAGGGCTGCTCGCAGGTGTTGTGCAGGATCACCGGAACCTGCGCCGCCTCGGCCATGTCGAGGATGCGCAGCGCCTCGGTGATGCCGCCCGCCCAGGCCACGTCCGGTTGCAGCACGCCCACCACGCCCGAGCGCAAGAGGTCGGCGCAGTCGGCGCGGGAAAAGGCGAAGTTGCCGAGCGCGAGGTCGATGGACGGGTCCATCTCGCGGCGGATTTTCTGCAAGCCTTCGATGTCCTGCGGCGGGATCGGATCCTCGATCCACTTGACGCTCAGATCGGCCACGCCTTCGGCAAACCGCAGGGTGTAGTCCGCATCCCACGCCAGAAAGCTGTCGATCATGATCGGCACATCAGGACCCGCGGCCTCGGCAAAGCGCTGCATCAGCGCGATATTGGCCTGCAGCCCCTCGTCGCCCGACTCCGGGCCGTATGGCGCGGCAGCTTTCAGCCCGTGAAACGGCCCACCGGAAAAAGCCTCGGGACGCGGAGTGGTCATGTAGACCGGGAGGCTGTCTACCCCCGCGCCGCCGAGGGTCTCCACCAGCGGCTGGCGGGCCGCCTTGGAGGTCAGGTCCCAGAAAGCGATATCGACACCCGCCACCGCCATCATGGCAAAGCCCGAGCGGTCATTGGGCAAGAGCGATGCCGCCATCTGGTCGTTCAGCAGCGCGAGATCACCGATGTCCTCGCCCACCAGCAGCCGCGAGAGGTGCTGGTTGACGATCATCTCGACGATCTCGCCGCCATTGGTGCAGCCCCAGCCGGTGCTGCCGTCCTCGCCCGTCACCCGGACGAAGACCTTTTTCGTGGGCCACATCCAGCTCGCGCGTTGCTCGGCAAAGCGCGGAAAGCGGGACATGGGAGACGCCACGCGAGAGGTCTGCAGCTTCTGGCTGTTGAAGCCGCAATCCACGGCCCGCGCGGTGAGGGAGGTGATCCTCATCCCTTCACCGCCCCCGCCAGCAGACCGCGGGTGAAGTAGCGCTGGCCGAAGAAGAACACCAACATGATCGGCAAAGCGACGATGGTCGCGGCGGCGCCGACATACTGGAACTCCAGCGTGAAGAGCTCGACAAAGCTTGCCAGACCAATGGTCACGGTCTTGTTCTCATTGGATTCCAGCAGGATCGAGGCGAAGGCGAACTCCGACCAAGCACCGACGAAATGCCACATCGAGGCGGTGATCAGCGCCGGCGTCGCCAGCGGCAGCACCACCATCACCATCGATTGCAGCCGGCTCGCGCCGTCGATCATGGCGCTTTCTTCCAGCTCCTTCGGGATCTCGCGCAACGACGACGCGATGATCCAGGTCGCGAATGGCAGGCCGAAGGCGGAGTAGAGCAGCACGAGACCGATGAGGCTGTCCTGCAGACCGATCATCGACATCAGCCGGTAGGTCGGCAGCAAGAGCGCCGCGCCCTGGAACATCCGCGAGATCAGCAGCCCACCGAGGATCAGGTCACGCCCCGGAAAGTTCAGCCGGGCAAAGGCGTAGCCCGCCAGCGTGCCGAAGACCAGGACGATCACGGTCGAGCTGATGGCGATAAAGAAGCTGTTGCCGATCAGTTGCGGCCAGTCCAACAACTGCCCCTTCTGGTGCGTCGGCGAGAACAGCGCCTTGTAGGCCTCCAGAGTGGGCGATTCCGGCCAGAACGAGATCGGCAATTGCGCCAGCTCGGCCTGTGTCTTGAACGACGCGAGGAACAGCCAGAACACCGGGAACAGCACGTAGAGCGAGATCACCAGGCCGACAAAGCCCAAGAAGATCCAGTAGAGGGTGCGGGGTTGCTCGTTCATTTCTGACCCTCCGATGCCCAGGAGCGGCGGTTGATGTAGAGATAGAGCGCCACGATCGAGGCCAGCATGACAAGGTTGATCACCGACATGGCCGAGGCGACGCCCCAGTTGAAGAACTCGAAGCTCTGTTGATAGATGTAGGTTGCCATGATCTGGCTCGCGTTGGCGGGTCCGCCGCCGGTCATGATCCATGGCAGGGCAAACTCGGCGGTGATCCAGATCATCGAGATCACGGTCACGGCGGTCAGCGAGAACGCGATATTGGGCAGCGTGACGAAACGGAACCGCTCGACGGCATTGGCGCCGTCCATGCGTGCGGCCTCCATCTGGTCATCCGGCACCGCGCGGATCGCGGCACAGAGGATCAGCGCCACCAGCGGCATTTTGCGCCAGATCAGCACCACCACCAGCATCCACATCACCAGATCGGGATCGCCCATGAACGAAATGGTGCCCTCGGTCAGCCCGCTTTGTTGCAGGGTCTGGCCGATGATGCCGACCTGTCCGTGCAGCATCCATTTCCACGCCATGGCCGTCACCACGTCGGGCAGCACCCAGGGCAGCAGGATCAGCGCCCGGAGCCAGCCGGTCATCCGGCTGTCGATGGCAAGGTAGGTGCCGACCGCCAGCCCCACGGTGACACAGAGGAACGTGCCCCCGAGGATCCAGATCGCGGTGTTCTTCAGCACCAGCCCGAAGACCGGATCTGCGGCCAGCGCCTTGAAGTTTCCAAGGGTGCCGAAGCCGCGCTCCATCCCCATCACCACCTGGGTGAGGCTGAGCGTGGCCACGTTGTAAGTGGGCCCGACGACAAACGCCACGACGGCGGCGACAACAGGCAATATCAAGGCATATGCCAGAAAACGATCGCTTCGCAGCATCGTCAGGCCCTCCTTATTCATTCAGTCTTTTCAGTTAGCTACGGCTCAGCCGCGGATCAGGTCGATCTGGCCTTGCGCGGCGGCAGTTGCCTCATCGAGGGCTTCCTGCGGCGTCTTCTGCCCCAGAACCGCCTGCTGGATCGCAGTGCCGAGCGCCGACTCGATGGCCGAGACGCCGATGAACCGCGGCATCGGGGCGCCGCCCTTGAACAGCGTGTCTGCCTCGTAGGCCTTGACCCAGTTCGGCCACGCCTCTTTCAACTCGGCATTGTCCCAAGCGGCCTTGCCGGCGGGGATGCGGGCGATCTCGGGTTGGCCGCCCCAGACCTCGAGCTGCGCGTCCTGCGACCAGAAATCGACATAGGCTGCCGCCGCTTCGGGGTTTTTCGACCGCGAGGAAACCATCAGCATCGCGGTGCCGTCCATGATCGCGCTCACCGGCTCATAGCTGCCCGAGGGCGTCTCGGGCTTGGGCATCGGCACGCCGGTCCAGCGCACGTCCTCGTTCACACCCCAGGGCGTGTTGAGCCACGACAGCCCGATCCACATCGCCGAACGGCCCTGGCCGAAAAGCTGTGCGGTGTCGCGGAAGAAGGTCTCGGTCAGCGAGGTGGCGGCGGGGGTCGAGCCGTCGTTGATCAGATCGACGTAGAACTGCAGCGCATCGACGACGCCGGGGTCGTTCAGCGTGACCTGTCCGGTCTCCTCGTCGAAGATGCGGCCGCCGTTGGCATAGGCGAGGCCTTCAAAGATGTTGATGTCGACCGGCGCGGTGGTGACCGGGAAGGCAATGCCGGGGCGGTCTGGCTTGGTCATCGCCTTGGCGTATTCGCGGACCTCGTCCCAGGTCTCTGGCGGGCGGTCGAACCCGGCCTCTTCCAGCGCGTCGAGGTTGATCGCCAGGAAGCTCGCCATGTCCACATAGGTCGGCAGGGCATAGAGCTTGCCGTCGTGCATGCCCGATTCGTAGACCTCGGGAACGATGCGCTCCTTCCATCCGGCCAGCTTGTCGCCGGCGATGTCATCGAGCGGCTGGATCATGCCGAACCCGGCGAATTCGGGGATGTCCTGGCCGAAAGCGATGATCACGTCGGCGAGGCGGTTGGTCTGGAAGCCTGCGAGGATTTTCTGACGGCGGATCTGGCCGTTGAAATAGGAATACTTCAGGTCGATGTCCGGGTTGGCCTCGGTAAAGGCGTCATTGCGCTGCGCCCAGGTTTCGACCTCTTGCGGCGTGCCGCCGAACTTCCAGACCGAGATCTCGCCGCTGGCGGCAAACGCCGGGCTGCCCGGCAGAAACGTCGCCGCGCCCACGGCGGCAGTGGTGCCCAGGAACCTGCGGCGGCTGATTGAATTCGACATAATATCCTCCCTTTCGTGACCCGCGGTGTGCGGAAGCATGAATGACATACGAACATCATTTCATGTTGACGGACGTTAGGGGCAATGATACTCGTATGTCAACGGAAATTTTGCAGCATTGCTTTCGCCGACGGCCTCGCGCAGGTTCGGCCAGGAACGCAAAGGGCAGGATGCCGAAAGGAGGCCGTGAATGGCGCAGGGTGACAACAGGAAGGTGACGCTCAAGGACGTCTCGAAGGCCTCGGGGCTGTCGCTGATCACCGTGTCGCGCGCGCTGCGCCAGCCCGAGACGGTGCATGCCGACACGCGGGCCAGGATCCAGCGCACCATCGATGAGATCGGCTATATCCCCAACCTCACCGCGCGCTCGCTGGTGTCGCAGCGGTCCGACATGATCGGCGTGGTCGTGCCGATCCTCGCGAGCTCCTTGTTTGCCGATTTCGCCCAAGGGGTCAGCCGGGTGCTGGAACCCGAGAAGCAGCAGATGCTGCTCGCGGTCTCCGACTGGTCGCCGCAAAAGGAAGAGGAGGCGGTGCGCACCTTCATCGCCCGGCAGGCCGACGCGATCATCGTCACCGGCTTTTCCCACAGCGACACGACCCGCAAGCTGCTGGGCAAGTTCTCCGGCCCCGTGGTCGAGGCCTGGAACCTGCGCGACAGCGTGATCGACAGCGCCGTGGGGTTCGACAACTATGCCGCCGCGGTCGAGATGACCCGTTATCTGATTGGCCGCGGCTATCAGGATATCGTCATGGTCGGCGGCGCCTCGCATCACAACGACCAGGCCGAGGACCGGACCCGCGGCTTCGTCGACGCCATGCGCGGCGCGGGACGCAGCGTGACCCAAGACACCATCGTCGAGTTCGACAACCCGGCCACCATCGAGGGCGGCGTGGCGCTGATCCAGCAGCTGCTGGGGCGCAAGCGCAAACCGGATGCGATCTTCTTCCTCGCGGAATTGCCCGCGCACGGCGCGATGCTCTGGTGCATGTCAAACGGCGTCAGCGTACCGGGCGACGTGGCCATAGCGGGCTTCGGCGACCTCAGCCTCTCGGCGCTTCTGCCGGTGCCGATGACCACGGTCCAGATCAAGGGCCGCGACATCGGCGAACGTTCGGCCAGCCTGGTGATGGACCGGCTCGAGGGCCGGGCAGACAGCGCCGCCAGCCATGACATCGGCTATCACCTTCAAATCAGGGAAAGCACATGACTTCATCCAACGGTCCCGTCCGGGCCGCCATCATCGGTGCCGGCCATTTCGCCTATCGCATGCATATCCCCGTCCTGGCGGTGCGCGAGGAAGTGGTGCTTGATTCCGTCTGCCGCCTCGGCCGCGAGGAGCTGGACCTGATTGCCAAGGAATTCGGCTTCGCCTTCGCCACCGAGGACTGGCGCGAGGTGCTCGACCGCGACA
Source organism: Marinovum sp. (assembly GCF_034669705.1). Lineage (GTDB taxonomy): Bacteria > Pseudomonadota > Alphaproteobacteria > Rhodobacterales > Rhodobacteraceae > Marinovum. Next base: position 112,993 of record NZ_JAXMOR010000006.1, read on the forward strand.
TCGACATCGCGGTGATCTCCTCGCCGCACAACCTGCATTACGAGCAGGCCAAGGCCTTCCTTGAAAAGGGCTGTCACGTGCTGGTCGAAAAGCCGATGTGCCTCGATCCCGGCGAGGCCTGGGACCTCGTGCAAGTGGCCGAACGCGCGGGGCGCGAGCTGCTGGTGGCCTATGGCTGGAACTACAAGCCCGGCCTCGGCGAGATGCGTGAGATGGTGAGCGAGATCGGTGAGATCGAACACGTCGTCTGCCACATGGCGTCTTTCACCCGCAGCATCTTCTCCGGCGGCACCCTGTCGAACTGGAACCACATCGCCATCCAGCCCGACCGCAGCACATGGGAGGCCCCCGATCAGGGCGGCGGCTATGCGTACGGCCAGCTGTCGCACGCGCTCGGCATCCTCTACTGGCTGACCGACCTGCGCGCTGCCTCGGTCCGCTCGATGCTGTTCGACGCGCCCTCGACCATCGACCTGCACGACGCCGCCGCCGTTCGGTTCCAGAACGGCGCGACCGGTGTCTTCTCGGGCAGTTGCGGGGTTCCCAACGGCCACGGCTTCGAGGTCGATATTCGCGTCTACGGCAGCAAGGGCTCTGTCCTGCTGGATATCGAAACCGAACGGCTGGTGCTCAAGCTCCCCGATGGCGAGACCCGCGAAGCGCAAGTGCCGCAGGGCGCATGGAAATACAGCTGCGAGGGCCCGGCCGACCGGTTGGTCGATATCGCGCTGGGCCAGGGCCGCAACGAAAGCCCCGGCGAGGTCGGCGCCCGCGCCGTCGAAACCCTTCACGCCATCGTCGCCTCGGGCAAGGCCCAGGGCGCGGAACAGACAATCACCCAAGACCAGAAGGCAGCCGCAGAATGACAGATTTTACCAACCAGACCGCCATCGTCACCGGGGGCGCACAGGGCATCGGCCGCGCCGTCGCCAACCGCCTCGCCAAGGGCGGCGCGCGCGTCGCTATCTGGGACCGCGACAAGACCTTGGGCGACAGTGCCGCAGATGAGATCGGCGGCGGCGCCTTCGCCTGCGCGGTTGACGTCTCGGACTGGGCCAGCGTCGAAGCGGCGATGAAGACCACGCTCGACACCACGGGCCGCGCCGACATCCTGGTGAACTCCGCCGGCATCGCGGGCTCGAACGGGCCACTGGCCGACTACCCGGTCGAGGAATTCCGCCAGATCACCGAGATCAACCTCTTGGGCACCTTCCACGTCAACCGCGCGGTGGTGCCGTCGATGACCGACCAAGGCTATGGCCGCATCGTCAACATCGCCTCGGTCGCGGGCAAGGAGGGCAACCCTAACGCCAGCGCCTACTCCGCGTCAAAGGCGGGCGTGATCGGGCTGACCAAGTCGCTGGGCAAGGAACTCGCCGACAAGGACATCGCGGTGAACTGCGTGACACCTGCAGCCGCACGCACGCGGATTTTCGATCAGATGAAACAGGAGCACATCGACTACATGCTGTCGAAGATCCCGCGCGGACGGTTCCTGGAGCTTGACGAGGCGGCGGCGATGATCGCCTGGCTCTGCTCGAAGGAGAACAGCTTTACCACCGCCTCGGTCTTCGACCTGTCGGGCGGCCGGGCGACCTATTGATGGCGCATTGGCTGGACGGGATCGCGCTGGTCGACGGGCACCACCATTTCTGGGAGCTGTCGCGCTTTCCCTATCGCTGGCTCGCCCCCGACGCCCCGCCGGCCCGGTTCGGTGACAAATCCACGATCCGCCGGGATTACCTCCCGGCGGACCACCTCGCGGCGTTCGAGGGCCTGCCGCTTGCGGCCAGCGTCCATGTGCAGGCCAACTGCGGCGCAGCCGACCCGGTCGCGGAAACCCGCTGGCTGCAGGAACTCTCGGACAGCACCGGCTGGCCCACCGCCATTGTCGCCGAGGTCGACCTCTGCGATCCCGATGCACCTGAGCAAATCGCCCGTCACCTGCAATCGCCGGCCCTGCGCGGCATCCGGACGCCGGTGGCCTGGGACGATGCTGGCCGCTGGCGGGTGGCAGGCAGGCCCGGCGTCTTGTCAGATGACACCTTCCGCAGCGCGCTCGGGCAGGTGCAGGCCGAAGGGCTCTGCCTCGAATGCGTCGTCGTGCCGGCGCAGCTTCCAGAGGTGCTGGCGCTGGCGCAGGCCCATCCCGGCCTGACCATCGTGCTCAACCATTTCGCCACGCTGGAACCCGAGCAGCCCGGCAACCTGCAGGACTGGCGAAGCGGCATCGCGGCGCTGCGCACGGTGCCCAATGTCTGCGTCAAGCTCTCCGGCCTGTGGACGGTCGACCGGCAGTGGCAGGCCTCTGTGCTGCGCCCGCATGTCACGCACCTGCTGTCCTGCCTCGGCGCGGATCGCGTGCTCTATGGCTCGAACCTGCCGGTCGAAGGCGTCAACTGCCCGCTCGCCCGCCAATTCGACCAGCTCAAGGAAATCCTCGAAGGCCAGCCGAAAGACGCCCTGCGCGCGATCTTTTCCGACACCGCGCGCCGGGTCTATCGCCTCTAGCCGCGCGGATCGCCGGTCGGCCCGGGGTCGAGCCGGAAGATATGCGGCGCCGCACCCTGCGGATAGAGCTGCCGCACGCGCGGATCATGGCCCGGCACGATCAGCCGCGGGTCAGAGGCCAGCGCCCGCAGCCGGGCGAACCCGTCAAGCATGTTCTGCAGGTCGACCACGATCGGAAAGGGCTTCCGCGCAAAGACGTTCTCGTAATAATGCGCCGCGTCGGAGGCCAGCACCAGCCAGCCCGCCGCGGTGCGCACCCGCACGCATTGCAGCCCGCGCGAATGGCCGCCGATGCAATGCACGGTGACACCCTCGGCGACCTCGGCATCGCCGTCGTGAAACACCACCTTGCCGGAATAGAGCCGGGTCACCGCCTCGCAGATGTGCGGCGCCGTGAACGGCGCGCGCAGGGTGTGGTGGCACATGCAGGGGCCGGTGGCGAACTGCATCTCGGCGGCCTGCATGTGTAGGGTCGCATTGGGAAAGAGGTGCAGCCCGCCGGCATGGTCGTAATGCAGGTGGGTGACGATGACCCGGGTGACCGCCTCGGCCGCCAGGCCCAGGGGCTTCAGCGCGTCCCGCGGGTCAAGCTGGATCGGCCGGCCGCGCGCTGCCGCCTCGGCGCTGTCATAGCCGGTGTCGACGAGGATCACCTCTTCGCCGCGGCGCAGCACCCAGATGTAGTAATCCATCGCATGCGGCGCATCGTGGTTGTCGTCGAACAGGAAGCTGTCGGCGCGGGTGCGGGCATTGCGCTCGGCGTATTTGACGGCGTGAACCTCCCAGGCGCTCATTGCGTCACCTGGGTGAAGGTGGCGACCGACTTGTCGGCGATCATCCCGGCGACCTCGGCATCGAAGCTCTTGAAATGCGTGCTTTGCAGGTGGGTTTGGAACGCGTCGGCATCGTCATAGAGCTCGTAGAGAAAGATCACGTCATCGCCGTTGCTGCAGACGTCGAACTGGCGGCAGCCGGGTTCCTGCTCCAGCGAGGCCCGTGCATTGGCCTGCATCAGGGGCAGGAAGGCGTCGCGGGTTCCGGCGCGCAGGGTAAAGGTCACGGTCACGGCATACATCAGGCAGGGCGTCCTTTCAGGCGGTTCAGGGCCCGTTTCGCCACCGGCATCTGGCCGAGGATCAGGGCAAGGATCAAGGTCAGCAGGATCGCCGCGCCGGGCCGCGAGACAAAGACCGAGAGGTCCCCGTCGGACAGCAGCAGCGAGCGGCGGAAGGTTTCGTCGAACATGCCGCCGAGGATCACGCCGATCACCAGCGGCGCGATCGGATAGCGCAGCAGGTTCATCACATAGGCCACGAGGCCGACGCCGAGCATCAGGTAGAGATCATTGAGCCCGCCGCCGACACTGAACGAACCGATGGTGGTCAGCACCATGACCAGCGGCAGGAACACCGTCTGCGGGATGCGCAGCACCTTGATGAAGATGCGCGCGGTGAACAGCCCCATGATGAACATGGTGAAACTGGCCAGCACCATGATCGCGACGACGCGCAGGATGATCTCGGGGTCGATGGTTGGGCCGGGGATCACGTTGTTGATCTTGAAGGCGCCCATCAACGCCGCCGCCGGCGGCGAGCCGGGAATGCCCAACACCAGAAGCGGGATCAGCGCGCCGCCGATGCAGGCGTTGTTGGCGGTCTCTGAGCAAAGCAGCCCCTCGAGCGAGCCCTTGCCGAACTTCTCGCCCTCCTTCGAGACGGTCTTGCCGACGCCATAGCTGACCCAGCCCGCCACGTCCTCGCCGACGCCGGGCAGGGCGCCGACACCGGTGCCGATCACGCCAGAGCGGCCGATGGTGGGCAGGTAGCGGCGCATCGCGGCCATGTTGGGCAGGATGCGGCCCTTGAGCTCGGCCACCTGTCCGGTCTTGACGTGGCGCATGCCCTCGATGATCTGCGGCACCGCGAAGGCGCCCATCAGCACCGGCACCACCGCCACCCCCGACAGCAGGTAGGACCAGCCGAAGGTATAGCGCGCCTCGCTCAGGATCGGGTCCATGCCGACCATCGCCAGCGCCAGACCGATCAGCCCGGCGATCCAGCCCTTGATCGGAAGGTCCTCGCTCATCAGCGTGCCCGACAGCAGGATGCCGAAGAGCGCCAGCAGGGCCTTTTCCGGGCTGGCGATGTTCTTCGAGATCAGCAGCAGCACCCAGACGAAGATCAAAAGCGCCGCGGTGCCGACCAGCGTGCCGATGAAGCTGGCGGTGGTGGTCAGCCCCAGCGCCTCGGCGCCACGGCCCTGTTTCGCCAGCGGGTAGCCGTCCATCGCGGTGGCGGCGCTGGCGGCGGTGCCGGGGATGTTGAGCAGGATCGACGGGTAGGAGCCGCCGTAGATCGCGCCGACATAGGCCCCCAGCAGGGCGATCAGCGCGTAGTCCAGCGGGATCTTGTTGCCGAAAAAACCGGTGAGGATGGTCACCGCCAGCGTCGCCGTAAGGCCGGGCAGGGCGCCGAAGGTAATGCCGAGAAACACCGAGGCGATCAGGTAGACATAGGTCAGCGGGTCGCTGACCAGCGCGGCAAAGGCAAGGCCGAAGCCCGCCAGTTGGCCGAGGACGAATTCCATCTCAGGACCTCCAGATCGGGCGCAGGTGGACGTAGTAGCTGTATTCGATCTTGGCAAAGATCAGCCCGCCGCGGTTCGGCACGTTCTGGCGAAAGCCGAAGGCCATGGCGCAGATCAGCAGCAGCGGCACGCCGAGCGCCAGCACCGGGGTCAGCCGCAGCGCGCGATCGCGCACGCCGGTCAGCTGGTGCCAGAGGGTCAGCGCGACCAGCAGCGCCAGCGCCACCCAGTCGTCACCGTGACGGGCCCATTCGGCTTGCGGGAAATGCATCACCAGCGCGCTCAGCGCGGCGACGGCAATGGCCAGCAAAGGCAGCAGCGGGCGCGGCGCGGGGCGGCCGTGAAAGCTGGCGATCAGCGCGGTGATCAGCAGGCCGGAGGCGAGGATGAAATCGACCCGCGGCACGAGGCCCACGATATAGCACAGCAGCATCAGACCGACGGCGGCAAAGCGCCAGAGCTCGCGCGGCGACCAGCCGAGGCCGGCGGCGCTCAGCGCCTGCGCCGCGCCGCCCGAGCGGATCGAGATCGAAAGCAGCACGCAGGCCAGCACCAGCAGCGCGCCGAACAGGCCCAGCGGCACGATGGCGGCCGAGGTGTACCAGTCGGCGCTGTTGACGCCGGCGCCGTTGCTGCCGCCAAGCGGGATATCGAGCGTTCTCCACAGGAAGAACAGCGACAGCGCGATGAGCGCCAGCGCGCTCCAGAAATCGCGTGCGCGCAGCAGGCGCGTTTCCTGCGCCGCGGTATCGGGTGAATTATCCAAGGCGGGCCTCCCAACGGCAGGGCGGGCGCCGTGGCGCCCGCCGGAAATGGTGCCCCGGCTTGACCGGGGCGCTCCGAGCTTACGGTTTCTCGATGCCGAGGTCTTCGGGCATGACCTTGGCCGCACCGAGGTCCTTGAGCGTATAGGCAAAGGTGCTCTCGAGGTTGGCAAAGAGCGCCTGCGCCGCCTCACCATACTGGCCGCCGACGTCGTACTTGTTGGCCTTGGCCCAATCCGCGACCGTCTCGGACGCCATCGCTTTCTCGAAGGCTTCCGCCAGAGTCGCCTTGACGTTGTCCGGCGCCGAGCCGTGCACGGCAAAGCCGATCGCCTGTTTCAGCGGCAGCACCTCGGAGAGACCCGCGTAGCTGTCGAAGGCCGAGGGCACGGTCTGGCCGGCGATCTCGACGCTGTCGGCGGTGAGCATCGCCAAGGGCTTGAGCTGGCCGCCCTCGATCAGCGCTGCCTGCTCGGCCAGCGAGGTCACCACCAGCGCCACTTCGCCGGCAATCGCGGCTTCCTGGCCGGGGGCCGAGCCCGAGTAGGGCACGAACTTGAAGGTTGCGCCCGAGCCCTGTTCCAGCGCCAGCAGGTTCAGGTGGTGGATTGAGCCGGCGCCGCCAGCGGCGGCGGGCACCGAGCCGGGCTCGGCCTTGGCGGCCTCGATCAGGTCGGTCAGACTGTCGTAGGGGCTCTCGGCCGGCACCGAGATCAGGTCGGGCGAGCCGCCCACGATGAAGGGATACCAGTAGTCGAACTTCTTGTCCCAGCCGCCCTGGACGGCGGCGGTGACGTTGGATTCCGACAGGCCGACCAGCGTATAGCCGTCATCGGGCTGGTTGGCGGCAAAGACAAGACCGTTCGAGCCGGCGACGCCGCCGGTCTGGTTGATCACGTTGATCGACACCGGCAGGTGCTTTTCCATCTCGGCCATGATCATCCGGTTGATCGTGTCGGTGCCGCCGCCGGCGCCCCAGACAACCGCGTTGGTAATGTCGCGATAGGGGTATTCCTGCGCCACGGCGCCGCCGGCAATCCCGCCGGCCAGCGCCAGCGCCGCCAGCGTGCTGGTGATCGAAAACTTCATCTGTCCATTCCTCCCAAAAGGCTTTGCGTTGCTTATTGCGTTTTTTTATGTATGCATTAAATAACACGCTGTCAACGCCGTTCGCAAGATGCCCGGCGCCCCCGCAACCACCGAGAAGGCAAAGCCAGAGATGACCGACACATTTGAGATTGCAGTATTCGAGGGCGACGGCATCGGGCCGGAGATCACCGCCCCCACCGTGGCCCTGCTGAAACAGATGGCCGCCGCCTCGACCGGCTATGACCTGAGCTTTGCCACTCTGCCCGCCGGCGCCGGCCATTACGCCAAGACCGGCGAATCGCTGCCCAAGGAGTCGCTGCGCATCGCCGGCGAGGCCGATGCCATCCTGTTGTCGGCCATGGGCCTGCCGGACGTGCGCTATCCCGACGGCACCGAGATCTCGCCGCAGATCGAGCTGCGCATGGCCTTCGGCCTGTTTGCCGGGGTCCGCCCGGTCAACGTGCGCGCCGGCCAGCCCGGGCCGCTGACCCTGCCGGAGGGCCGCGAAATCGATTTCGTGCTGATCCGCGAAAGCACCGAGGGGCTGTTCTATTCGATGGGTGCCGGCGAGGTCACCGAGACCGAGGCGCGCGAGACCCTGCGCATCACCCGCGAAGTTTCGGAGCAGCTGTTCCGCTTCTCCTTCGACCTGGCGCAGAGCCGCAAGCAGCAGGGCCGGGGCCCCGGCCGGGTGACCTGTGTCGACAAGGCCAACGTGTTCCGCGCCTTTGCCTTCTTCCGTGGCATCTTCGACGAGATCGCGGTCGAATATCCCGACCTTGCGGCCGATCATGCCTATGTCGACGCCACCGCGCTCTGGATGGTACAGAAACCTTGGGATTTTGACGTGCTGGTGACCGAAAACATGTTTGGCGACATTCTCTCCGACCTCGGCGCCGGGCTGATGGGCGGGCTCGGCCTCGCGCCCTCGGCCGATATCGGGTTGAAACAGGCGGTGTTCCAGCCCTGTCATGGCTCGGCCCCCGACATTGCCGGGCAGGGCGTGGCCAACCCGCATGCGATGATCCTGTCGGCGGCGATGATGCTCGACTGGTTGGGCATCAAGCACGACAATGCCGCGCTGCGGGCCGATGGCGCGCGCCTGCGCGAGGCGGTCGAGGCGGTGGTCGCCCGTGGCGATTGCCTGACCCGCGATCTGGGCGGCACCGCCGGGACGGACGAAGCGGCCGGCGCGGTGCGGGCCATGCTGCAGACGGCGCAGGCGGCATGAGCACCGCGCCCCTCACGCCGCCGCTGCGCGTGGCCTGCATCGGGGCGGGCTACTTCAGCCGGTTTCACTATGGCAGCTGGGCGCGGATGAAGCGCGCCCGGCCGGTGGCCTCCTGCAACCGCGACATCGCCAAGGCGCAGGCCACCGGCCTGCCGGCCTATGATGACGTGGCCAGGATGCTGGCCGAGGTGCAGCCCGACCTGCTCGACATCATCCTGCCGCCAGAGGCCCATGCCGCCACCATCCGGCTGGCGCTGGCGGGTGGCGTGAAACGGATGATCTGCCAGAAGCCGTTCTGCCGCACGCTGGAAGAGGCGCGCGCGATCACCGCCGAGGCCGAGGCCCAGGGCGCGGTGATCGTGGTGCACGAGAACTTCCGCTTCCAGCCGTGGTACCGTGCGGTGAAATCGGCGCTGGAGCGGGGCGTGGTGGGCGATCTGCAACAGGTGACCTTTCGCCTGCGTCCCGGCGACGGGCAGGGGCCGCGCGCCTATCTCGACCGCCAGCCCTATTTCCAGCAGATGGAGCGTTTCCTGATCCACGAGACCGCGGTGCACTGGGTCGACACCTTCCGCTGGCTGCTCGGCAACCCGAGCCATGTCTACGCCGACCTGCGGCGGATCAACCCGGTGATTGCTGGCGAGGATGCGGGGTTCGTGCTGTTCGACCATCCCGGTGGGGTACGCGCCCTCTTCGACGGCAACCGCCATCTCGACCACGCCGCCGACAACCAGCGCCGCACCATGGGCGAGGCGCTGTTTGAGGGTACCGAGGGCGCGCTCAGCATCGAAGGCGATGGCGCGGTGCGCCTGCGCCGCCATGGCGAGACCGCCGAAGAAGTGTTGCTGCCGCCCGACGCTCATGACGGTTTCGGCGGCGATTGCGTCCATGCCTTGCAGAGCCACGTGGTTTCCGGTCTTCTGGGGGACCAGCCGTTGGAGAACACGGCGCGCGACTATTTGACGGTGATCGAGATCGAACAGGCCATCTATGCCTCTGCCGCCGAGGGGCGCAAACTCTCGCTGACCGGGGCGGCCGGGTGAGCGACAAGGCGCAAAAGCCCGCCTCCAACGCGCAGCGCGCGGTGCGGCAACTGCGCGAGATGGTGTTCTCGGGCGAGCTGGCGGCGGGATCGGACCACCTCGAGACCGAGCTGGCCGAGCGGCTGGGCATGTCGCGCACCCCGGTGCGCGAGGCGGCGCTGCTGCTGGAAAGTCAGGGGCTGGTCGAGATGCGGCCGCGCAAGGGCGTGCGCATCTTGCCGGTCTCGGCCTCCGACATGCGCGAGATCTATGACGTGCTCACCGAGCTCGAGAGCCTCGCGGCCGAGCGCGCCGCAGAGGCCGGCTATTCTGAACCTGAACTCGCCGCGCTGGCCGGGGCGATCGCCGACATGGACCGGGCCCTTGCGGCCGAGGATCTCGAGGCCTGGGCCGAGGCCGACGACCGGTTTCACGCCGAGCTGGTGCGGCTCGGGGGCAATTCCCGGGTGCGGATGATCGTCGCAATGATGAGCGACCAGGTGCGCCGCGCCAAGGCCTCGACGCTGTTTGTCCGGCCGCTGCCGGTGCAATCCAACGAAGACCACCGCGAGGTCTTTGCCGCCATCCTTGCCGGCGATCCCGCCCGTGCCCGCCGGGTGCACCGCGACCACCGCCGACAGGCCCGCGACGTGCTGACCGGCATTCTCGAGCGGATGCGCCTGCGCAACCTTTGATCCCGGTGCCACGGCGCTTTGCGCTGCCGGCCCCCCCTCTTGCCATGTTTTCGTCTTCACCCCGCCGGTCGTTGCCCGAGCGGGGCGAAATATTTTCCATAGCCAAGCGCGTTCCAATTTAGTACGTATCAATTTGTACTAACCAATCGCGAGTCACAGTCCCTTGGCGATCGATCCAACCCTTCAGCACGCGCCGGCCGCCCGTGGTTATGTGCTGCGCCATGCGCTGGCCCAGCTGCTGCTCTGGTCGGGGTTCTATTACCTTCTGCCGGCGGTACTGCCGCATATGCTGGCCGAGACCGGCTGGTCCGACGTGCAGCTCTCTGCCGCGATGAGCGCCGGGTTCCTGATCTGGGCGCTGCTCTGCCCGCTGGCGGGCAGCGTGATCGACCGGGGCTGGGGGCCGCGCGCCATGCGGCTGGCGGGGCTGGCGGGAGCGGGGCTGTTGCTGGTGGCCGCCACCGGGCAGAGCCTCTGGCTGGTGGGCGCGGCGCTGGTGCTTCTCGGAGCGCCGATGGCGATGACCCTCTATGATCCCTGTTTCAGCCTGATGATCCGCCGCTTCGGCCCGGCCGCGCGCCGGCCGATCACCACCGTGACGCTGATCGCCGGGCTCGCCACGCTTTTGACTTTTCCGCTGGTCGCCGGGCTGTCTGCCGCCGGGCTAGGCTGGCGCGGCATCTTCGCGGCCTTCGCCGGGCTGGCGCTGGTGGCGGTGCTGCTGCTGCCCTCAGAGCCCGCCGGAGGCGCCGTGGCGCCGGCCTCAGTCGCGCCGGAGGGGCCGGCGCCGGGTGCTCGCACGCTTGTCTTCGGGCTGGCTTTCGCGCTGCTGATCTTCGGCCATGCGGCGCTGTTGTTTCAGCTGCCGGCACAGCTGGCCAGCACCCGCGGGCTCGACAATGCGCTGCTGCTGCCGATGGTGCTCGGCCCGGCCCAGATCGCCGGCCGGCTGCTCTGGGAGCGGCTGCAACGTGGCTTCGGTCTCGAACGGGCGGCGCTGGGGCTGTTTACCGTGATGCTGCTGCCGCCGCTGCTGCTGCTCGATCCCGGTGCCGGCCTCTGGCTGGTGCTGCTGGCGCTGCTGGTGCAGGGCGGCTGCTACGGGGTGCACACCATCCTGCGGCCGCTGCTGGCGGCGCATTGGTTGCCGCGGGCAGGCTTTGCGCGCCGGCTGGGCAGCATCGCGATGATCGGCCTGCTGCTGATGGCACTGGCGCCGGCGGCGGCGGCCTGGGTGACTGCGGCGCTGGGCCTGCCGGGCCTGCTGGCGCTGGTCTTCCTCGCCGATCTCGTCGGTCTGGCGCTCTTGGCCGGGCTGGTGATGCGCGCGCGACAGGAGGGCTGGGCATGAGTGATGTGCGGATCGCCGGCGGCGCGATGACGCCGTTCAACCGCCGCAAGGATGCAAGCTCCTGGCGTGACTGGTGCCTTTCGGCCTTCACCGATGCGCTCGCCGATGCGGCGCTGATGGCCGGCGATATCGACGCGCTGATGGTGGCGAGCGAGAGCGATTTCTTCTCGCTGCAGCTCAACCCCGCGGCGCTGATCGCCGACGAGCTGGGCCTTCGCCGCATCCGGGTGCAGCGGGTCGAGGGCGGCGGCGCCACAGGCCACCTCGCGGTTCAGGCCGGCGCGGCGCTGGTGTCCTCGGGCCAGGCGCGGCGGGTGGCGGTGCTGGGCGTCGAGGCCTCGGCCTCGCATCTCGATGGCGCCAGTGTCGGCGGGCTCTACAGCCTGTCGTACGATGCCTGGTCAGAGGGCGAGAGCGGCATCGGGTCGGCCTCGATCTACGCGCTCTCGGCGCTGGCCTTCATGGCCGAGACCGGTGCCACGTCCGAGGATTTTGCCCGCATCGCTGCCCGAAACCGCCAGAATGCGCGGCACAACCGGTTTGCCCATCTGCCGCTCGACGTGACCGAGGCGGATGTGCTGGCCTCGGCCCCGGTCTCCACCCCCTATCGCCGGCTCGACTGTTCGCCGCTGAGCGATGGCGCGGCCTGCGTGATCCTTGCCGCCTCGCAAGACCTGCCGGAGGGGCCGGGGCGGGCGCGGCTGGCCGGGATGGGCGTCGCCAATGACCGGGTGCGGCTGGGCGACCGGGCGCATCCCGGGTGCTTCACCGCCAAGGGCGTCGCCCTGCGTGCGGCGCTGGCGCAGGCCGGCTGCGCGGTGGACCAGATCGGGCTGGCCGAGGTCTATGACAGCTTCTCCGGCGCGCAACTGCAGGCGCTGCAGGCGCTGGGGCTGACGGCGGATCCGCTGGCGGCTGAACGTGACGGGCAGTTCACCGTCGAGGGGGCGTTGCCGGTCAACCTTTCCGGCGGGCTCTTGGGGCAGGGGGCGCCGGTGGGTGCCACCGGCGTGGCGCAGGTGCTGGCGGCGGCGCAACAACTTGAGGGCCGCTATCCCGGTCTGCGCCCGGCGCGCGCGCCGCGCTTTGCCCTGGTGGACACCCATGGCGGCATTGCCACGCTCTGCGCCGTCTCGATTGTGGAGGCGCCGCGATGAAACGCCCGCTGCAGCTCGACTACAACATCCCCCGAGGCCGCCTTGCGCCGCATTTCGAGGCACTGGCCCAAGGCCGCGCGCTGGCCCTGCGCTGCAGCTGCGGCCATGTCGCCTTTCCGCCGGCACTGACCTGCGCGGCGTGTGGCGCACACGACGGGGACTGGGTCGCGCTCAGCGGCCAGGCCCGCATTGAGCACCGCACAGACACGCCCGGGGCGGCCTGGGCGCTGGCCCGGTTCGCCGGCGCCGATACCGCCGTGATGCTGCGCATCGCAACCCCCGAACTGACAACCCGACGCGGCCACCTGGTGCCGCCCGAACATCACGCCGGCCTGTGGCTGGCGCTGGAGGAGACCGACGATGATGACTGACGTGTTCGCTGACTGGAGTGACGGGCAACTGGCCGAAATCGGCCTCAAACGCGGCGCCGAGGGGGTCGAGATCGACATCTCTCCCGACGCCAATATCCATGCCATGACCGTCGGCCGGCAACTGGAGCAGGGCCGCGCCGAAGCGCCGGCGATGGTTTTCGAGCGCGAGGATGGCACGCTCGAACGCTGGAGCTTCGGCGAGATCGACCGGGCAGCCACGGCGCTGGCGGCGCATCTGCGCGACCTCGGCTACCGGCGCGGCGATCCGATCGCGCTGCATACCGGGATGCGGCCGGAAACCGCGATCGGCCATATGGCGGTCTGCAAGCTGGGCGGCGTGGCGGTCACCCTGTCGCAGCTCTATGGTCCCGACGCGCTGGCCCATGCGCTCAACCATTGCGGCGCCCGGTGCCTGCTGACCACCGAGGCCGGCTGGGCGCCCCTGCGCGGCGAGGCGGCACAGCTCTTCCCGGCACTTTCCCACGTCCTGGTGGCCGAGACCGCCGGCCCGGAGCAGGAGCTGCGCGACGTGCTCTCCGGCCCGGTGCCGGAGGATTTCGCGCCGGAATATACCGGTGCCGATGACGAGGCGCTGCTGATGTACACCTCGGGTTCGACCGGCATGCCCAAGGGCATCAGGCACGGCCACCGGGTGCTGGCCTCCTACGTGCCGTCGATCAGCCTGTTCTTCAACCTGACGATGGCGGACGAAGACGCGGTCTTCTGGTCGCCCTCGGATTGGGCCTGGGTCGGCGGGCTGCTCGACATGCTGTTCCCGGCCTGGCTGGCGGGGCGGCCGGTGGTCACCTCCGAGGCGCGGTTCAAGGCCGACTGGGCCTATGACTTCATGGCCCGCCACAAGGTCACCCATACCTTCCTCGCGCCCACCGCGATCAAGCGGCTGGCGCAGACGCCCCACCCGCGCGACGACCATGACCTGGCACTGCGGGTGATCTGCACGGGTGGCGAGGCGCTGGCGGCCGATACCCTGGCCTGGGCCGAGGAGCGGCTCGGCGTGACCTGCAACGAGTTCTACGGCATGACCGAGGTCAACCACCTGATCGGCAATTGCGCTGCACTCTACCCGCGCAAGCCCGGTTCGATGGGCGTGGCCTATCCCGGGCACAAGGTCTGCCTGGTCGATGCCGAGGGCCGCGAGGTGGCCGATGGCGAGCCCGGCGAGATCGTCACCCCGGCAACCGCACCGACCCGCTACCTCGGCTATCTCGACAATGCCGAGAAGGAAAAGGAGCTGCGGCTGGGACAATGGATGCGCACCCATGACCTCGCGGTGCGCGATGCGGACGGGTATTTCTGGTACAAGGGCCGGTCAGACGACCTGATCAAATCCTCGGGCTTCCGCATTGGCCCGGCGGAAATCGAGGAATGCCTGCTGGCGCATCCGGCAGTGGCCGAGGCGGCGGTGATCGGCAAGCCCGACCCCGAGCGCGGCCAGATCGTCAAGGCCTTTGTCCGGCCGGCAAAATCGGCGCAGCCCGGCGCGGCGCTGGCCGATGAGCTGAGGACCCACGTCCGCGAACGGCTCGCCGCCTACAAGGCCCCGCGCGAGATCGATTTCGTCGAGGGTTTCGAGATGACCTCGTCGGGCAAGATCAACCGAAAAGCGCTTCGGGCGCAGGAAATGGCGAATTCAGATTTGACATAACAAATCTGTATGTACTAATATGTACGCAACAGGGAGGACGCGATGACATTCGGAATTCATGCCGGTCTGTGGATGGACCGCTGGACGCAGGATCCGGCGCCGCTGTTCGACCGGGCGGCGCGCATCGGCTTTGACGCGGTGGAGCTGTCGCTCCTCGGCATCGGGCCAGAGCAGGCCGCCCGCCTGCGCCGGGCCGCCACCGAGGCCGGCGTGCTGCTGAGCTGTTCCACCGGGCTCGGGCCCGAGGCCGATCCGGCCTCTGCCGACCCGGCGGTGCGTGGCCATGCCCGCGAGACGCTGGCGCGTGCGATCGAAACGGTCGCCGCGCTGGGCTCCTCCCGTCTCGCGGGCGTGGTCGCCGCACCCTGGGGGCAGTTCGATCCCGAGAACAAGCCCGACCGCGCCAAGCGCTCGGCCGAGACGCTGGGGCAGATGCAGGACCAGCTGGCCAGCCACGGGGTGACGCTGGGGATCGAGGCGCTGAACCGCTTCGAGAGCGATCTGACCAGCACCGCTGCCGAGGCCAGCGCCATCGCCCGCGCCTCTGGCGCGGCGAATGTCGGCGTGCTGCTCGACAGTTTCCACATGAACATCGAGGAAAAGGATCCACCCGCCGCCCTGCGCGCCGCCGGTGACACCCTGGTGCACTACCATGTGTCTGACAATGACCGCGGCGTTCCCGGCAGCGGCCGCTACGACTTTGCCGCCGATGCCAGGGCGCTGGTCGAGATCGGCTACCAGGGCTGGATCGTGGCCGAGATGTTCGTTCGCGCCGGCCAGCCGACCAGTGCCGATCTCAACATCTGGCGTGATATCGAGCCCGATGTCGACGCCGCTGCCGCCCAGGCGCTTGCCCATATGAAGGAGATCTTTGCCAATGTCGGCTGAGCAATATTTCACTGCCCTGCATGCCATGGCCGAGGCCGAGATGGCGCGTCTCAACGCCCTCGACGCGGCGCTTGGCGATGGCGATCACGGCACCACCCTGCTGCGCGGGCTGACCCGGGCCAAGGGCGCCGAGGATGGCGCCCGGGCCAAGGCCTTCATGCGCGCCTCCGGCGGTGCCTCGGGCACGCTCTTTGGTCTGGTGCTGCACGAGATCGAGCAGCATCTCGAGGCCGGCGCGCCGCTGGCCGAGGGGCTGGCGCGGGCCGAGGCGCGGATCTGCGACCTCGGGCAGGTGAAGCCCGGCGACAAGAGCATGGTGGACGCGCTTTCCCCGGCCGTGGCCGCGCTGCAGTCCGGCGATCTGCCGGCGGCGGTGGCGGCGGCGGAACAGGGCCGCGATGCCACCGTCGAGATGACCGCGCGCCGTGGCCGGGCGCAATATGTCGAGGCCGGCGGCAAGGGGCATATCGATCCCGGCGCGGTCTCGCTGACGATGATGCTGGCGCTGCTGGCCGAAACCGAGGGTGCCGCATGAAGAAGCTGTTCAACTCCGCCGAGACCATGGTCGACGACATGATCGACGGCTACGTCAGCGCCTGTCCGCAGGTCACGCGTGGCACGCTCGATCCGCGGGTGGTGATCCGCCGGCAGGGCGCCAAGAACCCCGACGAGAAGGTGACGCTGCTGATCGGCAATGGTGCCGGGCATGAGCCGATCGCCATGGGTTTCGTCGGCCGCGGTCTGCTCGATGCCAATGTGGTGGGCGATGTCTTTGCCGCGCCTTCGGCCGACCTGATCCTCGACGGCATCCGCGAGGTCACCGGTCAGGCCGGGTCGATCCTGCTGATTTCGCAGCATTCCGGCGACGTGATCAACGGTCGCGCCGCGACCATGCTGGCCGAGGAAGAAGGGCTGAACGTCCGCCCTCTACTGATGTACGACGATATTTCTGCCGCCCCACCAGAGCGTCGGCACGATCGGCGCGGCGCCCCTGGCACCATGTTCGTCTACAAGATCCTCGGCGCCGCCGCCGAAGAGGGGCTGGGCCAGGACGCGCTGATGCGGCTGGGCGAGGCGGTGCGCGACCGCACGGTGACGCTGGCCGCTGCCGTCTCTCCGGGCATCTCGCCGCTCTCCGGCCAGCCGATGTTTTCGCTGCCCGACGACGAGATCTTTCTCGGTATGGGCGTGCATGGCGAGCCGGGCGTCGGCCGGGTCAAGACCGGCCCGGTGCGCGACCTGGTGGCCGAGATGGTGGAGCGTCTGCTCGCCGACCGGCCGATTGCCGAGGGGGGCCGCGCCGCCGTGATCATCAACGGCATGGGCGGCACCACCCAGATGGAACTCTGGACCGTCTGGCGCGAGACCGAGGCCGAGCTCCGCCGCCGCGGGATTACGCCGCTGTCGCCGATGGTCGGCAGCTATGTCACCACGCAGGAGATGGGCGGGGTCTCGATCTCGCTGCTCGAACCGGACGACGAGATGCTGCGCCTGTGGTGCGCACCGCAGGACAGCCCGGCCTTTCCCCATATTCATTCCGAGGATGACCAGTCATGACCGATACCCCCTTGAGCCAGCGCCGGCCGATCCATGGCGTCGCCGTCGACCAGGGCAGCGGTCTGGCGGCTGCCCTGCGCGAGGCCCGCGGCACCGCGGCGCGCGACGACGACCTGTTCCGCTTCAAGCAACTGGTCGCCCGCACCATGAGCGCCGAGGCCACGACCTTGCTGGTCGATGCGCAGTATGGCCGCGAGCTCCTGCCGGAAATCGCCGCGCCCTGCCTGCCGATGCTGGCCTATGAGGCGGATGTCTACAAGATCGCCAATGACGACCGGATCACCGTGCTGCCCGACAACCTCAAGGTCTCGGACTATCCCGGTCTGGGCGTCGGGGTGCTGAAGTTCTTCCTCTACTACGGGCCGAACGATGCCGAAGAGGTCAACGCGCGCAAGCACGATCTGGTGCGCCAGATCGGCACGCAGTGCCGCGACAGCGGTGTCAGCTTCCTGTTCGAGCCGATTGTTTATGACCGCAGCATCGAGGACAGCGCCTCGGCGGAGTTCGCCGATCTCAAACCCGAGCTGGTCGAACGCGCCACCCGCCGTTTCGCCGCGCCGGAGTTTAACATCGACATCCTCAAGGTCGAACTGCCGGTCAACCTCAACTACGTCGAGGGCATTGGCGAGGCGCGGATGAGCCGTGCCGAGGCGGAGACGGTGTTCCGCCGCGCCGCCGAGGCGGCTGGTGACGTGCCGCTGCTCTATCTCAGTGCCGGGGTGACGTTTGAGCAGTTCGAGGCCGGGCTGAAACTGGCGCGCGCCGCCGGGGTCGAGATGGCGGGCTTCATGTGCGGCCGGGCGATCTGGTCGGATGCGATCGGAGTGTTCGGTGCCGAGGGCCCCGAGGCCGCCGAGGCCTGGATGGCCGATGAAGGCCTGCGCCGGCTGCGCAAGCTTGGCGAGGCGCTGGCATGAGCATGATCGCGCTTCTCCCCGAGGTCGCAAGCTTTCTCGACACGGTCCAGGGTCTGCGCATCGGTGACGCCAGGGTCGACAGCGCCGGCAGCCTCACGGTCGAGAACCCCTCGACCGGCGGCCGGCTGGCCGAGGTCGCCTGTGCCGAGAGCGCCCATGTTGACGATGCGGTGGCCGCCGCCCGCGCCGCACTTTCGGGCCCTTGGGGGCAGATGACAGCGCATGACCGCGGCCAGCTTTTGTGGCGTCTCGCCGATGCCATCGAGGCGCACAAGGCGGTTTTCGGCCAGCTCGACGCGCTCGACAACGGCAAGCCCTTCGCGGTGGCGCGCGATGTCGATGCGGTCTGGTCGGCGCGGCATTTCCGCTATTTCGCCGGCTGGCCCAGCAAGATCGAAGGCGCCACGATCCCGGTCTCGACGCCGGGGCGCTTCAACTACACGCGGATCGAGCCGGTCGGCGTCTGCGGGCTGATCACGCCGTGGAACTACCCGACGCTGATGGTGGCCTGGAAACTGGCGCCGGCGCTGGCCGCCGGCAATACCGTGGTGCTGAAACCGGCGGAACAAACGCCACTGAGCGCGCTCTATCTTGCCGACCTGGCACTGGAGGTTGGATTTCCGCCCGGCGTGCTCAACGTCATTCCCGGCCATGGCCGCGAGGCCGGCGCGGCGCTGGCGGCGCATCATGGCGTCGACAAGGTAGGCTTTACCGGCTCGACCGAGACCGGGCGGCGGATCGTCGAGGCCTCGGCCGGCAACCTCAAGAAGGTCTCGCTGGAACTCGGCGGCAAGGCGGCCAACATCGTCTTTGATGACGCCGATCTCGACGCGGCCATTCCCGGCGCCTTCTGGGCGCTCTTCGGCAACAACGGCCAGTCCTGCACTGCCGGCGCGCGGCTCTTCGTGCAGCGCCCGCTGCTGGACCGGGTCAGCGAGGCGCTGGCCACGATGGCGCGCGGGCTCAGCATCGGGCCGGGGATGGCAGAGGCCGGGCACGACCTCGGCCCGGTGATCTCGGCGCCGCAGATGGAGAAGGTGCTGGGCTACATCGACAGTGGCCGCAACGAGGGCGCTGAGGCGCTGGCCGGTGGCGCGCGCCAGGGCGAGGCGGGCTATTTCGTGCAGCCGACGGTGCTGGCCGGGGTGCGCGACGAGATGCGCATCGCGCGCGAGGAAATCTTCGGCCCGGTGCTTTGCGTGCTGCCCTTTGATGACGAGGACGAGGTGCTCGCCCGCGCCAATGACACCGTCTACGGTCTGGCCGCCGGTTGCTGGACGCAGAACATCGGCCGCGCCAACCGGATGGCGGCGGGGCTGCGGGCCGGAACGATCTGGACCAACTGCTGGGGCGACACCGATGCCGCCTCGCCGTTCGGCGGCATGGGCCAAAGCGGCTATGGCCGCGAGATGGGCCGCGACGCACTGGCGCTCTACTCGCAGACCAAGAGCGTCTGGCAAGGCTGAGCGATGCGTGATTTGATGCAATCAATTCGATGCATCAGAAAGGTGACAGGATGAACATGCGCGCGGCGCCGAAATACCAGGTTGTCCATGACGAGCTGCTGCGGCGGCTCAAGGCGGGAATGTATTCGGTCGGCACCCGGCTGCCCTCGGAAGAGGCGCTGGCGCAGTCCTTCGCGGTCAGCCGGGTCACCGCCCGCCGGGCGCTCGAGCTCTTGGTCGAGGCCGGCTACCTGGTGTCGCGGCAGGGCAGCGGCTACCTGGTCAACACGCTTTCGCCGCCGGAGACCACCTGCCTCACCTCCTTTACCGACATGGTGCTGCGCGAGGGGCGGATGCCCGGCGCGCGGCTGATCGAGATCCGCGAGGTGGACGAGACCCCGCCTGAGGAGGTCACCGCGCTCTTTGACGAGCCGGTGGCACTGATCCGTCGGCTGCGCACCATCGACGGCGCGCCAAAGCTTCTGGTCAGCACCTGGCTGCCGCGTCGGCTGGTGCCGGGGCTGAGCAAGGCGGATTTCCCGGAAGAGGGTCAGGACCAGTCGATCCTGCGCATCCTCGCCGACCGGTTCAAGATCGACTGGGGCCGCGCCTGCGAGACCGTAGGCTCCTGCGCCGCGCCGCCCGACGCGGCGAAATGGCTGGGGATCGCCGCCGACACGCCGATCCTGTCGCAGGCCTGCACCGCCTTCGACGACGCCCAGAAACCGGTGTTCTTCGACCAGGTCTACCGGGTCGGTCCGATCACCTACACCCTTGTCGGGGCGCGGCGCGAAGCCGACCCGGCCTGAATTCAAGGATTGCCCATGCCCCTGACGATCGGCCTGATCAAGGCCTCCCTGCCGAGCTATTTCCCCGAGCGCCACGGCGTCTTTGAGGCCGCGCGCGCGGCGCTCGACGAGATTGCCAATGCCTGTGGCGCGCGGATCGTCGAGGCGCCAGAGGTGCCGTTGGACGGCGCGCAGGCGCAGCGGGCACTGGATCATTGCCGGGGGCAGGGGGCGGAGTTCATCCTGCTGCTGCATGGCGGGTTCACCATGGGCGATGTGGCGCGGCAGATCGCGCTGTCGGACCTGCCGATGGGGGTCTGGGCGACGCCTGAACCGGGCCATGACGGCGACATCCAGCTGAACAATTTCGTCTCGCTCAACATGAGCCTGTCGATCGCGCGCGGCGTGCGCGACCTGCGCCGCGCTCCGGTGCAATGGTATTTCGGCGCGCCGGACGATGCCGCCCTGCGCGCCCGGCTGAGCCGCAGCCTGCGGGCGCTTTCGGCCCGGGCGGCGCTGCGCGACGCGCGGATCGGTGTGATCGGCGGGCTGGCGCCGACCTTCTACAACATGGCGGTGACGCCCGACACGCTCAAGCGGGCGACAGGGGCCGAGCCGGTGCATGTGGATATCCACCGACTGACCGCCGGCATGACTGAGCAGGGCGGCGAGCCTGTGGCGCAGGAAGTGGCGGCGATGGCGGCGCGGGCCGAGGTGCGCGGCGTTTCCGACGCGCAGATGGCGCTGACCGCACGGGCCGCGCTGGCGATGCGCGAGATCGTGGAGCAGGACGGCTTTGCCGGGTTGGCGGTCTCTGACTGGCCGGCGCTGCAGGAAGACCCGGGCATGCACCCCGGCGCCGCCTTCAGCTGGCTCGAGGAGGTCGACAATCTGCCGTTGGCCTCTGAGGGCGACGTCTTGGGCACGGTGACGCAGATCGTGACGCGGGCGCTGACCGGACGGGTCGGCAGCCTGCTCGACATGACCTCACCGCAGCTGTCGCAGGACCGGATCCTGATGTGGCACGGCGGCGGCGGGCCGCTCTATATGGGCGGCGACGCGGCGGCCTGGATCAACCACCCGATGATCGGCCGGGGCACGGCCGAAGGCCCGCGCTTTGGCGCGATCGCCGATTTCGTCTTTCCCGACGGGCCGCACACCGTGCTGCGGGTGGCGCGCAGCGGCACCGCCGCCTTCGGCTTCGAGACCGAGGTCAGGGCGGGCGGCGAATCGGGCTTTACCGGCTGTCGCGGCTGGGTGACGGATTTCCGCACATCGCGCGGCGCCCACACGGCCGGCGATATCGTGACCTCGGTGATGGAGCACGGGCTCGATCACCACTTCGTTCTGGTGCCCGGACATTTCGCCAGCGATTTCCGCGAATTCGCCACCTGGATGGCGATGGAGCCGCTGGAAATCATTGCCGAACATGACGGTCTTGCGACGGGTTTTAGTTGACAGATACGCTCGCGCGTGTGAACTTGTACATACAAATTAGGCAATACAAATTGTCTGCAGGGAGGCCCATGTGACCAAGGTCCAGCTCAACGCCGTGCGCAAGCAGTTCGGCTCATTCGTGGCGATCGAGAACATCGATCTGGAGATTGAATCCGGCGAACTGGTGGCGCTGCTCGGGCCTTCGGGCTGCGGCAAGACCACCACGCTGCGAATGATCGCCGGGCTCGAGCGGCCCAGCGCCGGTGCCATCCTGTTCGACGGCGAGGACGTCTCGGAACAGCCGGTGCAGGACCGCAATGTCGGCATGGTGTTCCAGCGCTACGCCCTCTTCCCGCATATGACGGTGGAGAAGAACGTGGCCTTCGGCCTGAGCGTGCGCGGCACGCCGCGCGCCGAGATCGGCGAGCGGCTCGAGGAAATCCTCGACGTGGTGCAGCTCAAGCAGTTCCGCCACCGCTTTCCGGCGCAGCTTTCGGGTGGCCAGATGCAGCGGGTGGCGATTGCCCGCACGCTGATCACCAAGCCCTCGGTGCTGATGATGGACGAGCCGCTGGCCAACCTCGACACCAAGCTGCGCGGCGAGATGCGGCGCTTCATCCGCGAGCTGCAGCAGCGCTTCGGCATCACCACGATCTTCGTCACCCACGACCAGGTCGAAGCGATGGAACTGGCCGACCGGGTGGCGGTGATCTTCAACGGCCATCTGGCGCAATATGACGCGCCTGACCGGCTCTATCGCCAGCCCGCCAGCCTCGATGTTGCCGATTTCATGGGCGCCACGAATATCGTGCCGGCCGCGATGAAGGCCGATGACCTGGCGGTGACCGGCGTCGGGCCGATCCGGGTCGCGCCGCGGCCGGGCTTCGGCACCGGCGAGGATGTGCGGGTGATGCTGCGCAGCGAGGCGATCGATCTGATGACCACACAGCCGGCGCAGGGAGGCGTTCCCGGCAAGGTGGTGGCGCGCGACTTCTTTGGCGCCAGCGTCAACTACACCGTCGATTGCGGCGCGCATCAGATCACCGTGACCGAACAGGCCCGGCGGCTGGTCGATGTCGACACGCCGGTCTGGCTCGATATCGACCCCGAAAGGGTCTGGTTGCTGGCGAGCTAGGTCGCCGGCGGCATTCGTATAACCTTGGGAGGACAATCATGAAACATACAGCAACAGTGGCAAGCCTGCTGGCGCTTGTCGCGGCCGGTGCCGCACAGGCCGAAGACGCCGAGGCGGCACAGTTCCGCGACGGCTTTCTCGCCGGCGAGACCGACTGGTCGGCCGTCGAGGCGCGCGCCGGCGAGGAAGGCACCGTCAACCTCTACTACTGGGGCGGCTCCGATCTTCTGAACGTCTGGATGGACCGCGCGGTCACCCCGGCGCTGGCCGAGAAGGGCGTGACGCTCAACCCGGTGCGGATCACCGGCACCAAGGACGCCGTCGATCTGGTCCTGGCCGAAAAGAACTCGGGCAAGGGCGTGGGGCAGGGCAGCGTCGACATGATCTGGCTCAACGGCGAGAACTTCGCCACCCTCAGGCGGCAGGACGCGCTGTTCGGGAGCTTCGCCCCGCTGCTGCCCAACTCCGCGAACCTCGAGTGGAATGCCGAGGACCCGCGCGCGCTGCTGAACCTGCGTGACTTCGGGGTCGAGACCGACGGCGCCGAGGTGCCCTGGTCCGGCGAGCAATATGTCTGCGCCTACAACGCCGACCGGGTCGCCGCCGAGGATGTGCCCTCGACCTTTGCCGAGCTGCGCGGCTATCTCGAGGCCAACACCGGCAAGTTCACCTACGTCAAGCCGCCGCATTACATCGGCAACACCTTCGTGCAGGAGGCGATCTACGCCCACAACCCCGACGGCAACGGCGCCGAGCCGTTCCAGCGCTCGACCGACGAGATCCCGGCCGAGGAACTGGCCCGGCTGATCGCACCCGGCATGGAATACCTGCGCGACCTCGAGCCGCTCCTGCTTGACGCCGCCGGCGGCACGCCGCGCTACCCCGAGGACAATGCCGCGCTCGACGGGCTGTTTCTGAACGGCGAGATCGACTTTAACTGCAAGTTCGGCCTCTACGCGGTGGCCACCGGGCTTGCCACCGGCTCCTACCCCGAGGCGGCGACGCAGTTCGTCTTTCCCGAAGGCAACATGATCAAGAACAAGAACTATCTGGCGATCCCGGCCAATGCGCCGAACCCCGCCGCGGCGCTTGTTCTGGCCGACTGGATGACCTCGGTCGAGGCCCAGGCCTCGAAACTGCAGCAGACCGGCATGCCCGCGGGCATCGACGGCTGGATGCTGGACGAGGCCGGCGCGCAATCGATCGCCGAGGCCTCGCCCGGCCTCGTCGGCGTGACCCAGGACGAGCTCGATGCTAATGCCGCCCCCGACACCAACGCGACCCTGGTCGACGTGATCGAGGCGACCTGGCTCGAGTACATCGAGCGTGACAGCAGCGATCCGATCGAGACGATCGTCGCCCGTGCCTACGAAAACCTGTCGAAGTAACCGGCAGGGCGGCCGCCCCACCGCTCCCCGCGGCGGCCGCACCCCCACCCCCCTTTTCCTTTCTCACTCGGAGGCACGGATGTCCGTATCATCGTCGATTGCGTCCAAATCCGCCGCGCCGCTGCGGATGACCGCCCGCGAACGCCGCACCCGGTTCTGGCAGGTGATCCAGCTCGTGCCGATCATGGCCATCCTGGTCCTGCTGTTCGGCGGCGCGCTGGTGCTGGCGATCCTGCAATCGCTGGGCTTCGCGCCCTGGTTCGGGGTCAACACCTTCCCCGATTTCAGCTACTTCGGCGCGCTCTGGGGCTCGTCGACCTTCTGGGTCTCGCTCGGGCTGACGCTCTATTACGCCACGGTCTCGACGGTGATCGCGCTGATCTTCGGCATCCTGCTGGCGCTGGCGCTGGTCAAGACCTTTCCCAGCAAGACCTTCTACAAGTATCTCTACAAGCTGCCGCTGATGATCCCCTACACGGTGGGCATCGCGCTCGCGGTGCTGATGCTGTCGAACGGCGGCATGCTGTCGCGGCTGGCGGCGTTCTTCGGGATGATCGACGATCCTTCGCAATTCCCGCAGATCCTCAAGACCCACTATGGCTGGGGCATCATCGCGGTCTACGTCTGGAAGCAGACGCCCTTCATCACCCTGGCGGTCTATGCCGTGCTTCTGGGCATCGGCCGCGAGACGGAAGAGGCCGCCGCCATCCTCGGTGCCAAGCGCCGCACCATCTTCTTTCGCGTGACCCTGCCGCAAATCCTGCCCGGCGTGGTCTCCTCGACGTTGATCTGCTTTGCCTTCAACGTCGGGGCTTTCGAGGCGCCCTTCATCCTTGGCGGCGGCTTCCCCGACACCCTGCCGGTGGTGGCCTGGCGCTATTTCAACGATGCCGATTACACCCTGCAGCTGCAGGGCATGGCGACGGTGGTCTCGATCGGGCTGGTCGCGGGGGTGATCCTGTTCGGATACCTCGCCGCCTACCGCCGCTTCGAACGCCGCATGGGACGGAACTGACATGGCACAGAAGTTCAACATCGCATTGTCGAGCCGGCTCTCGCCGTTTCAGAAATTCTACCTGCTGATCATCGCCGGCTTCATCCTCGGGCCGTTCATCCCGCTGATCATCCAGAGCTTTGCCTTCCGCTGGGCCTGGCCCGACCTCTTGCCTTCGACCTGGTGGCTGGAGCAGCGCGACACCGCGATGGTGCCGCTGGCCTGGGACTACGTGCTCTCGCCCTACAGCCGGGTCTGGGAGGCGACGGTCAACACCGTGGTGATCGGCACCATTGTCACCGTGATCTGCCTTGCCATCTGCCTGCCGGCCGCCCGGGTGCTGGCGCGCGAGAAGTTTCGCGGCAAGAGCGCCTTCGAGTTCTTCCTGTCGCTGCCGCTGATCGTGCCCGAGGCCGCCATCGGCATCGCGCTGCTGATGATGTTCATCCGGCTCGGGCTGGCGGGCAGCTACGTCGGCATCATCATCGCCCACCTGATCCCGACGATCCCCTACATGGTGCGGATGCTGACCGCTGTCTATCAGGGGCTGGGGCGCGATTTCGAGGAACAGGCGATGATCCTCGGCGCCAACCGCTGGCAGGTGCTGCGGCTGGTGACCCTGCCGATGCTGCTGCCCGGCGTGGTCGCCGGCGCGCTCTTCACCTTCCTCGTGTCGACCAACATCTTCCTGCTGACCTTCTTCCTCGGACAGGGCCAGATCGTCACCCTGCCGACGCTGCTGTTCTCGAAGATCGCCGGCGGCACGCTCGATGCCTCGGCGGCGGGGATCACCCTGATCGTCACCCTGCCGGGCATCATCCTGCTGATCATCTCCGAACGCTTCATCAAGGAAGAGGCCTTCGGCAAGGGCTTTGGAAACTAAGGAGACCATTCCATGACCACCCCGCAAGCCATCATCGACCGGTTTCCCAAACTGGACGAGGCGCTGGTCGAGGCCCGCCTCGGCCGCCCCGGCGACAGACCGCGCGTCATCATCGACACCGACACCGCCAACGAGATCGACGATCAATATGCCGTCGCCTGGGCGCTGCTTTCGCCCGAACGGCTCGATCTCGAAGGGGTCACCGCGGTGCCCTTCAGCTTTGCCCATCACCGCGACGAACTGATCGCCTCGGTCGACGCGCTCAAGGCGGCGCAGGCCGAGGGAGATACCGACCACTTCATGGGCGGTCTCGGCGGCTGGGCCGAACGGCTGGTGGCGCAGGACAAGCGCGCCGAGGACGTCAATTTCGTCAGCGCAGAGGAGGGTGCCGAGCTTTCCTACCAGGAGATCCTGCGGGTGTTCGACAAATGCGGCGTGCCCTCCGAGGGCAAGGTGTTCCGCGGCACGCCGGGCTATCTCGAGAGCCTCGAACAGCCGATCGACACCGCCGCCGCGCGCTTCATCATCGAGCGCGCCCGGGCCGAGGACGACCGGCCGCTCTACATCCTCGCCATGGGGGCGCTGACCAATATAGCCTCGGCGCTGCTGATGGCGCCCGACATCATCGAGAAGATCGTCGTGGTCTGGACTTCGGGCTTTCCCTCCTACGCGCCGTTCAGCAATGTGCCCTCGCTGAACCTGGTGCAGGACCGGCTGGCCTCGCAGCTGCTGTTCGACTGCGGCGTGCCGCATGTCTACCTGCCGGGCTATCACGTCGGCGCTCAGCTCAAGCTGTCGCTGCCGGAAATGGAGCGCTTCGTGAAGGACAAGGGCGCGATCGGCGCCTACCTGCACCATCTCTACACCAACAACCCGCTGCACGAGATGTTCGCCATCACCGACCGCGAGACCAAGAGTTGGGTGATCTGGGACATCATCAACGTCGCCTGGCTGTTCGACGAGAGCCTGGTCAGCACCCATCTGACCCGATCGCCGCTGCTCGACGACGATCTCAGCTGGCAGCATCCCGAAGGCCGGCACCTGATGCTCGAGGCCTATGATCTCGACCGCGACGCGATCTTCGAGGACATGTACCGCGCCTTCGAGCGCGCCCCGGCCTGACCGGCCTGCGGGCTGCGCCTCAACCGCGCAGCCCGCCCAGCACCTCCGCTGCCAGCTCGAACGACCGCACCCGCGCCGCGGGGTCGTGGATCATGCCGGTGACCATCATCTCGTCGGGCCGGTAGCGCTCAAGCAGCTCGGTCAGCCGCGCACGCGCCATCTCGGGCGTGCCGGTGGCCGAGACCGAGAGCGCGTGTTTGACCTGTGCCAGCACCGGCGCGGGGATATGCGCCGCCACGTCGGCAACCGGATGCGGCAGCTTGCCGGGCCGGCCGGTGCGCAGGTTGGCAAAGGCGAGGTACTGCGACGAGCGCAGGGTCTCGGCCTCCTCTGCGGTGTCGGCCAGGCAGACCCCGGCGGCCATCATCACGTGGGGCGCGGCCAGCGTCTCCGAGGGGCGAAACTGCGCCCGGTAGACCTCGATCGCCTGTCCCAGCATGTCTGGCGCGAAATGCGAGGCAAAGGCGTAGGGCAGGCCGAAATACGCCGCCAGTTGCGCGCCGTAGAGGCTCGAGCCGAGGATCCAGACCGGCACCTCCGTGCCCTCGCCGGGGATCGCACGGACCGCGCCGGCGGGGCCTGAGCCGAGATAGCCGATCAGCTCCTGCACATCCTGCGGAAAGGTATCCTCTGGCGACATGTTGCGCCTGAGCGCGCGGGCGGTGGCGCCGTCGGTGCCCGGCGCGCGGCCGAGGCCGAGGTCGATCCGGCCGGGATGAAGCGTCGCCAGCGTACCGAACTGCTCGGCCACCATCAGCGGCGCGTGGTTGGGCAGCATGATGCCGCCGGCGCCGATCCGCATGGTCCGGGTCACCGACGCGACATGGCCGATCACCACCGCGGTGGCCGCGCTGGCGATGCCCGGCATGTTGTGATGTTCGGCCAGCCAAAAGCGGTGATAGCCGGCCGCCTCGGCGGCGACGGCCAGATCGGCGGTATTGGCCAGCGCCTCGGTGGCTGTTGCGCCCTCGGGCACCGGCGAGAGGTCAAGAAGGGAGAAGTGCTGCATCTGCGATATCCTTTTGCCTCACCTATGCACTTGCTGCAGCCGCGCCAAGCCGGGTGCCGGCATTTTCGCCCCGCCGCCGGTCTGGAACTTCTGCCCCGCCCCGCTGTTGGGTCTGGGTGTATGAACCCCCCGTGTCGGTCAAGAGGTGCCTCGTGCGAGATCAGTCCAGCCCCGTGTTTCCTGTCCCGCCGCATCCCCCCTCTTCCGAAATCCCCGACGATCTGTTGCCCCGTCTTGCTGCCAATGCCAGGGCCGAGGACCGCGGCGACAAGGACATCTCCGCCTCGGTCGAGGCGCTGCGCGCCGCCGGGCTGTTGCAGGCGGTGCTGCCGGGCTCGCTCGGCGGGGCGGGTCTCGGGGCCGGTGGCGCCGGGGCCGAGGCGTCGGTGCGCGGCCTGATGCGGATCGCGCAGGCCAACCTGTCGCTGGCGCGGCTCTTCGAGGGTCATGTCAACGCGGTACAACTGGTCGACCGTTTCGCCCCCGAGACCCTGCGCCACGAGATGGCCGCGGCCGTGCGCGACGGCGCGCTGCTGGGGGTCTGGGGCGCCGATGGCAACACGCCGCTGACGCTGGCGGGCGACCGGCTGGCCGGCGGCAAGCGGTTCGCCTCGGGGCTGGGGGTGGTGTCGCTGGCGGCGGTCACGGTGAACTCCGGACCAGAGGTGCGGCTGGCGCTGGCCGAAAGCGACGCACCAGAGCGGCAGGACCCTGCGGTCTGGAGCATGCTGGGGATGCGCGCCAGCGCCTCCGGGAACTATGATTTCAACGGGCTTCCGGCCGAGCGCTTTCGGCTCTTCGGCGCGCCGGGCGATTACCTGACCGAGCCGGGCTTCGTCTCCGGCGTCTGGCGGATCGCGGCGCTGCAGCTGGGCGGCACCTTCGGGCTGATCGCGGCGGCGCGCGACCGGCTGGCGGCGATTGACCGGCTCGAGGCCGAGGCGCAGATCACCCGGCTGGCCGCGGTGCTGCAGAGGGCCTACGGCGCCATCGGGCTGGTCGAGCGCGCCGCGCGCATCGCCGAGGGGCAAGAGGGTCGGGCGGATGCCGAGCGGGCGGTGGCGCTGTCGATCCTGGCCCGGCTCGAGACCGAGGAGATCGGCCAGACGGCGATTGCCACGGTCGAACGTGCCATCGGCCTGGCGCATTTCGACAGCGACAGTGAGACCGGCCGCATCGCCCGCGACCTTGCCACCTACATGCGGCAGGTGGCGCGCGATGCCTTTCAGCAGCGCGCCGGGCGGATCGCGCTCGCCCCGGGCCGTGACCTT
Organism: Marinovum sp.; assembly: GCF_034669705.1. Taxonomy (GTDB): domain Bacteria; phylum Pseudomonadota; class Alphaproteobacteria; order Rhodobacterales; family Rhodobacteraceae; genus Marinovum. Next base: position 142,270 of record NZ_JAXMOR010000006.1, read on the forward strand.
TTGGAGCTCTGGCATGGATAGGCGCGGCGGGGGGGCGTCGCGCGATCTCTGTCACTTCACCGGCGGCCGGCCGGTGATGGTGCTGGCACCGCATCCCGATGACGAGAGCCTTGGCTGCGGCGGGCTTCTGGCGGCCTGTTTCGAGGCCGATGGCGCGCATGTGGTCTGCGTCACCGACGGGCGGATGTCGCACCCCGGCTCGCGCGACTGGCCGGCCGAACGTCTGGCAGTGCAGCGGGAACAAGAGCTGCTGGCGGCGGTGGCGGCGCTTGGCGGGCGCACGGAAGACGTCAGCTGCCTGCGCCACCCGGATCAGGCGGCGCCAGAGGGCGGCCCGGCGGTCGAGGCAATCGCGGCGCTCTGCGAAGAACGCGACATCGGCACGCTCTTCGGCCCGGCACCCGAGGATCCGCACCGAGATCATCTGGCGGTGGCGAAGCTGGCGCGGGCGGTCTGCGCGCGGCAGCCGGGGCTGCGGCTCTTCGACTATTCGGTCTGGGCGCGCTGGCGCGGGCTCTGGGCCGAGGACGCGGCGCAGAGCTTCGAGACCAGCGGCTGGCGGGCGCGCAAAACCGCGGCGATTGCCGCTCATCGCAGCCAACTGGGCCAGCTGGTGACGGACGATCCCGAGGGGTTTGCCATGCCGCCGGGCTTTGCCAGCTTCTTTGCCGAGCAGCCCGAGCGGTTCCGTGAGGTGCGCCGATGAGCGCCGTCGACCGCGCGGCGTTGCAGGGGATCTATGCCGAAAGCAGCGACCCCTGGAATTTCCGCCAAAGCACCTACGAGCAGGAGAAATTCGCCGCCACCCTCGGCGCCTGCGCCCGGATGCGCTATGGCGCGATCCTCGAGATCGGCTGCGGCAACGGCGAGCTGGCGCGGCGGCTGGCGGCCCGGACCGACCGCTATGTCGGGCTCGACGCGGTACCGCGGGCGCTGGCGGCGGCGAGCGAGGCGGTGCCGGGGGGCGAGTTCCTCTGCGCCTATTTCCCTTGCCGCCTGCCGGAGGGACGGTTCGAGCTGATCGTGGTGTCGGAGTTCCTCTATTTCCTCGACCGTGCCGGCGTGGCAGCGCTGGCCGCACAGATCGCCGAACGCTGGCCGCTGGCCGAGGTGCTGACGGTCAACTACCTCGGCGCCACCGGAAATGACCTGCAGGGCGGGCCGGCGGCCGATCACTTCGCAGCCGAACTGGCCCAGACCCATCACTGCGATCTGAGCGTCGCGCGACCGGGCTATCGCCTCGACCGGCTGCTGCCGAAACCGGAGGCCCGGGCATGAGCGCACTTGAGCAGATTGGCCGGGCGATGCCGGTTGCCACCACGTTGCAAGGCCTCAGCTTTGCCGGGCCGGCTCTGGCGCGGCAGGCCACGGCGGTTGTGATCCCGGCGCTCAACGAGGAGGCGCGGATCGGCGCCTGTCTTGCGGCCCTCGCCCGGGACCGCGAGGACCTCTGTGTCGTGGTGGTGGCCAACGATTGCACCGACGGCACGGCAGAGGCGGCCCGCGTGGCGGCGGAGCGCGCCGGCCTCGCGCTCTGTGTCGTCGAGGCAGGGTTTCACGGCCGTGGCAATGCCGGGGTGGCGCGGCGGCTGGGGATGGCCGTGGTGCAGAGCCTCCTGCCGGGGGTGCAACATCTGCTGACCAGCGACGCCGATTGCACCGTCTGTCCCGGCTGGGTGGCCAACAGCATTGCCCATCTGGGCGGTGCCGACGCGGTCTGCGGCCATGTGATCCCCGAACCGGAGGAGGAGCGTCGGCTGCCGTGGCCCTGCGTAGCGCGAGCCGAAGCCGAGCGGGCCTATACCCGTGCGACGCTGGAATTCGAGAGCCTGGTCAGCCCCGATGCCGCCAATCCATGGCCGCACCACGGACAGGCGCCGGGCGCGAGCCTCGGATTTACCCGCGCGGCCTATGTGGCGGCGGGCGGGTTCGCCAACATGGACTGCGGCGAGGATCGCGAGATCATCCAGCGGCTGAAACGCGCCGGCCGCGCGGTGGTACATGCGGCGGATGTGGGCGTGGTGGCCTCTTGCCGGGTGGCGGGGCGGGCGCGGGGCGGCATGGCCGACCGGATCGCGCGCCATATCGCCGAGCCCGACAGCCTGTGCGACGAGCGGCTGATGCCGGCCCATGCGCACTTGGCGCGGGCCGAGCGGGCGCTGCGCGGCGGGCAGACCTTTCGGCTGATCAGCCCGGTGCCGCGCAGCCTGCGCTTGCTGCCCTGGCAATTGCCAGGCGAGCGGGCGCGGCTGACGGCGATCAACGCCGCTCTTGGTGCGGTCCCTGCCGCGGCCCGCGGCGCGCTCTTGACGCAGATGCGGAGCCGCGGGGCGGACCTGTCCTGGCAGGCGTCGCCGGTTCAGGCGGCCGAGTGACTCAGCCGCCGGCCGGCGGGTTGCCCCGCTGATAGCGGTTCCAGCGCACCGAGGACCACAGCGAGACGCCGATCAGCGCCGCGCCGCCCAACCCGGTGATGACCTCCGGGATATGCACCAGCGACTGCATGAACATGATGATCGACAGCGCGATGATGGCATAAAAGGCACCATGCTCGAGAAAGCGGTACTCGGTCAGGGTGCCGTTCTCGACCAGCATGATGGTCATCGACCGCACATACATCGCGCCGATGCCGAGGCCGATGGCGATCACGAAAAGGTTCTGCGTCAGGGCGAAGGCGCCGATCACCCCGTCAAAGCTGAACGAGGCGTCGAGCACCTCGAGGTAGAGAAACGCGCCGAGCCCGCCCTGTGCCGCGCCTTTGACCGCCTTCTGCGTGCTGTCGAGCAGCCCGCCCAGCACTTCGACCAGCAGGAAGGTCAGCAGGCCCCAGATCGCCGAGGTGAAGAAGACCTGTGTCTCGGCGCCATCGAGCAGCCGCGAGAAGATCAGCACGGTGACCAGCGCGATCGCCACCTCGATGCCGCGGATTGTGGCATGGCGCGCCATGCGCTTTTCCAGCCACTGCACCCAGTGCACGTCCTTTTCGTGATCGAAGAAAAAGCTGAGCCCGACCATCATCAGGAAGGTGCCGCCGAAGGCCGCGATCGGCAGATGCGCCTCCTCCATGATGAGGGCGTATTCCTCGGGTTTCACGGCGGCGAGGGTGATCGCCTCCCAGGGGCCGATCCGGGCCGAGATCACCACGATCAGCAGCGGAAAGACGATCCGCATGCCGAAAACGGCGATCAGGATGCCCCAGGTCAGGAAGCGGCGCTGCCAGACCGGGGTCATGTTCTTGAGCTTGTTGGCGTTGACGATGGCATTGTCGAACGACAGCGAGATCTCGAGCACGGCAAGCACCGCGCAGATGAACAGGATCGTCAGCATGCCGGCCAGCGTGCCGGTGGTGGTCCAGCCGAGCCAGGCGCCAAGCGCGAGGCCGAGGCCGGTGACGATGAAGGCCCATTTGAGATAGGAAAGCATGGAGCGGGCCGGTGCGCCGTCTTGGGCGCCACCGACGTGGGGGGTATTCTGTGCCATGATGTGAACACGTCCAGGCGGCTGGAAAAAGATCTGGTGCCGACATCACGAAAGCGCCGCCACTTTCGCCAGAGGGGCCCGGTCACCCGATTTGCAGCGCGCACGCGCTTGGCGCTTTCTGGCCTGTCGGGGCGGTTTTGTAAACGGATTCGTCGCCTCGTGGCGGTGCTGGGCCGTTCTGTGCCGAGGTGGTGGGGTGGTCCGGCCACAGAGACGGCCTGCGGTGGCGCTTTGCGGGTCGCAGGGCCGGCGTGTCCGCTTGTAACGCTTCGCCGCCCAGGACTTGAGCCGGGGCCTCCGGCGCCGGCGGTTGGCAGGAGGTCCCGGGTCACGCCCGGGAAAATGGCGCGGCGAACGAGGCCTCCGACGCGATATCTTAAGGGCGGACAGGGTGTTGGCGGGGAGGTCCCGGATCAAGTCCGGGACGGAGATGGGGTTTATGGTGAGTGGAATGACAGGGGTCGGCAGGGAGTGGCTGTGGTTGGCAGCCCTGAGTATGCGCCTCGGATCGGCAGCATCCAGCGCACTGTCCCGACGGGTCGCTGCGGTGCCGATGACCTCTCGGGGCCGCAGCGGTTCGGAAAGGACCGAAGGAGGGCCTGAAGGGGGATCCGCCTCAGCTGCCAATTTTGTCATATGAGAAAAAAATTGACAAAAGTAAACGTAACGCAGATAGTTGCGGTCAAGCTAGGCCTGCCCTGCAGGCTCCGTGATCTGCCACGAGGGAGGACAAGATGGCAAACTCGAAAACCAGCTACGTGTCACGCCGCGCATTTCTGAAGACGGGGGTCGCAACGGGGGTGGCGCTGGCCGCGCCGACGTTCTTTGTCGGCAAGGCGCATGCCGACACCGAGACGCTCAACATCGGGATCATCCCGGCCTATTCCTTCGGCATCTACTGGCTGGTCCAGGACCAGGGCTTCGCGCCCGGCGTCGAGATCGATTTCAGCGTCTTCCCCTCCGGCCCCCCCGCCATCGAGGCGATGGTCGGCGGCTCGGTCGACGCGATCACCGTGGGCTCGGTGCCGCCGCTGGCGGCGATGGCGCGCAACGTGGCCGACTTCCGCGAGATCTCGGTCTGCGGCGATGCCTCTGGGCTGTTCACCATCGTCGGCCAGCCGGGGATGAAGAGCCTGGCCGATCTCGAAGGCAAGCGGATCGCGGTCACGTCCGGGTCGAACTTCGATTTCTTCCTCGGCGTGGCGCTGGAACAGGCCGGTCTGTCTGACATGAAGATGACCCGGATCAATATGGAGCCGATCGACGCCCAGGCGGCGCTGATTGCCGGAGCGGTGGATGCCACCGTGCCGCTGGCCACCTCGCGCCAGCTGATCTTCGACAAGCTGCCGGGCGCCTCGATGCTGGCCGATGGCACACAGATGCCGATCGGCAAGCGGCCCTCGATCATGGATGTCTTCATGACCACGCAACAGACCATGGACGCCAAGCAAGAGGCGCTGACCGAAGTGGTGCGCGCCTTCCACGAGGACGGGGTGAAGATGCTGCGCGAAGACAATGCCGAGGTCGTCCAGCGGATGATCAAGTGGCAAAGCGGCATCGGCCGGGCCGGGGTCACGGCGGCAGAGGTCGAACCGCTGCTCAACAACTACTTCTATTTCGACGTGCCCGAGATCAAGTCGGTCTATGCCGACGGCATCCTGAAAAACGCCCTGCGCGTGCAATCGGAGTTCCTGGTCGAGAACGACCGCATCCGCAACATGCCCGACCTCGATGCGCTGGTGTCGGACCAGATCGTTGCGCGGCTCTGAGACCGATGGCTGTGATCGATACTCTCCGGTCAAGGCGCCTGTGGTTGGGCGCCTTGTCGATCGCCACGGTGTTCGCGGTCTATATCTGGATCACCAACCAGCCCGACAACAACCCGGCGCTGCTGCCGCCGATCTCCGATATCCTGGCCTCGTTCAAGACCAACCTGACCAGCGGCAGCCTGCTGACCGCACTGGGGGCGAGCCTGTTCCGGATTGCCATGGGGTTCTTTATCGGCACCACGCTGGCGCTGATCGTGGGTTGCCTCGTGGGCTGGTACAAGACGGTGGAATACCTGCTTGATCCGCTGATCGAGGCGCTGCGGCCAATCCCGCCGCTGGCCTATATCCCGATCATCATCATCTGGTTCGGGATCGGTGAATTCAGCCGGGTGCTGATCATCACCATCGCTTGTTTCATGGTCTGCGTCGTCAACGTGATCGCCGGCATGAAGAACGTGCCGCAGGTCTATGTCGATGCCGCCTCGACCATGGGCGCCAGCCGGTTTCAGGTGTTCCGCACCGTCGCGGTGCCTGCCGCCACACCGTTCATAATCACCGGCTACCGGATCGCGCTGGCCGCCGCCTGGACGACGCTTGTCGCCTCGGAACTTCTGGCGGCGCAGAACGGCCTCGGCTTTCTGTTGCAGGAGGGACGGCGCTACTTCCTGACCGATCAGGTGATGATGATCATCGTGATCATCGGCGGCTGCGCCTTCATCATGGATCGCGTCTTCCGCAAGATACAGGCTCATCTCATGCAATGGTCGGAGGCCCGTGAATAATGCCAGAGATCATCGTCGACAATCTCACCCACACCTTCGGCAAGGGCGAGCCCGGCGCGCTCACCGTGCTGGACAAGATCAACCTCACCTTCGAGAGCGGCTCGTTCAACTCGATCATCGGCACCTCGGGCTGCGGCAAGTCCACGCTGCTCAAGATGATGGCAGGGCTCTTCACCCCCTCTGACGGGCAGATGACCCTCGATGGCGAGGTGATCGAAGCCACCGACCGCCGCCGCGGCATGGTGTTCCAGCAAGACGCGGTGTTTCCCTGGATGACCGTGGCGAAGAACATCTCCTACGGGCCGCGGCTGCGCGGCGCCTCGCGGTCCGAGCAATCCGAGGTCGAGGCGAAATGGACCGAGATGGTGGGGCTCAAGGGCTTCGAGGACCGCTGGCCGCGCGAGCTCTCTGGCGGCATGCGCAAGCGGGTCGATATCGGCCGGGTCTATGCCAACGACCCCGACGTGTTGCTGATGGACGAGCCCTTCGGGGCGCTCGATGCCCAGACCAAGGAGCGGATGCAGTCGGACCTGTTGAAAACCTGGCAGAAGACCAAGAAGACCGTGGTCTTTGTCACCCATGACATCGAAGAGGCGATCTTTCTGTCGGACAAGATCATCGTGCTGTCCTCGCGTCCGGGCAGGGTGCATCACATCGAAGAGGTCAGCCTGCCGCGGCCGCGCAATGACGAGATGCGGCTGACCGAAGAGTTCCTGGCGATCAAGCGCCGGCTCTGGGGCATGCTGGATCACTGAGTTTCCCGAACCTCCCTGGCCCTTCGGGGCACCCTTGCCGCGTGGGTCCCCGGGGACCGACGCGGTTTTTTCATGCGGTGTCGTATCGGCGCGCCGCGGCCGAGCGGCGCTAATCTGCCGCGGTGGCGTCGATCTCGAACATCAGGCCGGGGATCGCCAGCCGGGTGACCCCAAGAAGCGTCATCGGGGGGGCGCAGTGCAGCGGCCCGAAACGCTGGCCCAGAAGATCGAGGTTCTTCAGAGCCGCGTCGACATCCGTCGCATAGATGCCGAGCTTGATGATGTGGCTCAGGCCCATGCCCGCCTTGGCCAGAACGGCCTCGAGATTGTCGAGCGCAAGGCTGATCTGGGCCCGCATGTCGTCCGGATGCTGCGGTGTGCCGGTGCTGTCGACGGCGGTCTGGCCAGCGCAGATCAGCTGTCGCCTTGCGCCTTCGATCACTTCGGCCTGATTGTAGCCCAGGTTCAATGACCAGTCCCAGGGGTTCACGGCTGTGCGTTGCATCGGGTCTCTCCTTGTCGATGTTGCTGACGCCGGACTAGATCGAAACGGTGCCAAAATTTGGCACCATTTGTGCTAGGGTGGTGAAATGAACATTCGCAGTCGACAAGACGCCATCGTCCGCAGCCTGCGGCGCAACGGCACATCCACTGTCGACGGCCTCGCACGCGAGGTCGGCGCCTCGCGGCGCACGGTGCTGCGCGACATCAGTTCCTTGCGCGATCAGGGCTTTGTGATCCACTCCGATGTTGGCCGGGGTGGCGGGCTTCAGCTTGATCCGCGCTCGGTCCAGACCACCTCGCGGCTGTCGGTGCCAGAGGTCTTTGCGCTGCTGATCAGCGTCGCGGCAATGCGCGCGGCCGGCAGCCTGCCATTCTCTGACCTCGCCGATGCCGGACTGGCCAAGATCGAAAGGGCCCTGCCGTCTGACAAGGCCAAGGATCTGCGGGCCTTCCTTGACTGCCTGCACATCGGCCGGCTGTCGCCGCTGCAGGACCTGTCGGACATGGGCCGGATGGATCCGGCGCTCTTGCCGGAATTCGAGACGGCGTTTCTGCAGCGTCAGTTGATTCGGTTTTGTTATGCCGATGCCAAGGGGCGCCGGACAACCCGCGAGGTGGAGCCGCAAGCCATGCTGATCCTGCCGCCGCTGTGGTATCTGGTGGCCTGGGACCCGAAGCGCGACGAGTTCCGGCATTTCCGCATGGATCGGATCAGCGATCCGGTCAGCGTCGCAGGCACCACCTTTCGGCGACGCCATGTGCCGTTCGACGACGACGTCTGCCCGTTCAGCGAGGTGTCACGGTGAGGCCCGCCAACGCAAAACGCCCCGATCTCTCGGGACGTTCCGGTGGTGCAGCAAGGCTCGCCGCTACAGCGCTTCGGCCTTGACCAGCGAATGCACGTCGTCCACCCGGGCCGTGGCGAGGTCATCTTCGGTGATGCCGAAACTCGCGCCCATCAGGTCCTCGATCCCGCCCACCAGCGCCAGCGCATCCAGCCCGTAATAGCGCATCAGGTAGGCACGCGAGCCGCCATGCGCATAGGTGTCCTTGAGCCCCAGCCGCACCAGTCGCTTGCCGACGCCGGCATCGGCCATGGTCTCGGCCACCAGCGAGCCGACGCCGCCCTCGGTGACGTGGTTTTCCAGCGTCACCACGCCGTGCTTGACCGAGCCGATGTGGTCGAGCAACTGCCTGTGATCGAAGGGCTTGATGGTGTGCAGGTGGATGTGGCGGATCGACAGACCGGCATCGGCCAGCGCCGAGCGCGCGCGCATCGCCTCTTCGGTGCTGATGCCGGACGACACCACCAGGATGTCCGTCCCCTCCGACAGCACCCGCATCTCGCCCACCTTGATCGGCGTATCAAACAGCCGCGGCACCGAGCCGCGCAGCACCCGGCACCAGACCGGGCCGTCGATGCTGTCGGCGGCCTCGCAGATGCTTTCCACCTCGGTGGCGTCGCCGGTCTCGAGGATCGTCATGTTGGGGATCGAGCGCATCACCGATATGTCTTCGATCGACTGGTGGGTCATGCCGCCGGGGGTGGTGACACCGGGCAGGAAGCCCATCAGCCGCACCTTGCGCCGGGGATAGGCGATCGAGGCCATCAACTGGTCATAGGGCCTGCGGTACATGAAGACGCCGAAGGTGTGGATGAACGGCCGGAAGCCGGCCAGACCCAGACCGCCGGCAAAGCTGAGCATGTTCTGCTCGGCCATGCCCATCGACAGGAACTGATCGGGGTGGCGGTCGCGAAAGCCGTCGATCTCGCACGACGAGGTCAGATCGGCCGAGAGACAGAGGATCTCGGACTTGCCGGCGGCGAATTTCTCGAACGCCGAGGCGTAGGGGCGGGATACCATTTCAACCATGTGCAGGGCTCCTCAATGGGCGTAATCGATGGGATCGACGCCCAGATCGGCGGCAATCGAGGTGTTGAAGCGGGCGCGTTCGTCTTCGGACTTGAAGCGCAGGTAATGCAGCCGCGGAAAGCGTTCCTCTAGGATCGGCATGGTCTGATAGGGCGAGGTCCGGGCGAGGATGATCAGCGGCTTGCCGTCATGCGCTTCCTGGGCGGCGTCGCGCATCGCCTGAATGTCGTGGCCGTCGATCTCGACACAGGTGGCGCCGAACTCGGTGAATTTGCGGCGCAGGTCGCCGACCTGCATCACGCTGTCCATCGCGCCGTCGCATTGCTGGTCGTTGACGTCCATGATGGCGCAAAGGTTGTCGATGCCATGGAACTGCGCCGCGGCAACCGCCTCCCAGGTCTGGCCTTCCTGAACTTCGCCGTCCGACATGAAGACCCAGGTCTTGCCCGGCTCGCCGCGCAGCTTGCGGCCATAGGCCAGCCCGGCGCCGGTCGACAGGCCGATGCCCAGCGTGCCGTTGTGCACCTCCATGCCCGGTGAATGCTCGGCCCCGATCATCTCGACCGAAGAGCCGTCCTTGTTGAACATCTCGAGCCCCTCAGGCGCCATCCGGCCAACCTCGATCAGCGTGGCATAGGCCACCAGCGCGTAATGCGCCGGCGCGATGAACAGCCGGTCGTACTCGGGCGCGGCGGGGCCGTTGTATCCGGCACCGGTGTGATAGTCGGGGTTGGCGGGCGAGGGCACGCCTTCAAACGGCTTGGGGATCATCGGCAGGGTCGGCGCGCCCAGCTTGAGTTCCTCGTTGTAGAGCCATGCCAACTGCTCGGCGGCAGAACAGGCCTGGCTCAGATATCCGCCATTGTTGCGGATCGTGTGCTCGAAGACCCGGCGCCGGAGTCCCAGCGCGACGTCTTCTGTGGTTCTTTCGTTCTGCATGGCATCCTCTGATTTGCTGCTTTACAAAAGTCAGTAAATCGATCATATGTAAAAGTCAAGCGCCGCAGGACCCGGCGGCGGAAAGGACAGACGATGAAATACACCGCAGCCCATTGGGGCGCTTACCGGATCGAGGGCGACGCGCTGCGCCCGCTCGACGATGACCCCCGGCCATCGCGCATCGGCCGGGGCTGGCTTTCGGCCGCGCGCGACCCGGCCAGCCGCGTGCTTGCGCCGATGGTGCGGGAGGGCTGGCTTGACGGTGATGGCGGTCGGGGGCGCGGCTATGACAGCTATCGCGAGATGACATGGGATGAGGCCACCGCGCTTGTCGCGCGCGAGATCCGCGGCGTCTCCCGCGCACATGGCAATCAGGCGATTTATGCCGGCTCCTACGGTTGGGCCAGCGCCGGGCGGTTCCACCATGCACAAAGCCAGATGCGGCGGTTTCTCAACCTTGTGGGCGGGTTCACCGCCTCGCATGAGACCTATTCCCATGCCGCCGCCGAGGTGATCTTTCCGCATGTGCTGGGCCTCAGCAACCGCGGCATGTTCGACGCCATGACCAGCCTCAGCCTTGTCGCCAGGCACGCCGATCTGCTGCTGGCCGTCGGCGGGATTTCAGAGCGCACCGCACAGGTCGCCTCGTCCGGCGTCACCCGGCACGATATGGCCGGGCCGCTGGTGCAGATGCAGGCGCGGGGCGGGCGGATCGTCAATGTCTCGCCGCGCGGCAGTGACCAGCCGGGGGCAGAATGGCTGTCGATCCGGCCGGGCACCGATGCGGCGCTGCTGCTGGCGCTGTCGCATGAGGTGGTGGCTGCGGGCCGGGCCGACGAGGCGTTTCTGAGCACCCGCACCAGCGGCTGGCCGGCGTGGCGCGCCTACCTGATGGGCGAGACCGAAGGACAGGCCAAGAGCGCGGCCTGGGCCGCGCCGCTCTGTGACATCCCCGCCGAGGATATTCGCGCGCTGGCGCAGTCCCTGACCGAAAGCCGCAGCATGATCGCGGTGAACTGGGGGCTGCAGCGGGCCGACCATGGCGAACAGGTGATCTGGGCGGCGCTGGGGCTGGCCTGCATCCTGGGCCAGATCGGCCAGCCGGGCACCGGGTTCGGCTTTGGCTACGGCTCGACCACGCCGGTGGGCCGCCCGATGCGCTGGATCGGCTGGCCTTCGGTGAGCCAGGGGCAGAACCCGGTGACAGAGGCCATTCCGGTGGCCCGTATCGCCGACATGCTGCTCAACCCGGGCGGCAGCTATCGCTTTAACGGCGCGGAGCGGGCCTATCCGGATATCCGGCTGATTTACTGGTGCGGTGGCAACCCGTTTCACCACCATCAGGATCTCAACCGGCTGGAACAGGCCTGGACGCGGCCCGAGACGGTCATCGTGCAGGACCACAGCTGGACCGCCACCGCGCGGCGGGCCGATATCGTGCTGCCGGCAACGACGCCCTTCGAGCGCGACGACCTGATGATCAACCGTCGCGACCCCGCGCTACTCTACATGTCAAAGATGCAGGAGCCGATGGGCCAGGCGCGCGACGATCACGAGATCTTTCGCATGATCGCGCGGCATTTCGGGGTGGAAGAGGCGTTTACTGAGGGGCGCGATGCCGACGGGTGGCTGCGCCACCTCTGGGCGCGGGCGCAGGGGGTGGCGCAGGAGGCGGGCTTTGCCCTGCCGGAGTTCGACGCCTTCCGCGAGGAGGGGCGGGTCGACGTGCCTGACGCCTTTGAGGAAAAGGTGGCGCTGGAACGCTTCGTCGCCGACCCCGAAGCGCATCCGCTGGCCACTGAGAGCGGGAGGATCACGCTGAGCAACCAAGCGATCGCGGGCTTCGGGCTGGAAGATTGCCCAGGTCACCCGAGCTGGCTGATGCCGGCGGAAACGCTGCTTGATGCGGCGGAGGATGAGCTGCACCTGATCTCGGGCCAGCCCGACACCCGGCTGCATTCGCAGAACGACCGCGGCAGCGAGGCGCAGGGCGACAAGATCGACGGCCGCGAACCGGCCTGTCTGCATCCCGAGACGGCGGCGGACCGGGGGCTCGCCGCGGGCGATATCCTGCGGCTGTTCAATACGCGGGGCGCCTGCCTGGCCGGGCTGCGGCTCGATCCGCTGATGCGGCGCGACTGTGTGGCGCTGGCCACCGGCGCGTGGTTCGATCCGCAGATCGTGAATGGCGAGCGGCTCGAGGTGCACGGCAACCCCAACGTGCTGACGCTCGACAAGGGATGCTCGGGGCTGAGTCAGGGCAATATCGCCCATACCGCGCTGGTCCGGGTCGAGAAATGGACCGGCCCGCTGCCGGCGCTGAGCGTCGACCGGCCGCCGAAGATCACCGGAACCGCGACATGACGGAGGCGACGATGGGCACGCTCTGGCTGGGACTGGACGTCGGCACAACCGCGGTCAAGGCCGCCGCGTATACGCCCGAAGGACGACAGGTGGCACTGGCCGAGGCGCCGAGCCGGGTGCGCCAGGTGGCCGGCGGCGGCAGCGAACAGGACATGGAGCAGGTCTGGCAGACCGTGGTTGCGGTCTTGGCCGAGCTGGCCGGCCGCTGCGACGGTGCGGCATTCGCGGCGCTGGGGATTGCGGCGCAGGGCGACGGGCTCTGGTGCGTGACCGAAGCGGGCGACCCGGCCGGCCCTGCGATGCTGTGGAACGACACGCGGACGGCCGACGATCTGGCGACGCTCGAGGCCTCGGGCGCGACCGGGGTGATCGGTCGGGGCTGCAACACCTCGCTGTGGTCGGGCACCTCGGGCATGCTCTGGCGCTGGCTGCGGGAACACCGACCCGAGATGGCGGCGCAGACCGCGCATGTGATGACCTGCGTCGACTGGATCGGGCTGAAGCTCACCGGGGCGCTTGGGACCGACTATTCCGACGCGACGATCCCGTTTCTCGACATCGCCAGCCGCAGCTATGCGCCGGCGCAGATTGCCGCGCTGGGGTGCGAGGACCTGGCCGACAAGCTGATCGCGCCGCGCCCGGCCGACAGCGTGCTGGGGCAGGTGACGGCTGCGGCGGCGCAGGCCACGGGGCTGCCTGCGGGGCTGACGGTCTCGGTTGGCACGCTCGACCTCTCGGCGATGATCACCGGCATGGGGCTGGCGAACGCCGGCGAGACGATGATGATCATGGGCACCACCGCCGTGGTCAACATCCTGACCGACCAGATCACGCCAACGGATGCGCCGGTGGGTGCGAGTTGCCTGCATCCCACCGCGCCGGTCACCATCCGCGTGCTTGCTCCCACCACCGGCGCCGCCGCCTTTGACTGGTTCGCGGCGCTGCATCCGAAAAGCCTTGGCGGCGCCTCGGCCGGAGAGGTTGCGGCGCGCATGAATGCGCTGGTCGAGACCGTACCGCCGGGGGCCAATGGCGTGACCTTCCTGCCCTATCTCAACGGCGAACGCGCGCCCTTTGTGGCGCCCAACCTGCGCGGTGCCTTTCACGGCCTGTCCTCGACCACCTCGACCGGCGACATGGGCCGGGCGGTGATGGAGGGCGCGGCGCTGAGTCTGCGGCATTGTTTCGAGGAAGAGACCGGCCTGCCGACCGCGCCGGTGCAGCTGACCGGCGGCGGCTCGAAGAACCCGGTCTGGTGCCAGATCATCGCCGATGTCATGGGCCAGCCGGTGCTGGTCAGCGCGGCCTCGGATCACGGGCTCTGGGGCGCGGCCTGCCTCGGCGCTGCGGCCGCCGGGCTGGGAGAGGCGGTGGCGCTCGCCGCCCGGGACGAGGATTTGCAGAGCTACACACCCAAAGATCACGCGGCCTATGGGCCGGTTTACGCCAGATACGCCCTGATTTCGCGCCATCACCGCGCCTTGCAGGCGGATCTCAATACCTTGCGGGAGACCACGACATGACCAACATGATGACCACCGCCGTGCAATATGCCATCGACGACATCCGCATCGAGGACCGCCCGGTGCCAGAGATCGGCCCCGGTGAGCTGCTGCTCAAGACCCTGGCCTGCGGGCTTTGCGGTGGCGAGACCATGGCCTGGTACAAGACCGAGCCCAAGGTGCTGGGCCACGAGCCGGTGGGCGAGGTGGTCGAGGTGGGTGCCGGCGTGACCGACTACAAGATCGGCGACCGGCTGTTCGTCAACCACCACGTGGGCCGGGTCGATTCCCATCTGTCGCGGCGTGGCCATTTCACCCGCGATCCGTTCTACAAGTCGATGAAGCTCGATCCCGGCGGGGTCTGCGACTATTACCGCGTCACCGCGCAACATCTGGCGATGGACGCCCACAAGCTGCCTGACAGCATCTCGACCGAAGCCGCCGTCACCATCGAGCCCTGGTCCTGCGTGCTGTCTGGTCTGAAGGTCTGCAACATCCAGCCGGGCGACACCGTCGCGGTGGTCGGCGCGGGCTTCATGGGGCAGGGCTTTGTCCACATGGCGCCGCTCTTTGGTGCCGGCAAGGTGGTGGCGCTCGACTTCTCGGACTGGCGCCTCGAGAAGGCGCGCGCATTCGGCGCGACCCATACCATCAACCCGAAAACCGAAGACGCGGTGACGGCGATGCGCGCGCTCAACAACGGCCGGCTGGCCGATACGGTGATCGTGATCGCGCCTTTTGCGCCGGCGTGGGAGCAGGCGCTGGCGCTGACCGAGGTGGGCGGCTGCCTGCACCTCGGCGCGCCGATGCCGCCGGGCGAGACCTGGGCGCGCGACGGCAATGCCGCCTATTTCGACCAGATCACCGTGACCTCGCGCTATTCCTCGGATCATACCGACACCTACAGCTATATCCGCCTGCTCGAAGCCGGCCGGATCAAGGCGGAGGAGGCGATCTCGCACCGGTTCGACATGGCCGATACGCCAGAGGCCTTCCGGATGCTGGTCGAGGCCGAGAAGAGCCTGAAGATCGTCGTCTATCCACATGGAATTCCGAATGAAAAGCAGGAGGCGGCGTGATGCTTGAGGCGCTGAGGCGAGAGGTCTGCGAGCAGAACCACGAACTGCCGCGCAACGGTCTGGTGACAGGCTCCGGCGGCAATGTCTCGGGGCGCGATCCCGAGACCGGGCTGGTGGTGATCAAGCCGTCGGGGGTGAAGTTCGCCAAGCTGACGGCTGAGACCATGGTGGTGGTCGATCTCGATGGCACCGTCGTCGAGGGCGAGATGAAACCCTCGGTCGACACCGGCATTCACCTGTATGTCTATCGGCACCGGCCCGACGTGATGGGCATGTGCCACACGCATTCGCCCTATGCCACGAGCTTTGCCGCCCGCGGCGAGCGCATCCCGGCGGTGCTGACCCCGATCACCCATATGCTGGGCCGCGACGTGCCCTGTTCGCGCTATGCGACGCCCGGCGAGGTCGACACCGGCCAGGCCATTCTCGAGGCGGCGGAGGGCGGCAAGGCGGCGCTGGTCAAGGCGCATGGGGTCTTTACCATGGGCAAATCGGCCACCGAGGCGACCTCGATCGCGATGTACCTCGAGGAAGCGGCGATGACGACGCATCTTGCCATGACCCGCGGACCGGTCGAAGATTTGCCGCAGGACGAGATCGACCGCTGCTATGCCTGGTTCCGCCAGAACTATGGCCAAGCCGGGGCAAAGAAGGTAAACGCTTGAGAATGCACAAACCCGGTGAAAAGGAAGCGCTTCTGTCGAACGTGGCGCTGCTCTATTATGGCGAGGGGCTGACCCAGGGCGAGATCGCCAAGCGGATGAAGGTCAGCCGTGCCACCATCGTCAACATGCTGCGCGAAAGCCGCGACCTGGGCGTCGTGGAGATCCGCGTTGACGGCCAGTTTCTCACCGGGTCGAGCCTCGCGCGCGAGGTGCGGGAAAAATACGGGCTGGCGGATGTCTACGTGGCGCAGCCTTCCTCAGACGCGGTGACGCTGAGCCGCGAGGACAGCCTGCGCCAGCTGGCGCGGGTGGCGGCGATGGCGGTGCTTGACGTGGTGGAGCCCGGCGACCGCTGCGGCGTGGCCTGGGGCGAGACGATCATGGCGGTGGCCGATGCCATGCCGCGCAACGCGGTGGCCGATGTCGAGGTCTGCCAGCTGATCGGCTCGATGATTTCCGACCGCGTGCCGGCCTCGGAGAACTGCACCATCCAGATCGCCGGCAAGCTGGGCGCGGAGTGCTTTACCCTGCATGCGCCGGGGTTGATCTCTTCGCCCGAGCTGGCACGGCAGTTCCGGTCCGAGGCGACCATCCGGATGCAGCTTGAACGGTTGAAATCGCTCGACCTGGCGATCTATTCGGTGGGCAACATGCAGGCCGAGACGCATCTGGTGGCGGCCGGCATGACGTCCGAGGCGGCGCTGTCGCAGGCGGTGGCAGCGGGCGCGGCGGGGATCCTGTGCTGCCGGTATCTCTCGGCCGAGGGCGCGCAGATCGACCTGCCCCCGCATGACCGGCTGATCGCGGCCGAAGTGGCCGACCTGCGGGCGGCGCGCAAGAAGCTGCTGGTGGTCTGCGGCGTCGACCGGGCCGAGGCGACGCTGGCTTGCATCCGCGGTGACCTGGCGACGCATCTGGTGGTGGACAAGCCCCTGGCGCAGGCGTTGCTCGAGAGGTGACGGTGGGTTGCAAACCCACCCTACGGGCGGTGGCGCGAAGGCTGACCGGGGCCGCGGCATCGGGCCGAACAAAGCAGCGTCATGCCTTTACGACGCGCGGCGGGTTTTCTGCCAGCTCTCAACGCATATCCCACCCGGAAACGACGTTATTGTTCGCAAAATCAGATGCTTGGTCTGCCTTGGGGCTGTCCGGATGTTCGCCGGGGCGCCAAGCGGCCAGACGCGACGGGCGATGACAGCGCGCATGGGGCCGCTGGCATCGCCCTTGGAGAGACTTACGCCGGCACCGCGTCTTTCAGCCCCAGCCGCGCGTATTGCTCGGGCGGGCAGCCCTCGTCCTCCATCAGCGCGCGCACCAGGTCGAGCATCCTTGCGCGCTCATCCGGCGCGGCGTCCCAGAGATTGCGGGTCTGTGCGGGGTCTTCGGCGCGGTTGAACAGGAACTCCGTCTCGGTGCGCGGATCGATCGAGATCGGCGTCTTCCACATCGGCAGGTCGACCGAGGGGTCGAAAAAGCCGGTGTCCACCGGCTTGTTCGGCGCCTTCGCCAGCCGGCCATCAACCGGGTTGTCGACGATCAGCGGCCGGAAGATCGCGGTGGAATAGAGGTAGAGCGGCTGATCGGGATCGGGCGCCTTCATCACCGTCCAGGTGCCGTCAGTGGCGCAGATGCCCTGGCCGAAGGTGCCATAGAGCACGGCATCGCGCGGCGAAGGCGCATCCGCGACGATCATCGGCAGGAGCGAGCGGCTGTGGCGGTTGGCCTTTGTCACCTCGACGCCTGCGGCCTCGATGATCGTGGCGAAGAGGTCCACGGTCTGGGTCAGCCCCGAGACCCGCTTGCCATTGCCGGGGTTGGCCGGATGCCAGACCATCAGCGGGATATTGGCGTGGCTGTCGAAATGCGGGTGCTGCTTGCCGAAGGCGCGGCGCTCGCCCATGTCGTGGCCATGGTCGGTAGTGAGGATGACCATCGTGTCGTCCCACAGGTCCTGTTCGTCGAGCTTGTCGAGCAGGGTACCGAACCACCTGTCCATCATGGTGACCTTGCCCATGAACTGCGAGCGCAGGAACTTGAGCTCGTCGGGCGTCGTCTGGTCCATGAAATTCTCGAGATCGGCATAGACCTGATAGGGTGGCCAGACGTTGAACTCGCTCTTGCTCGCGCCCTCGGCATACATGCTCTCGTAGGGTTCGGGGATATGGAACGGCTCGTGCACGTCGAAGGTCTCGACATGCAGAAAGAAATCGCCCTTGTCGGCGTTGCGGTCGAGCCAGTCGCAGGCGCTGCCGAAGGTCTTGGCCGAGAAGTAATCCTCCTCGCCGTCGAACTCCTTGGTATTGGCGTAGTACTGGCCGATGTGTTCCGGCGCGCGGAACTTCTCGACGTTCCTGACCCAGGCGGGTTTCTCTTCCGTCGGGTCCTGCGCCTGCCAGCGGTCGACCTCGTAGCCGCGGATCATCTCGACGGTGTCATAGCTCTGCAGGTAGCCGTTCGCCTCTTCTTCCCAGTAATGGTAGTGATCGGTCACCACATGGGTGCGATGGCCGCCCTTGCGCACCTCGGCCGGCAGCCGCGGGTCAAACACCTCGAGCGAGCCCCAAGGCCGCCAGAGGAACTCCTTGCGGCCGGCAAGGATCTCGCGCCGGGCCGGCATGCAGGGCAGCGATCCCACGAAATGGTTGTCGAAGATCGCCGAACGCTTGGCGAACCGGTCGATGTTGGGCGTGTTGCAGGGGCTCTTCGGGTCATAGGCCCGCAGGCAGTTGCGCGTCAGGCTGTCGACCAGCACCAGAATGATATTCACGGGCAGCACCCCCCTCGAAGATTGATCCGAGGGCAGTATAGGCGGGCGAAACGCGCCTTACAAGTGTCAAAAAAATTGTCAGATGTAAATTTATGTGCCGTTACCCCGCGTCGAGCTTGACCACCTCTGACAGCCGGGCGGCGGCATCGGCGAGGTGCTCCTTCATCCGCGCATGGGCGGCCTCTGCGTCCTGCGCTTCGATCGCCTCGGCGATGGCGCGGTGCAGGGGCACGGATTTGCGGTTCAGCCGCTCGTCGGGGTTGGTCAGCCGGATCGACAGCATCAGCCCGGCAAAGATCGCGTTCTCCAGCGCCAGCAGGTAGCGGTTGTTGGTGGCGCGCAGCACGGCGATGTGAAAGCGCGCATCCGAGAGCACGTATTCGCTGTTCTCGCCGGCATGGGCCTCCATCTGGGCGACCGCGTCGCGGATCGCGGCCATCTGCGTCTCGCTGCGCCTTGTGGCGGCATGAAAGGCGGCGTCGGGCTCGATCGATTGCCGCAGCTCCATCAGGCTGATCAGCCGCTCGTCCTCGATGGTCAGCGACTGGTGCCACATCAGGACGTCGCGGTCGAGCATCTGCCAGTGACCGACGTCCTGCACCCGGGTGCCTATTCGCTGGCGCACCTCGAGCAGCCCCTTGGCGACCAGCATCTTGACCGCCTCGCGCACCGCCGTCCGGCTGACGCCGAATTCCTCGCAAAGTGCGTTCTCATCCGGCAGGAGCTGGCCGGGCTGCAGCTGGCCGTCGAGGATACGCTCGCCCAGCTTGCGCGAGATCTGCCCCGAGAGCGACCGCGACAGCGTGTTCGAGGTGGGGATCAGGACATCTGACTCTGAGGCGGGCACGGCATTACTCCTGTCTTTTCGTAATCATAATACCTTTCAAGCAGGACGCAACGGCCGAGTTTCACACCCCGGGGGCAGGATAGGCGCGTTGCCAGCACGGATCGTGAAACGCCCCCTCTGGCGGCGATTTCGCTTGCGGCACCGCCTTGTCGGCGTGGCCGGCGGCGAGACCCTGAAGCAGACTGGCGGTCAGCGCAAGGTCGAGCCGGGCGCGCACCTTCGGGTGGGCGTCGATGACGTTGTGCTGCTCGCTCGGGTCGCGCTCCAGATCGAAGAGCGCCTCGGTGCCGTTGCCGTAGCGCCCCAGTTTCCAGCCCGGCACGCGCAGCATGACGCCGCCGCTGGTGGCGCCGGCGATGGCGCGGTCGGGGTCCGGGTCGTCCAACGGCCGGCCCTGCGCCTGGGCGGCGGCGGGTAGACCGGCCCAGTCGAGAAAGCTGGGGAAGAGGTCGAGCAGCGAGGCCGGAGCGGTCTCGACCCGCGCCTCGGGCCGGCGGAAATCGGCAACGATCAGCGGCACCCGGACCGAAGGCTCGTGGAAGAACCCCTTGCCCATCAGCCCGAAGTCGCCAAGGTAATCGCCGTGGTCCGAGGCAAAGACGACGATGGTGTTGTCGAGCCGGCCGGTCTCTCTCAGGGTCTCGATCAGCAGGGCGACATCCTCATCCAGCCGCTCGACCGAGACCGCATAATGATGGCGGATGGCCCGGATCTGCGCCTCGGTCAGGGTCGAATAATCCAGATCGGCCCAGTCGCGTTTGTAGCTGGCCACATGCGCCGGCCTATGGGTTTCGCTCTCTTCCGTCGGCGGCAGGGCAGGCGGCATGGCCTGCGGGTCGACCCGGCCCAGCGCCCGGGCGGGCGGATCGTAAGTGCAATGCGGGCCGGGAAAGCCCACCATCATCGCGAAGGGCTGATCGCCTTTCAGACCCCTCAGGTGGTCGGCGGCGCGATGGGCGACCCAGCGGTCGGGCTGCAGGTGATCGGGCAGCGGGTTGGTGGCGGCGCCCTTGGTCTCACTATAGCCGGGCATCTCCTTGCCGTGCCGCTTGGTTTGGCCCTCGGCGGCCAGCGCGTGGTGATAGTCGTCGCGCACATGCAGATGGCGCTTGTCCTCGGCGATGATGCGGGTCTGAAAGCCTTCGGCGAGGTCCCAGGGGTAGAAATGCATCTTGCCCACCGCGGCGGTGCGATAGCCCGACGCGGCCGGCAGCTCGGGCCAGGTGAAAACCCCCATCTGGCGCCGGTCGGGGCGCAGCCAGCAGAGGTTGTGGAGGATGCCGGTGGCATGGGCGTGCTGGCCGGTCAGCATCGAGGCGCGGGCCGGCACGCAGATCGGCGAGGGCGAAATCGCGGTCTGCCAGCGCGTGCCATGGGCGGCGAGCGCGTCAATCGCCGGGGTGTTGAGGAAATCGGCACCGTAGCAGCCTAGGAAATCAGGGCGCAGCTGGTCGGGCAACAAAAAGAGGATATTGGGGCGGTCGGTCATCGTGTCTCCTGTGGGGTTGGGCGGGTGCTGCGCATCTGGACGATCCCGGCGCAGAGGATCAGCACGATGCCGGCGGCGCCGGCCCGGTCCGGCAGATAGCCCCAGAGCGCGGCGTCGAAGGCCAGCGACCAGAGCACGCTGGTGTAGCGCAGCGGTGAGATGCGGCTGAGCGGCGCGCGGCGTAGCGCGGCGATGATCAGCACGTTGGCGCCGACGAAGCCCAGCGCTGCCAGCGCGATCAGGTAGAGGTCGGGGGCGGTGGGCCAGACCCAGCCGCCCTCCGACGGCAGCGCCGCCGCGATCGCGCCGACCAGCGCCAGCGAGACCAGCGCGATGCGGAAGGTATCGGTCTGCGGCGGCAGCAGCCGGGTGGTGACGTCGCGCAGCGCATAGGCCAGGGTCGAGACCAGCGCCAGCCCGACGCCGAGGGCCGAGAACTCGAGCCCCGGCTGCAGGATCAGCAGCGTGCCGCCGCAGGCCAGCACAAGCGCCAGCCAGTTGCCGGCGGTCAGCCGCTCCTTCAGCACCAGCC
This sequence comes from Marinovum sp., assembly GCF_034669705.1. Lineage (GTDB taxonomy): Bacteria > Pseudomonadota > Alphaproteobacteria > Rhodobacterales > Rhodobacteraceae > Marinovum. The sequence continues at coordinate 163,618 of NZ_JAXMOR010000006.1, forward strand.
CCGAGAGGATCACCGCGATCACCGGCAGGGTGGCGTGAATGCTGGCCAGAAGCGACAGCGGGATCTCGAAGATCGCCAGCGAGAAGGTCAGCGCCGCCAGCGCATCGAGCCCGGCGCGGGCCAGCCCGCGCGGCCCGATCAGCCGCGACGCGCCGTGGCGCCGGACCCATGTGATTGCGGCGATCAACGCAAAGGCCAGCGCCGAGCGCAGCGCAATGGCCTGTCCGCCGGGCATCTGGTCGAGCGCTTTCAGCGCCACGCCGGCCGCGACGCCGGAAAACAGCGCGATCAGCGCCAGCACCGCGCCGCTGTCGAACAGGCTCAGGCGGCGCATGTCTGGGTGACCTCGACGAGGTTGCCGGCCGGATCCTCGAAAAAGGTCCAGAGCACGCCCGAGGCCCCGACCCGCGGCGGATGCAGCGGCGCGATGCCCTGCGCCGCCAGATGGGCAAGCACCGCCGCGATATCCCGGGTGTGCAGCCCGAAGTGACCGGCGGCGGGGGCGGTGGTGCAGGCCAGCAGCTCGACGAACTGGCCGTCGCGCTGCATCTGCTGCAACGCGATTGTGCCATCGTCTGCGTGCCGGACGAACCCGGGCGCAAAGCCGAAGGCTTCGTAGAAGGCCATGCTGCGCGCGGGCTCCGGCGCGGCAAGGGCGACGTGGTTGAGGCGCAGCGCCGGTGCGGCGCTCATGCTGCCAGCCGCTCGGGCCAGAGGCTGCGGGCGGCGCGGGTCAGGCCGGCCAGCGTGGCGGCCTCGGCGTCGACATGGGTCATCCGGCGGCCGAAATGCGCCAGCGCCGCGGCATAGCGCTCGGTCAGCACGCCGCTGGCCAGCAGCAGCACCGGGCCGTCATCGCCTTGAGCCGCGCATTCCGCGCCGATCAGCACGCCCGAGAGATAGGAGGCGACCTCTTCCGGTGCCAGCCCACCGGTCAGCACCCCGGCGCGGCCGGCAAAGACCGCATGCGACAAGGGCAGCGTCGCGCCGCGATCGAGCCCGCGGCGGAAGGCCGCGTCATCGTGGCTGTCGCCCTGCGCCAGCGCCCCCACGAGGCTCTGGGTCAGCAAGAGCTGGTAGAGCTCGCCCGAGACGAAGGTGCTGAACCCGGTCAGCGCGCCTCCCGAGAGTTCGGCCCATTTGCAATGGGTGCCGGGGATGCAGATCGTCGCCGTCTGCTGCCCGGTCAACAGCGCCGCGCCGAGAATCTGAACCTCCTCGCCGCGCATCACGTCGCTCTCCATGCAGGCGCCGGGCAGAATCACCGCCGGGTGGGTGTCGATGGCAAAGCGCAGCGCATGGGCCGCCAGATCGTTGAACCGCGCGGGGCAGGGGACATAGGGGGCCTCGTGCCATCCCGCCCGTGCGCCGACCATCCCCTGCATCAGGATCGGGGTGGTCGGATCGGCGTTCATCCAGGTACCACAATGGGCGCGGATCACCGCGTCAAAGCCCCGGTTTTCCACCGATTTCAGCCCGTCGGGCCCGTTTGTCGCCGCCAGTACCGTGCCCTCCGCGTCGACCGCCCAGGCGCGGAACGACGAGCTGCCCCAATCCACCGCGATGAAAGATGTCTGTGTCATGGCCCTGCCACTCCTGTTGCGAAAACTCGTTGACAGGTTACGCAGGCCGCATCTATGTTTCAACTATGAAACGTCAGTTACAAATAGTGAGACTCAACAAATGATAGCTGCGCTGAGAGGTGTTCTCCCCATCGTGCCGACCCCGTTCACCCCGGAGGACGCGGTTGACGAGGTCTCGCTGAAGAAAGTCGCGACCCATGCGATCGAGGCGGGCGCCGCGGCGCTGGTCTTTCCCGGGGTGGCGAGCGAGGATCTCTACCTCTCGTCCAAAGAGCGCCGCAGTGCGCTGTCGCTGGTCGCCGGTGTCGCCAAGGGCCGGCTGCCGGTGATTGCCGGGGTGAACTCGGCCGACCCGGCCGAGATGGTCGAGATCACCCGCATGGCCGTCGAGGCCGGCGCCGATGGCATCATGGCGATGGCGGTGCCGGCGATGGACGGCGCCTGCGGCACGTGGTTCGGCCGGATCGGCGCAGCGCTTGGCGAGGACCGGCCGATCATCCTGCAGAACCTGTTCAAGCCGCGCGGCGCCGACCTCTCGGCCGAGGAGATGCTGGCGCTGGCCGCCGAGGTGCCGGCGATCCGCTACGTCAAGGAAGAGGGCATCCCCTCCGGTCCCAAGGTCTCGCGGCTGGTGGCGGGCTGCGGTGCCGATCTTGACGGGGTGATCGGCGGCGGTGGCGCGCGCTACCTGCTGGAAGAGCTGGACCGCGGCGCGATTGCCACCATGCCGGCGATCGAACTGCTCGACCTGCATGTCGCGCTCTACCGGGCCTATGCGGCACATGACCGGGCCGAGGCGCTGCGGCTCTATGAGCGCAGCCTGCCGCTGTTGCTGATCCAGGCGCCCTACCGGATGCGGCTGACCAAGCTGATCCTGAAACACCGCGGGCTGATCGCCTGCGACGCCGTGCGCGAACCGCTGCCGGAGATGGACGCCGAGCTGAGCGAGCTGGTGCTCGAGCTCTACGAGCGCGCCAGCCTGACGCGGGAGCTGGCCGATGCATAAGCGCATAGAGAAGATCGAGGTCTTTACCTTCGAGCGGTCGCGCAACACCACCTATCTGGGGGATCTCGGCGATGGCGAGTTTGCCCTCGGCGACAGCCACGTGGTGCGGCGCTTCAACGGCACGGTCTATCCGCGCTTCGACCGTTCGGTGGTGCTGCGGCTGACCGATGCCGACGGCGCCACCGGCTGGGGCGAGACCTATGGGCTGGTCGCGCCGAAGGCGGTGGCGGCGCTGATCGAGGACCTGCTCGGCCCCTACCTGATGATGCTCGACCCGGGCCGGCCTGACGCCACCTGGGACGCGCTTTACGAATTGCAGCGGGTGCGCGGCTATTGGGGCGGCTACCTGGCCGATGCCCTGGCAGCGCTCGACATTGCGCTCTGGGATCTCTTTGCGCGCAGCCGGGGCGAGAGCCTGCAGGCGGCGCTTGGCCGGCCCGGGGTAGGCGCTCTCCCCGCCTATGTCTCGGGTCTGCCGGGCGCGTCGAAAGCGGCGCGGCTGGAGCTGGCGCAGAGCTGGCAGGCGCGCGGTTTCGACAAGGTGAAGATCCCCGTCAGCCACAGCGACGACGGCGATATAGCAGGTGAGTTCGACAGCCTGCGCCGCGGGCTGGGCGCGGATCAGAAGATCGCGGTCGATGTGCATTGGACCTGCAGCGCCGAGGCCGCGATCGCCATGGCGGGCAGCCTCGCGCCCTATGATCCGTGGTTTTTCGAGGCGCCGGTGGCGTCCGAGGATATCGCGGCGCAGCATGCGGTGGGCCGGGCTATCGCCTGCCCGCTGGCGCTGGGGGAAGAATGGCGCACCGAGTGGGATTACCGGCCGCGCGCCGGCGCCGCAGCCATCGTGCAGCCCGAGATGGGCCATACCGGGGTGACGCAGTTCATCCGCATCGCCGAACGCGCCCGCACCGACGGCGCGCAGATCATCCCGCATGCCACCATCGGGCTCGGCCTTTTTGCCAATGCCAGCCTGCGCGCCGCACTGGCCGCCGGCGCCGAGGCGCATGAGTTCCAGCACACCATCTATCCCGAGAATGCCGCCCTGCTCGAGGGCGCGGCGTCCTGCGAGGCCGGGGCGTTTCACATCCCCGACAGCCCCGGCCACGGCACCATCCCGAACGAGGACGCGATGGCGCATCTCAAACCCCTGCTGACACTGTAATCAAAGACCAACGAGGAGGAGACCCGACATGAACACCCTGAGACAGACCGCCATCGGCGCGCTGCTGGCCGCCAGCACCATGATGACCGCGCTGCCCGCCAGCGCCGAGACCCTGACCTTTGTCAGCTGGATGAAGGACGAACCCGGCTACGGCGACTGGTGGAACGAGATCATCGCCGAATTCGAGGAAACCCACGACGGGGTGACCATCAACATGTCGCGCGTGAGCCGCGCCGAATATGCCGACACCATGTTCACCATGTTCGCCGGCGGCAACCCGCCCGACATCGTGCATCTTGCGGCCTTTGAGTTCCAGCCCTTCGCCAACGAGGGCTGGATGGAGCCGCTGGGCCCCTGGATCGAGAAGTCCGGTCTCGACATGGAAGGCTGGGCCGGCCAGTCGACCTGCGAGTGGGAGGGGGAAACCGTCTGCATCATGCTGCTCTATACCGGGTTCGTGATGGCCTATAACGAGGCGATCTTCGAGGCGGCCGGGATGGAGGTTCCGACTGATTGGGACAGCTATCTGACGGCAGCGAAAGAGCTGCGCAAGGACACCGACGGCGACGGCATCCTTGACCAATACGGCATCGCGTTGCCGTTCGACGATCCGGCCAGCGTCATGCAGGAGGCGCTGAACTTCGTGCTCGACACCGGCGGCAGCTGGACCGTGGATGGCGAGCCTGCCTTTGACCGGCCCGAGGTGGTCGAAGGCCTGGCGCGCTACAAGACGCTGTTCCGCGACAGCCTGACCCCGAAAGAGCTGTCGTCGGCCGACGTGCGCCAGCTTCTGCTCGAGGGCCGGTTGGCGATGACCGTCGATGGCGGCTGGATCAACAACACCTTCCGCAGCGCCGCCCCTGAGGTGCAGCAGCACCTGAAGATCACCCAGTCGCCGTTCTCGCCGCCGCTGGGGGGCACCTCCAACGTGCTGGGCATGTCCGCCGACATGTCGGACGAGAAGAAACAGCTGGTCTGGGACTTCATCGAGATGACCGCCTCGCCGAAATACCAGCAGCGGTTTGCGGAATGGGCCAAGACACCGGCGCCGCGGCCCGGCGTGGACTATACCCAGCTGAAGGCCGGCAACCCGTCGTTCGAGGTTCTGGCCAAGGCGGCCGAGGATGCGGCCGCGGCCAATGTCGACCGTCTGCCCAAGGGGCTGGAGCTGCAGAACAACGAGGTGGTCAAGGTCTTCTACAAGGTTGCCCAGCAGATGATCTTGCAGAATCTTGATCCCGCGGAGGCCGCGACGCGCCTTCAGGATGAAGTCTCGCGCATCAAGGACTGACCTTTCAGCCAACAGGCCGGCGCCCCGAAGGGGGGCCGGCCACACAAGGGCAAGGACCAAATGACCGACACAACCACCCCCCATCGCGCCGGATCGGCGGGCGGGCTGATCCCCTCCATCGATTTCAGCGCGCCGCGCCACCGCGCCAAGTTCGGCTACCTGCTGCTGGCGCCGGCGGTGCTGCTGATGGCCGTGATCATCGTCTATCCGATCATCCTGTCCGTCAGCATTTCAATGCAGGACGTGCGCATTGCGCGCATCGGCGACGGCGCCGAACCCTGGACGCTGGACAACTACAAATGGTTGTTCGGCTCGGGGGAGACCTGGCAGGCGCTCTGGGTCACCTTCAAGCTGGTGGCGGTGGTCGGCGGCCTGTCGGTGATCATCGGCTTTGCCACGGCCCTGCTGGTGAACCAGAAATTTCGCGGCCGCACCGCCGCGCGGCTGTTCGTGGCGCTGCCCTGGGCGGTGCCCGAGGTGGTGGCGACGGTGATCTGGGCCTGGATGCTCGACAGCTCTTTCGGGCTGGTCAACTGGGTGCTGCTGAGGACGGGCATGGTGACGGAGCCGATCGCCTTCGGCTCGGACCCCACCGCCGCCTTTGCCGCGGTCTGTTTCGTGATGATCTGGAAGGGCTATCCGCTGATGTCGATCATGCTGCTGGCCGGGCTGCAATCGATCCCGGAAGAACAGTACCAGGCCGCCAAGGTGGACGGCGCGGGCGTGTTCCAGCGGTTCTGGTACATTACCCTGCCCAACATGCTGCCGGTGGTGGGCGTGACCATGGTGATGACGACGCTGTGGGTCTTCCGCGACTTTGCCATCATTCATGTGCTGACCCAGGGCGGGCCGCTGGGCGCGACGACGACCCTGTCGATCCTGACCTTCGAGCAGAGCTTCGAATTTTTCCGCATGGGGCAGGGGGCCGCCGTGGGTGTGCTGACCATGGTGCTCTGCGCGATCATCAGCCGCGCGCTTGTCGGGCGTCTGGCGAAATCGGTTCACTGAGGAGCGCGAGATGCAAAAGAGACACCCGCTGGCAACTTTCGCGCTTTACGCTTCGGTCCTGGTGACCTGCGCGATCCTGCTCTTTCCGATCTACTGGATGGTGGTGACGGCGCTGCAGCCGTCATCGAACCTGCGCGCCTATCCGCCGCAATTCTGGCCCGCCGACCCGCAGTGGAACGTGTTTGCCGATCTGCTGGCAAAACACCCCTTCGTGCTGTGGTTCTCCAACACGATCCTGATCGCCTTCGCCACCATGACCCTGTCGCTGGCGGTCTCGATCCTTGCCGCCTATGCGCTGTCGCGGTTCCGGCTGCGTGGCGGCACCGGGCTGGGGCTGTTCATCCTGACCTCCAAGATGCTGCCTGCGACGCTGCTGATCATCCCGCTGTTCGCGATCTTCCGCTCGACCGGGCTTGTCGGCTCGCTCTGGTCGGTGGTGATCGCGCAGGCGACGCTGATCGTGCCGTTCTGTACCTGGATGCTGAAGGGCTATTTCGACACCATGCCGCCCGAGCTGGAACAGGCTGCGCTGGTCGATGGCTGTTCGCCGCTGGGCACGATCTTTCGCATCGTGCTGCCGGTCGCGGCCCCGGGGCTGGCGGCCACCGCGCTCTATGCCTTCGTGGTCAGCTGGTCGGACTTCCTGTTCGGCCGGACCTTCCTGACCACCAATGATGAAAGCTGGACGTTGCAGATGGGCATTGCCTCGCTCAAGGGCGAGTTCGTGACCGAGTGGAACGTCATCATGGCCGGTTCGATCATGGCTTCGATCCCGATCATCATCGTCTATCTTTTCCTTGAACGTTTCCTCGTCGGTGGTCTTGCCGCCGGGTCCGAGAAGTAACGGAGCAACTGCAATGGCAACCGTCCAATTCGAACAGATCACCAAGAGCTATGGCGCGGTCGAAGCGATCCGCAATTTCAATCTCGACATCGCGGATGGCGAATTCTGTGTCTTTGTCGGCCCCTCGGGATGCGGCAAGTCCACCGCGCTGAAGATGCTGGCCGGGCTGGAGGCCACCTCGGGCGGCACCATCAGCATCGGCGGCCGCGATGTCACCGAGCTTGGCCCCGGCAAGCGCGATATCGCCATGGTGTTCCAGAACTACGCGCTCTACCCGCATATGTCGGTGCGCAAGAACATCGGCTTCGGACTCAAGATGCACAACATGGCCTCCTCCGAGATCGACCGCCGGGTCGAGGAGGCCGCCCGCCTGCTGGAGTTGACCCCCTATCTCGACCGCAAGCCGCGCGCGTTGTCGGGTGGCCAGCGCCAACGGGTGGCGTTGGGGCGCGCCATCGTGCGCGAACCTGCGGCCTTCCTGATGGACGAGCCGCTGTCGAACCTCGACGCCAAGCTGCGGGTGCAGACCCGGTCCGAGATCGTCAAGCTGCAGCGCCGGCTCGGGGTGACGACGATCTATGTCACCCACGACCAGACCGAGGCGCTGACCATGGCCGACAAGATCGTGGTGATGAAAGGCGGCGAGATACAGCAGGTCGGCAGCGCCGAAGAGCTGTTTCACACCCCGGTCAACGTCTTTGTCGCCGGCTTCATCGGCTCGCCGGGGATGAACTTCTTTCACGGCCGGGTCGAGAGCGGCGCGCGCGGCCCGGTCACCCGCTTCGGCGGCCAGCACATCCCGCTGCCCGACAGCTGTGCCGGCATGTCCGGACGCGACATGATCTTCGGCATCCGCCCCGAGCACATCCGGGTGGGCCTTGAGGGCCCCGACGTGGGCCTGTCGCTGGTCGAGAACCTCGGCACCGAGAAGATCCTGCATTTCCACACCCCCGCCGAGAACGTGCTCGAGCTCGACCGGACGCAGCTTGGCGCCGATGAGGAGCGCGACGCCCAGACCATGCTGATCCGGGTGATCGACGACCGCCGCTACAGCGAGGCCGAGACCCTTTCGCTCGCTTTCCCGGTGGAGAAACTTCATGTATTCGATCCCGATACCCACGCGGCCGCAGGATGAGCGCTTGAACAGGTTCGACGACATTGCAGAGCGGTTTCCCGGTGCCGGCACGCTGGTCAAGGGGATCCAGATCATCGAGATCCTCGACCAGATCGGCCGGCCCGCCACCTCGGCCGAGCTCTTGGCCGAGACCGGTCTGCCCAAGGCGACGCTCTACCGGCTGATCGGCGCGCTGGTGGCCTTTGGCTATATCCGCCACGACAGCCGGCTCAAGACCTATGCCCTGGGCCACCGGCTGATCGAACTGGCGGGCAAGTCGATGGCGTCGTTTGACCTGCGCACCGCCGCCGAGACCGAGGTGCTGCGCCTGTCGAAGGCGCTGAACGAGACGGTGAGCCTGGCGGTGATGGAGGGCGACCGGATCATCTATGTCGACGTGCGCCGGCCGTCCAACCCGCTGGCCATCGGCGTCGAGATCGGCCGCGAACTGCCTGCCAGACAGAGCGCCTCGGGCCATGCCATCCTCTCGGCGCTGCCGCCGCACCAGGTCAACGGGATCATCGGCGGGCTGACGTCCGAAGAGCAATCGGCGCTTCTGGCGGATTTCGCCATTTCCCGCGCGCGCGGCTATTCGATCGCCAACTCGCGCACGCTTGACGGTGTGGTGGTGATCGCCGTGCCGGTCAACGGCCCGCCCGGCATGGGCCATGGCGCCATTGTCGTCACCGCGCTGGCCAGCCGGCTGACCTATGAACGCCGCCACGTGATCGGCCGCGACCTGATGGAGGCCGCGCGCCGCGTCATGGGCAATATCGGGAGCGCCCCAGTGAGCATCACCGCCAACCCCCGCCGCACCGCCCATGTCGAGGAGGGGCTGGAGTGCCTCGCCACCGCCGGTGCCATCGTCGGCGAGGGCCCGGTCTGGGACGCCCGCGAAGGCGTGCTGCACTGGGTCGATGTCGCCGCGCCCGCCTTTCACGTCTATGACCCGAAAACCGGCGAGGACCGGATGGCGCATGCGCCCTACCTGGTCTCGGCGGTGCTGCCTTCGGATGATGGCCGCATGGTGGCGCTGACGCAGAACGGGCTCGAGCAGTACGACCCGGTCACCCACAGGCTGCAGACCATCCACAACCCCGAAGCGCATCTGCCCTCGAACCGGTTCAACGACGCCAAGACCGACAGCCGCGGCCGGGTCTGGACCGGTTCGATGAGCCTCGATGCCTCGATGCCCTCGGGCTCGCTCTACCGGTTTGACCGTGGCGACAGCGCGCGGGCGATGGATGGCGGCTTCCAGGTCTCGAACGGCCTCGACTGGAGTCCGGACGGGCGGACGTTCTATTTCACCGACACCGCGCTCGGCATCGTCTTTGCCTATGATTACGACAGCGACAGCGGTGCCCTGTCCAAGCGCCGCAGCTTCCTGAACTTCGACCCTGCCGAGGGCAAGCCCGACGGGCTCTGCGTCGACAGCGAGGGCAATCTCTGGGTGGCGCTCTGGGATGGCTGGCGGGTCGCCTGCTACGGCCCGGACGGCAGCCTGAAACGCGAGATCGACATGCCGGTGCCACGGCCGACCAGCTGCTGTTTCGGCGGAGACGACATGACGCGCCTGTTCATCACCAGCGCCTCGATCCGCCTGCCGGCCAGCGTGCTGGAAGAGGCGCCGCTTTCCGGCGCGCTCTTTGCCATCGATGTCGGCGTGGCGGGGCAGAGGGTCAACGAGGTGGCGCTGTGAGCCTAGCGTACGCCGAGTTTGCCGACTGTCACGTGATGGTCACCGGCGCCGCCTCTGGCATCGGCCGGGCGACGGCGCTGGCGTTCGCGGCGCAGGGCGCGCGGGTAACCGCGGTGGACCTGAACGCCCGGGGGCTGGCCGAAACGGCGGGCCTGTCGTCCGGCATCGAGACCCGGACCTGCGACCTGACCGACACCGATGCCCTGCGGGCGATGCATGCCGCGGCGACAGAGACGCAGGGCGCGCTGCGGGTGCTGGTCAACAACGCCGGCGTCGACCGGCGGATCGCCTTCGACGACCAGACCGAGGCCGACTGGCGCTGGATGCTGGCGGCGAACCTCGATCACCACGCCCTGCTGGCGTCGCTCTCGGCGCCCCGCATGGCAGAGGCCGGCGGCGGGGCGATCGTCAACCTGTCGTCGACCGCCTGGATGAAGCTGGCCGGCAACCTGACCGCCTATCACACCGCCAAGGCCGGCATCGTCGGGTTGACCCGCGGGCTGGCGCGCGATCTCGGGCCTCGCGGCATCCGCGCCAATGCGATCGCGCCGGGCCGGGTGGTGACCGAACGGGTGGCAGGACAGGTCAGCGCCGATTGGGAGGCCGAGACCCGGGCGCTGCAATGCATCCCCGACCTGATCCGCCCCTCTGACATCGCCGACAGCGCGCTCTGGCTCGCTTCGTCCGGCGCGCGGATGGTCACCGGGCAATGCCTCGTGGTCGACGGCGGGGTTGTGTGAGCCCCGCGGCCGACCGTCGCCGTGATGGTTGAGCATGGCGGTCCCGGACGGACCACCCACCGCCGGCTTGACCGGGTCAGGACGCGGCTCCGGTCGCTGAGCCCACGCGCGGCAAACGGGCCGAGAGCATCTTGGAGAACCGCCGGCCGAGCGGCGTGCTGATGTGGCCGGCGCGGCGGACGATGCCGACCTCGCGGCGAAAGGCGAAGCCTTCGAGGCGGAACTGGCCGAAGCCCTGGAACCCGGGCTTGTTGACCGGCGACTCGGGCGCCATGCTCAGGTACCGGGTCTCTGACAGGAACTGGCGGATCAACTGGTCGGCGTTGGTGGTGACCTTCACCTTCGGCTTGCGCTTCAGGGTCGACAGGAAATAGGCATCCAGCGCGGCGCGGCCCGGCTCTTCCAGGTCAGGCACGATCCATTCGCTGTCGCGGCATTTCGCAGGCGCCACCACCTGGCCGGCAAAGGGATGCCGGGGCGAGCAGATGCCGACGAAGGCATCCGAGAACATCAGGTCCACCGCGAAGGCCGGGTCGGTCATCTCGTTGTTGGCCATACCGAGATAGAACTCGATCCGATTGGCCAAGAGCGCCTGTCGCAGGTTGTGGCCATGGTCGGTGATCACCTTGAACTGCACGTTCGGCGCCTCGCGCTCCAGCTCGAGGATGGTGTCGCTGACGATCTGCACAAAGGCCGCGCCGACCCCGATCGCCACCGTGCCGGAAGAGCCCGCCGCCACCGCCGCCATCTCGGCCCGGCTTTCGGCCTCGTCCAGCAGCAACCGTCGGGCGTGCGGCTCGAGCGTGAGGGCAAAGGCCGTCGGTCTGACACCGCGCGGCAGGCGGCGGAACAGCTCGACCCCGTAATAGCTCTCCAGCGCGCCGATGCTCTTGCTCAGGGCCGGCTGGCTGAGGTTCAGCTTGCGCGCCGCCTCGAGCAGGCTGGCGCTTTCGAGCACCGCGATGAAGTGACTGTACTGTCGCAGATTGATCATGTCTCATCCACCGGTTTCGGTGCCCACGATATAGCCAAAAGTTTCATAGATGAACAAAAAAGAAGTTAGTAGTTTTACCTCTTTGCAGGCACCATAGGCGCAGTCTCAAGGGAGGAAACCATGGGCTTCACACCGATCACCACGCGGGCGATCTCATTCGCCGTCGCAGCGTCACTTGCGGTCTTTGCCGCGCCGGAGAGCCGGGCACAGACTCAGGACCCGATCAACATCGTCATCAACCAGTCGCCCTGGCTGGAAGGTTTCGCCAATATCGTCGACCTTTACGAAGAGCAGACCGGCAATTCCGCCTCGCTCGACGTGAACCCCTATGCCGGCAGCCTGGAAAAGCAGCGCAACGCCGTGCGCGCCGGCGAGAGCGAATATGACATTCTGATCGTCAACGGCATCTTTTACCCCGAAATGTACCAGGGCGGGTTTCTTGAACCGCTGACCAATATCGACCCGGAGTTCGCGCTCGACCCGCAGGTCTACACCTTCGACGACACGGTGTATTACGACAGCGAGAACAAGACGGTGAACGCCGAGACCGGCGATCTGCTGACCATTCCGGTCAACCCCAACATCACCATGATGTTCTACCGCGCCGACCTCTATGAAAAGCACGGGCTGGAGATCCCCGAGACCTGGGAAGAGCTTCTGGCCAACGCCAAGGCGATCCAGGAGGCCGAGGGCATGGTCGGCATGATGCAGCGCGCGGCGCGGGCGACCATCTCGATCAGCTGGGACTACTGGCCCTACATGAACAGCTATGGCGGCTCGCTGTTCCGCGACGAGGGCAACGGCGATTTCTTCGTGACGCTGAACAGCCCCGAGGCGCTTGAGGCGTTGAAGATGTACCTCAAGATCGCCGAAGAAGCCGGCCCGGACAATCCGGCCTCGATGGACCAGGCGACGCTGATCCAGTACCTGGTGACCGGTCAGGCGGCGCATGCGATTCTGCCGGTGGCGGCGCAGTCGCAGATGGACGATCCCAACAAATCCGCGGTGGTCGACAAGATCGGCTACATGAACCTGCCGGCGGGTCCGGGCGGCGAACCGGCCCCCGCGATCGGCCATTGGCTGGGCGGCATCCCGAAGAACATCCCCGACAGCCGCAAGCAGGCGGCGCTGGCCTTCCTCGACTGGTTCCAGCAGCCCGAGACGCAGGTGGCCTACGCCGAGATGGGCGGCTCGCCGGTCAGCGCGGCCGCCTATGAGGGCGACTTCGCCGAGCAGCCCGAGAACCGCTACATGCCGGTGATGCGCGAGGCGCTGCCCACCGCGCGGCGGATGTGGACCATCCCCGAGGGCGCCGAGATCGTCGCGGTGACCGAGGTCGGTCTCAACCGTGCCGTGGCCGGCGAGATCGGCCCGGTCGAGGCGCTGAACTCAATGGCGGCCGAGATCGAGAAGATCATGCAGGATGCCGGCTACGAGACCGGCCGTCTGCCCGATCTGACCGACTGAACCCAGCCCACGACGTGAACTGACACCAACGGGCCGCCCTGCGGCGGCCCGCCTGAAACCGGCCCGCCTGCCCGCATCGCAGAGGCAGCGGCCAAACTTACTGGACATGACAATGGCAACGGTCAAAGCCAGCGGCCCGGTCAGGTTGATGACCGTTCTGCCGGCGCTTCTCTTCCTCGTTCTGCTGTCGGCGCTGCCGCTGGCCAACCTGCTGGCGCTCAGCTTCGCCAAGGTCAGCTGGGTCGAGGGCCAGGCCCAATGGGATTGGGTCGGGCTGTCGAATTACACCGCTCTGGCCGAGGACGCGCTGTTCAAGGCCGGCATCCTCAACACGCTGATCCTGGTCGTGGTGGCCACCACCCTGCAAGTGGGCATCGGCCTGGCGCTGGCGCTGATCTGCTCGCGGCTGGGGCGGGGGGCCAAGGCCTACCGGACGCTGTTCCTGCTGCCGATCCTGATCCCCGGCATCATCATCGGCGCGATCTGGAAGCTGATGTACAACACGCAGTTCGGCATCATCAACCAGACGCTGGGGCTGGTGGGCCTCGGACCGGTGGACTGGCTGGGCTCGTCCTCGCTGGCGCTGGGCTCGGTGATCGCGGTCGACGTCTGGCACTGGACGCCGTTTTCCTTCCTGCTGCTGCTGGCCGCGGTCGAGGCCCTGCCACGCGACGTCTTCGAGGCGGCGCAGATCGACGGGGCAGGGGCGTGGCGCACCTTCCGCAGGATCACCCTGCCGCTCCTGTGGCCCGCGATCTTCACCACTTTCGTGTTCCGCGCGATCATTGCCTTCAAGGTGTTTGACGAGGTCTACCTGCTGACCGGCGGCGGCCCCGGCACCTCGACCCAGGTGATCAGCTTCACCATCTACCAACGCTTCTTCGTGCAGGACAGCGCGGGCTACGGCGCGGCGATGTCCGTGGTCGTGATGTTCCTTGTCGCCCTTGTCATCGGTGTCGCGATGACCCGTCAGAAAGCGAGAACACAATGAGCGTTTCCGCCCGCCGCTTCACCTCGCGCCGCGCCGTGACCATCATCCTGCATGGCGCGCTGATCGCCGCCGCCGTGCTGACCCTCGCGCCGTTCCTCTGGATCGCGCTGGCCTCGCTGAAGACGCAGATCGCGCTCCTGATGGGGACGGTCACCTTCAAGCCGGTGGCGATGAACTATGCCGAGGTGCTGTTCGGCAATACCTCGACCTTCAGCCGCAATTTCCTGAATTCGGTCATCGTCGCCTCGGTCAGCACGGTGATCGCGCTGAGCGTCGGTTTCCTCGCCGGGTATTCGCTGCTGCGGATGCGCTGGCCGCGCGCGGTGGTGAACCTGTTCCTGCTCTGGGCGGTGGTCTTCAACCTTGTGCCGCCGGTGACGCTGGCCGGGGCCTGGTACGAGGTGTTCCGCCACGTCGGCCTGACCAACTCGCTGACCGCTCTGATCCTTGCCCATACCACGCTGCACCTTCCGATGGCGCTCTGGCTCTTGTCGTCCTTCCTGCGCGAGATCCCGAATGAACTGGAAGAGGCGGCGGTTGTCGATGGCGCAGGCTTCGTCCGGCTGATGCGCCGCATCGTGGTGCCAATCATGATGCCGGGACTGGTGTCGACCGGCATCCTGATCTTCATCTTCTCGTGGAACGAGTTCCCGGTCGCTCTGGCGCTGACCAACAACCAGTCGGCCACCGTGCCGGTGGGCATCGCCAAGTTCGCCCAGGAGAACGAGATCAAGTACACCCAGATGGCCGCGGCCTCGGTGCTCTCGGCGATCCCGGCGCTGCTGGTGCTGATCTTCTGCCAGCGCTTCATCGTGAAGGGCCTGACGGCGGGGGCGGTGAAATGAGCGCGTCTTTGACCGAGCTGCGCCGCCGCCACGCCAGCCTCGACGCCTATGCCGGCACCCGGCTGGTGACGCTCGAGGACGGCGCGGGCCGGGGCCTGCGGGTGATCGAGATGCGCTCTGGCGGCGGGCTGGAGGCGGAGATCGTCATCGACCGGAGCTTCGACATCGGCCGGCTTGTGCGCGACGGCGACACCGTGTCCTGGCACACCCCCAACGGTTATCGTCACCCAGCGCTGATCGATGCGCAGGCCGAGGGCGGGCAGGGCTACCTGCGCGGTCTCTCGGGGTTCCTCTCGACCTGCGGCTTCGACCATATCCGCCAGCCCGAGACCGCCCCGGCGCGCGATCTGCCGCTTTATCCGGGCGAGACGATCACCTATCCGCTGCATGGCCATGGCGCGCATCAGCCTGCCCGGTTGATCGGCCACGGCCTTTGCGAGACCGGCGAGGTGCCGCATCTGTGGTGCGAGGGCGAGGTGATCCAGTCGATGACCTTTGGCGGCGCGCTGCGCCTGCGGCGGCGGATCGAGATGGACTTGGGCGGCAACACCCTGCGGCTGCGCGACCGGGTCGACAATATCGGACCGCATCCGGCGCACAGCATGATGCTTTATCATTTCAACCTCGGCCATCCGCTGGTGGATGCCGAAAGCCGGCTTGATCCCGGACCCGCCGAGGCTTTGTGGCAGAGCCTGCCGCATGATCCCCGCGCGCCGTTCGGGGCCCCGTCGGACAGCTACCAGTCAGAGATATCGGTCCACCGGCCGCAGGCCCCCGGCATGGCCACCTGTCGCCTGACCAACCCGGCTCGCGGACTCGACCTTGCGATCGGCTTCGACACCGCGAGCCTGCCCTGCCTGCAACTTCTGCGCCTGCGGGGGGCCGGGTATTACATGGCCGGGATCGAGCCCTGCAGCACGGTGCATCGCTCGCGACAGGCGGCGCAGGAGGCCGGCGAACTGCCGGTACTGGCGCCCGGCGCGGCTCGCGACTTCGCCCTCGACATCTCGCTCACGCGAACCCACCCCCTGCCTCGGAAAGCCTAAGCCATGCGTGCGATCTTTGTCCTCTTCGACACCCTGAACCGCCATTGCCTCGAGCCCTATGGCGGCACCGATGTCGAGACCCCCAACTTCCGCCGCCTGGCCGACCGCTCGGTGCGGTTCGACAATCACTACGTCGGCTCGCTGCCCTGCATGCCGGCGCGGCGCGATCTGCAGACCGGGCGGCTGAACTTCCTGCATCGCAGCTGGGGCCCGCTGGAGCCGTTCGACGTGGCAATGACCGAGGTGCTGAAAACCGCCGGCGTCTACAGCCACATGATCACCGACCACTACCATTACCTCGAGGTCGGCGGCGCCGGCTATCTCAATGCCTTCAGCAGTTTCGAGGCGGTGCGCGGTCAGGAGGGCGATCGCTGGAAAGCCGAGTTGGCCGCGCCACTGGACGACTGGCGCCAAGCCTACCACCCGGCGCAGTTCAGCGACCGGCCCGGCGAGATGTTCTATCACAACATGGTCAACCGGGCCGAACGGCAGGACGAGGGCGACTTTCCCTCGGTGCAATGCTTCGACCTTGGCTGCGACTTCCTTGACCGCAATCACGGCGCCGACAACTGGTTCCTGCAGATCGAGACCTTCGATCCGCATGAACCCTTCGACGCGCCCGCGCGCCTGAAGGAGAAGTACAAGGCCGACGGTCCCGGTCCGGTCCGCGACTGGCCGCCCTACGCGCGGGTTACCGAGGACGCGGCCGAGGCCGGGGAGATGCGCGCCAACTACCGCGCGCTGCTGGCCCATTGCGACGAACAGCTGGGCCGGCTGCTCGACAAGATGGACGCGCTGGAGATGTGGGACGACACCATGCTGATCGTCTCGACCGATCACGGTTTCCTGACCGGCGAGCATGGCTGGTGGGCCAAGAACAAGATGCCCGCCTATCAGGAGATCGCGCATATTCCGCTGTTCATCCACCACCCGGCGCACGCAGAGGCCGACGGCAGCGCCCATGCCGGGCTGTTCCAGACCCCCGACCTGATGCCGACGATCCTCGAGGCCTTTGGCTGCGCGGTGCCCGAGGCGGTGCGCGGTCGGTCGCTGCTGCCGGCGCTGGCCGATCCGGACGACCCCGGCCATGAGGCGGTGATCTTCGGCTATTACGGCGGTGCGGTGAATGTCACCGACGGCCGGCACGTCCATTTCCGCTATCCCGAAGACATGCTGGGGCAGACGCTTTATCAATATACGCTGATGCCGTCGCACATGCTGGTGCCCTTCGGCCGGGAAGAGCTGGACGCCGCGACCCTGACCCGCGACCTCGAGTATGCGGCGGGCTACCCGGTGCTCAAGGTGCCGGTGCTGCCGTCCTCGGCGTGGTTCCAGTCGCATGGGCCGGCGGTGATGGAGCCCAGCGGATCGCTGCTCTACGACGTTGCGGCGGACCCGGCGCAGCAGGCCCCGGTGACCGACGCGCAAGCCGAGGCGCGGATGACAGACCTGATGATTTCCGAGATGGCGCGGCAGAGCGCGCCCCCGGAAGCCTTTGGCCGACTTGGCCTCAACCTGCATGAGGAGGCGTGACCATGGCGCGCATGACCATTCGTAACCTGCGCAAGGCCTTTGGCACGGTCGAGGTGCTGCACGGTCTGAACATCGACATTGCCGACGGCGAGTTCATCGCCGTTCTGGGCGAAAGTGGCTGCGGCAAGTCGACCTTCCTGCGCATCGTCGCCGGGCTCGAGGATGCCAGCACCGGCGAGATCGACATCGACGACCGCGACGTGACCCACCTGACCCCCAAGGAACGCGATATCGCCATGGTGTTCCAGACCTACGCGCTCTACCCCCACATGACGGTGCGCGAGAACATCGAGTTCCCGCTCGAGGTGCTGGGCCAGTCGCGCGAGGAGCGCACGCGGCGGTCTGACGAGGCGGCGGAGCTTCTCAACCTCGCCCCTTATCTCGACCGCAAGCCGCGCGATCTTTCTGGCGGGCAGCGGCAGCGGGTGTCAATGGCCCGCGCCATCGTGCGCGAGCCCAAAGTGTTTCTGTTCGACGAGCCGCTCAGCAACCTCGATGCCAAGCTGCGGGTGCAGATGCGCGGCGAGATCCGGCGGTTGCAGCAGCGTCTTGGCGTGACCGCGATCTACGTGACCCATGATCAGGTCGAGGCCTTGACCATGGCCGACCGGGTGATGCTGCTGAACGGCGGCCGGATCGAGCAGTTCGCGCCTCCGCTCGAGCTCTACGACCGGCCCGCCAGCCTGTTCACTGCCGGGTTCATTGGCAGCCCGCCGATGAACCTGGTCGAGGCCGGGGTGGTGGCGCCGGACCGGGTGGCGGCGCTCGGTGCGGAGTTCACCGTCGCCACCGGCGGCGCGCAGGCGGTGACGCTGGGCTTCCGGCCCGAGCATGTCGAGGTGGTGGAGAGCGGTCAGGGGCAGTTCACCGGCCGTGTCGAAAGCGCCGAGAACACCGGCGACCGGCTGATCATCGCTGTCGAGGTGGCGGGCCAGCTGCTCAACGTCAGCCTGTCGGAACGGCGCAGCCTGCGGGTCGGGGATGGCGTGGCCCTGTCGGTCCCGGCCGACCGCCTGCACCTGTTCGACCAAGCGACCGGGCTACGGATCGAGAGCGGCGCGGCGCATTAGGCGCGGCTGAAGGGGAGGCGCCCCGCCCGTTGCGGGGAGCCTCTCAGGCAGGGTTGCGCAGCGACAGGCTTTCGGCCAGCCGGATCAGGCTGTGCAGCGCGGCCTCGCGTTGCGCGTCGCCCGGTGCGTCGCCGGGGCGGCCGAGGTAGGCGCAGGTCAGCACCGCGACGGCGTCGCCGTTCGGGCCGGCGATCGGCACGCTCAGATCGGTGATGCCCACAACCTGGCCCGAGGCGCCCACCCGGTAGCCCTTGGCGCGGACCGCCTCGAGCGCGTCGCGGACCGGTGCCAGCCGCTCGGCTCCATTGGCGATGCCCCAGGTGCCCAGGGTCTCTTCCAGTCGCGCCGGATCCTGAAACGCCAGCAAGGTCTGGCCGGAGCCGGTGTTGAACAGGTCCATGCGGGCGCCGACCCGGGCGCAGAACTCCCAGTGAGAGATCGCGCTGGCCTGCGCCAGGATCACCGCCGAGCCGCGCTCGGGGATCGCCAGATGTACCGATTGACGCTGTTCAAGCGCGAAGGCGTCCATTCCGGGTTGGGCTTGGGCCACGAGCCGTCGTTGCGGCGGGTGGCCGGTGGCCACCAGAAACAGTTTCATCGTGAGCGCGTAGCGGTCGCCGCCGTCGAGCCGGGTGACATAGCCGCGCGCGATCAGCCGCTCCAGCATGCGGTACATCTGCGACGCGCTGACACCCATGGCCTCGCAGATCTCGGCGCGGGTCAGGCCGCGCACCTCTGAGGCCAGCACTTCGAGGATGTCGAGCCCGCGATCGAGCGCCGGGGCGCGGTAGCGGTCAGCGGTCTCTGCGGGGTCTCCTTCGGCCTGCCGTCGTTGTGCCATGTCACACTTCCTTTTTTCCTCAGGATCCGATCCTGCAGGCGTTGCGAAGTCAAGCGCGGGGTTGACTTCTAGTTCATATATAGACTATAGGACTAAATATGAATACTGATTTCGGAGGGAAGTCAGTGCATCTGGCAGACCGGAAGACACCGGTTCCGACCGCGGCGCAGGCCGCAGGGACCGTGGCGCACTTCTGATCTGACCGTAGCCGGGGAGGGGCGACGATGACACTCGTGGATTCACATTGCCATTTCTGGCAGCTGTCGCGCGGCGATTATGACTGGTTGGACGGTACCGGCGGACCGCTCGAGCCGATCCGCCGGGATTTCGCCCCGCAAGACTATCCCGGCACCGCCCGTCTGATCGCCGTGCAGGCCGCGCCGAGCGTGGCGGAGACGGAGTTCCTGCTGTCTCTCGCGGCACAAGACCCGCGCATTGCCGGTGTCGTCGGTTGGGTGGACCTGTCCGCCGCCGATGCCGCCGAGACGATCGCTTTTCTGTCGCAGAACCCGGTTTTCAAGGGCGTCCGGCCGATGCTGCAGGGTCTCGAAGACAGCGACTGGCTGGTCACCGCGGCCCGGCCGGAGGCCATCGCGGCCCTCAAAGCACACGGCCTGCGATTCGACGCGCTGGTCACCGAACGGCACCTGCCGATGCTGCAGCGGTTCGCTGCCGCCCATCCCGAGCTGCCGCTGGTCATCGACCATGCCGCCAAGCCGCAACCCGGTGCACGGCCGGCGTGGCATCAGGGCATGCAAGCCTTGGCCGGCCATGCCCATGTTCATTGCAAGCTCTCGGGCCTGCTCAATGAACTGTCCGACGCGGAGCGTGCCGACCCGCTGCCGGCGCTGCAGGCCATCTTCGCGCCGCTGCTGAACTGGTTCGGGCCGGAGCGTCTGATCTGGGGCAGCGACTGGCCGGTGCTGACGCTGGCCGGCTCCTGGCAGGGCTGGCGCGACCTGACCGAGACGCTGCTGGCGCCGCTCTCGGAGGCGGATCGCGCGGCGATCCTGCACCGCAATGCAACCCGATTCTATGGGGTGACCTGATGACAGAACTCGTGCGTATGGAAGGCGTCGACAAGCGCTTCCCCGGTGTCCACGCTCTCAAGGCCGTCGATTTCGACCTGCGGGCGGGCGAGGTTCACGCCCTGATGGGCGAGAACGGCGCCGGCAAATCGACCCTGATGAAATGCCTCTCGGGGATCTACCGGCCCGACGGCGGCCGCATCCTGGTCGACGGCAAGGAAGCCGACCTGACCGGGCCGAAGGCGGCGCAGGACCTCGGCATCGGCATCATCCATCAGGAACTTGCCCTGATGCGCGACCTGACCGTGGCCCAGAACATCTGGATCGGGCGCGAGCCGCGGCTCTCCTTCGGGCGGATCGACGAGGCGAAGCTCAACGCGGACGCCGCCGAGATCTTCGAGAGCATGAACGTCCGGATGGACCCGCGCACCCCGGTGTCGTCACTGACCGTGGCGCGCCAGCAGATGGTCGAGATCGCCAAGGCGCTGTCGTTCCGCTCGCGGGTGCTGATCATGGACGAACCGACCGCGGCGCTGACCAACAGCGAGATCAAGGAGCTCTTCACCATTATCCGCCGGCTGCGCGACGAGGGTGTGGGGATCATCTACATCAGCCACAAGATGGACGAGATCCGCCGCATCTCGGACCGGGTGACGGTGATGCGCGACGGCACCTATGTGGGCACGGTCGAGGCCGCCGAGACGCCGATCTCTGAGATCATCACCATGATGGTGGGCCGCGAAATCGCCGACGAGACGGTGCAGATCCCCGACCTGTCGCAGGCCGAGATGGCGCTGGAAGTGCGTCACCTCAGCCGCGGGCGCGAGCTGCATGACATCAGCTTCGACCTGAAAAAGGGCGAGATCCTCGGCTTTGCCGGGCTGATGGGGGCAGGGCGGACGGAACTGGCGCGCGCGATCTTCGGCGCCGAGCCGCCGGACGCGGGCGAGGTCATCGTGCACGGCCACCATGTCACCATCCGCAGCCCCTCCGACGCGGTGCAGGCCGGGATCGGCTACCTGTCGGAGGACCGCAAGCACTACGGGCTGGCGCTGGGGATGGACGTGCGGGCCAATATCGCGCTCGCCAGCATGGCGCGCTACCGCGACCGGCTGGGCCGGATCGAGGAACACCGGCTGGAAGACGTGGCGCGCGACTATATCGAGACGCTCAACATCCGCACGCCGCATGACCGTCAGGAGGTCCGGCTGTTGTCAGGTGGCAACCAGCAGAAGGTGGTGATCGCCAAGTGGCTGCTGCGCGACTGCGACATTCTCATTTTCGACGAGCCGACCCGCGGCATCGACGTCGGCGCCAAGGCCGAGATCTACCGGCTGATGGCTGACCTCGCCGACAGCGGCAAGGCGATCATCGTGATCTCCAGCGAATTGCCCGAGGTGCTGCGCGTGTCGCATCGCATCGCGGTGATGTGCGAAGGCCGGCTGACCGGCATTCTGCCCGGCGGCGCCTCGCAAGAAGACATCATGGCCCTCGCCACCCAGCGTGAAAGGATGACAGCGCAATGAGTTCCGCAGAGACCAACCCTGAAAAGGCCGGCGGCGCCAAGGCGGCCCGTCGCGGCGCGGCGCAGCAGAAGCTGCTGGCCTTCGCCAGCCTGATCGCGCTGGTGATCGTGTTTTCGCTGGCCAGCCCCAACTTCTTCCAGGTGTCCAATATCATGGCGATCCTGCAGGCGACCTCGGTCAACGGGGTGCTGGCGATCGGTGTGACGCTGATCATCATCACCGGCGGCATCGACCTGTCGATCGGCACGCTGATGACCTTTTGCGCGGTGATGACCGGCGTGGTGCTGACCTGGATGGGCGCGCCGCTGATCTTCGGCGTCTTTGCCGCCATCGGCACCGGCATGAGATCGGAAG
>NZ_JAXMOR010000007.1:0-184089 GCF_034669705.1 Marinovum sp.
GATTTTGCTCATGTCTCCCGCCACTGGCCAGTATGGCACCCGCGCCCCGGACCTGATCCGGGGCCTCCCGGTCATCAGCGAAGGAGGTCCCGGATCGGGGTCCGGGACGGGGTCACTTGCGGAAGCTGTCGAGGCTCACCACCTCGGCGTCATGCTTGTCACCGTCGGTGTCCTCCTCGGCGCTGTCCTCCTCCTCGGTGAGGGCGGCGAGCGGCGGCTCTTCCTCTTCCTGGGTCTCGAAGCGCAGGCCGAATTCCACCGAAGGGTCGACGAAGGTCTTGATCGCGTCGTAGGGGATGTAAAGCGGCTCCGGCGCATCGCCGAAATTCAGCGTCACCGAGAAGCCCTCTTCGCCGACATCGAGGTTTTCGTACCAATGCTGCATCACCACCGTCATGTCGGTGGGGTAGCGTTCGGTCAGCCATTGTGCCAGCTCGACATCCGCGTGGGTGGTGTCGAAGGTGATGAAGAAGTGGTGATCGCCGGGCAGCCCGTGTTCTGCCACATCCTCAAGCACTTCGCGGATCAGGCCGCGCATGGCGCGATGCATCAGGTTGCCGTAGTCGATACTGGTCTTCATGAAGGATCCCCGAAATTCTTCCTCGGATCATACGGGATTCGAGGCGAAACAAAAGAGGCTCACGCCGGCTTTGTCACATTCCGGCCAGAAGGCTCAGAGCCGCCGCCGCACCTGCCGTCACAAGCAGCGTGAGCGGCACCGAGAGCCGCAGCGCGAAGATCAGAACCGCCGCCACCGCCGTCAGCAAGAGCGCCGTCAGATCGAGGCTCGCAGGCACCGGCAGGGTCAGGGTCATCGGCTCCGCGTCCCATGTGACGGAGCGTGCAAACAGCACGCCGATGGCGAACCAGACCGAGAGGTTGGCGATCACGCCCACCACCGCCGCCGTCACCGCCGAGAGCGCCGCGCCGATGCGGGGCCGGGCGGTGATCTGCTCGAGATAGGGCGCGCCGGCGAAGATCCACAGAAAGCACGGCGTGAAGGTCATCCACAGGGTCAGCGCGCCGGCCAGGGCAAAGCCCGTCCAGCCGGTCTCGTTGAAGCCCGCGAGGTGGCCGACAAACTGCGTCACCAGGATCAGCGGGCCGGGGGTGGTCTCGGCCAGGCCCAGTGCGTCGATCATCTCGGCGGTGGTGATCCAGCCCTGCGCCTGCACCACCTCCTGGGTCATATAGGCCAGCACCGCATAAGCGCCGCCAAAGGTCACCAGCGCCAGCTTGCCGAAGAACAGCGCCAGGTCGAGCAGGAAGGGCAGGTTCAGCGCCCAGAGCACCCCCAGCGGCAAGAGCCAGAGCCCGCCCCAGATCGGTACCGCCAGCCAGGGCGCGCGGCCATGGCGCGGCGGCAGCGGTGCCTCTGAGCGGGCCGGCGCGCGCAGGGCCCCGACCAGCGCCGCCAGCGCGATGATCAGCGGAAACGGCAGCTGGAAGGCAAAGAGCGCCATGAAGGCCGCCACCGCCAGCATCAGGTCGCCCGCGCCCTTCAGCGCCTTGCGCGACAGCCGGGTCAGCGCCTGCGCCACGATCACGATCACCGTGGCCTTGACGCCGAGAAACAGCGTCTGCACCAGCGGCACCTCGCCGTAGCGGATGTAGATCGCCGCCAGCGCGGTGATCACCAAGGCGCCGGGCAGGACAAAGAGCAGCCCGGCCAGCACCCCGCCAAAGGTGCCGCGCAGCCGCCAGCCGGCATAGGTGGCAAGCTGCATCGCCTCTGGCCCCGGCAGCATCATGCAGAAGCTCAGCGCGCGCAGGAACTGCTCTTCGGTGAGCCATTTGCGGTCGTCGACCAGCTCGCGGTGCATCACCGCGATCTGCGCCGCCGGGCCGCCAAAGGACAGAAGTCCGATCCGCCCGAAGGCGCTGAACATCTCGGATGTGGTGGGGGTCATGCCGTGCCTGCCTCTTGCGCCCGCGCCGCGGGCCAGTCGTGGCCCTCGTCATAGCCGTCCCGCGCCCAGCGGTACAGGGCGTCATAGAGCGAAAGACCTGCCGCCAACTGTGCCTGATCATTGCGAAACTGGCGTGACAGTCCGACAGATATCGCCAGCAGCCCGGCGGCGGCCGGATGCAGATCGTGCCGGTTGGTGTCGGCGCCGCGGATCACCTGCGCGAGCCGCGTCAGCGGCTCGGAGGCGAGGTGGAACTCGGCCAGCATGGTGTCGAAGGTGCAGTCGTCTCCGCGGTGGCTCCAGAACACGCCCTCGACATCGAAGGGCGTGGCGCCGAAACGGTCGGCGACGCCGGCGACCTCGTCCGGTGCGACATAGAGGATGCGGGCCTTGCGGTCGACGAAGCGGCGGATCAGCCAGGGACAGGCGATGCGGTCGATCTTGGGGCGGTGCCGGGTGACCCAGAGCGTGGCGCCCTCGTGTCGCGCCGGGATCGCGGCGGCGGGCAGGCTCAGGCTGCCGGGCATGTCGTGCCAGCCGTACATGCCGCCGGCGAGATAGTCCGCCGCGATGCCTTCGGACGCCAGCCAGGCGGCGGCGCCCTGGCTGAGCTTGCGGCCTTTCTGGCAGGTGATCACCGCGCGTCTGCCCTCAAGGCTGCGGGCGAGGCCTTTCAGGTCGTCATGGCTGTGGCGGCTGGCGCCGGGGATCAGCCGGGGGTCTGCGGCGAAATCCTCGGGCAGGCAGATGTCGATGATCTCGGGGCAGTCAGGCGTGCCGATCAGCCGGGCGAGTTGCGAGGGGGTGATTTCATTGGGGGCGGGCATGAAGCATCTTTTCGGGCCGGGCAGCGCCGGCAGAGGGATGCGACTTTGGGCCTTGGCCTCACGGGGCAGTCGCTGTCTGGGCCCCATGGCGGGATGATGCGCCTTGGAGAGGGGGCTGTCAAACGGCTTCGGCTGTCACCAGCGCGTTACCGAGGCCGTGGCGTTCGCGCGTCGTCATGCCGGAGGCATGCCCTCAGCATGACGCCGCCCCCAGGCACGGCGATTTGGCAGCCACAAGCACCCTGGTCTAAGGTCGTACGGGCTTTGCTGGCATAAAGTGCCCGACAGCACCGTGGGATCGCCGCACCCCGGCCCGTCGATGCGCGGCTCGGGACTGGTGTGAAGGAGTGTTGGAAGCCAGTCACTGGCCCAAAGAGGTTAGAGGTCCCGGATCAGGTCCGGGACGCGGTGGCACATAAGTCAGAGAGGGAAAGTGCAGGTTTCTGTTGCCAGGTACCTGCGAACCCCGCCTAGGGCCGCTAAGCTCTAGGACTTAAGATTTCGACAGTTCGGACTGCTTACGCAGCCATCGCCATCGGAGCTTTGTTGTCATTTGCAACTAGCTTAAGTGTACCGATAACGGTGGTAACTCACCGGGACAAAGCTAACCCCTTTAGACGTTCGTCGATCCTGTTTCGGCCCCATGATCCCCAAATGAGGGAGGTTTGGTGGAGCCGCCGGGTACCGCCCCCGGGTCCGATCCGCTTATTACGAGCGCGTTTATGTCCATAGTCCCGAAGGACAAGGCTGAATATAGGGCGGTCGGCCGGGGATGTTAAGGGGGCGAGAGCCCGGAACGACAAGGTTTTTTGCGCTGCCCGCGATAGAGCGTGTAAAGCCCGCTGCCGACGATCACCGCACTGCCGGCCCAGGTCATCAGGTCGGGGCGCTCGCCGAAGACCGCGATGCCGAGGATCATGGCAAAGATCAGCCTGGTGTAACGGAAGGGCACGGTGAGAGAGACCTCACCGACCCGCATCGCGGCGGTGAGGGCGGTATAGGCCAGCACCCCCACTGCGACCGCCAGCGCCAGATCCAGCGACGCCCGCGCCCCCGGCAAGGGGCCGACGCCGGTCACCGCGATCATGATCACCCCGGCCACCACCAGCATCACGAAGCCATAGACCCCGAGCTGCACGTTCGACATCGACGGCGGGCTGGCCCGGGTTGCCAGATCGCGGCCGGCAAAGCCCAGCATGCCCAAAACGGCAAAGATGCTGGTGGCGCTGAAGGCCTCGGTGCCCGGCCGCAGGATCATCAGCACGCCGACAAAGCCCAGCCCGATCGCCATCCAGCGCCGCCAGCCGACCACCTCGCCGAAAAACACCACCGCGCCGAGCGCCACGACGAGCGGCGTTGCCTGCAGCACCGCCGAAACCAGCGATAGCGGCGCCAGCGCAAAGGCCAGGGTATAGAACAGCCGCCCCAGCACCTCTGATGTCGAGCGCAGCAGCAAGGGCTTGGTGACGATCGCCGGGTGAAACAGCCGCTGTCCGCGCAGATGCGCCCAGATCAGAAAGATCACCATGCCGCCCAGCCCGAAGATGCAGAGCGCCAGGCCAACGCCGATCTCCTGCATGGCGGATTTCAGGAACATGTCCTCAAGAGCGAACAGCGCCATCGAGGCGGTCATCAGGAGGGGGCCGCTGTTCAGCATTAAGGCGCAGGTCCGAGCAATGAGAGGCGCGAAATGTCCCGCGACCCGAAATGAAAACGGCCCCGCCGAGCGACGGGACCGGGACGTTTCAATAAGGCCTTGACGCTCAGGCGGCCTGAGCCGCCGCCAGCCGTGCCCGGATCGACGCCGGCACCAGACGTGGTGCCGAGATCCGCGGCAGGTCCATTTCGGCAATCGTGCGCTCTTCGCCGTAAAGCTCGAGATACTCGCCGTAATTGTGGAAATGGCTGCGGCCGATATAGTCGATATAGGTCTCGGCCGGGGTCCCCTCGGCCAGAATCACGTCATGGGCCTCGGTTTCGATGTGATAGACGGTGTAGAATTCGCCCATCTCTTCGGTGGAGGCCCAATCGATGGTGCTGCCATTGACCAAGGCGCCGGCATTGATCAGCAAACTGTCGACCACCAGACCGTGATCGGCGGTCAGCCGCAGGTCACGCTTGGGCAGCCCACCGCCGAGCGCACCGGCGCTGACCCGGACAGGGCGCAGGCGTTCGGGCGGGCGGAAGGCGGTGAAGACGCGCTGCACGCCGATCCACTTGACGGCAATGGTGTCGCTCGCGGCGGTGAGGATCTCGTCGCCGGTCTTCAGGTCTTCGACCCGTGCCTCGCCCGCGGGGGTCGCGATGCGGGTGCCGGTGACAAAGCATTCGGTGGTTGACGATGCAGTTGCCGTCGACAGGTCGGCAGGCAGGTTTGCCGGATTGAAGCTGGCCGGGGTTGCGAGGTAGTAGGTCTCGCCCGCTTGGTTCAACGAACTGGCATCGCCTTCTGCGAAGATTGGATAGAGGGTCCCGTTGATATCGATGTTTCCGACATAGGTGCCCAGGCCATTTGGGTTCGGGTCAGTGAAGAGATTTCCGGCGCCATCGTTTACCTGTTCGCCGACCGAAAACACAGTGTCAGCGGCACCGTTGCCGTCAGAGATTGTCTCGTTGTTGTCAAAATTGGCAAGGGTTAGGTTGCCGTCAAAATATAGGTGAATATCACCTGTATATGATGCCATCTTAATTTCCTCTTGTTCAATGACTCTTGATGAACGTTAGGCGATCGGTAACGACCGGTCGAGACAAAATGTGGCCGCGATCACACGATCCGAAAAAAACTGCGAACCCTAACTAATCATTCACTCTTCATTCGCCCTGCGGTA
Source organism: Marinovum sp. (assembly GCF_034669705.1). GTDB lineage: Bacteria > Pseudomonadota > Alphaproteobacteria > Rhodobacterales > Rhodobacteraceae > Marinovum. The sequence continues at coordinate 5,566 of NZ_JAXMOR010000007.1, forward strand.
GCGTGCCGGCGAAAATTGGCTCACAGGAGAGTGTCATGCAGATCGATATCGCCACCGCGCTGCCGGAAGACTTCGATCCCTTTGTCGGCGATGGGTTCGAAGTCGGGGCCGAGGCGCCGGTGCGGCTCGTTCTCGACAATGTAAAGCGCTTTCACGGGTCGATGGTGCGCGACTCAGAGGTCGAATTCGACGGGCGTCTGATCCCGCCCCGCAAGGCCTTTGCCCTGACGTTCGAGGGACCGCGCGAGCCGGTGCTCGACAGCCAGTTGGTCGAGTTGCGTCATCCAAAGCTTGGCGCCATGACGCTGCTGATCTCGCCGTTCCGGCAGGACCGCACCTGCATGTTGTATGAGGTGGTCTTCAACTGAGCCAGGGTCAGATTTCTCTCGGGCCCAGTTTCGGACGCCACTCCAGCTCCAGGTGATGCCCGGTCACGCCGGTCTGCACGAAGTCGTGACGCAAATAGAGCCGCTGCGCAGGGTTGAGGCGCTCGACCTTGAGCCGCACCGGCACCTTGCCGCCATGCGCCTCGTTGAGCAGGCTGCGCAGGATATCGGTGCCGATGCCGCGCCCGCGGTGTTGCGGCAGCAGGGATAACTCGATGATGTAGAGAACCTCGTTCTGGCGGTCGAGATAGAGCCGGCCGATATCGACGCCGTCGAGGGTGATGATGTGACGGTTGGCCTTGGGATAGGCGCGCTGGTAGGACAGGTCCTGCGCCTCGAACTGCTGCTTGAGAAAGCGCGTCTTTTCCTCCTCGGCCCAGACAGTCAGCTCGAATTCCCAGGCCCGCGTGGTGGCATAGAGGTATTCGAGGAAGGGCCGGTCGGCATCGTGGATGATGCGAAAGGCCACCTTGCCGCGAGGTCGGTCGAGCATGGGCGGAGGTCCGGTCTGTTGCGGCGGGGGCGCGAGGCGCGCGCCTCCGGTCAGGGTCAGTTCAACACGATCTCGATGACGTCCGAGCCGTCGCGTTTGCGGACCGGTGTGGCCATCAGATCGGCCGAGCCGATGCGGGCGGCCGAAACGCGATAGGTGCGGCTGCCGGCATCCACCAGCGGCCCCTTGTCGAGACCGTCGAAGACCGCGATCACGCCGCTCTTGCGGGGCAGGTCGGCGGGGCGGTGCGGGCCGCTGTTCACCGGTTCGACCGCGACCAGTTTCAGCACGGCGGTCTGGCCATCCTCGGCCCGAAAGCGGAATCGGCGGCCAAGGTGGGCGGTCAGCTCCTCGGCACCGGAACTGTGCCAGTTGAACGGGCCGGCGTGAGGCACGGCGGCGGGCGTCGGCGCCACGGCGGCGAACGTGGTGCCGGCGGGCAGGGCGGCTAGGGTTGCGGCTCCGGCAACCTGCGTCACCACGAACCCGCGCCGGCTGATATCGTTATTGGAACTCATCCGGTTCTCCTTGACCGAAATACACTGCAGGCCGGCGCATCAGCTCCGCGACGGGAAGATGCCGGTTAAAGCGATCTCGTAGTTCATGGCGATATACGGCGGCAAGTTGTTGAATGGCTGACCTCCGCCGGTATTTTGTACCACGATAGATTCCGCGGCCAGGGTTCGGTTGGGCGCGGGGGTCGGCTCAAGATAGATATTCGTCAACCCCATCAAGTTGCCTTGGGGGTTGCTCTGATTGGGTGCGCCGAGTTCGGCGTGCATGGTGGCCGTGTGGGCATGGCTCGGGATTTGTGACGTGAGGAGGGTCGTAGTCTCCGACCCGCCTCTTTCACCTATCCGGTAGTCGTCCAGGCCGGGGCCCTGGCCGAAGCCGATCGGCGCTCGGCCCCGCAAGTCCGGCAGACCGAAAGTGGTTCGACCATCGCCGCCATAGATCGTCCCGAGCAGCGAAAACAACGCCGTGTTCTGGGAGATCGCAACAAGCTGCCCGTTACATAACGCGAAACCGCGCTGCGCGAAGGTGTAACCCACCAGGTAGATCTGGCCAATAAATGGCTCTGCCATCAAATGTCCTTTCGAATGTCTCGCAGCGGGGTACCCTCTGCGAGTAAGCCTCCGGTTCCGCTGAATTATTGGCGATTGGGATAAATTTCCACCTTGGCGCCGATTGTCAGCCTGACGATGAAACAACCGGCGGTCAAGCATTAATCAAATCTTAACGATCACACCTCGCGCACCGACCAAGGGAAGGTCTGCGGCCGTTATTTAGCCATCGTTGATGCCCGTTTTTCGATGGCTTTCACTTGGCCGGCTTGGCCCCGAGCACCCGATTGCGGTGCCCGGGGTGGGGCCGCTGTCAGTCGCGCTCTCCGTCCAGTTCGGCCTGACGAAAGACCGCCACGGTGATCACCAGCCCGGCCACCACCAGCATGTGCCCGACGACGGTGATGCCGAACACGAAATAGCTACCCAGCGCGACCGAGAAGATCGCGCTCCACATCCAGGCCAGAACCTGCATCACCATATGCGCGGTCATCAGTGTCGAGCGGCGCAGCGGGTTGCTGCGCGCATCCATAACACCGTTCCAGGCGGTCTTGAGTTGCTGTTCCATTGTAATCTCCTCCATGTTCCGTTGGGTAAAGGAGATACGGCGCCAGGCTGCGGCTGGATGTTCACGCTTTCGTGTCGAAGGCCCGGTGCGTCAGCTCAGCGGTCGGATCTTGAGCCGGGTGACGCGGTTGTCCTTGCGGCCCGTGACCTCGAAGCGGAAGCCGTGGAACGAGAACACCTGACCCACCGCCGGGATGATCTGCGCCTCGTGGATCACCAGACCGGCGACGGTGTTGGCCTCGAGATCGGGCAGGTTCCAATCGGTGGCGCGGTTGAGGTCGCGGATCGTCATCGCGCCGTCGACATGGTAATGGCCGTCCTCGCCGCGACGCACCGAATGTTCGGCGTCGGGGTCGAACTCGTCGGTGATCTCGCCGACGATCTCCTCGAGAATGTCCTCGAGCGTGATCAGCCCCTCGAGCGAGCCGTATTCATCCACCACCAGGGCGAAATGCGTGCGGCGGCGCAGGAACTGGCGCATCTGGTCATCAAGCGAGGTGGTGTCCGGCACGAAATAGGGCTTCATCGCCACCGAGGTGATGTCGAAGCTCTCAAGCACCGCGGTCTGCTCCTCGGTGCCGTCGACCAGCTTGTACATCGCGCGCAGCAGGTCTTTGGCATGGACCACGCCGATGATGTTCTCGGGGTCGTGTTTGAACACCGGCAGCCGGGTGTGCGGGCTCTCGAGACATTGGGTCAGGATATCGCGCGGCGGGGTGTCGGCGTCGATCATCTCGATGCCCGAGCGGTGCAGCATGATCTCCTCGACCGTGCGTTCGCTGAGGTCGAGCGCGCCGAGGATGCGGTCGCGGTCCTCCTTCTCGACCACGCCCTCGGAATGGCCGAGGTGCAGCGCGCCGGCGATCTCCTCGCGCACCGCGAGGATGTGGCTGTCGGGGTCGGTCTTGACGCCGAACAGGCTGAGGATGCCGCGCACCAGAATGCGCACCGCCGAGACCACCGGTGAGAACACCCGGATCACCATGGCGATCGGCACCGCGACAAAGGCGGCGGCGCGTTCGGCATTGGTGATCGCGAATGTCTTGGGCAGCACCTCGGCAAAGATCAGCACCAAGAGCGTCATGATCAGCGTCGCCATCGCCACGCCGCTTTCGCCGAACAGCCGGGTGAACAGCGCCGTGGCCAGCGAGGTGGCGAGGATATTGACCAGGTTGTTGCCGAGCAGCACCGAGCCGATCAGCCGCTCGTTGTCCTCGGTGATCTTGAGCGCGCGGTCGGCGCCGCGGTTGCCCTTGTCGGCCTGGGCACGCAGCTTGCCGCGCGAGGCGGCAGTCAGCGCGGTTTCCGAGCCCGAGAAAAAGCCCGAGAGCACGAGAAGCAGCAGGATGGCGGACGTGGTGATCCAGAAGGCGCCGTCGAGCAGGCTGGGTGAGGGGTCCATTACGTCTGACTTTCGTTGCGATTGCGCGGGGTATGCCGCCGGGCGGCGCCAGTTTCAAGGGCCGGGCTGGCCCGGTGGTCCGAGAGCGCCTGCATGTCAGTCGCGCGCCAGCGGGTGATGCTCGAGCACCAGCTCGCGCAGCCGTTCCTCGAGCACATGGGTGTAGTTCTCGGTGGTGGCCACGTCGGCGTGGCCCAGCAGCGTCTGGATCGCCCTGAGGTCGGCGCCGTTCTGCAGCAGGTGGGTGGCAAAGGCGTGGCGCAGGGTGTGCGGCGTGATCTCGGCCGGCGACAGCCCGGCATCCACCGCCAGCGCCTTGATCAGGTTGAAGAACCAGTGCCGCGTCAGGTGACCGCCCTTGCCGCGCGAGGGAAACAGGAAGGCCGAGGCGGGCTTGCCCTTGAGGCGCGCCGCCTCCTCGGCGGCATCGCGGATCGCCAGCCAGGCGATCAGCGCCTCGCGCGCCGGCGGCGACAGCGGCACCATGCGCTCCTTGCCGCCCTTGCCACGCACCAGGATCAGCCGCGGATCGCCGCGCACCGCCGCCACCGGCAGCGAGACCAGCTCGGTGACGCGCAGCCCGGTGGCATAGAGCACCTGCATCAGACAGTAGTTGCGGGCGCGCTCGGCGGCGGTTCGGCCATGGCTCTCGGCGGCCTGCAACAACCGCTCGACATCGTCGATCGACAGCGTTCTGGGCAGGCGTTTTTCCTTGCCGGGACCGGCGATCTGGATCGCCGGGTTGTCCATCCGCCAGCCTTCCTCGAAGCCGAAGCGATAGAGCTGCTTGATCGCCGACAGCCGCCGCGCCCGGGTCGAGCGGGCCAGCCCCTGGGCCTCGCAATCGATCAGGTAGCGCTCGATGTCGTCGCGCTGCGCGGTCTCGAAGCTGGCGTCTTTGGCGGCCAGCCATTGCGCCACGTCGCGCAGGTCACGGCCGTAGGCCAACAGGGTATTGTGCGCCGCACCGAGCTCGGCCGCCTGCGCTTCGAGAAAGGCGGAAATATGGGCGTCGTCCATCGCTCTCAGCCCTCGGCTGTCAGCAAGAGCGACTGCAGCGCCGCGCGCCGCGCGGTATCCTCGAGCCCGACGGCGCGGAAGGTCGAGAGCGCCTCGGCCAGCGCCTTGTCGTCGCCGAGATGCCCCTGATAGGCCAGCGACATCGCCCGCAGGATCACCTCGCCCAGGCGGCCGGCATTGAGCAGTGCCTGCAGATGCGCCGGCGGCGGGTTGACGAAGCCCTCGGCAATGGCGCGGGCGCGGGCATCGGGGGCGGTGGCCTGTTCCGGCCGGCCCTGGGCCAGGGCGACGGCGAATTTCTGGCTCAGGCTGCGCGGGGTCAGCCGCCGCGACAGCATCTCGTAGGACGGCGACAGGAGCGCTGCCTGCATCTGCAGCGCGGCTGCGGTGCCGGTCAGCTCGATGCTGGCCAGCTTGGCGCCATAGCCCTTGGCAAACGCGGTCGAAAGCCCGGCCTCGGCCATCGCCGACCAGACCGTGCGCAGCGTCCGGTCGATTGCCGTCGGATCGCCCTCGCCAAGCGCGCGCTCAAAGCGTTGCACCGCCGCCGCCCGGTCCCAGACCCCGCCAGAGGCCGAGGGGGTGTTGGCGGTGTAGAAGGCAAACAGCCGCTGTTCCGAGATCGCCCCGGCGCGCACCAGCCGCTCGGCGGCCTCGATCTGCGCCTTCCAGCCGCTGTCGCCGGGCAGGTCGGCATTGGCAAAGGCACGGGGCAGGGTGTGGGTCGGCACCGGCTCACCCAGGGCCTCGTGCAGGCGGTATTCCAGCGGGCTCATCCGTAGCGCCGGCGGCGGCACCGAGAGATCCTCGGCCAGCTCGGGATCGAGAAACCCGAGCAGCAGGTTGACCTGCGACGGGCCGATGTCCCCCAGCGCCTCGGCCGCCACCAGCGTGGTCAGCGCCAGATCCCAGTTGCCGGACTGCGCCAGGCAATAGACCCGGTAATCGGTGCCGGGGGCGAGATGCGGCTGCTGCGCCAGCACTTCGCAGGCCGCGACGCCGGGCCCGGCGAGCAGCGACAGGTCGAGCACGCGGGCAAAGAGCGCCGGGTCGGACTTGGCATCGGTCAGCGCCAGCAGTTCGGCCGCCTGGGCGATCGCGCCCATGGCGATCAGCCGGTCGATCCGCGCCACCAGGAAACTGCCGTCAGAGGGCTCTGGCGGCAGCGCCTCGGCCAGCAGCAGGGCAAACAGCAGCGACTGCATCGCCGGCTGGCCGTCGACGTTCTGGGCGATCAGCAGGTCCGACAGCTGCGCGGTGTCGCTGGCCTGCCAGAGGGTCTGCGGAAAGCCGGTGACATGCGGCGGCAACAGCCCCACCGCATCGACGGTCGGCGCATCGAGCGGCTGCACGCTGACCTCTGGACGGCTGGCATCGCGGGTGACAGGGGGCTCTTTCTTCTGCGGGGTCAGTGCCGCGGCATCCGGCACCAGCCCGAAATCGGAGTTCTCTGGCGGCTGGCGGTCGAGCCAGTCGATCGCCGAGAGCGGATCCTGCGCCGCCAGCGGGGCCGACAGCGCCAGCACCACAGCCACCGCAAGAGCTGCGCCGTCAGCCCGCATCAAGCACCACCGGTTTGCGAATCTCTTCGGCCGGCGGCGAGAAGTCGGCGCCGAAGAACGGGCCGACATAGGCATAGCCCACCAGGGCGATGCCCGCGAGAACCGCCAGATAAAAGAGATACTTGATCAATCGGCCCATCGGGTGCTGCCTCTGCCTTGGTCTTCAATGAACCCGCTTCGGGGTGGTTTTTTTCTTCTTATATCTGGCCTTTTTTGCAAGTTCACGTCATTCACGTCCGAGATACAAACTTTTGAGCAATTGAGGCCGAAATCGGCAAGATCATGCAGTGGCGGGTGAAGAAAACCATCGTGATGGTCGGCATGATGGGCGCCGGCAAGACCGCCGTGGGCCGTGCCGTGGCGCAGCGCCTCGGCGTCTCCTTCCTCGACAGTGACGCCGAGATCGTCGACGCGGCGCATATGAGCATCGCCGAGATCTTTGCCCGCGACGGCGAGCCGTTCTTTCGCGCCCGCGAGACCGAGGTGATCGGCCGGCTTCTGGAAACCGAGCGCTGCGTGCTCTCGACCGGCGGCGGTGCCTTTCTTGCGGCCAACAATCGGCGGATGATCGCCGAGAAGGGCGTCGCGGTCTGGCTCGATGCCGATCTTGACCTGCTCTGGAGCCGGGTGCGCCACAAGGACACCCGGCCGCTGCTGCGCACCGCCGATCCCTATGCCACGCTGAAGGCGCTGTTTGACGCGCGGGTGCCGGATTATGCCAAGGCCGAGGTGCATGTGGCGGCCGACAAATCCTATTCGATCGACCAGATGGCGCGCCGGGTGATCGAGGAGCTCGAGGCGCGCCCCGACGTGTTGGAGAAGAAGTGATGAGCGAGACGGTCCATGTGCCCCTGGGCGAGCGCGCCTATGACATCCGCATCGGCGGCGGGCTGCTGGCCCGCGCCGGGGCCGAGATCGCGCCCCTGCTGGCGCGCGCCCGGGTGGCGGTGCTGACCGACGAGAACGTGGCCGCCGCGCATCTCGAGGGGCTGCGCGCCGGTCTGGCGCAGGCGGGCATCGAGATGGTCTCGCTGGCGCTGCCGCCGGGCGAGGGCACCAAGGCCTGGCCGCAGTTTTCCCGCACCGTCGAATGGCTGCTCGACCAGAAGATCGAGCGCCGTGACGTGGTGGTCGCGCTTGGCGGCGGGGTGATCGGCGATCTGGCGGGGTTTGCGGCCGCCGTGCTGCGCCGCGGCGTACGCTTCGTGCAGGTGCCGACGTCGCTGCTGGCGCAGGTCGACAGTTCGGTGGGCGGCAAGACCGGCATCAACGCGCCGCAGGGCAAGAACCTGATCGGTGCCTTTCACCAACCGTCGCTGGTGCTGGCCGATACCGATGTGCTGGCGACGTTGCCGGCGCGCGACTTCCTTGCCGGCTATGGCGAGGTGGTGAAATACGGGCTTTTGGGCGATGCGGCGTTCTTCGACTGGCTGGAGGTCAACGGCCCGGCGATGGCGGCGGGCGATGCGGCGGCGCGGATCCACGCGGTGCGCCGCTCCTGCGAGATGAAGGCCGAGATCGTGGTGCGCGACGAGACCGAGCAGGGCGACCGCGCGCTCCTGAACCTCGGGCATACCTTCTGCCATGCGCTGGAGGCGGCGACCGGCTATTCCGACCGGCTGCTGCACGGCGAGGGCGTGGCGGTGGGCTGCACGCTGGCCTTCGAGCTGTCGTCGCGGCTGGGGCTCTGTGCGCAGGAAGACCCGAGCCGGGTGCGCGCGCATCTCAAGGCGATGGGGATGAAATGCGATCTGGCCGACATCCCCGGCGATCTGCCGTCGGCGGAGGCGCTGCTGGAGCTGATGGGGCAGGACAAGAAGGTGGTCGACGGCCAGCTGCGCTTCATTCTGGCGCGCGGCATCGGCGGGGCCTTCGTGACCTCGGAGGTGCCGCAGGACGCGGTGCTGGCTGTGCTGCGTGACGGTCTCTCGGGGCGCTGAGGGGCTGGAAAATGTGCGCTACCGCGCGCTGGTTTCCATGCGGGGCGAGGTGACGATTTCACCGACAGGGCGTCGTGAGGAGCGAGCGGGGAATTTCTGCTGAGAAGCGGTTCAGGGGCAGGTCTGCCCTGAACGCGCCTTGTCGAGTGTGGTGTGAGTCGCCCGCGCGTCAAGGTCCTTCGGCCCGCTGCGCGGGTGCTGCGCAACCTTGACCCGCGGCCGACTCACGCGGTGAGGCTGGCCAGGGTTGGCGCGAGATCGCCGTAGCCGGTGAGGCGGCGCTCGAACCGCAGGCCAAGGCGGTCGGCGCAGGCGCGGGCCTTTTCGGTCAGCGCGGGATCGTCGGTCTGGGCCTGGTAGACCAGCTTTTCGTAATTGCCGAAGTACATGTCGCGCAGCTCGGGGTGACGGTCGAGGCCCAAGGGCTGCCAGACGAAGGCATCGAACTGGCGCACCAGGAAATCGGTCAGGTAGAAGGCGGTGAACTCGTCGCGGGCGGCAAACGCGGCGTTGCCCTCGAAGAAGCTGTAGCAATGCGGTCCGGCCACCATCGCGACCCCCATCTCGGCACAGGCCGCCTGCAGCTGGCCGCCGGTGCCGCAATCGGCATAGACCACAAACAGCCGGTCATAGCGTGCGCGGTGCTTCGCCACCGCGGCGCGCACCGCCTCGGTGATCCGGTCGGGGGTGTTGTGCAGCTTGGCCGGCAGGCAGGCCAGATCGAGGTGGTCCCAGCCGTTGGCGGCCTTGAGATCGAGGATCTCGCGCGCCAGCGCACCGCAGGCGATCAGCAGGATGCGGCCCTGACCGCGCGGCGCGAGACCGGCCTCGGTCAGGGTGGTATCGTCGGGCGCGCCGCTCACCCGGCCATCTGGTTGTGGCGGCGCGAGACCAGCGTCTTGGCGGTCTCGACCGCGACGGCGGCATCGCGGCAATAGGCGTCGGCGCCGATCGCGCGGCCGAACTCTTCGTTCAGCGGCGCGCCGCCGACCAGCACGATGTAATCGTCGCGAATGCCCATCTCGATCATCGTGTCGATCACCACCTTCATGTAGGGCATCGTGGTGGTCAGCAGCGCCGACATGCCGACGATATCGGCGCCCTCGGCCTTGGCGGCGTCGAGATAGCTCTCGACCGGGTTGTTGATGCCGAGATCGACCACCTCGAAGCCTGCGCCCTCCATCATCATCGACACCAGGTTCTTGCCGATGTCGTGGATGTCGCCCTTGACCGTGCCGATCACCATCTTGCCCATGCGCGGCGCGCCGGTTTCTGCCAGGAGCGGCTTGAGGATCGCCATCCCGCCCTTCATCGCGTTGGCCGCCAGAAGCACCTCCGGGACAAATAGAATACCGTCGCGGAAGTCCTTGCCGACGATGGTCATGCCGCCGACCAGCGCCGTGGTCAGCACCTCGTAGGGCTGCCAGCCGCGGCCGAGCAGGATGTTCACGCCTTCCTCGATCTCTTCCCGCAGACCGTCGTAGAGGTCGTCGTGCATCTGCTGGACAAGCTCTTCGTTGTCGAGTTCGGAAAGGATGATGTCGTCTTCTTCATCAGACATTGCGTGATTCCCTTGCTTGGGCCGGGAGGCCCGGTTTGTTTCAGCTATGGCCAGTCTGCCGCAGCTCATGTTGGCGGATTGCGACATGGCCGGCCCTGTCACCGACGCAAGCCGGGACGGGCCGGGGCTGCCGCGCGGATGGATTGCAAATGTACCGCGTTCGTTCTATGTTTCGGCCATGGAAGACATGCCCTTTGAGATCGACGCCCGCCAGCGCCCGGGCCGCGGTGCCAGCCGCAACGAAACCGGCCGGTTCGAGCGGCACGAACGGGTTGCGGCGCATGACGGCTGGGAGATCGAAGAAGAGCTGCCGGTGCTGCGCACCGAGGTCCGCGAGGAGCGGGCGCGCAGCCTGATCACCTACAACCGCTCGCCCGATCTGCCGTTCGACCGCTCGATCAACCCCTACCGGGGCTGCGAACACGGCTGCATCTACTGCTTTGCGCGGCCCAGCCACGCCTACCTCGGGCTCTCGCCCGGCCTCGATTTCGAGACCCGGCTGGTGGCGCGGCCCAATGCCGCCGAGGTGCTGACCCGCGAGCTGCGGGCGCACAAGTATCGTGTTGCGCCGCTGGCGATCGGCACCAACACCGATCCCTACCAGCCGCTCGAGCGCGACCGCGGCCTGATGCGCGCCTGTCTCGAGGTGCTCTCGGCCTGCAATCACCCGGTGGCAATCGTCACCAAGGGCACGCTGGTCGAGCGTGACATCGATATCCTGGCGCCGATGGCCGCCAAGGGGCTGGCGCGCGTCGGCCTGTCGGTCACCTCGCTCGATGCCGGCCTGTCGCGCCGGATGGAGCCGCGGGTGCCGGCGCCAAAGCGACGGCTGGCGACCATCCGACGGCTCAGCGAGGCCGGCATTCCGGTGCGGCTCATGGTCTCGCCGGTGGTGCCGGCGCTGACCGATCCCGAGCTGGAACAGATCCTCGAGGCCGGCGCCGCGGCGGGCGCCGATGCGGCGAGCTGGATCATGCTGCGGCTGCCGCGCGAGGTCTCGCCGCTGTGGCAGGCCTGGCTGGCCGAGCATTACCCGGACCGCGCCGCCCGCGTCATGGCGCGGCTGCGCGAGATGCATGGCGGCAAGGATTACGACGCCCGCTGGGGCCACCGGATGCGCGGCGAGGGCGCCTATGCCGAGATCATCGCCGCACGGTTCCGCCGCAAGGCGCGCGCCCTCGGCCTCGACCGCCGTGTGGCACCGCTGCGCTGCGATCTCTTCGCGCCGCCGGGGCAGGCGGGCGACCAGCTGTCGCTGTTCTGAGACCGCCCGGGGGCGGCAGGTGCGTGCACAGGGGAGGCATGCCATGGGCGTGGCCGATCCGAGGTTGAGTGTGATGCCGGGCCCGTCGGGGCTCAGCCGCGCCGGCGCCGCCGGTTGCGCGTGGGGGCCGCGACCGCGTTCTCGCCGGAGCCGTCGGTGTCGGAGCTGAAGCCGCCGATGCTTTCGACAATCTGCTCCAGCGTCGGGCGCGGGCCCTTGGGGCGGGTTTCCAGCGCCGTGCGCATGGCGCGCAGGTGGTCCGGCATGGTGCCGCAGCAGCCGCCGATGATCCGCGCACCGGCATCGCGGGCCATCACCGCGTAATCGCCCATCAGCTCCGGCGTGCCGTCATAATGAATGTGGCCGTCGACGTATTTCGGAATGCCGGCGTTGCCCTTGGCGATCAGCGGCAGGTCGGGGCCCTGGGCGGCAAAGCTCAGGGTGGTGCGCAGCAGGTCGGAGGCTCCGGTGCCGCAATTGGCGCCGAAGGCCAGCGGCGGGTGCGGCAGGCCCTGCGCCAGCTGCACCATGTCGGAGGCGGTGACGCCCATCATCGTGCGCCCGGCAGTGTCGAAACTCATGGTGCCGCACCAGGGCATGCCGGCCAGCGCAAAGGCCTCGGCGGCAGCACGAAACTCCTCTGGGGCGGAAATCGTCTCGACCCAGAGCACATCGGCGCCACCGGCCTTCAGCCCTTCGGCCTGTTCATGGAACATCTCGACCGCCTCGGCGTGCGACAGCGTACCCACCGGTTCCATGATGTCGCCGGTCGGGCCGACCGAGCCGGCAACGATCACCGGGCGACCGGCGGCATCGGCCACTTCGCGGCCCAGTTCGGCGGCGATGCGGTTCAGTTCGGCCACGCGGTCCTGTGCGTCATGCAGTTTCAGCCGCGAGGCATTGCCGCCAAAGCTGTTGGTCAGGAAGATGTCCGAACCGGCCTCGACCGCGCCGCGATAGAGCGCGCGGATTTTCTCGGGCTCGTCGACGTTCCACAGCTCGGGCGCGTCGCCCGACATCAGCCCCATGTTGAACAGGTTGGTGCCTGTGGCACCATCGGCGAGAAGCCAGTCGCGGTCTTGCAGAAGCTTGCTCAGCGCGTCGGTCATGGGGAGGGCCTTCCTGTATCACGTGTTGGGCGGCAGATGACACAGGCGGGGACTGTGCGCAAATTCATAATCTGCATGATGTTTATGAGGTTGAGGCCGGCTTCGGCCCGGCCGGCCGGTCTTGTCGCGCTCTGTCGCGCGCGCGAAGGCGGGCAGGGAACGCGCAGGGGCAGGCGGCCCCGCAGGCGGGGCGGCCCGGTGTGTGCCCTGAGGACGGTGCTCAGGCTTCCTTGACGATCTGGCCTTTGGCTTCGACCAGCTTCTCGGACATCTTGGCGCGGACCTCGTCCTCGCTGGCCTTGCCCTCGAGATCCTTCGAGACCTTGCGCACCACGTCCTCGTGGCCGACTTCCTCGAAATCCGCCTTCACCACCTCGAGCGCATAGGCATTGGCCTCGTCGCCGGTCTTGCCCAGCAGGCCCGCCGCCCAGAGGCCGACCAGCTTGTTGCGCCGCGCCTCGGCCTTGAATTTCATCTCCTCGTCGTGGGCGTACTTGTTCTCGAACGCTTTCTCTCGGTCGTCGAAAGTGGTCATGCGCAGCTCCTTTGGTGCCGAATGCGTGAAACCAGATTGCCCATCCCCGGCCCGCACCGCAAGAGCCGAGGTCCGCTTGCGACAATGCAGAGCATGGCGTAAGAGGGCGCACGCGCGGCGGGACTCGGCCCTGGGCCGCGCAAGACATGAAAGGCTGCGAGATGGCGCGTCGCAAGAAGATTTACGAAGGCAAGGCCAAGATTCTGTATGAAGGCCCCGAACCGGGCACCATCGTGCAATACTTCAAGGATGACGCCACCGCCTTCAACGCGCAGAAGAAGGACGTGGTCGACGGCAAGGGCGTGCTCAACAACCGCCTCAGCGAGTTCTTCATGACCGGCCTCAACGAGATCGGCGTGCCGACCCACTTCATCAAGCGCCTCAACATGCGCGAGCAGCTGGTCAAGGCCTGCGAGATCGTGCCGCTCGAGGTGATCGTGCGCAACTTTGCCGCCGGATCGATGAGCCAGCGCCTGGGCATAGAGGAAGGCACCCGCCTGCCGCGTCCGATCGTGGAATACTGCTACAAGGATGACAAGCTGGGTGATCCGCTGGTCACCGAAGAGCATATCGCCGCCTTCGGCTGGGCCAGCCCGCAGGACATGGACGATATCCTCAGCCTGGCGCTGCGGGTGAACGATTACCTCTCGGGGCTGATGTATGGCGTCGGCATCAAGCTGGTCGACTTCAAGATCGAGATCGGCCGGGTCTATGACGGCGACTTCCAGCGCCTGATCGTCGCCGACGAGATCAGCCCCGACAGCTGCCGTCTGTGGGATATCGAGACCGGCAAGAAGCTCGACAAGGACGTGTTCCGCCGCGATCTGGGCAGTCTGACCGACGCCTATACCGAAGTGGCGACCCGTCTCGGCGTCATGCCGCGCAAGGCGACACCGATGGAAAAACCCAAGCTTATCAACTAAGTGTGACCGCCTTTTCAGGCGGCGCATGAAGATCAATCAACGACCCCTGCGGGGCGGCGACAAGGACCAAGTGGCATGAAAGCACGAGTGCATGTGATGTTGAAAACCGGTGTGCTGGACCCTCAGGGCGAGGCGGTGCGCCACGCGCTTGGCGCGCTGGGCTTTGACGGCGTCGAAGGCGTGCGCCAGGGCAAGGTGATCGACCTCGAGCTGGCCGCCGGCACCACCGAGGCGCAGGTCGCCGAAATGTGTGACAAGCTGCTCGCCAACACGGTGATCGAAAGCTACCAGATCGAGATGCAGTGAGTGGCGTGAGCCATTGAAAGCCCGAAGTTTTTCAGGAGTGTTCCCATGAAAGCCGCCGTCCTCGTCTTTCCCGGATCGAATTGCGACCGCGACATGGCCAAGGCCTTCGAGTCGGCCGGGTTCGACGTCTCGATGATCTGGCACAAGGATCACGCACTGCCCGAGGGCGTCGACATCGTTGGCGTGCCGGGCGGGTTTTCCTATGGCGATTACCTGCGCTGCGGCGCGATCGCCGCCAATTCGCCGATCTGCCGCGAGTTGAAACAGCATGCCAAGGCCGGTGGCTATGTCTTTGGCGTCTGTAACGGCTTTCAGGTGCTGACCGAGACCGGCCTGCTGCCCGGCGCACTGCTGCGCAATGCCCGGCTCAAGTACATCTGTCGCCCGGTGCCGCTGGTGGTCGGAACCGAGGATAGCGTCTTTACGCAAGGCTATGAAAAGGGACAGGAAATCCTGATCCCCATCGCCCATCACGATGGCAACTACTTCGCCGATGACGCCACGCTCGACCGGCTCGAGGGCGAGGATCGCGTGGCCTTCCGCTATGGTGACAATCCCAATGGCTCGGCGCGCGACATTGCCGGTATCCTGTCGGAGAACCGCCGGGTGCTGGGGATGATGCCGCACCCCGAGCGCGCCGCCGAAGAGGCGCATGGCAATACCGACGGCACGCCGGTGTTCCGGGCCCTCGCCGCGGCGCTTGACCGGGTGGTCGCCTGAGATCGCGGCTCTGTTGCTTGAGCGGGCGGCCGCGGCGGCGTAAAGTCGGGCGATGAAAGCTGAAAACCGCAGAAGCGCCCGTTCGGGCGAAGGCCTGTTGCGTCGCAGCAACCCGCTGTCCTGGCGGGTGCGTCTGGCGTTGTTTTCGCTGCTGCTGATGGCGGTCACCACGGTGTGGTTCACCAACCGCCTGCTGACCGACCGCTTTACCGAAACCACCCGCAACCGGGCCGAACTGCGGCTCGCGCTCTATTCCGGCAACGTGCTGTCGGAGTTGCGGCGCAATTCCATCGTGCCACAGCTTCTGGCGCGCGACCCGGCGCTGATCGGGGCGCTGAATTCGGCGGATTACTCGCAATCCACCCAGCGGCTGATTTCCTTCGTCGACGAGATCGGCGCCGCCTCGCTCATGCTGCTCGACAGTGGCGGCCGCGCCGTCGCCGCCACCGACCGCAACATTCTCGGCTCCACCCACCGGCAGGAGCCCTATTTCATTGGCGCCCTGCGCTCCAATTCCACCGTGTTCTCGACCCTCCCGCGCGAGGCTGGCGGCTTTCGCTTTGCCTACAGCCGGCGGATCGAGAGCAATGGCGAGCTGGTCGGCGTGATCGTCGTCGAGGTCGACCTGCAGAAATTCGAACGCGCCTGGGTGGGGATTGCCGACGCGGTTCTGGTGACCGACAGCGAGGGGGTGATCATCCTTGCGACCGAGCCGCGCTGGCGCGGGCTGGCCGAGGTCGACGCGCTGCGCCGTGAACCTGCCGACAGCGCCATCGAACGTGCCATCCGCGCCACATCCGACTGGACCCACGTCCCGGCCGATGCCTACCTCAAGGGCGAGGCGGTGATGCGGATGGAGAGCCGGATCGCGTTTCGCGGCTGGCGCATCGTCAGCTTCACCCCCTATGCCTCGGTGCGCGAAAAGGTGAATGCGGTGCTGGCGCTCGAGATCATGGGCTTTGCCATGCTCTTCGCGCTGGCCTTCTACTTCCTCAGCCGCAAGACGGCGCTGCGGATGGCGCTGTTTCAGCGGGAATCCGCCGAGCTGCGCGCACTCAACACCCGTCTGCAACGCGAGATCGCCGAGCGGGAACGGGTGCAGAAAACCCTCGCCGTGGCCGAACAGACCCTGGCGCAGAGCTCGAAACTGGCGGCACTGGGTGAGATGTCGGCGGCGGTGAGCCATGAGCTCAACCAGCCCCTGGCGGCGATGAAGACCTACCTGGCCGGCGCGCGGCTCTTGATCAACCGCAACCGGCCGGACGAGGCGCTTGCGTCTTTTGCCAGGGTCGATGACCTGCTCGACCGGATGGGCGCGATCACCCGGCAGCTCAAGAGCTATGCCCGCAAGGGCGGCGAGATGCTGAGCCCGGTCGACATGGGCGACAGCCTCTCCTCGGCGCTGGCGATGATGGAGCCGCAACTCAAGCAGCGCCACGTCAACCTGACCCGCGTGCTGCCGCCGCAGCCGGTGCGGGTGATGGCCGATCGGGTGCGTGTGGAACAGGTGATGGTGAATTTGCTGAGAAATGCATTAGATGCCACCAAAGGTCTGCGCGATCCGCAGATCGAAGTCATCCTGTCCGGCGGCGAGACCGCCACGCTGACAGTGCGCGACAACGGCCACGGGATCGAGGATCTCGATGCGCTGTTCGAGCCGTTCTATACCACCAAGCAGCCGGGCGAAGGCGTGGGGCTTGGGCTGGCGATTTCCTCGGGGATCGTCAGCGACCTGGGCGGACGGCTGACCGCGCGCAACGGCGAGGACAGCGGCGCTGTGTTCGAGATGCAGCTGCCGATCCTGAACGAAACCGCGGACCATCAGGCCGCGGAGTAACAAATGAAGGTAAGGGCGTAAGACCATGGCCAAGCTCATGAAGATCGCGATTGTCGATGATGAACAGGACATGCGCCAGTCGATCGGCCAGTGGCTGGCACTTTCGGGCTATGACACCGAGACATTTGCCAGCGCCGAGGAGGCGCTCAAGGCGCTGACCCCGGACTATCCCGGCATCGTGATCAGCGATATCCGCATGCCCGGCATGGACGGGATGCAGTTTCTCAAGCGGCTGATGTCGACCGACAGCGCGCTGCCGGTGATCATGATCACCGGTCACGGCGATGTGCCGATGGCGGTCGAGGCGATGCGGCTGGGGGCGTTCGATTTCCTCGAGAAACCGTTCCAGCCCGACCAGATGAGCCATCTGGCGAAAAAGGCGGTGAACGCCCGCCGGCTGACCCTCGACAATCGTCAGCTGCGGCGCGAGCTCTCGGATGGCGGCCAGCTGATGAAGAAGCTGATCGGCGCCAGCCCGGTGATGGAGCGTCTGCGCGAGGATATCCTCGATCTCGGCCAGGCCGACGGCCACGTGCTGATCGATGGTGAGACCGGCACCGGCAAGACGCTGGTGGCCCATGCGCTGCATGCGGTGGGCTCGCGCGCCGGCAAGCGGTTCGTGCTGGTCAGCTGTGCCGCCTATGAGGACGACGCGCTGGCGCAGCGGCTGTTCGGCCCGGTCCAGCCCGATGAGGCGCGTCTTCCGGCGATGGAAGAGGCGCGCGGCGGCACCCTGGTGCTCGAGGATATCGAGTCGCTCTCAGAGGCCAACCAAGCCCGCCTGCTGAACGCGATCAACGAACAGGGCACCCCGGCCGAGACCCGCATCGTGGCGATCTGCAACATGCAGGAACAGAACCGCACCCCCGAGGATGCGATCAAGCCGAACCTCTTTTACCGGCTGGCCGCGCTGCGCATTACCGTGCCGCCGCTGCGCCAGCGGGGCGAGGATATCCTGACGCTCTTCACCCGGCTCTCGGAACAGTTCGCCGATGAATACGGCTGCGAAACCCCTGAGGTCTCGGCCCAGGAGGCGGCGCAGCTGCTGCAGGCGCCCTGGCCGGGCAACGTGCGCCAGCTGATCAACATGGCCGAACGCGCGGTGCTGCAATCGCGCCGCGGCTCTGGCACCATCGCCTCGCTGTTGATGAGCGATCACGAAGAGATGCAGCCGGTGATGACCACCGAGGGCAAGCCGCTCAAGGAATATGTCGAGGCCTTCGAACGGATGCTGATCGACAACACCATGCGCCGCCACAAGGGCTCGATTTCCAGCGTAATGGACGAGCTCTGCCTGCCGCGGCGGACGCTGAACGAGAAGATGGCGAAATACGGGCTGCAACGGTCGGATTACCTCGGCTGACAGGCGGCCGGACGGGGTATGCCACCGCGAGCGCAGAACGGTCGAGGGCAAGAGATGAGGATCAGGTTTGACCAGGGGCCGGCGGGCGGCGCGACCGAGTTTGCCGCGCCCCTGCGGCGGATCGAGGCCTGGGGCCCCGAGACGGTGCCGGCCGCGCTCGAGGCGCTGGCTGCGGCGCAGGCCGAGGGGCTCTGGCTCGCCGGCTTTGCCAGCTACGAGCTGGGCTATGCGCTCGAGCCGAAGCTCTTGGCGCTGATGCCAGAGGGCCGCCGGGTGCCGCTCATCTCTTTTGGCGCCTTCACCGCGCCCGCCAAGGCCGGGCCGCTCACCGGCGGCCGCGCCACACTCTCTGCCTTGCGCCCCGATTGGGATGCCGAGCGCTACGCCGGGGCGTTCGACAGGGTGCATGGCTGGATCGGCGCGGGCGACATCTATCAGGCCAACCTGACCTTTCCGCTGCGCGCCGAGGTGCAGGGCAGCCCCGAGGCCCTCTATGCCGCGCTCTCGGCCCGTCAGGCGGTGCGCCATGGTGCGCTGATCCTCGACCCGGGCCGGCCCGCAGTGCTGTCGCGCGCGCCGGAGCTGTTCTTCCGCGTCGACGCCGAGGGTCGCATCGCCACCCGTCCGATGAAGGGCACGGCCCCGCGCGGCGAGACGCCAGAGCAGGACCGCGATTTGCGCGACGGGCTCACGCAGGACGAGAAGACTCTCGCGGAAAACCTGATGATCGTTGACCTTTTGCGCAACGACTTGTCGCGGCTGGCGATGCCGGGCTCGGTCGCGGTGCCGGAGCTCTTCAAGGTCGAGACCTACGAGACCCTGCACCAGATGGTCAGCCAGATCGAGGCGCAGCTCCGCCCGGAGGTGACGCTGGGCGATATCTTCCGCGCGCTGTTTCCCTGCGGCTCGATCACCGGCGCGCCAAAGATCCGCGCCATGGAGATCATCCGCGCGCTGGAACAGGCACCACGAGAGGTCTATTGCGGCGCCATCGGCTGGGCGGCGCCAGACGGGCGGGCCGAGTTCAACGTCGCCATTCGCACACTCTTGGTCGAGGCAGGCCGGGCGGTGCTCAACGTCGGCGGCGGTCTGGTCTGGGACAGCCGCGCCGACATGGAATACGAGGAGGCCTTGTGGAAAAGCCGTTTCGCGACATTGCTGCCGGAACCCGTCTGATCGAGACCATGCTCTGGCAACCGGGCCGCGGCGTCGTGCTGGCGCGGCGTCATAAAGACCGCATGTGCCTCTCGGCCAAGGCGATGGGATTTCCGTTTGATGCCAGAGCCTTCGACGATATTGTGAATTCTCCACTTGAGACACTTCAAGCGGCGCATGAAGAACCTCGCGCGCCACATGAACACCTTCAAGTGACACATGAAGCCCTTGGTGCAGAACATGAAGCCCTTCATGCATCGCCTCAACCCGCTCGCGCAGGGCCTGAAGAAACCCCTCTATGCCTACGGATAACATTGGATTCGAGCGGCCGTTTCGACCACACGATGGCTCCCGCGCCTGAACCCGCCTCTGGCTGGCGCATCGCCATCGCGCCAGAGAGACTGCAGAGCGCCGATCCCTGGCTCAAGGTCAAATCCAGCAATCGCGCGCTTTATGACCGGACCCGTGCCGGGCTGCCGCAGGGCATTGATGAGGCGGTGTTCCTCAACGAGAAAGGCCATCTCTGCGAAGGCACGATCACCAACCTGATGATCGAGACCACCCCCGGCCAATGGATCACCCCGCCGCTGTCTGACGGTGTGCTGCCCGGCGTGATGCGCGCCGAGTTGCTGGCCACAGGCGCCATCAAGGTCGCCAGCTTCACCGCGGCCGACCTGCGCGCCGCGCGCCGCATCCGTCTGTGCAATGCGCTCCGCGGCGTGATCGAGGTCACAGGCGTCACCGCCTGGCCCGACTGATCCTTCTTCTGTTCACAAATACCCTCGGGGGAGTCCGGCGCAGCCGGGCGGGGGCAGAGCCCCCAAGCCCCGCCAGCCGCTAGCCCGACCGCATCAGCATGCCGAACAGGTCCCGCGGATCATCCGGGTCTGCCAGCAAGTCGAGATCGGCGTAATAGGCCGTCCCGCGGATTCGGTCGCGAACGAAGCGCAGGGCCGAGAAATCCTCGATCGCGAACCCCACGCTGTCGAACAGCGTCACCTGCTGAGCATCGCGCCGCCCCGGTGCGGTGCCGCTGACCACCTGCCAGAGCTCGGTGAAGGGATGATCCTCGGGCATCTGCTGCAATTCGCCTTCGATCCGGGTCTGCTCGGGGTATTCCAAGAACATCTCGGCCCGCGCGACGATATCGCGGTGCAGCTCGGTCTTGCCCGGGCAATCGCCGCCGATGGCGTTGATGTGCACCCCCGCGCCCACCATGTTGTCGGTCAGGATCGTCGCATTCTGCTTGTCGGCGGTGCAGGTCGTCAGGATCTGCGCCCCCTCGATCGCCTCTTCGGCCGAGGCGCAGGAAACCACCGTCAGCCCCGATCCGGCCAGATTGCGCGCCACCTTTTCGGTGGCCCGGGCATCGATGTCGAACAGCCGCACCGTGTCAATCCCCAGCAGCGCCTTCATCGCCAGGGTCTGGAATTCGGCCTGGGCGCCATTGCCGATCATCGCCATGCAGCGCGCGCCCTTGGGCGCCAGGTACTTCGCCGCCATCGCCGAGGTCGCCGCGGTGCGCATCGCGGTCAGCAGCGTCATCTCGGTCAACAGCACAGGGTAGCCGGTGTAGACATCCGCCAGGAGGCCGAAGGCGGTCACGGTCTGCAGCCCCTCGCGGGTGTTCTTGGGGTGGCCGTTGACGTATTTGAAGCCATAGGCCTCGCCATCCGAGGTCGGCATCAGCTCGATCACCCCGACATCGGAATGCGAGGCGACGCGCGGCGTCTTGTCAAACAGCTCCCAGCGGCGGAAATCATCCTCGATATAGCCGGCCAGCTCGCGCAGCATCGGCTCGATGCCGACATGGTGGATCAGCCGCATCATGTTGTCGACCGAGACGAAGGGCACCAGCGCCTTGTCAGAGGGGGCGAGCTCTGCCGGGCTCAGCGGTGTCACGGGGCCGGCCATCAGATGTAGGACCGGGTCGGGCGGTCGAACACGCGTCGGCCCAGAGCCGAGGCGGCGAGGTCGACCATCGCCTGCGCGGTGCGGCCGCGTTCATCGAGAAAGGGGTTGAGCTCGACCAGGTCCATCGAGGTCATCCGGCCGCTGTCGCAGATCAGCTCCATTGCCAGGTGGCCCTCGCGGATCGTCGCGCCGCCGGGGACGGTGGTGCCCACCGCAGGGGCGATCGACGGGTCGAGGAAATCGACGTCGAGCGAGACATGCAGCGCGCCATCGGCCTCCTCGACGCGCGAGAGGAAGGCCGAGAGCGGCGTGGCGATGCCGGTCTCGTCGATCTCGCGCATGTCGTGGTAGTGGATGCCGCTGTCCTGCAGCATCGCCTTTTCCGCCGCATCGACCGAGCGCAACCCGATGATGCAGATGTTCGCTTCGGGCACCGGCGCGGTCACCTTGGGGAACCCGGCAAATCCCTTGCGGCCGGTGGCATAGGCCAGCGGCGTGCCGTGCAGGTTGCCCGAGGTGGTGGTCTCGGCGGTGTGGAAGTCGCTGTGTGCATCGAGCCAGAGCACGAACTGCGGCCGGCCTTTCGCGGCCGCATGCGCCGCCACACCTGGCACGGTGCCGAGCGAAATCGCGTGGTCGCCGCCGAGAAAGATCGGCAGGCCGCGGCTCATCGCCTGTTCCGCCTCGCGCATCAGGCGGTAGGTCCAGGCAATGGTTTCCTGCGGCTTGTGCAGCCGGTCGCTGACGTCGTCCGGCGCGTGGCTGGCCGGCGACAGGTTGCCGTCGTCGATCACCTTGAGGCCGAGATCGCGCAGCGCGCGGGCCAGGCCGGCGGTGCGAAAGGCGTCCGGCCCCATCAGGCAGCCGTCGCGGCGCGCGCCACTGTCCATCGGTGCGCCGATCAGCAGGCAGGTTTTCGGTTTCATGCAAGGCTCCCCATGACTTGATCCAAGGCCACTATGACGGATAGAACGGACGGAGTGCAGCGCTCAAACTGCCCGGATCGGTGAGCTTTAGCGCAAAACGGAAAGGAAAGCGGTCGAAATGGACGCCACCGATCAGAGGCTCATCGCCGCGCTGCGCCATGACGCGCGCGCCTCGCTGTCGGATCTGGCGGCGCGTCTTGGCCTGTCGCGCACCACCGTCAGGGCGCGGATCGAACGGCTGCAGGCGCGTGGCGAGGTGCTGGGCTTTACCGTGGTGCTCAAGGGCGACGCGGCGCGCGACCCGGTGCGCGGGCTGATGATGATCGGCATCGAGGGCCGCGGCACCGACCGCATCCTGCGCCAGCTGCAGGGGCTGGCCGAGGTGCGGGCGCTGCATTCGACCAACGGCCGCTGGGACGTGATCGCCGAGATCGGCACCGAGACGCTCGAGGCCTTCGACGCGGTACTGGCCCGGATCCGCCGTTTCGAAGGGGTGGCGACCTCCGAGACCAGCCTGCTGCTCGCGACCCGGAAGTCGGGCTAGGCCCGGGCCGCCCTGAGCCAGACCAGCACCAGCAGCGCAGAGAGCAGCGCGTTCCAGTTGGCCATGGTCAGGCCGAAGAGGAACGGCGTGAGACTGTCGCAGAGCACCAGCGCCGGCGCGTCGGAACCGCCGGGCAGCAGGGCGCCGCCGGCAAGGCTGCTGAGGTCTTCGCCGCTGCCGGTGCAGCTGGCCGGGCCCTGCCACCATTTCCGCTCGACGCCGCTGTGAAAGACCGCGATGCCGGCGGTTGTGGCGGCCGCGAGCGCACCGAGCAGCGGCAGGACGCGGCCCGCGGCGAGACGACCGGGCAGGGCCAGCGCCAGCGCGCCGATCACCACCGCGGCGGCATGCGGCCAGCGTTGCCAGAGGCACATGGCGCAGGGCGCCCAGCCCAGCGCCTGAAACAGGAAGGCACCGGCCAGCAGCGCAAAGGAGCCGGTGGCGGCCAGAAGGACGAAGGCTGCGCGGGTCATAGGTACCTCACCAGGACAAAGCCGCCGATCAGCAGCGCCATGAAGAGCGTCAAGGCCAGGCCGAGGCGTTTCTCGATGAAATCGCGGATCGGCGCGCCGAAGGAATAAAGCAGGCCTGCAACCAGGAAAAATCGGATGCCGCGGGCGATGACCGAGGTGACCATGAAGGTCATCAGCGGCATGCCGGTCCAGCCCGACATGATGGTGATGACCTTGTACGGGAAGGGCGTGATGCCGGCGATCAGCACCGCCCAGAAGCCGAAATCGTTGAACCGC
This sequence comes from Marinovum sp., assembly GCF_034669705.1. Lineage (GTDB taxonomy): Bacteria > Pseudomonadota > Alphaproteobacteria > Rhodobacterales > Rhodobacteraceae > Marinovum. The sequence goes on from NZ_JAXMOR010000007.1 coordinate 28,906, forward strand.
GTGTTGAACTCTTCCATGGCGTGGCCTTTGCCCAGCGCATCGAGGATCGGTGCGCCCAGCGTGTCGTAGAAGAAGGCGCCGATGGCATAGCCCAGCAGACCGCCCAGCACCGAGGACACCAGCGCCACCAGCGCGATGAGCCAGGCGCGAGAGGGCCGGGCGATGATCATCGGAATCATCAGCACATCTGGCGGGATCGGAAAGACCGAACTTTCCACAAAGGACACGGCGGCAAGCACCCAGAGGGCGTTTTTGTGTTCGGCCATGGCCAGGGTGCGGGCATAGAGCGTGTGCAACATGCCTGCCTCAGAGCATGCGCCGCGAACGGGGTCAAGAGCACAGAAAACCGCGATTTGCCCTCTGGACGAGGGCGGCTTTGGACGGTATTCGAACGGGTGTGCCCAAGTGGCGGAATGGTAGACGCAGGGGATTCAAAATCCCCCGGCTTAACGGCCTTGTCGGTTCGAGTCCGACCTTGGGTACCACTGATTTCTAACGGTTTTCCCGGAGCGCCGGGAAATCGAAAATCGGGCCGGGAGCAATCACTCCCACAGGCGACTCCCACAGTCCTGTTTCGTTCATGTTCTGTCCAGGCGCTGCTGTGCGGCCTTGCTCAGGCGTTTCCGACTGGCCTTTTTCCGGTAGTAGGCCACCATTTCGGCGCTTTGGCCAGTCACCGCCTGGATCTCTGCATCGGAGGCGCCGGCCTCTGCCAGTTCGACGATCGCGAGCTTGCGCAGGCCGTGCAGCGTGTACGGACGCGCCTTTGCACCGAGCCCCGTGCGCCAGGCCCGGAACTTCCGTTCGACCGCGTCATAGGAGAGCGGCTCGGTCGGGGTCTTGCCCAGGATATAGTCTCCGCGTCCCGGCAGCTCGGCGACGAAACCGGCCAGGCTCGGCGGGCAATAGACCTCGAGCTCCTGTTTCCCCTTTTCGTCGCTCACGGTCATGTATTCGCCGCGGAACTGGTCGCGGCGCATGCCGATGGCCGCGCCCGGTCTCTGGCCGGTGCCGCGGATCAGCTGCGCCGCGGTCTGCACATCCTCGGGCGCCTCCGCCAGCGCCGCGATCATCCAGTCGGGCCAGGGCTCGTATTCCCGTTGCTTGCCGAAATGCTCGATCCCGCTGGCCGGGTTGGGCGGCATCGGCCAGAACAGGCTGTTGGCCGCGTAGCCCCAGAGGATCGACACGGTCTGCAGCATGCGATCCGCCTCTCTCGGGGTCGCGCTCATGGCCAGATGTGCGCGGTAGAGCGCCTCCTTCGTGGTGCGGCGCATGTCCTTGTCGCCGTTCTTCTGCATGATGCGGTCCATCGCCCGCCGGTAGCTCCGCTTGGTGCTGTCGGCCAGCCGGCCCTGGACCTTGGGATCCGAGCGCCAGGCGATGATGCAGGCCCGCCAGCTGTGTTCGACCTTGGGCTTCTGCGCCGCGTGCCGCCCCGATCGGCAGGCCCAGTAGAGCTGGTCCAGCTTCTGCGCGTCGCCTTGCCAGTCCAGCAGGATCGCGCGTTCGCGGCGTTTGCCGCCCTCGGTCCACGTCACGCGGTAGAAGGGCACCCAGGCGGTCTTGCGGTGGTTCAGCTTCCACGTCAGACGCGGCTTGGCGATCGCGGGCTTCTTCACATCTCGAATTCCTGGTTGCCGGGGTCGGCGGCGGAGCCGGAAAGGATCGCCTCGAGATCGGCCACACGCCAGAGGATCACGTCACCGATCCTGGCCGGTCCCGGCAAAGCACCTTCCTCGACCAACCGCCGGAAATCCGCCGGCTTGAGGTCCAGCATCTGCGCGGCGGTCTTTTCGCGCACGGCAAGCGGGGTGAGATCGACGGGCATGGTCAGCCCTCCCGGGGGGGGAAGGCAGCGTCGCCCATCTTGTCGGCCAGGCGCGCGGCCAGGGCAGCGGCACCGGCGATCTCGGGCTGGTCCATGCTGTAGGCGCCGACGATCCAGCACGCCTCGTAGAGCACCGCGTCATCGTGATCCGCCGGCGCGGCCAGAGCGGCGCGGGCGGCAGCAAGGCGGCGGGCGGTGACGTCCCGCGGTAGGGCGGGCAGGGTGCGAGAGACGAAGCTCATCTGCCTTGCCTCAGCGGCGGCCAGAGCGTGATAAAGCCATCTTCCTCGATGTCAGCCGCCTTAGCCCCGCCCGGCGTGGGAGCAGCGCCAGGCGGGGCCGGATGCCGTCCGTGAGTGGCAGTCGGCATGTCGGGATCGGAGTGGATGAGATCGAAGCGCAGGCGCAGCGGCTTGCCAGCCGCATCGCTGACCTTGGCCTCGGGGCGGTGGGCATGCAGCGCGCGAATCACGCCGCGCTCGAGCTGCGCACCCGGCGTCCGGCAGAACAGCACCGGGCCGCCGCCGGCAAATCCGTTCTGGCCATCCGAGGTCTCGGCAAAGGCGCGCAGGGTGTTGCTGGCGGCGCGGCACCAGTTCGGCACCAGCTCGGCCACGTCGCGCGCGGCGGCGAAAACGCCGAACAAGCTGACCTCGAAGAGCACCGGGCTGTAGGCCTTTGCGCCCTGCGGCGGCGTCTCGGGGATCGACCAGAGGCCGTTGTCACGGCAGAGGCTCGCGAATTGCGACAGGCGGTTTTCCGGATCGATGCGCTCGAGCAGGTCGAGCGTGCCGGAGAGCCGGCGCGGGCAAATTTCGGCGCTCATGCCACGGCCTCCTCACCGGACGCGCTGCGCATGGCCAGTCTTCGGGCCAGCAGCTCGCCGCAAAGGTCGGGGAGGATGGTGACCAGGATCGCGGTGTCGGTGGCGCTGATCTCGCCCGTCTGGCGTTCGGGGCCGCCATGGGCCAGGTCGCGCAGGCACTGGTCGGTGATCATCTCTTCGGGTGCGAGCGGCAGGTGCGGGTCTGCTGGGGACTGTCGGCAGGGAGCTGTTGCGTGCATCGAAGCCTCCATCGGTTGATGGGAGCAGGTTATGTCTGAAATTGTCAGATTGTAAAGCGCGAAAATCTGATATATTCAGACGGAAGGATCCCTGGCGCGGTCAATTAAGGGTTGACCGAGCGAGATCAAATGCAGAACATTTGGCGCATTGGAGACCAAGTATGCGAGTATGCTACCGAGTGATTCTTAGGGTGGTCCGGCGCGTGGGTCTCAATCTGAATTACTGCTTCTCTCCTCGAACATGTCTAAGAAGAGGAGAGCCATTTCTATTGCGTCGCGCACGGCCCCAGGAAGATGATAGACATCACCGTTCAAGATGAAATTGTAGTCAATCCTATGATTTTTGTAGAGAAAATTCATGGTGCCTCTGGTCGGCCGGCCCTTGGCTTCCTGTGAGTGATAGGTCTTGTAGGAAATGCCCATCGCATCTGCCAGGGCTTTCGCGGTTTGGTAGCCTGCAGCTCTCCGGGCAGCCTCCAAGCGGTGACCGACAGCGTCGTCTGAATTGTCGTTGACGAGCGCAAGAGCTTCGATGTCTTCAATCTTCATAGTGCCGTTGTACGTCATCTCTTGCCCGTTCTGAACATTTAAGATTGCTTGGCTTGACAGTCTGATAATTTCAGACCTATGACTTGGGGTATGGACAGGACTCCGAGAGAATTTGTCGACGAGCTTGGCGGATACCGTGCAGTTGCAAAGCGGATCGGTGTCAGCTCAAAGACCATGCACGCACATGCTTCTGCGGATCGCTTGCCGCCGCGCTGGTACAGAGCGCTCTGCGAACTGGCGTGGGAAAAGAAGGTCATGGCGCCGGCGCCTGATATCTTCGGTTTCAAGCCTCTCGTACCAGAGCCTGAGGGCGCGTCATTGCGCGAGGAGGATGCCGCATGAATAGCGGGTTCGAAGTCGTCACCCGCTGCCATGCAGTGCGGATGCGTTCCACCGTTTGGAACCTTGCTGAATCCCGCCTTGTGCCCAAATGTAAAACTTGGGAGGGCCGTGAATGACCTGGCCTTCGGTCTCTTCTGTGGGTCAAGATCGCGCAGCATCCCCAGACGCTAACGCACCCTCGGCCGGTACGTCTTACGAAAGGGTTTTCCAGGGTCTCGATCTCTACCACTTCCAGCGCCAGTTCCCTGACCTGATGGCCAAGCACCTGCGTGGCACCGGTCTCACGGCGCGCGAGTTGGGCTATCGCTTCAACGTGCATGAGCGCACGGCGCAGAACTGGCTCGACGGGCTCAATCGACCAGCGCCCGACAAGGTCGCCGTGATGGTGGTCGTCGACGAAAAGTTTGCCGCTGTGGTCAAGGCGGCGTTGCGGGGGCGAGTGCCATGACCCCCTGCGCAATCCTCGCCCTCGAGGCGCGGGCGCGCCGGATGGCGGCGCTCGGCGTCTCGATTACTTTCGCGCCTTGTGAACTGTCCGCGCTGGCGGACTGGCTGGCCCAGCAGGCACCCCGCGCGCCGCCCTGAGCGCGGCCACGGCGTGGTCTGAGGCAGGCCCGCGGGCAACGATCCCCGCATCCATCGCGTCACGTGAAAACACGGGCGCTCCAGGCACCGAAAGAGGGGCGGCATTATGCAGCCAGAGCAGGATATTGCCTTGTCAAACAGTAGCGCTTCCCGGCTGATATCAGATCAGACATGGGGAAAAGAGCGTTTCCAGTGGCTCGCGGCCGTGCGCGCGGACGCCGACCTGAGCGATCGGGCCTGCAGGATCGCGCATGTTCTGGTGTTGGACATTGCCAACCATGTGACCGCGACCTGCACCGCATCCTATGATCGGATCCGCGAGTTTACCGGCCATTCAAGCAAAACCACCAGTCGTGGAATTAAAGAGCTGGAGAACGGGGGGTGGATTGATCGCCGGGCCGGTTCGAACCGAGGCTCTGCTTCCGAATACCGGTTCTTCCGCCGTGCCAAAGTGGTGCCGCTCTACCCGTCACAGGACCCGAAAAAAAGGGGGTCAAATCTGACCGGAAAGGGGGTCAAATCTCACCCTGAAAAGGGGGTCAAATCTGACCCGCTGGAAGTCGAAAGGGGGTCAAATCTGTCCCGAAAGGGGGTCAAATCTGACCAGCCCTATAATAATGCTAAACCATATTTTAACCATAGGGGCGCGCAGGCCGCGCCGAAGCTCTCCGAAAATCCCCAAGTTCATCGCACCGCCGAGCGCGCTGTCGCCGCCTTTCGCGGCGGCCGTCGCGACGAGCTGTTCGAGGTGCGACCCTGGATCCGCGATCACATCCTCGCAGCCGGGATGCTGACCGATGCGGAGGTGATCGAGGCGGGCTGGTCACAGGCTGAGAACGGGGATCGTGCAGATGTCTGACGTCGAGACGAAACGCGGCCGGGTGCGCCGCCTGCTGATCGAGCCGCTGGCCAGCGGCTATGGCGGCATGGGCTTTCGCTTCCCGAAGGGCACCGACGAGAAGAAGCAACGCAGCTACCTCGACTGGCTGGCCGACTGGCTGGGCTATCTCAGCGACGAAGAACTCGAGCGACTGCGCGCCTGCCTCTCGGCGCATGGCGACGGTGCCAAGCGCTGCTTCTGGCCGGCGCGCGCCACGGTGGTGTTCTTCGCCCAGGCGGCCCGGCCGCGACCGATCGAAACCTGGCCGGAATGCGCGAGCTGGTTCGCGTCGATCGAAGGGGCCAAGGCCCGGGAAGAGGGCACGCTGGTCGCCACGATGCTCTTCATCGAGCGCAACATCCGCCCGCCCTACACTCCGAAGGACCGCCGCGAGGTGGCCGCTCGGACCGCCGAGCTGCAGCGCGCCTACACTGAGGCGCAGGAGCGGGTGACGAGGGACCGGGCCTATCCCGACGATGCGCAGATGATCGCCTGGTACGACCGGCTGACCGAGCGCGCCGAGGCGCTGGTGGGGGCCGAGCGGCAGGGGCACGCAGCATGAGCGGGCAAGCGACGCAGCGTCTGGCGGCGGCGGATGCGCGCAAGCCGATCGGGATCTGGGACCTGGTGCAATGGGCCTTCCGGGCGGAATGCGCCCGCATCGAGACGGGCAGCGGGCCGCGCACCCTCAGTGGCACCGGCTACGTCATGGCCCAGCTCGAGGTCGGGCGCGTCGACGGTGGCGGCCATTCGCTGCCGCACCATGACGCCGACCTGGTGGCCGATGCCTTGGCGCATCTGCCAGAGGCGCGGGGTGGGCTGCGCATGGCGCTCTGGTTCGCCGAACTGGCCCGGGTCGGTCGGGTGCCGGACTGGATGCCGGATGCGCGGCCGCGGGTCTTTCCGGTCGAGACCCATACCAACCGGCACGGGGTTCGGGCGCGCTCGGAAGAGGCGCGCGACTGGCCGCCGCAGCCGCGGCGCAACCGCAAGGGCGTGGTGGTCCATGACACGGTGATGTGCTGTCCGGTGGTCATCCGGCCGAGTGCGGACGAGATCGCCGGCGCGCGCCGCGACTACCTCCGCTGGTGGGACGCGCTCTGGGAGGTTCGGGAAACCTTCAGGATTTACAACAACCTGACCGCTCACGAGGTCACTGACGCGATGCCCTTGCGCACGCCATGGCGGGCCGGCCGCGCAAAAAACTGTTGACGAAATCCTAGCCCCGTTGACATATTGCCTGCGAACCGAACTGCGCCCGGAGCCGGAAACCCCGCTCCGGGCGCTTTGCGTTTGGTCTGCTGCGTCATGCGGCGCGGGGGGCGGCGGAGGCCAGGGCATGTTCACGATCGAGGCGGACTTCCACGCGGCCGAACGGCTGCTGTCGGATCTTGGCCGCAGGCAGTTGCCTTTCGCCGCGGCCATGACGCTGAACGACGTGGCTGCGGATGTGAAAGAGGATGAAGCGCGCGGGATCGAAGAGACCTTCGACCGACCAACGCCCTTCACCAAGCGCGGGCTCTATCTGCGGCGGGCGTCGAAGTCACGGCTGGCGGCGCAGGTGGGGGTGAAGTCGGTCCAGGCCGGCTATCTCGGGCTGCAGGCCAAAGGTGGTGTGCGGCGCCCGAAAGGGCGGGCTCTTGTGGTGCCGGTCAAGATGCGGCGCAACAAGTACGGCAACATGGCCAGGGGCGCGGTGAAGCGCGCGGCGGCCAAACCGGATGTTTTCGCGGCGAGCCGAAGCTCTGGCAGATCGCGGCATCTGCCGCCGGGTATTTACCAACGGCCGCGCGGCAAGCGGGGTGGCAGCCCCAAGATGCTGGTGGCCTTCGAGGCGAGTGCCTCATATCGCAAACGCTGGGATTTCCAGGGCCGGGCGCAGAAGAAGGCGACGGCCGTGGCGCAGGCCCATTTCTCCCGGCGGCTGGCCGAGGCAATCCGCACCGCGAAATAGCCTCGGGTCCTTCTAACCCCCGCGCCGCACACGGGTAATTCGCACCCCGGTGGGTTTGGGTGTGGGGTGGTTTTGGCGGCGTGGGTTTTCGGTTCTTGTTGTTGAGGATTTTCAGGAGGTTGGAACGTGTCTGACGTGATCACACTCGAGAGCGGGGAGGTGCTTGATCTTGCCGCCTATCCGCTGCCCGAGGGGGTCGAGGACGAGGTGTTCAACCTCGATCTGATGGCCAAGGCGATGGCCACATCGACCGTCACGGTCAGCCGCTGGATCGACCAGGGCATGCCGGTGCAGCAGCGCGGCGGCAACGGTCAATCCTACAAGCTGCGCTTCAGCCATTGCTATGCCTGGCGCAAGTGGAAGGAGGCTTCTGATACCGCCGCGCGCCGGGCTTTGGAAAGCAAGGCCGAGCAGAAGGCCATGCTGTTTCTTAACGAGGAAACGCCGACCGAAGGCGCGCGTCTCTCGCCGAAGGAAGTGCGCGAATGGTCGGAGGCCGAGCTGATCCGCAACAAGGCGGCCCAGCAGCGGGGCGAGCTGGTGCGGACGCACCAAGTGGTCGAAATGCTGGAACACGTTCTGGCCACTGCGCGCAATGCGATGCTGACCGCGCCCGACTGGCTCGAGCAGGAATTCAGCCTGTCGCCCGGCCAGGTGGACAAGGCGCAGCGCTACTTCGACGGCGTCCTGGAAGAGATGCGGCATCAGATGGTGCAGCGTGACCTGATGCCGGCCGAGCTGATCCCGCTGGCCGGCACCGGCGACGCGTCGCAGGGCTGAGCGCATGGTGGAGATGGCCGATCGGGCGCTGGGGCAGGTCTGCGATCTGCCGCCGCTGCCGCCCTTTGCCCAGGCGCGCGACCTTCTGGCCGATGCCATGCCGCTGCTCGATGCGCCGAGCCGCATGGCACCGATCGAAGCCGCGGCGCGCTATGTGCGGGTCGAGACACGCGGCGTCTGGCAGAACTTCGATCCGGACGTGACGCCCTACATGATCGAGCCGGTCAACACGGTGCAGTCGCGGCTCTACAAGGGCGGCGCCTTCGTCGGGCCGTCGCAGTCCGGCAAGACCATGGCGCTGATCACCACGGCGCTGCATCCTGTGGTCTGTGATCCGGCCCCGGTGCTGGTGATCCACATGGATCGGCCCAGTCGCGACCGCTGGGTCGAGGAATCGCTGAACCCGGTGATCCGGAACAGCCCCGAGGTGCGCGACAGGCTGGGACGCGCCCGCGACGACGACACCTTCAGCCGCAAACGGTTCCGGGGCATGCGGCTGAACCTAGGCTATCCGACACCGCAATGGCTGTCCTCGGCCAAGTACCGGTTGGTGGCGATGACGGATTATGACCACTTCCCGCCGGAGCTGGGCGTGCGCAAGGAAGCGCCCGAGGGATCGCCGTTCGACATGGGGATGCAGCGGATCAAGACCTTCCTGAGCCGGGGCTTCGTCTTTGCCGAGAGCACGCCGGCCTGGCCGGTGATCAGGGCAGACTGGCAACCAGACAAGGCCGCGCCGCATGAGTTCCCGCCGGTGCGGTTCGGGATCGTACCGCTCTACAATCGCGGCACGCGCGGCCGCTGGTACTGGCAATGCCGCGACTGCGACGCGCTGTTCCAGCCGGCCTTTGCGCATCTGCACTATGACGAGACGCTTTCGCCTCGGGCGGCGGGCGAGACGGCTGAAATGGAGTGCCAGGCCTGCGGCGCGCTGATCGGACCGCATCACAAGACCGAGTTCAACCGGCAGGCGCATCGCGGGCGGGGCGGCTGGCTGCACGAGGCGGAGCAGGGCGGGGACCTGGTGCCGATGGGCGACAGCGCGATCCGGGGCACCGAGATCGCCAGCTGGGCATTGGATGGCGCGGCCGCGACCTTTGCCAACTGGTCCGACCTGGTGTCGCGACGGATCGAGGCGCAGCGGCAGCTCGAGGAACTGGGCGAGGACATCCAGCTGTCGCGGTTCTACTACACCGATGTCGGTGTGCCCTACCTGCGCCCGAGCCTGGGCAAGGATGACGGGCTGAGCGTGCAATTCCTGCGCGACCAGGCGCAGCCGGTTGCCAAAGGCATGGCGCCCGATTGGGTGCGCTTCGTCGTGGTGTCGGTGGACGTGCAGAACACCTGGTTCCCGGTCCAGGTCACCGGCTTCGGGGCGGATGGAAGCTCGGTGGTGATCGACCGGTTCGACCTGATGCAGCCGCCCGCCGATGCACCCGGCGCCGATCCGGACGTGGATGGCAACACCCGCCGTATCCAGCCGCCGCGCTACGAGGAAGACTGGGCGGTATTGGAGCCGCTGGCTGACCGGGTGATCCCGGTTTCCGGGCGCGACTACGGGCTGCGCCCGATCGGCGTGGTGGTGGATTTCCAGGGCGCGCCGGGGGTCAGCGACAATGCCGAGAAATTCCTGCTGGCCCGTCGCCGGGCGGGCGAGGGCAGCAAGTGGCGGTTGAGCCGGGGGCAGGGCGGCTGGAAGGTGCCGCGCATCCGCTACGCCGAGCCCGAGCGCGGCTCGGGCGGCAAGGCGGCGCGCAAGATCAAGCTTCTGACGATGGGGGTCGACCGGCTCAAGGACACCCTGGCTTCGGCCATGCTGAAGGCCGAGGCGGGGGCAGCCGGCGCGATGTACCTGCCGGACTGGATGGCGGGCAACGAGGCCCAGCTCGACGAATACGTCGCGGAAGAGCGGCTGCCCGATGGCTGGGACAAGAAAGCCGGCAAGCAGCGCAACGAGGGCATGGACCTGTCGGTTCAGGCCCGCGCCTTGGCCGAGCACAAGGGGCTCTTGCGGATCGATCCGCAGGCCCCGCCGCCCTGGGCCATCGGTGGCGGCGAGAACATCAACGCGGTGCCTCTGGGGACCGCCAGGAAAAAGCCCGAACCGCAGGCGCGCGCGCCGCGACGGATCGGCTACCTGTCATAGAGGACTGCAAATGGCCTATACCGAGGCAGATGTCACGGCGCTGAAATCGGCGCTGGCAAAAGGCGTACGCAAGACCAAGTTCGGCAACGAGGAAGTCGAGTTCAACTCGGCCGCCGAGATGCGCAAGCAGCTTGCCATCATGCAGGCCGAGATCGCCGGGGCGGCGGTGCAGGGGGTGACGGTCAGCTATCCCAAGTGCAGCCGGGGCCTGTGAGCGCCATGGACCTTTTCGACCGCGTTCTCCTACGCCTGGCGCCCAGACGCGCCCTGGCACGGGTGCGAGCCCGCGCCAAGGCCACCACCCTGATGAACTATGACGCGGCCAGCCGCGGACGGCGCACCCAAGGGTGGCGGGCACCCGCCACCGATGCAGACAGCGCGGCAGGCGCCAGCCGGTCGCGGCTGCGGTTCCTCAGCCGGGACTTCGTGCGCAACCGTCCATTGGCCGCGCGCGCCCGGGACGTGATCACCGGCAACGTGGTGGGCGCTGGCATCCTGCCCTCGGTGGAAATGCCGGCTGACGCCTCGGATCGTACGGAAGAGGCAATGACGGTGATCCGCGACCATCTGCTGCCGGCAATCGATGCCTACGGGGTGAGCTACCTGCCGGGGTTGCAGCGGCAGGTGATGAACGCTGTCTTCACCGATGGCGAGGTGCTGGTGCGCCGCCGGCTGCGCGATCTGAAGTATGAGCCCGATCTGAAGCTGCCGTTCCAGGTGCAGCTTCTGGAGGTCGATCACCTCGACGAGACTTTGACCAGCCACGGGCGCAACGAGGTGGTCGATGGCATCGAGTACGGGCCGACAGGCCGGACCGTTGCCTATCACCTCTACGACCACCATCCCGGTGACGTGCTGGGGCCGCTTGCCGGCGAGCTGAAAAGCCGCCGCGTCCCGGCGTCGGAGATCCTGCACATTCGCCGGATCGACCGTCCCGGCCAGATGCGCGGCGTGCCCTGGCTGGCGCCGGTGATGATGACGCTGGGCGAAATCAGCGACTACCAAGAGGCGCAGATCCTCAAGCAGAAGATCGCGGCGCTGCTGGCCTTCTTCATCGAGGCCGACGAGGACGGCAACGTCTACGACGGCGCGGCGCTGGAAGAGGTCGCGCCGGGCGCGGTGGTGGGCCTCAAGTCGGGCCAGAAGATGACCGCCTCGGAGCCGCCGAAGGTCGACGGCTACGGCGACTTCATGCGGGAGGCGGTGCGCAGCGTCGCCGCAGGCCTCGGCCTGACCTACGAGAGTTTCGGCGATCTCAGCAAGGTGTCCTTCATCTCCGGGCGCATGGGCCGCATGGACATGGACCGGGCCGTCCAGGTCTGGCAGCAGGTGCTGATCATCGCCCAGTTCTGCGAAGGCCTGGGCCGCTGGACCTGTGACGCCTGGCGGCTGGTCGAGAAGGCGCGCGGTCTGCCGCCGGTGCCTGACCGCATCGCCTGGACTGCGCCGGGGCGCCCGATGCTCGACCCCAAGGAAATCGACATGGCCCTGGCCGAGATCGAGGGCGGGCTGACCAGCCTGCAGCGCAAACAGCGCGAGCGCGGGCTCGACCCCGATGTGATCGCCCGCGAGCGCGCCGAAGACGCCAGCCGCATCACCGTGCCGAAGGGCACGCGGGCGAGCGTGCCCGCCGGGGCTGAGACAACCGACGACAACGAGGAGAGCGCCGATGAACGGCAGTGACCTGATCCTGAATGGCGAGATCGTGCTCGATGGCATGATCATGCCGCACGATTGGTGCGAGTTCATGGAGGGCGGGTGTTTTTCCGCCCGTATGCTGCGCGAGGCGCTGGCGCAATTTCCCGGCGATGTGACGGTGCGGATCAATTCCTCGGGCGGCGATCCCTTCGAGGGCGAGGCCATGCGCGCGGCCCTGGCGGCGCATCCCGGCGAGGTTCGAGTCGAGGTGACCGGGCTCGCGGCCTCGGCGGCCTCGCTCCTGATCATGGGCGCGGGGCGGATCGAGATGACCGCGGGGTCGCTGCTCATGATCCACGATCCGAGCTCCTGCCTCTGCGGCACCGCCGGCGACCACCGCGCCGAGGCCGAGGTGCTGGAAACCATGTCTGCTACCTATGCCGGGGTCTACGCCGCCCGGTCGGGCCAGCCGCGCGAGGCCGTCCTTGCGATGATGGCCGCGACCACCTGGATGGGGGGCGAGGAGGCTGTCGAGGCGGGATTTGCCGATGCGCTTGCCGGGCAGGCTGCGACTGACACGTCACCTCCGGCCCGCGCCGCCGCGATGGCGGCTCACCGAGACACGCTTTCCGCGCTGCGCCGCTGCGCCGCGCAATTCAATGCCGCGTCCCGTTCGGGGCCGGTGTCACGGACCGCGACCGTTGGTCACTCACAGGCCGCCATGGCCGCAACAGAGGAGGCAGACATGCCCCAAGACGACGAAAACCCGGTGGTCACAACCCCGCCGGTCGCTGATCAGGAGGCGCCGCAGACGCCGTCCGTCACGATGCAGGCGCCCGATGCCGAGGCGATCACCGTACGTGCCACCGAGGCCGAACGTGCCCGCCAGCGCGACATCCGCAGCATGTCGGCGGCGTTCGTCACGGCCGGCCAGTTGAGCCAGGCACAGGTCGATAAGGTGATTGACGAAGGCGTGACGGCCGCCGAGGCGGGCAATCGCCTGATGTCTATGATGGCACCGACACCGCAGGCCGGGGACGAGGCCTCGGACGGGCAGCGCGTGCATGTGCGCCGCGACGCAGGCGAAACCCGCATGGAGGGCATGATCTGCGCCCTGATGCGCGATTACGAGGGGCCCGGCGCGGCGTTCCGCGGCATGCGTCTGCGTCGCATGGCGCTGGAGCTCGCGGGCCCGGGTCGCGGTTACAACGAGACCGATGCGATCCAGCGCGGCATGATGTCGACCCGGATGATGGGCGGGGCGCACGGGGTGAGCGACTTCGCCTATATCACCACCGAGGTGATGAACCGTTCGCTCATGCGCGAATACGACCGCCGCGGCGCAAACTGGAACATCGTCACCGGCGCGCCGATGCAGGCCAGCGACTTCCGCGAACTGCATGCGGTGCGCTTCGGCGGTGATTTCCAGCTCAAGCCGGTGAAGGAAAACGGCGAATACGAGAGCGCGGTGCTGGCCGACGAGGCCGAGGGTCTGACTGTCGAGCGTCGCGGCCGGGACATCACCCTGACCTTCGAGGCGGTGATCAACGACGACATGGGCGCCTTCACCGGCATCCCGCGGGAATTTGCGATCGCCTCGCGGGTGATGGAGGCGAGCATGGTCTGGGGGCTGATCCGCAGCAATGCCACGCTGAAATCCGATGGCACCGCGCTGTTTCACGCCGATCACGGCAACCTGGCGGGGTCGGGCGGCGCGATCAGCGTCACCACGGTCGGCGCGGCGCGCAAGGCGATGTGGGAGCAGAAAGCCTACGGCGCGGCAGCCGGCAGCGACGATTTCCTGCAGATCGTGCCGGACCGGCTGCTGGTGGCCCCGGCCAAGGAGGTGGCCGCACAGCAGTTCGTCGCCGACATCACCCCGGCGAAGATCGCCGACAGCAACCCCTTCCGCAACTCGATCACGCCTTACACCGTGCCGCATCTCGGGGCCGCCGCGGGCGGGTCGGACACTGCCTGGTATCTGGTGAGCTCCGACCTGCCGCCGGTCAGCGTGGCCTATCTCGAGGGCTACGAGGCCCCGACCGTGCGCACGATCGAGGGCATGAACCCCGATGTCGTCAAGATGAACGCCCGCCACATCTTCGGCGCGGCCGCCTCGGAGTTCCGCGGCGCCTACAAGAACGCCGGCGCCTGATCCAGCGTGCCTTGAATTGACTGGCCGGGCAGCGTGAGTGCCCGGCCCCTTGCCCTGACCATTCCGGTGCAGGCGCATGCAACGGAGACCTTCCCATGAAAAACTTCATTGCCCCCGGTGAGCATGTCACCGTCATCACGCCCTCGGACGTATCCGCAGGCGATGGCCTTCTGATCGGCAGCCTGTTCGGTGTTGTCCAGGAGGATGCCGTGACCGGCGCGGATGTCGTCCTCGTCCGGCGCGGCGTCTTCATCCTGCCGAAGACCTCGGCTCAGGCCTGGACGGTCGGCGCGAAGGTCTACTGGACCGGCAGCGAATGCACCACCACCGCATCGGGGAACACGCTGATCGGTCTTGCCGAGAGCGCGGCGGCCAACCCGTCTGCGACCGGCCGGGTGCTGCTGGACGGTGCGGTCCGCTGATGAGCCTGTTCGACGGCATGTCTGATATCCTGACCGGCGTCCACGGGGCGCCGGTCACCCATATCGACGGTGCTGATGTCGAGACGGAGGTCCGCGCGATCTTCCGTGAGGACCCTGAGGAGGCGCCGGATGATCGCGGCAATGACGTGCTAACGCTGCGCGCCTATCTCGCGGTGCCGCGGGACGTTGCGGCGGGCTTCGTCACCGGTCCTGTTGCCGGCGACCAGGTGGTCCTCGCCGATGCGCGCCGTTTTCGCCTGCTTGCCGCGCAGTCCGGCGGCTCGCCGGCCGCGGACGGCTTTGTCTATTTCGACCTGGAGGAGTTCCCCTGATGGCGAAAGATGCCAACACCCGCCGCGTGCGGGCCCTGATGCACATTCCGGCCAGTGCCACATCGCCGGCGCGCCGGCGCGGCGAGGTCTTCGAGGCGACGCCACAGCAGTGGCGCGACTGGTGCGGCGTGAAGGTAGCGCATGTCGAGGATGGAGCGGAGGATGGCGGTGCATCCGCGAAAAAAGCTCCGCGATGATCTGCGGGCCGCGCTGGCAGCCCATGCGGATTTCGCTGGCTGGACCCAGTTCAAGGCCTGGGCGCACAGGCCCGACGAGAGCCAGCTGCCGGCCTGGGGGGTGTTCACGCCGCGCGAGACCGTGGCGCAGAGCACCGGCTTGGCCGTCAACAAGACCGTCGATCTGGTGATCGCCCTGCGGATCGCGGGCGGTGAGGCGATCGAGGACGAGATGGACGCGATCAGCGCGACCGTCGAGGACCAGGTGATCGGCTACCTGCAGGCCAACGCCTATCCCGAGTTCGGGCTCCTCAGCACCGATCTGCCCCTCTCGCTGCCCGGCGCCAAGCGCCTGGGCGACATCGACATGCTGTTCCAGGTGGTGCGCTACACCGTCGAGGGGCAGCCCTGATCAACCCCTGGCAATCCACGAAAGGACAGGACATGGGACGACACTCCGGCAAGAATGCCGTGGTCAAGAGCGGCAGCGACGTGATCGACGGCCTGGTGAGCTTCGACATCGAGGAGGGCATCGGCGATACCGATCTCACCGCCGCAGGCGACACCTGGGAAGATCACGACACGACGCAGAAGAACTGGTCGCTGTCGATGCAGTTCCGGCTCGACCACGACGGCACCGCAAACCAGACCCTGCGCGCCGGCGACGTGATCACCTTCTCGGGCTATACCGAGGGCGACGCCGTCGGGAAGACCTATCTCTCGGGCAGCGCCAGCGTGCTGAGCCACAAGATCTCGACCTCGCATGACGGCGAGACGGTGCGGGAGTATTCCTGCAAGGGCAAGGGCGCGCTGAGCGAAGCGACGGTGAGCGCATGAGCCACATTCTCGAGCAATTGAACCGGGTGCATGCCGCCCGGAAGATGGTCGCGGTCGAGGTTCCGGAATATGGCTGGACGCTGCGTTTCCCGCCGCTGACCGTCGCCGACCGGCAGGCCATCCGCCGCGGCGTCAATCCCAACGATGACAGCGAGCTGATGATCAGCGGGTTGATCCGCATGGCGCGCACCGAGGATGGTCAGCCGTTCTTCGAGAACACGCCGCAGATGCGCGCGGCGCTGAACCAGGTCGATTTCGCGGTGCTGATGCGGATCTCGGCTGAAAGCGGCGGCACCGCGCTTTCCGGTGATATCGAGGCCGAGTTCGGCGAGGTCGAGGCCGAGGCGCTGCGCGATGCCCTCGTTTCGGCGGTGGGCGACGCGCCCGCCCTGAAGAAGGTGCTGGCCAGGGCGTCCGAGGGTGATCTCCTGGTCGCACTTCGCGGGGTGCTGCAAGCCGTCTCGCTGGCCCCTGCGTCAAAAAACGCCTGAGGGGCGACCCGGAGGCGATCTCGTTCTTCCGGGTGGCCCATGAGTTCAAGAAATTCCCCCATGAAATCCTGCAGCTGACCGCCGAGGAATTCGACCTGATGGTCGGGTTCCTCCTGTTGCAGGACGAGGAGGCCGAGCGGCATGCTTAACCTGTTGAAATTCGACATCCTGGGCAACAACCGGTCTGGTCCCGCCTTCGACAAGATGCGCAATGACCTGAAGGGCGTGCGCGGTGCGCTGGCCGGGGTCAACGATTACGCCCGCCGCACCGGTCGGGCCATGCGCAACATCGGCGCCGGGATGTCAGCGGGTGTCACGGCGCCGCTCACCCTGCTGGGCAAGCAGTCCCTGCAGCTCTATCAGACCCAGGCCGAGGCCGAGGCCAAGGTGGCGCAGGCGATCCGCTCGACCGGCGGCGCGGCGGGCTATACCGAGGATCAGCTCAAGGGCATGGCCGGCGCGCTGCAGAATGTCACGACCTTCGGCGACGAGGATATCCTCGCCAATGTGACCGCGCCGCTCCTGACCTTCACCAAGGTGCAGGGCGAGGTCTTCGACCGGGCGCAGGCCAACGTGCTGGACATGGCGACGCTGTTGAAGATGGACCTCAAGAGCGCCTCGGTCCTTGTCGGCAAGGCGCTGAACGATCCGGTCAAGGGTATCTCCGCGCTGTCGCGGTCCGGGGTACAGTTCAGCGACAGCCAGAAGGAGGTGATCAAGCAGCTCGTGACGACGGGTGACGTGGCCGGGGCGCAGGCGCTGATCCTCAAGGAACTGGAGACCCAGTTCAAGGGACAGGCCGCCGCCATTGCCCAGACCCCGATGGGCAAGTGGGAGCAGCTGAGCAATGCCATCGGCGACATCAAGGAAGAGCTGGGGGCCGAGATCGTGCCGTTCCTCGACCCGCTGGCGGATCAGGTAAAGAAAGCGGTGGCGGCCTTCGCCGGTCTCTCGCCGGAAACCAAGCGCAACATCGTGGTCTTCGGCGGGCTGGCGGCGGCTATTGGTCCGGTGGTCGCTGTCCTGGGGGTGGCCGCGATGGGCGTGGGGACGCTGGCCACGGCGATCGGCGGACTGGGGGCGGCGCTGACGGCCAACCCCATCGGCCTTGCGATCGCCGTGATCGCGGGCGGCGCCTATCTCATCTATCGAAACTGGGAGGGCATTTCGGCCTGGTTCGCCGGGAAGTGGGCCGCGGTGCGCGCGACACTGACCGGTGCCTGGGAGGCAATCAAATCGGTATTCCTCCGCTACACCCCGCTCGGCCTGATCTACAGCCACTGGGAGGGCATCACCGGCTGGTTCGCGCAGAAATGGGGTGCGATCAAGAGCGGGGTGACAGAGCACTGGGATCGGATCAGGCAGACCTTTTCGGGGTATTCCGCGGCGACGATCCTGCATTCGCTCTGGCACAACGTCGGCACCTGGTTCACCACCCAGTGGAATGCGGTCCTGGGTTCGATCACGCTCAAATGGGAGCAGATCAAGACGCTCCTGCAGACCACCTATGGCGTCGATGCCCTGATCAAGGATGCCTGGTCCGGCATCGGCGCGTGGTTTTCGTCGCTCTCGGGCGAGGTGACCGATGCTTTCGTCACGATCTGGGAGGCGATCAAGACCGAGGTCAGCGCCTGGCCGGGGCGGATGGTGCAATACGGCAAGGACATCGTCAGCGGGTTGGTCAGCGGCATCCTCGGCGACAGCGAGAAAGCGGCCAGCGCCGGGCGCAACCTCGGGCGCCGGGCGGCCAGAGGCACGCGCGAGGCGGTGGACAGCCATTCGCCGTCGCGGGTCTTCATGGGCATCGGTTCGGACATCGTCGACGGCCTGGCGCTCGGGATCGAGCATAGTGGCGACAAGGCCACCGCCGCGGTGCGTGGGGTGGCCGGTGCGATGGTGAGCGTTGGCGAGCAGGCGTCGCAGAAGTTCGCGCCGGTGTTCTCGGGCGCGTTCAAATCCATTCTGGACGGTACCAAATCGGCCAAGCAGGCGCTCGGTGACCTGGCCAAGCAACTGGTCGGCATGGCGCTCGATGCAAATATCAAGCGGCTCTTCGACATGATCTTCTCTGGCGGTTCGCGCGGTGGCAGCGGCGGGCTGGGCGGGGTCGTGGCCAGTTTCTTCGGCTTCGCCAAGGGCGGTGCTTTCGCTGGCGGCCGTCAGATCACGGCCTTTGCAAAGGGCGGCGTTGTCGGCAATCCGACAGCCTTCGGCATGGCTCGCAACCAGCTGGGCGTCATGGGCGAGCGGGGCCCCGAGGCGATCCTGCCGCTAAAGCGCGGGCCCGGCGGCGTGCTCGGGGTGCGCGCGGTCGAGACTCGCCGGCCCGCGGCCGAGGCCCGGCCGGGCCGGATTCGGGTCGACCTCGGCGAGCACCTGGTCGGGACCATCCTGCAGACCTCGGCGCGCCAGTCGGTGCAGATCACCGGGGTGGCGGCGCAGCAGCAGCAGGCGACCATGGGGGCGAACCTGTCCGAACAGCAGCTGCGGGGCACCTCCTGATGCAGCGCGAGATCGTCGACGTGCCGCGCGGGCTTCTGCGTCTGCTCGAGGTCGACTGGGACATCGACTGGCGGGGGCAAGGCCTGCGTGACAGCGCCGATGGCGTCTCGACCGCGGTGATCAACCGGTTTCCGCGCTGGATTGGCAGCCCCCGTGTTGTCCTGGAGGGCGATCGGCTGCGCGCCTGGCGCGCGATCCGCGCCGAGGCGCAGGGGCTGGTCGGGCTTTATCGTGTGCCGATGGTCGACCCGGTGGGCTATGACTATCGCCAGGCGGTCGAGGACGCCGGCATCGCCCCTGCCGGCGTGCCTTTTTCGACCGGCGAGTCCTTCTCCCATGGCCACGGCTTTGCCTATGACCCGGTGGCGCAGGCAACGGCAGATTTCGCGGCGGGCGCGCCCGAGATCACGATCGACACGGCTTCGGCCGGTGCCCTTCCCCGCGTCGGCCAGATCCTCAGCCATGACGACAGACCGTTCTTGGTGACAGCGATCCTGACCACCTCAGGCACCGAATGCACGATCCGCATCCAGCTGCCGCTGCGCACTGATCTGCCTGAGGGCGGGCTGGTGCAGATGCAGGCAAGGGGCATCTTCGAGGCGGCAGAACAGCAGATGGGCAACCCGAGCTATGGTCTCGACCTTGTCTCGCGGGTGCGCCTCTCGTTCCGGGAGTACCTCGGCCGATGAGCTTCTTTCCTGACGGCTATGACCCCCGCGAACCCGTCGCCGGACTGCTGCACCTGGTCGAGGCCGAGACGCCCGACGGCACTCACCGTTTCCTGCTGCACAGCGAGGGCATCTTTACCGACGTCGACGGCAATCAGTGGATCGGCTCCGAAATGGTGCGCGACGAGGCGCTGGGCTTCGGTCTCGGAGGCACCGCCAAGGCCTCGAGCATTACGCTGGGCTATGTCGAGGACCCGCCAGATGATGTCGACCTGATCGGCAAGCTGCGCGAGCTGGGTGCAGATTATGTCAAAGGCTACGCGCTGCGCCGTTACGTGCAGCCGCTCAACGCGATCTCCGAGCTCTACGCGCCGCAGTTCGCGCCGCAGCAGGTGGCCGAAGAGGTGATGGATCACCTGACCTTCAATGCACCCGACGCGCTCAACCGCTCGATCACCCTGCATCTCGAGGGCGCCTTCCGGGTGCGCGGTGGCGCGGCCCGGCGGGTCTACAACACCACCGATCACGGCCGGCAACTGGGCGCGCCGAACCCGAGCTACGAGTTCATCCCGACCGAGCCGCGCGAAGAAAAGGTCTTTGGATCATGAACCTGCTGAGCCTGACGTTGCAGCGCTGGGCCGCGCGGCCGCATGTCTGGGGGCAGGACGATTGCATCCTGGCGCCGCTCGACTGGGTGAGCGCGGTGCTGGGCGGTCCCGATCTCGCCGCCGACCTGCGCCTGACCTACGAGGATTTCACCAGCGCGCAGAAGGCCTATCGCTTCTTCACCGATCCGCTGCCGCTGGCCGTGGACTACCTAGAGCGCCGCGCCGGGCTGTCGCGGGTGGCCGTGCCGGGGCGGGGCGACGTGGCGCTGTTCAAACATCCGGGGCAGGGCGGGCGCATCCTGCCCACCGCCGGCATCTGTGTCGCGCCGCATCTCTTTGCCTGCCGCGCCGATCCCGGCGTTCTGGCGGCGCGTCCGGCCAACGTGATGGCAGCATGGGGAGTTGGCTATGCCGATCAAGCGGTTGCGTAAACGCGCCCTGGCGATGGCGCTGGTCTGCACCACGGCGCTCACCACGCCCACCCAAGCCGCGGCCGAGCCCGTCACGATGTTCTTCCAGGGCTTCCTCGCGGCCGCCGGCTTTTACGGGGCCGCCGGTGGTGCGGTGGCAACGGCGCTCGGCGGGGCCGCGGCGGCCGGTGCCGCGGTGGGCGGGTTCCTCTTTGGTTCGCTCGCAGGGCGGGTGTTGCTGTCCCTGGCGCTCTCGGCGGTGGTCAACCTGCTCACGCCGCAGCCGGAAATCCCGCGCCCGTCGTCGCAGTTCGCCAACTACGTGCAGCCGATCGCGCCCTTCGAGCGGGTCTATGGCGAGGTCAAGAAGGGCGGCGTGATGGCCTTCCGCTCAGGCATCCGCGACAAGCTTAAGCACATGGTGATCACAGTCGCCGCGCATCCCTGCGAAGGGCCGCAGACCCACTTCCTCGACCTGCGCGAGGTGACCTTGGCCAAGGGGTCGGCCTTCGATGGCGTGATGCTGGATCACGAGGTCATCACCAAGCCTTACAAGTTCGACGATCCGCCGCGCAGCCGGGTCAGCATCCGGCCCTTCACTGGCGGGCCGGGGCAGGTGGCCGATCCGATCCTCGTCTCGACCTTCACCGAGTTCACCGCGGCGCATGACTTTGCCGGTCACAGCGGCGTGGCCTACTATTGCCGCGAGGTGCCGCAGGAGGATTTCCTCGAGGTCTACCCCTCCGGGCGCGAGGCGGTCTACACCGGCATCTGGCGCGGCTGGAACGCGATCTACGATCCGCGCAGCGACGAGGCCGGCTGGTCGCAGAACTGGGCGCTCTGCCTCGCGCATGAGCTGGTGAATGTCTGGGGGCTGGATGTCGACTGGGACCGGGTGGCGGTCGAAGCGGACATCTGCGACGCGCTGGTCACCAATGGCGACGGCGGAACGCAGAAGCGCTGGACCTTCAATCACGTCTTCACCGACGATCAAGACTTCCAGACCGTCATCGCGCAATTTCTCGGCGCAGCCGATGGCTATCTCTGGCAGCGGCCCGACGGAAAGGTCGATTTCTACGCCGGGCGCTGGATGGCTCCGACCCTGGCGCTCGAGGCGCGCGACTTCTTCAGCTGCCAGGTGGTCGACGGCAACCATGGCCTCAACCCCAGGACCGAGTACTTCGCCGAGTACCGAGAGCCCGACAACGGCTATCGCGAGACACCCTCGGCGGGTTGGGTGGTCGATGCCGAGGCGGCGCGCAATGCCCAGCAGCTGGCGCTCTACCCGATCGACAGCCACAACCAGGTGCTTCGGGTGCTCAAGCCTCTGGCCCGGGCCGAGCGGGCGCGGTTCAAGATCTCGGGCACCATCGGGCTGATCGGTTATGAGCTGATCGGCGGCCGCGAGAATGACGCCGGCGGCACCGCCGGGTTGGCGCATCGCTTCGTCACCGTTTCACACCCGGTGCTGGGCGAGGCGGTGGTCTGCGAGGTGGCCAAGGTCGAGCGCCTGGCCGGCGGCAACAGCTTCACGGTCGAGCTGATCTCGATCGCCTCGGAAGATCGTCAGTTCGTGTCGGCCACGGAAGAGCCGGCGCGGCCGAGCTACAATGCGGCCGACGTCGAGGGCGATGATCCGATCGACACGATCGACGATCTCACCGGCACCGCGGTCAGCGGCACCGGTGGCGTGGCGCAGATCAACTGGTCCTGGACCGCGCCGGACAGCAGCCTGAGCCCGGATCTGCGCCTGCGCGAGCAGGGCGGCGACTGGCAGCTGGTCACGCTGCCCTCTGGCACCGGCAGCTTCCTGCAGACCGGGTTGATCGACGGCGCCACCTACCAAGCGGAAATCCGGTGCCGGCACCGCTCCAACAGGGTCGGAGAATGGCGGCCGCTGACGCCGGTCGAGGTGGTGGCCATCGCCGACACCATGCCGCCGGGCGCGCATGTTTTCGGCAGCTTTGCCCTGAGCGAGACCGGTGGCGATGTCACCGTCAGCTTCGAGGCGCCGAACGATGCGCCTTACTACGCGACGCGGATCCTGCGCGCCGATTATGCCAGCGCGCCCGGCTCCTACGACGTCGCCGATGCCAGCCTGGTGCGGTTGGAATACGGGCTGCCCGGGCAGGTCGACAGCTGGGAAGACAGCACCGTCACGGCGGGCCATCACGCCTACTGGATCGTGCCGATCAACGCCTCCGGCGTGGCCGGGCCGGTCTCGGGGCCAGAGACAATCGACACAGTTTAGGAAGAGGCAGAGAGATGCTGGAAACCACCGAAACACCGCGCGCGGTGTGGCGCGGCAACCCCGTGCAATCCGACCATCAGCCGGACCCCGAGCGGATCGTGGCCCTGCTTGAGGAGATCCTGGCCCTTGCCGCCAGCACCGCCGACCTGAGCCTGGTCACCGGCGCACTTGACTGGCAGGGCGTTTGGGATGCCGCCGCCAACAGCCCGGCCATTCCGGCGGCCGCGGTCGGCAACAGCGGTCACCTCTACTGGGTCGGGACCGCGGGCAGTACCGCGCTCGACGGCATCAGCGGTTGGGCGGTCGGCGATTACGTGGTCTCCGACGGGAGTACCTGGAACCGCATCCGGATCGATGTCGGTGTCCTGTCGATCGGCGGCAAGTCCGGACCGGTTACGCTTGAAGCTGCCGACATCGACGACAGCAGCGCCGCCGGCCGGGCGCTGCTTCTGGCCGCCGATGCGGCCGCGCAGCGCGCTGCACTCGAGATCACTGCAATGGAACAGGTCGAGGACGATGCCAGCGGCAAGGCCGAGTTGATCGCTTCCGACGAGAACGGCTTTGCCTTCTTCCGCGCCAACGAGGACCGGATCGTCGGGGCGGGGATGGTGGCTGAGCGCGGTGGTGACCGCACCCTGATCACCGACCTGCGCGGGTTCCAGTACGACGACCGGACGCCGGCGCCCGGACTGGCCGCCCCGCTGCTGCCGCAGCGCCTCTTCGGGGTCACCGGGGTGGAGTTCGGGCTGCACCGCGACGGGCTGCTCGAGGACCGCGACACCGAGGCCCGGATGCTGCTCAACGGCGCCACCGGCCTGCAGCTGGAGGGCCAGGAGATGCTGCGCTGCGATCTCTCCGGTCTGGGCGTCTCGGCGACCGTGAGCCTGCGCGCGACCACCTGCGCCGCCCGCTACGGCGAGCAGAGCGTCACCGTCCATACCGCGCCGCAGTCGCCCGGCACCGGCAACGCCCCGGCGGTGCTTCTGGTGGGCGACAGCATTACCCACCGGGGGGCCGGGGCGATGCTCGATTACTGGCTCGACGCATGGGGCTATGTGCCGAGCTTCATCGGCACGCTGACCGGCGAAGCCGAAACCGATCCGACCGATGGTGTCACGGCGCTGGCGGCCACCTCCGGCGAGGGCAAGCCCGGCCATGCCCTGGCCGACCTGACCTATCTCTTCACCGGGCGGGTCTCGCCTCTGGCACCGGGGTCGGAGGCCACCTACGACAGCGAGACCGTCGACAACAAGCGGCTCTACAACACGATGATCCGGGCGGCTTCGGGCGAGCCAGCGGCGGATCAGCGCAACGGCTACGTGCTGGACTTCGCCAACTATGTTTCCCGCCACGGCCTGGCCACGCCCGACATGCTGGTGATCGGCTACGGCACCAACGACATCCGCGACTGTGGCATCGACGTGATCCGCGCTCACTTCTTCGACGAGTACAGCCTGGTCTTCCGGCGCTGGTTCGCCAGCTATCCGAACAAGCACGTGGTGGTCTGGATGCCCGGCACCGCGGCGGATTTCACCCGCTCGCGGGTCTGGACCCACGCCTATGCGCCCGCGCTCAAGGGGCTGATCGCCGCTGCCAGTGCCGAGACCGCCGCCAATGCCGGCGCTGGCGAGGTGCTGGTGGTGCCGGCCTGGGCCATGGCGGCGCAGGGCGCGGGCTATGACCTGAGCACCTCCACCGAGACCGTCGATGCCGACACCAGCGGGGTCCTGCGGCAGATCGAAGACACCATTCACCCGACCGCCGGCACCCGCTTTGCCACCCTCAAATCCATCGCCGCAGCGATTGCCTGCGCCATTCAGGGAGAAATCTGATGTCCACCATTCTGCGCGCCAAGGGGAACGTGATTGCACCCTCCGGGCTCGACAACCCGCATCAGGACGGGCTGTTGCTGAGCCATGTGTTCTGCGACCTGACGGATGGCTATTTCCACCGCAACTTCGCGCCGGGGAAGCCCGACAGCGAGGTCTACGGCACGGTGGCCCCCTCGCTCTCAGGCACGGCCGCGCGCTTCACCGGCCTCAGCAACTTCATCCAGAGCCGTATCCTCGAGCCGCGCGTCGGCACGGTGCTCATGGTGGCCTCGACCGTCGACAGCCTGGTCGACGACGCCAACCGACCGATGTTCTTCGGCACCTGGACCGGGACGCCGCGCGACGAGGCCACAGCCTCGACCACCTTTGGCCTCTACAGCCGGATCACCAGCGCGAGTTCGCCGAACGCGGTGCGCATGGGGGCAGGGCGGGGCACTTCGGTCTCTGATGACGTCAATGGCGACTGCGCGCTGCTGGCCAATGACGCCAGCGCGCCGCACATCTACACGATGACCTTCTCGGAGGCCGGGCCGAACGTGGCCGAGGATCACACCGAGGGCGTCACCGCCGACGACGACAGCACCGCGCCGCGCTTCCCGACCGACCAGATGGTGCGGATCGGATCCGGCTACACGCAATACACCGGCACCTGCGACCTGACGCTGTTCCGCCTCTGGGAACGGGTGTTGAGCGCGGCCGAGATCACCGCCGAGGTGGCCCATGCGCGCGCCTTCATGACGCGTCTGGACGTGGCGCTCTGAGCCGCCGCCAAGCCTTCAAACCCGAACACCGGACCCTCCGCCCGCCGTCGCGCGGGCTTTTTCATTGGAGACCCCACATGCGCAAGATCACCGAGATCGTCATCCACGCCTCGGCCACGCGGCCCGACTGGATGACCGAGCGACCCATCACCGACAAGCTTGCCGAGATCAGACGCTGGCACACCACCGACCGCGGCTGGTCCGACATCGGCTATCATCTGCTGATCGACCGCGATGGCACGGTGGCCGCGGGCCGGCCGCTGGAGCGCACCGGGGCGCATGTGAGGGGCCGCAACACCGGCACGATCGGCATTTGCCTGATCGGCGGCCACGGATCGGCCAAAACCGACGCGTTTCACGACAATTTCACGATCCGGCAGCACGCGGCCCTGAAGGCGCAGATCGCCGCGCTCCAGGCCCGCTTCGGTACTCTCAGGGTCACCGGTCACAACCAGTACGCGGCGAAAGCCTGCCCCGGGTTCTCGGTGCCTCAGTGGTTGGCGACAGGCCGCGACACCCGAGCGCCCGAGACGCCGAAAGATAGTTCGACCGAGGCCGCGCGGCTGCGCTGGCGCCTGGCGGAGATCCGCGACACGGCCGCAAGCGCCCTCGGCGGCGCATGACCCTCACTGACTGGCGCTTGGCGTTCTTCTTCGCGGCGCTGTGCCGCCTCATGAAAGGATCTCCGCATGGACACCCTCAAGACCCTCCTGTCGAACGCCGAGCTGGTCGAGCTGCTGCTTGCAGGCATCGGCGTCGTGCTCACCCTCCTGATCAACCGGGCCGCTGGGGCCCTCGAGGCCGCGACCGGCATACGCATTGACGCGGCCCACCGCGAGGCCCTGCACTCGGCCATCCGCTCCGGCATCGAGGCGGCGCTCGAAGAGGGGCCGGAGGCCGGACTTGGCGACATCAAGGCCGCGGCCATCGCATATGCCCATCGCAGCGTGCCGGGCGCGATCCGCGCGCTGGTGCCGGGCGAGGGGGTGCTCGATGCTCTGGCGCTGCGCTATTACCGCGAGGCCATGCAGCGGGCGGGGTTTCCCGCGCCGGAGCTGATGCTGTGACAGCCCATGTGTCGATCGCGGACTCGTTGCTTCAGAACGGCCGGGCGCTCGAGTGGCTGACCAGCTGCATCATCCTGACCTTCGCCTGCACCCTGGCACTGCCCGGCGACACGCTCGCCACCAGCTCGGCCTTCGGCGCGTTCGTGGCGCTGGGGGCTGACGAGGCGGCGCTGGTGCTGCCGCTGACCTTCATCGCCGCGATGCGCATGGCCGGGCTTTGGATCAACGGCAACTGGCGCCGGTCGCCACTTTTGCGCTGCGTGGGCGCGGTGCTGGGCGCCGGCATCTTCATGGGGCTTGCCGTGCTCTTCGCCGTGCCGTTTCTCGGCGGCCAGACGGGCGCGCTGACCACGGGCGTCGGCACCTATTTCGTGCTGGCGGCCTTTGACATTCTCGCCGCCTACAGGTCCGCCGCCGATGCTGCCGTTCATCAATTCGATTGAGCCGGAAGCCTGGGTCGGGCTCGCCGGGCTCATGGCGGGGATCGGCGGGGCGATCGCCGCCGTATTCCGCGGCGTCCGGAAGACCCCGCCGCAGGTCGGAACCGGCCCGCCGCCGACCGACCTGACCGAATACGTGCTGAGCGAGACCCGCCGGGCCAATGCCACGCTGAGCCTGATCGATGAGCGCATGACCGAAATCGACCACCGCACCGAGCATATGGCAGCCGACCTGCGCGTCCTGCTCGACCGCAAACACTGACCCAATCCGAGAGGAGGCATTGATGGCTTACGATTCCGTTTTCACCGCGCCGGGCGCTGCCTGGACTCAGCCCGCCGCCGAGGACATCACCAGCGCCGTCAAGGTGCAGAACCTCGGCAACGAGGCCTTCGCGGTCTATGCCACCGCCGGCGCCGCCCCGGCCGGCGGCCCGGAGACCGTCGGGGCAACCACCCTCGAGCCCGGCGAAGGCCTCCAGGGTTTCCTCGACGATCTCTTCCTCGTCGCTGCGCCGACCCGTCTCTGGCTTTACGGCTGGAACGGCATCTCGGCCAGCATCCAGTACCTGTGAGGCCCATCATGCAGACAGCTTTCGGCCTGGGCGTGCCAGGCCCCCTCCGCCAATTCAGGATCGGGCGCCGCCCCGACATCCCGCGCTTTGCCTATGTGATGCAGAACGGCCAACTCGTCGGCCAGAACGGCGCGCTGCTTATCGAGGTACTCTGACATGCCCATGATCGACATCAACAGTACCGGTCTTGCCGGCCGGGTCGCCGATCTCACCACCGTCCTCGAGGCACCCTTTGCCGGCGAGGTTGCCGCCGGCTGCCTGCTGCGCATCCTGCGCGCGGACGGCTCCGAGATCACCTATCGCGCCCTGCGGCCCTTCACCTGGTCGGCCGAGTTCGACCACGTCTACAAGGCCGACCCCGAGCTGGTGAAAGTCTCCGAGCGGCGCGCCCGCAGTGTCGCGATCCCGACGCCCACCGGATTTACCGCGCCGCCCTTCACGGTCGAGCGTGTCGGCCCGCACCGGGTGCGCACCAGCCTCGATGACCCGCATGTCTACCGCGAGACCTTCCTGCCGGCACCGGCGCAGTACCTGCATGTCGACAACGTGGCGGGGAGCAACGGCAACTCTGGTGCCACCCGGGCTCTCGCGAAGAGCTCGCTGATCTCCGGCGCGGTCACCGCCGCCAACGCGGCCGGGACCAACGCGCTGATCTACCTCTACAACGCCGCCGGCCCGACCTATGACCGCCACAGCGGGCTTCGCCACGACAGCCAGCTCACCGTCAACCATGGGGTCATCGGCGTGCCGGATGCCGAGGGCAACCCGCCGATCCTCTCCAACAGCTACGGCCCGGCCGATGCCAGCTGGGCGGCCAACGCCAGTCATGCCCATGTCTGGGAGGCCGGCACCGGCACCATGTCGCAGCCCGGCCGCGTCTTCGATCGCACGGTTCCGCGTTTCGTCACCCACCACGTCAGCGGCCGCACGTTCCGCCTGCCGCTCGAATACGCGCGCAAGACCTCGCTGGCGGAGGTCGCGGCGCTGCCCGGCAGCTACTGGTTCGACAGCGCCAATGCCAAGTTCTACGTCAACCGGATCGGCGGCGGCGCCCCGACGCTAGGCGATGACATCCTGATCACCCGTTCGGTTAGCAGCATAATCCTTGGCGCCAGTGAACTCTACTACGAGAACGTCATCTTCCTTTCGGGGGTACAGGTGGCGTCCAGCGGGGCAGGGAGCCGGGCGCACTTCAGCGACTGCGTGTTCCTCGGCGCGCGGGGCTCGGGCTGCTACACGACGTCCTGCGAAAGCATCGGAACGCGCAATTGCATCGTGCTCGATTCCGAGCTCGACGGGCTGAACTATCACGACGACGGCGGCCTCGGGACGGTGACCTTCCACGAGATCAACCCGATGGTGATCGGCACCGATGTCTTTGACGCCGGCGGATCGATGCAGTGCAGCACGGCGCATGACGGGGTGAAGGGCTGGACGGTGAACCCGCATTTCGCAGGCAGCCACAAGGACAACATCACCGACATCCAGACCACCGAGCGGATCGTCTACGGAGGCTATCTGGGACCGGGGCGGGCAGGGGGCGCCGGTGACCAGGGCCATGTCTTCGCCGGTGTCACGTCGAAGATCGCGCTCTACGACGTGGCCTGGGACGGGCGGCTCGACACGGCGGGACCTATCTTCGACGGCAATGCCACGCATGCGATCAAGATGCTGCATACCGAGCTGCCTTTTGACGCGAACCAGTGGTCTGAGGTTTCGGCGGCGTGGTGAGGTTGATCGGAGGGAGCAACGGCCGTCGGTTACGAAGGGCTGCCGGTTTAGCCACATGCCTGCTGCCAATGCCGTTGAGTTATCCGCTTGCCAGTACGTTGGTACCATCGGTAAATTCTTGGAGGCATGATCTGAGCTCGGTGCAAGGGACGGGGAGGCGGTGAGCCGACCGTCGCTGCGGTCTGGGCCAATGGCCGCTGTGCGCAGGAAGCAACCTTTGCAAAGTCGCGGAGTCTGGCGGCATGACAGAAGACCGGTGCCGCATGCGCACTGGGCAATGCAGCCGTTCGCCGCAGGTGCGCCCGTCAAACCTCACCAAACGGGAACAGTGCGGGACAAAGCTGCCGCTCGCCGCGCAACAGTCGGATGTCGGATTACGTATCGCGCTGCGCCGACTGGGTTGTATGCACTAAACATAATAAAAACGCAGCAGACGCCCAATGATGAGGTTCTAAAAACATGAAATATTCGAAAAATGATTTTGACATGATTGTTGCCGAATTAGAGCGGCGTCTGTGTGAAGATGTCGAAGACCCGCTTCCGTGTCGCCTGTTTGAATTCGCAATGCCGGACAATCGTGACCAAGCCAAGATGAAAGGTGGAACGGTTGTAGACCATGTGGCGGATGCTTGTAATTTGGCCTCAAGCATTCAAGGAATTTATAGCCTTCTCACGTTAGTCAATGATGATGAGGATTGTGACCGCTTGTCCAGAGTACTTGTCCGCGAACTGGGCGCCCTTCGTGAAGCAGTCCAAAATGCAGTGGAAGAGCAACATGCTTATGAAAAGCAAGTTTTGAAGCGGGCAGGGACATCAGGGTTTAGTGGGACACCTGAAGAGAAGAATATCAGGCTTTGGGCCGATGTTCTTAAGCATCCAGCCGCAACCATTCTTGCCCATCAGTGTTTCTCAGAAACCAACGAAGCTGAAAGGATTATTGATACCGCAACAATGCGATGCCTCGAAAAAAAGATGCGAAAAATCTGCGAGGATGACCTCGATGTCGACGGCAACACGAGCAAAGCATGGGGTAAAGTATGGAAGGACTACTCGGGAGCGACCGTGCAATTTAACTTGCCGACAGTGGATGAAATCAAGGCATTCTTAGAGGTGATTGCAGATCGTTTGCAGGACCTGATTGATCGACGCCAAGAAATTTCGACGACTTAATCGCTTAAGCGGACATGCGTTATGTTGCAGCAATCTAGAACTAAGGGCTCAAATCGGATTTGCGGCGTTGCGGCTTGCGATTCTTAACCCTGCAGGCCTCGGCGCGACCAACCGTTTGACCGGTCTCAGCTCAAAGTGGACGTGTCGCCAAAATTCAATGCGGTGATAGCAGACCTTTGAGGCAACGTCCGGAAGCGACTAGATCGCGGGCAACCTGTCTTTCCCCGCAACTGCAGCTTGGGCAAACCCGAGCGTCTGCTTTGCCACTGAAGGCCATCGCTGAAAAACCGTGATCAACGTAGTATCAAAACGCGACGAGCCGATTTATTGCAGCACAGAAAATATTTTTTTCCATACCGTAGTAACAAGAACTGAACCAACAAGCGCTCAGTTGACCACGCCCAGTTCCGCGGGGACGGGTGCGACGTTATCCATTATTGAAGCCAAAACCTTCAACGAATCAAATAGCTCGGTATGGTGGTTTTTTGAATCATAAGTAAGACATTTAAGGTTTCTATTATACCGCAAAGAATTAACCATATCTTTTGGAACTTTTGAGGATGTCACCAGGTAGTGAGGTCTCGAGTTGGGAAAGTTGAACCTGTGGTTTTCGAGCAGAAGATTTAGGTCCGGATCAGAAATTCCGCAACCAATAAATAAAAATGTATGAGACAAGAGGCAAGCATCTAAAACATCATAAAACGCCGAATGAGAAACACGCGCTTTAGCGTAGTCATGTTGGGTGAATATCAGTTCAGCGGGATGCTCGATGGAGCCATGAACTTTGATAATATGCGTTCGATCCTCTCTCAGAAAATTATGAACATCAGGATCTGTGTAACGCATGACAGAAACCAGCCCGCCAGTCACACCATTCACATAGTTTTCAAAGATTTGGTCAAAGTTCGGAGTCAAGTAGATCCTCTGATCCAAGTTAAAGATGACCTTGTGAATTTCTGCCGGCGTGAATCCAGGGTCCACAAATTTCGCACGAAGGAATGGAGGCCACTCTTCCTCCATTTTGTTTTTAAGCCACTCGCAAGCATGCAAAAGGTCGTTCTCTTTGATGGCCTTTTTGATATGCGAAGTTCCCCTGCCGCCAACCTTTTCCAAAGCGGAGTTGAGGAATTCAACCCAAAGTGGCGGGCGAGTCTCACCATCCTGTCCAATTGAATTTTTCGAGACGCCGCTACCCAGGAAGACAACAACTCTCCGCGCCAGAAGATCTCGCTTGAGTTGATCAGGCCAGTCAATCATTCCCGCCACCCTGACCGTTCGACAATCTCTTTCGCTACAGCACCGAAGGTTTCTCTAGAATCCTTTACTTTTGAAAAATGAGCTCCACGAACGCCATCTTGCGCTTTAAGTTTGAACACTGGAGCTCGCGCTGATTGTGATAGCGGGATCAAACTATGCAAATTTGGAACTGCACCAAGATCGAAACTCTTGTTTGGTGCAGCTAATGGAGCGGTTTCTGAAAGCTCGCGAGACACGACACCCTCAAATTGGCGCATTATCCGCTCGTAGGCGTTAACTGCTCTCTTGGTTCCTTTAGAGTCAGCTTTAGCAATATACTGCTGCGAAACGTATCCGACGAACTTAAGCTCCCGCGTCAGTTCAGTGTCTACTTCCTCAGGATCGTCTACATTCAACACACCAACATCCCATTGCTTTTTCCATTTGGACATCCATGTGGAAATATTTTCTATTGCCTTGACGCTGAAAATATCAATCGACATTGGGGCAATAAAATAGTCACTCCCCAAGAGTACAGCTCGATTTATGGAGCCCAGCGATGGGCCGACGTCAAAAAATACAAAATCATAACCATCGCAACGTTTCATTAACTCTGCGAAAAGAAGAGTTGTCCTCATACCTCGAGAGTCCCCCCCAATTGCGGACCCCCAGTCCTTCGCAAGTAAGTCCTCAGTGAGAGCGAGTCGCGGATCTCCGGGCAGAACGTCCACATCAAAGCGTGGACTCGGAGAAACGCTGAGCTCTCGACTATACCCTTTCCCAAGTGACAGTGGTCGTATAACATTGTAGAGAGTGAAGGATGATGTCTCTTCATAAAAATATGAGAGCTTTTTGTCGTCAAACATGTATTGAGTTGCGTTGCACTGAGGGTCTGCATCAATAACTAGAACATTGGCCTCATATTCGTCGGCGACATATGCAGCGATATTGCAAAGCAAGGTCGTCTTTCCGACGCCGCCTTTGTTATTAAAGAATGTAATTGACTTAGCCACGGGTAGCCTCCTCATGCGTTCGCATCGGTTTTTCAGATATTTTCCGTTGGCGCAAGCTTTCGATCGCATTTACAGTCCGGAGCTTCTGGCTCGGGCTCGGACTGCGATCGACATGTTGTGCTACCGAAGGGCTGCATCCTAGGGTCAGGATGCATTGATTTTCAGTGCGCTGCGTGATTCACGGCTCGAAAAACGGAGCGGTGACATGAGCGACCTTTACTGGCTGACTGACGAGCAGATGGCCAAGCTGTCCCCTTTCTTTCCGAAGTCCCACGGTAAACCTCGCGTTGACGACAAGCGTGTGTTGAGCGGAATTATCTTCATAAACCGTAATGGCTTACGCTGGCGAGACGCCCCGGAAGCCTACGGGCCGCACAAGACGCTCTACAGTCGGTGGAAGCGTTGGAGCGAGAAAGGCATTTTCGCGCGGATGATGGTCGGCCTGGCTGCCGAACACGGCGAGGAAAAGACCGTGATGATCGACGCGACCTATCTGAAGGCACACCGCACCGCGACCAGCATGGCCGCGAAAAAGGGGGGCGTGGTCGCCTGATCGGTCGCACCAAGGGCGGCATGAACACCAAACTGCATGCCATCTGTGACAGCCAAGGACGTCCTCTCAACCTGTTCGTTACCGCTGGGCAGGTCAGCGATTACATCGGCGCACGGGCGCTTTGCAGCAGCCTGCCCAAGGTCGGCTGGCTACTCGGAGATCGCGGATACGATGCCGACTGGTTCCGAGACGCCTTGAAAGACAAGGGGATACGCGCTTGCATCCCCGGCAGAAAACAGCGCAAGACGCCGGTCAAATACGACAAGCGCCGATACAAACGGCGGAACCGTATCGAGATCATGTTCGGCAGGCTCAAGGACTGGAGGCGCGTGGCGACACGCTATGACCGCTGCCCCAAGGTCTTCCTCTCAGCCATCGCCCTCGCAGCACTCGTCATCTATTGGTTATGAATCCTGACCCTAGATATAGAGCAGCTGGTGGACGCCGGGCGAATAAATTCTGGTGACCGGAAAACTAGTCCACGTTATATTCTGATTCTGTCCGACGACATTCCGGATGTCATTGAGATGACACGATTTTTTTTGAATCGATTCGACGGCGCGCCGATTGCTGATCCAATTCCGATCACAAGCCGCCGTTAGATTTGGCGGTCTTATTTCGCGAGGAACGCACCTATGCCAACACTTGATTTCACAGGCACGACGGTTTTTTCACAGATCACAACCAACCAAGTCGCATACACATCCACGGTGGTATCCACCCCGACGTCGTTTCAGTTTTTTGTCGAATCTGGCGCCGACAATGACGCGTACGTCGAAGTCACAGGCACCGGTTTCACATATGACGGATCCGGCTTTCCCACCAGTGGAACCGTCACTGGCGTCACGATCGACAGCTTCAATCTCCGGGGCAATCAACCTTATGTTCCGGACATCTTCATTACCGGTCTCAACGCTGATCTGACCGATCTGGTCGTCACCGGCACACATGTGCAGCAGACCGATGCGTTCTGGTCAACGATACAGGCCGGCAACGACACGATCCTGACCAGCACCGAGGGCGGCTGGTTCTTTGGCGATTTCCTGGAAGTGTCCGGCACCGAGAACCTGACGGGCGGTGATGACACAATCACCGCTGCGCAGACTGGGTCAGGCATTGCCGCTTACACCCTTCTGGGCGATGCTGATCAGGTCTTCGTCGGCGCGCAACTGACCGGCGGAAATGATCAGATCGACATCACCTCGCCGGGATCGCCGGTGTCCGCCGCAGGCGATGCGTGGCATCTAAACGGTGGCACGGTGATCGGCGGCGACGACACGATCACTGTGGCGGAGGGCGGTGCCGCAATAGACCTGTCGGGCGATCTGGTTTTCATGAGTGGGGCCTCGATCCTACAAGGCGGCGCAGACAGTCTGACCGGATCGAACACTGTTGGTGACCTGATCTATGGCGAAGTGGCTGAGCAGTCTGAGGGCAGTGTAATCGGAGGCGGTGACGAGTTGCTCGGGCGTGGCGGCAACGACTCGCTGTTCGGTGATGTCGATATTCTGTCAGGCGGCGATTTCGCCGGGGGCAACGACACGTTGCGCGGCGGGGAAGGCGATGACCAGCTTTTCGGCGATTTCCAGACCAACACCAGCACCGGAACCGTTTCGGGGGGCAACGATCAGCTGTTTGGTGACGCCGGCGACGATTTGCTGGTCGGCAACGGCGGCAACGATCTGCTGGATGGCGGTGCCGACTCCGATACGCTGGAGGGGGGCGATGGCGCCGACACGCTAGACGGCGGCGACGGCGCCGACACGCTGGACGGCGGCGCAGGCGACGACACAGTCCGGGGCGATGGCGGTGGCGATACCGTGCGGATCAGTTCGGGGTCCGACAGCATCGAAGGCGGGGCGTCGAACGATACCTATGACGC
Organism: Marinovum sp.; assembly: GCF_034669705.1. Classification (GTDB taxonomy): domain Bacteria; phylum Pseudomonadota; class Alphaproteobacteria; order Rhodobacterales; family Rhodobacteraceae; genus Marinovum. Next base: position 63,785 of record NZ_JAXMOR010000007.1, read on the forward strand.
CTCGGGCAGCGGATCCCTGGACAACGAGGTGATCTCGGTCACGGTTGATCAATCCGGCAACGGCACCGTCACGAAGACGGGCGGCGGCGGAACCGACACCTTCTCCTCGATCGAGACCTTCATTGCTGACGAAACCGCCGGGATCGATGTGATCACGGTGAGCGGAAATCTGACCGCGGGGCAGGTGACGGGCGTCAGCAATGGCGCCGTCGGCAGCTTTACTCCGGATGGCGGCGGTGCGCCCGTGGCCTTTGGCGGCAGTGGGCAGCCGACGATCAACGACATTCTGGCTGGCTCGAACGGTGGGCCGGCGGGGACTTACCAGATCACGTCGGGCGAAGAGGACGGCGCGACCTTCGGCAACATCGCGGTGTCGAGTTTCGAGACCATCAACTTCAACGTCGTCTGCTTTGGCCCTGGCACTGGCATAGCCACGCCGCAGGGTCGGCGCGCGGTCGAGACCTTGGCCATCGGCGATCCGGTCGTAACGGCAGAGGGACGCGCGGTGCCGGTAAAATGGATTGGGCGGCAGACGGTGCTGACGGCGTTGGCGAGAGAGCGGATGCAACCGGTGCGCATCCGTGCCGGGGCGCTGGGCCGCGGCCTGCCGCATCGCGATCTGGTCGTGACGGCGGATCACGGGATGATCTTGGACGGTCTCGTGATCAACGCCTCGGCGCTGGTGAACGGTCAGTCAATCGACTGGGTGCCATTGGACGAGCTGCCGGAGCGGGTGACTTATTACCACGTCGAGACCGAGCATCACAATGTGATCTTGGCCGAAGGTGCGGCTTCCGAGACCTTCGTCGATTACCTTGGGCGGCGGATGTTCGATAATTTTCCGGAATATCTGACGCTTTACGGCGCCGAGCGGCTGGTGTGCGAAATGGATCGGCCGAGGATTGGATCGGCGCGTCTGTTGCCTGGGCCGATCAGGGCGCGCTTGGGACTCTCGGATAAGCTGGTACCGATGGGGAGCCCGCGTCTGAGTGCCTGAGACTGACATTGGTCTAGCAATTGCCACGCGATCGCAGTGGTGCAGTTCAGTGGATCGTTGCACCGGGCTGTCGCAATGCCCGCGGGCACCGGGACCACGCGATCAACACAATTTACTGAGTCCCGCCGCGGCTGGGTGCCGCGACTCAGCGGTTTCCGAGCCGCCTTCTTGCGGTAAAAAGCAGCCATCTCGGCGCTCTCTCCGGTCACCGCCTGGCACTCGGCGTCGCACGCGCCGGCCTCGGCCAGCTCGATGATTGCCAGCTTTTTTCAGCCCGTGCACCAGTCTCTGCTTGCCAAAGTCAGTGGCCGTCCAACCGCGGAAATTTGACAGAATCTGAAAGGTCCGGCTAGCATCCTGTGTCAGTTTAGTATTTTGCAGGTCGAATTTCTCGGCCGAGCCTCCTTTGTAATCGCGCATTTCTTCGAGCGAACCGCATTGGGCTCCGTTCGATTGATCCGGCCAGTTGGTCGCCGAAATTCTTTGAACCGGCTTCGGGTTGATCCGAGAACTGCCTTCGCAGTCAGCGACCTTGGTTTTGCGTCTATTCGTGCAAACTTGATTTTGGGAGTCCCTCCAATGACCAACGATCTCACCCTCGCGTCTACCGACAACACAATCGCCGCCGCCGACCTTGAGCAGCTCATCGCGCGGGCCTTCGAACACGCAGGCCTCGATGCCCCGCTCAGCTTTGGCAACGAGGGCGACGAAGGCAACGAGGGAAACGAAGGTAACGAGGGTAACGAAGGGAACGAAGGGAACGAAGGCAACGAGGGAAACGAAGACAACGAGGGCAATGAGGGCGACGAAGGCAACGAAGAAAACGAAGGCAACGAAGGCGACGAAGACAACGAAGGCGACGAGAACGACGAGGGCGACGAAGGCGACGAGGCCGACGAAGGCGACGAGGGCGACGAAGATAACGAAGCCAACGAAGGCAATGAAGGCAACGAGGACAACGAAGGCAACGAAGGCGACGAGGGCAACGAAGGCGACGAAGGCAACGAAGGCGACGAAGGCGATGAGACCGACATCATCCTCCAGGGCGGCAACGAGGGCGATGAGGGCGACGAGGACGACGAGGACGACGAGAACAACGAGGGTGACGAAGGCGACGAGAACGACGAGGGCACAGAGGGCGACGAGGGAGTCGAGGCCGACGAGGGCGACGAGGGAGACGAGAACGACGAGGGAGACGAAAACGACGAGGGCGACGAGGACGACGAGGACGACGAGGGCGACGAGATCGATATCATCTTCCAGGAAGGCGACGAGGGCGACGAAGACGACGAGGATGACGAAGACGACGAAGGCAACGAAGGCGACGAACTAGACGACGACGGGGATGAAAACAACGAAGGCAACGAGGGAGACGAGAACGACGAAGGCGACGAGGACAACGAAGGCGACGAGAACAACGAAGGCGACGAGGGTAACGAAGGCAACGAGCACGACGAGGGCGACGAAGGCGAAGAAGGCGACGAAGGCGACGAAGGCTACTGGTGGGACGAAGGCGACGAAGGGGACGAAGGGGACGAGGGCAACGAAGGGAACGAAGGGGACGAGGGCAACGAGAACGACGAAGGCGACGAAGGCGACGAAGGCGACGAAGCGGGCAACGAAGGCAACGAGGACGACGAAGGCAACGAGGACGACGAAGGCAACGAGGGCGACGAGGGCAACGAGGGCAACGAGGACAACGAAGACGACGAAACCTTCTGGAATTTTCACGACGAGGGCGACGAAGGCAACGAGGACAACGAAGGAAACGAAGGAAACGAAGGCAACGAAAACGAGGGCGACGAAGGCGACGAAGGCAACGAGGACACCGAAAACAACGAAGACGACGAAGGCGACGAAGGCGACGAAGGTGACGAAGGCGACGAGTGGGACGAAGGCGACGAAGGCCACGAAGGCGACGAGGGCAACGAAGGCGACGAGGGCAACGAAGGTAACGAAGCCGACGAAGGCAACGAAAACGACGAAGGCAACGAACACGACGAATGGGACGAACACGACGAAGGCGACGAAGGCTTCGAGGGCGACGAAGGTGACGAATACGACGAGGGCGACGAGGGCAACGAGAACAACGAGGGTGACGAAGGCGACGAGTCCGACGAAGGCGACGAAGGTGACGAGGGCAACGAAGACCAGCACGGTGACGAAGCCGACGAGGACGACGAAGGCGACGAGGACGACGAGGGCGACGAGAGTGACGAAGGCGACGAAGAAGACGAAGGCGACGAAGGCGACGAGGACGACGAGGGCGACGAACCCGCCAACGGCGACGAAGGCGACGAGGCCAACGAAGGCGACGAAGACGACGAGGGCGACGAAGGTGACGAGTCCATAGGCGACGAGGCCGACGAAGACGACGAAGACGACGAAGGTGACGAAGGCGACGAAAACGACGAAGGCAACGAGGACGACGAGGACAACGAAGGCGACGAAGGCAACGAAGGCGACGAGAACGACGAGCAAAACGAGGGCGACGAAGGCGACGAGGGCGACGAAGGCAACGAAGGCAACGAGGAAGACGAAGGGGACGAAGGCGACGAAGCCAACGAAGGCAACGAAGGCAACGAAGACAATGAGGGCAATGAAGGCGACGAAGGCAACGAAGGCGACGAGGGCAACGAAGGTAACGAGGACAACGAAGGCAACGAAGGCGACGAGGGCAACGAAGGCGACGAAGGCAACGAAGGCGACGAGGGCAACGAGGGAGATGAAGGCAACGAAGGCGACGAACTGGCGGTGTAGCCGTTTGCCAGCGATGTCCTTGCCGCGGAGCCTCGGTGGCTCACGGACGTCAGGGTCGCGCCTCATCCTGGCGCAGCCCTGCCGATTTCTCACCGCTATCGCGGCCACACCCACGGCGGCGGGTCGGGCAGGACTGCGGGCCAGGATTGGTCAGCTAGTTCAATGAACAAATCATCCCGCACGACACTGATGCGGGATGGTCTGCAGCTTCGAGGAATCGGTGCAGCGATTGGCTGAGGTGCTGTTGGATACGCCGTATAAAGAAGGGGCAAAGGACGGGTGTACTTTCGCCGGATCCTATCTCGTTCGAACCTCTGACCGGAGCGATAGGAGACCAGAAAACTGCCGCTCCCACATTCGCATTTTGTTCACGCTATGTCTGCGGGAGGGATTTCGTATAACGTACTGGCGAAAAATAAATTCTGTACAATTCAAAATCCCCCGGCTTAACGGCCTTGTCGGTTCGAGTCCGACCTTGGGTACCACACCGATCTCAGCGCGGGTTCAGCGGCCTTGGGCGGGCCTGGCTGATGCGCTGAATTTCCTTACAGAGTTTCGGGTTCCGACGGTGCGGCTTTGGCTGGCCTCGGCAAAGGGGGCCAGCCCCCTCGGCCTGCGGCCTCACCCCCGGAGGTTTATTTGGCAAGATGAAGGAGCGGGCTGCTCTGCGGGCGGCGCGTGTCTTCGGGGGCCGGGGCGGGCGTGGCGTGCGAGGCTGTCTGCGGGGGTCAGTAGGTGGCAGGTGGGTCGCTGGCGGGGAAGGATTCGTCTGCCGTCTCGTCGACCCGGTCCCAGGTTTTGGGCGGGTTGTGCATCTGTGACGGGCCGGCGTCGCGGATACGCTGGCGGGGCGCCGGGCGCGGCGGGGTGAGGGCGCGCCAGGCGATGGCGGCCAGGCCGAGGCCGAGGATCAGTCTGAGGTTCATCTGGGGCTCCGTGGGCTCAATGTCGGGCCAGGGCCTCCGCCGGGTTCGGCGGCCAGTGGCGCGTGTCGAGGTAACCACCAAAGCCCTGCGGCTGTTCCGTCAGCGGGGCGTTTTCCCCGGCCTCGCCGCCGATCAGCCGGCCGTGGCCGAGCCGGCACTGGCCGGCAGGTTCCGCCGGGCGCGCTTTTCGCCCAGCATCAGCATTGCCGGGGTCAGCACCAGGGTCAGCAGCGTCGCCACCACAAGGCCGCCGACGATGGCGCTGCTGAGTTCGGTCCAGTATTGCGTCGAGGGGGCGCCGAAGACGATTTCGCGGGTGAAGAAATTGAGGTTCGCGCCCAGCACCATCGGCATCAGCCCCAGCGCGGTGGTCACCGAGGTCAGCATCACCGGTCTGAGGCGCTGCGCCCCGGTCCTCAGCGCGGCCTCGCGCGGCGATAGCCCCGCGCGCTTGAGATCGTTGTAGGTGTCGATCAGAACGATGTTGTTGTTGACCACGATGCCCGCCAGCGCGATCACCCCGATACCGCCCATGACCACCCCGAAGGGCCGGCCGGTGATCAGCAGCCCGAGCAGCACGCCGGCGACCGAGAAGACGATGGCGCTCATCACCACGAAGGCCTGGTAGAAGTTGTTGAACTGCGCCACCAGGATCACCAGCATCAGAAAGATCGCCGCCGCGAAGGCACCGCCGAGAAAGGCCATGGTCTCGGCCTGGTCCTCGGCCTCGCCGGCAAAGCTGAAGCTGACGCCCTCTGGCAGGTCGGTGGCCTCGAGCGCCGCCTGCAGCGCCTGGACCTGGTCGTTGACCAGCAGGCCCGGCGCGACGTTGGCCTCGATCGAGACCACCCGGGCTTCGTCGATGCGGGTGATCGTGCCGGTGCGCTCTGACGGCGCGAAGGTGACGAAATTGGCGATCGGCACCAGCCCGGCCGAGGTCGGCACCCGCAGGTTGCTCAGTTCCGACAGCGAGCGTTCCTCGGCCGGGAAGCGCACCCGGATGTCGAGTTCGCCATCGGCGTCGGAGGGGCGGTAGTCCGCCACCGCGATGCCCTGGGTCAGCAGCTGCACCGCCTGTCCCAGCAGGCTGACATCGGCGCCATAGCGTGCCGCCTCGGCGCGGTCGACGAGGATCGAGACCTCGACGCCGGGCAGGGGCCGGCTGTCGGTGATGTCGGTAAAGCCGCCGATCCGCTCCATGAGCGCCAGCACCTGCTCGACCGCCCGGGCCTGATGGGCGGGGGTGCGGGCGGCGATCTGCAGGTTGACGGGCTTGCCACTGGTCGGCCCGCCGCTCTCGGTCTGGACCTGCACGTCGATGCCGGCAATATCGCCAACATCGCGGCGGATCTCCTCGCCGATCTCGGCCGCGGGGCGGCGGATGTCCCAGTCGGTCAGCTCGAGCTGCAGGGTGCCGATGGTTTCCTCGTCGGCGCCGCTGCCCATGGTCGAGCGGGCATAGACCGTGGCGATCTCGTCGCGGCCCAGAAGCCGCTGTTCGACCCGGCGCACCAGCGCGTCACGCTCGTAGATCGAGAAGTTGTCGCGGGCGCGGACCTGCACCTGCATGAACTCGGGCTCGACCGCCGGAAAGAAGGTCACGCCGTTGCCGAACTGGCCGTAGAGCCCGAAGCCGCCCAGGAGCAGCGCCAGTGCCAGGAGCGCGGTGGCGCCGGGGCGCAGGATCGCCCATTCGAGCAGCCGGACATAGGCGCCGGTCATCCCGCCGATGCGGCGCGGATCGCCCTGTTCGGCCTCATGCAGGGCGCGCTTGGCGCGGGCGCTCTGTGGCGGACGTTTGCCGATCAGCCCGCCGAGCACCGGGATGAAGACCAGCGCCATGAACAGCGAGGCAAAGAGTGTCAGCAGCACGGTGATCGGCAGGAACTTCATGAACTCGCCGACCATGCCGGTCCAGAACAGCAGCGGGAAGAACACGCTGAGCGTGGTGGCGGTCGAGGCGATGATCGGCCAGGCCATGCGTTTGGCGGCCATGGCATAGGCGGCGCGCGGGGCGACGCCCTCCTGCAGCTTGCGGTCGGCCAGTTCGGTGGTGACGATGGCGCCGTCGACCAGCATGCCGACCACCAGGATCAGCGAAAAGAGCACCACGATGTTCATGGTAACCCCCATCGCCCAGAGCGCGGTGACGCCGGCGAGAAAGGCACCGGGGATGGCGAGTCCCACGAGGATCGCCGAGCGCAGGCCCAGCGCTGCCACGATCACGATCATCACCAGCATCACCGCCGCGATCACATTGGCCTCGAGGTCCGACAGCAGCGTCTCGACCTGTTCGGACTGGTCCTGCAGGTAGGTCACCTCGACGCTGTCGGGCCATTCGGCGCGCAGCGCCTCGAGCGCCTGCTTGGTGGCCGCAACGGTGTCGATGATATTGGCGCCTGAGCGTTTCTTGACCTCGAGCGCCAGCGCCGGCTGGGCGTCGATCCGGGCAAAGCCGGTGGGGTCCTGAAAGGTGCGGCGGATGGTGGCCACATCCTCGAAGGTGACGACCGCATCGCCGCGCACCTTGACGGGGATCTCCATCACGTCCTGCAGGTCCTCGATCAGCCCCGGCACCTTGAGCACGATGCGCCCGCCGCCGGTCTCGATGGCGCCGGCGGCGATCAACCGGTTGTTGCGCTGCAGCTGGCCGATCAGCTCGTCGAAGCTGAGGTTGTAGGTCTGGAACACCGTCGGATCGATCAGCACCTCGAGAAACTCGTCGCGCGAGCCGCCGATATCGACCTCGAGCACGCCGGGCAGGCCCTCGATCGCCTCTTGTGCGTCGTCGGCCAGCGCGTTCAGCGTGCGTTCCGGCACCGGCCCCGAAATGATCGCGGTGATGATCGGGAAAAGCGCGGTGTTGATCTCGGTGATGGTCAGGTCGCGGGCGTCCTCTGGCAGGTTGCCGCCGACCCGGTCGGCGGCCTCGCGCACCTTGTCGAGCGCCTCGTCGATGTCGCCGCCGGGGGTGAACTCGAGCTGCACGCTGGCAAAGCCTTCCGAGGCGTGGCTCTCCATCCGGTCGAGCCCGGTGAGGGCGGCGAACTCGGCCTCCATCGGCTCGACCAGCAGCCGTTCGGCGTCGGCCGGGCTGATGCCCTCGAGCCCGGTCGAGACATAGACCAGCGGCAGCGGCACCTCCGGGTTGGCTTCCTTGGGGATCGCGACATAGGCAAAAGCGCCGACGCCGAGGATCATCACCAGCGCCATGAGAACGACCCGGCCGCGCGAGAAGGCGGCGTCGATGAGGCTGTTCATGGCTCAGTTCTCCTGCGTCGGCACGGCAGCGGCCTGCGGCGTCGGCGCCGGTTCGGATCCGGCGTCGGGTTCGGCGTTCGGCGCGGGCGAGGGGCGCACGGTTTCGCCGGCGTTGACGAAGCCTTGACCGATGGTGATGATCCGCGCCCGGTCTGGCAGGCCGGTGACCCAGATGCCGTTGATTTCGGCGCGGACGATCTCGATCGGGTGGAAGACCACGGTATCGGCCGCGTCCACCGCCTTGACGCCCAGCAGCCCTTCGGGGCTGAGCGAGACGGTCGAGGGCTGAACGAAATGCGCCTGCGCCGTCCCGGTGGGAATGCGGATCTCGGCCGAGATGCCGGCCGGGATGGCGCCGTCCCGGTTGGGCACGTCGATCTCGGCCAGAAAGGTGCGGGTCTCGGCATTGGCCGAGGTGCCGACAAAGCTGACGGTGCCCTCGCGTTCCTCGCCGGTGATGAAGTTGATGGTGGCGGGCTGGCCGTTCCTGATCCGGCCCAGCGCCTGCTGCGGCACCTGAATGGCGACGGTCAGCGGCCGGTTGTCGACGATCCGCGCCACCTCGGCGCCGATCTGGACGTATTCGCCGGGATCGAGCGTCAGGGTCTCGATCCGGCCGGCAAAGGGCGCGGTGATCTCGAGCGCGCGGAGCGCCTCTTCGGCGGCGGTCACCGCGGCCGCCGCGGCGGCCAGGCTGGCGCGGGCCTCGCTGAGCCGGTCGGCGGTCGAGACGCCACGATCCAGCAGCTCGGTGGCATTGTCGAACTCGCGCTGCGCCCGGGCCTGTTCCTCGCTGGCGCGGGCCAGGTCGGATTGCGCGCGGGTGGTCGAGAGCCGCGCGATCACCGTGCCCTCGGCCACGTCCTCGCCCTTGGCCACCAGCACCTCGGCGACCTCGCCAGAGGCCTCGGCGCGGATCGCGGTGTCGCGGTCGGGCTGGGCCTGGCCCTCGGCCTGGAAATAGAGCGTCACCGGCTCGGTGGCGGATTGCTCGACCGCCACGGCGACCGGCGCGACCCCGGGGGCTTCGGCCCGCGGCGCTTCGGCCTCCTCGGGGGGCAGCACGAAACCGCTGCCCATCCAGCCGATGATTGCCACCACCAGCGCAGCGGCAATCCAGGTCGAGCGCGACGCGCCCTTGTCGTCGGTAAAGGTGAGCGGTTCGGGTTGGTCAGTCATCTCGGCCTCGTTGCGGCAAATTTCGGGGCCGACCGAGGGGCGCGCGGCCCGCCAGCATACGGCGTTGTCTTTCAGGGTGCGCCGTCAGGCAGCAGGCCCGGCACAGCAGGGGCAGGCAAGCGCCAGCACGGCATTCCCTACCATAGGGTGGTCCCGTGACAAGACAATGATCGTCGTTACGTCACTACAGGGTTCAGAGGGGGGCCGGTCTGGCCGGCGCAAGTTTGCGCACGCCCTTGGCAACATGGCTCTTTTGGATGCGACGCCGCCCCGGGCGGCAGGTCCGCCTTACCCGGTCTTCCGCGCATCCCGGCATGGCTTGGCCGTCCGCTGCCGGCACCGTGCGGTGCGGCGCGTTTTGGCCTCTCTGGAGGGCCAGCCTGACCGTCAGGCCCGGCAGGTCAGGTCACGATTGGGCGTCCTCCGGCAGGGCTTCGCCGTGGAAATACCCCGTCAGATCCTGTGCAACACGGGCGATCACCTGCTCGGTCTCTTCGAGCGTCGCGGTCTTGAGCCTGTCGACCCGCTCGAGATAGGGGCAGGTCAGCACCGCCACGACCTCGCCGGTGGGCTCGAAAATCGGAAAGCTGAGGTTGGTGACCCCGACCAGCGTGTCCGAGGCCCCCCGGTAGAACCCCCGGTCGCGGATCGCCTCGAGCTCCTGCCGAAAGCGCGGCTCATCCAGCTCCGGCTCGCCCAGGGCCGGGGTGTGATGGCCCAGCAGGTCCTGCAGCGCCTCTTCAGGGCGAAAGGCGGCCAGCACTCGGCCGGTGCCGCTGTTGCCCAACCCGATGACCGATCCTGTGCGCAGCGCCAGCCCCCAGTTGCCCGGCGCCTCGACGGACGAGACGATGACGACGCTGCCGCCGCTCTCCATGCCGACGTGGCAGGATTGCCAGGTGGCGCGCGCGGCCCGGCGCATCAGCGGCAAGGCCACCTCGAGCAGGCGGGCCACCGGCGAATAGCGCTGTGCGGTGGCAAAGAGCTTGAGGCTCAGCGAATAACCCTCGCCGCCCTGGGTCCGCGAGACATAGCCATGTTGCACCAGCGTCGAAAGCATCCGGTAGATCTCGTTCTTCGAGCGGTCCATGGCGCGGGCAATCTCGGCCTGGGTCATCGGATCCTGATGGGTCGACAACAGCTCGAGAATCTCCAGCCCCTTTTCCAAGGCCGGGGCACGGTACTTGGCCTCTGTCGCGGTGTCGGTGGGTTTCTGGCGGGTCATGACCCGCAGTCTAGGCGGCTTTGCCTCGGGTCATCAAGCATTGATTTGTATTTGAAACCATGATTTATATTCAGGCGAATGACGCCCGCATTGCGCGGCCGGCGGCGACGCGGGCAGGGACGGGCGACCTGACAACCTGTTTCACACGGAGTGACACCCATGACCGCACCTCAGGATCTCTTGGCCGGCAAGACCTGCCTCATTACCGCCGCCGCCCAGGGCATCGGCCGCAGCACGGTCGAGCTGTTTGCCGCCCGCGGCGCCAATGTCATCGCGCTGGACATCGATGCCGCCGGCCTGAAGGAGCTGGCGGCGCTGGACAACGTCACCACCCGCCAGGTCGACCTGACCGACGCCGCGGCCCTGACCGAGGCGCTGGCGGATGTGACCGCCTGTGACGTGCTGTTCAACTGTGCCGGCTATGTGGCCAGCGGCGATATCCTGACCTGCTCCGACCGCGACTGGGACTTCAGCTTCGATCTCAACGTCACCGCCATGTATCGGATGTGCAAGCTGCTGCTGCCCGGCATGATCGCGGCCGGCGGCGGCTCGATCATCAACATGTCGTCGGTGGCCTCCTCGCTCAAGGGCGTGCCCAACCGCTTTGCCTATTGTGCCTCCAAGGCGGCGGTGATCGGTCTGACCAAGTCGATCGCGGCGGATTTCGTCGGCCAGGGCATCCGCTGCAACGCGATCTGCCCCGGCACCGTCGACAGCCCCAGCATGCATGCCCGCCTGCGCGCCACCGGCGATTACGACAAGGCGCATGCCGATTTCGTCGCCCGCCAGCCGATGGGCCGGATCGGCTCGCCCGAGGAGATTGCCGAGCTGGCGCTCTACCTCGCCGGCGATGCCAGCCGCTATACCACCGGCCAGGCGCTGGCGATCGACGGCGGCTGGACGATCTGAGCCCGCCGGTCCGACCTTCTTTGACAGCAAGCATCAGGGGCTGACATGACAACCACTGGATTGAATGGGGCCGAGGGCGTGTTCGTTGGCCGGGTCTGGTTGCCGCAGACCGGGCCGGCGCTGGTGGCGCTACGCGACGGAGCGATTGTCGACATCACCTCGCAGGCGGTGCCGACGATGCGCGACCTGCTGGAACTGGACGATCCGGCCGCCCATGTGGCGGCGCAGGACGGTCGCGCCCTCGCCCCGCTGGCCGAACTCGAGGCCGAAAGCCTCGCCGCCGGCGCCGACCCCGAAAGGCGCCATCTGCTGGCCCCCAACGATCTGCAGGCGGTCAAGGCGGCGGGGGTGACCTTTGCCAAATCCATGGTCGAACGGGTGATCGAAGAGCGTGCGGCGGGCGATCCGCAGGCCGCACGCGCCATCCGCGACAGCATTGGCAAGCTGATCGGCACCAGCCTGTCCGACATCACCCCCGGCTCTGAGCAGGCCCAAAGGGTCAAGGCGGCGCTGATCGGCGAGGGGCTCTGGTCGCAATACCTCGAGGTCGGCATCGGCCCGGACGCCGAGATCTTCTCAAAGGCGCAGGTGCTCTCGGCGGTGGGCTGGGGCGCGCCGGTGGGGCTGCATCCGATGTCGGTCTGGAACAACCCCGAGCCGGAAGTGGTGCTGGCGGTCAACAGCCGTGGCCAGATCCGCGGGGCCTGCATCGGCAATGACGTCAACCTGCGCGATGTCGAGGGCCGCTCGGCGCTGCTGCTGTCGAAGGCCAAGGACAACAATGCCTCGGCCGCGCTGGGGCCCTTCATCCGGCTGTTCGACGCGGGCTTCACGCTTGACGACGTCCGCGCCGCAGAGCTCGAGATGACGGTGACCGGCCCCGACGGCTTTACCCTGACCGGGCGCTCGCTGATGTCCGAGATCAGCCGCGACCCGGCCGACCTTGTGGCCCAGACGCTGAACGAGAGCCACCAGTATCCAGACGGTTTCATGCTCTACCTCGGCACGCTCTTTGCGCCCACCGAGGACCGCGACGTGCCGGGCGAAGGCTTTACCCACAAGATCGGCGACCGGGTCGAGATCAGCGCCAGCGGCCTTGGCACCCTGGTCAACACGGTCCGCCACAGCGGCGACTGCGCGCCCTGGACCTTTGGTGCCGCGGCGCTGATGCGCAACCTTGCAGGGCGCGGACTGCTCTGAGCGCCGCGGGCCGGGCCGTCGCCGAGCATGCCGAGGTGCTGGACGCGATCAAGGCCCGCGATGGCAAACGCGCCGAGGCCGCGATGCGCGCCCACATCGAGGCGGCCCAGCGGGTGCGGGCGCTGCGCGCACAGCCCGCGCGCGCAGACGGCTATGATGGCGACCTGCTGTGGCCCGGCCTCCCGGGATCGCGGTGATCGGCGGCGCCCTGTCAGGCGCCGTCAGCTCTCCGCCGCCAGCGCGCCGAGCGAGATGACGGGTTTGAGCACCTGCACCCGGCTCCGGTCGGCTGCCGGGTCCTGCAGGGTCTCGAGGATGATCCGCGCCGCCGCCGCGCCGATCTCTCGGCGGGCGGTGCGGGAGGTGGCGATCTTGCCGGGAAAACCCTCGATCAGGCCGAGGCCGTTGAACCCGGCCAGCGCCACTTGGCCGGGCACATCGATGCCGGCGGCGAGACAGTGGCACAGGCCGCCGAAGGCCAGGTCGTCGTTGGAATAGTAGATGCAGTCGAGCTCGGGCCGCCGCGCCAGAAGCTCGGCCGTCAGGCGCCGGCCACACGCCACCGCCGGCAGCGCCGCGCCGCCCTGTGGCAGGGCGGAGCCGTCGATCTCGCCCGACAGGTCGAGCCCCCGGTCGCGCAGCGCCTGACGGAACCCCGCCTTGCGCCGGGCCGCCCTGAGATCCTTGTCGAGGTTGCCGCCGACATAACCGACCCGGCGCAGACCGGTCGCCAGCAGCGCGGTCGCGATGTCGCGTCCGGCCTCGGTGTGGGAAAACCCGACGCAGGCATCGACCGGCTCCCCCTCGCTGTCCATGATCTGCACGATCGGCACGCCGGCATCGGCCAAGAGCCGGCGGCTGTGTTCCGGCTGGTCGAGCCCGGTGACGATCAGCCCCGCAGGCCGCCAGGACAGCATGTTGCGCAGGGTGGCATATTCGACCTCCGGATCATAGTCGGTCACCCCGAAGACCGGCTGCAACGCCGTGCCCTTCAGCGCGTCGGTCACCCCCGACATGACCTGCGGAAACACGATGTTTTCGAGGCTGGGAACCACGACGCCGATCAGGTCGGTGTGGGTGCTGGACAGCGACGCGGCAAGGTGATTCCCGTAATAGCCGATCTCCTGAGCGGCCTGTTTCACCCGGTCGACGCTGGCCTGAGAGACGTCCTTGTCGCCGCGCAGCGCCCGCGAGGCGGTCATCTTGCTGACACCGGCGGCGGCGGCAACATCGGCCAGGGTTTTGCGTTTTTTCATGATCTTGTCACCATCCCGGCTTGTGGCGCTGTCATCGGGCAGGAGCGTTCCCGGCCGCGCGCGCCCGCCATCGCCCTTTGAAAACCGCAGCGCAACGTTGACAGCTTAGGCTGATCGTGCGACTGGTATCAATACCGGTACCGATACCGGTTGCTTGTTGACCGAAGCGTAGGCGACATTTGCCGCGGTCGGGCGCAGGCAACGGTGCCGAGAGGCAAGGATTTGTGCGCCGTCGTCCGGGCTGCGGCGGCTGGCGGACAGGACACTGGAGTGACCATGACCAAGGGGTCTCGAAACATTGGCGTCATCGGGCTGGGCTCGATGGGCTACGGCATGGCGGTTTCGGCGCTGCGCGACGGACACCGGGTCTGGGGCGTCGACATCGATGCCGCGCACATGGCGCGGTTCCGGTCCGAGGGCGGGCAGGGCGGTGCGCTGTCTGAGGCCGCCGGCACGCTCGATGCCGTCGCGGTGGTGGTGCTCAACGCCGCACAGACCGACGCCGTGCTCTTCGGCGACGACGGGCTGGTCGCACAGCTGAGACCGGGGGCGGTGGTTGTGGCCTGCGCCACCGTGCCGCCGGCGTGCGCCCGCGACATGGCGGCGCGCTGCGCGGCGCACGGCGTGCTCTACCTCGACGCGCCGATTTCCGGCGGCGCTGCGAAAGCCGCCAGCGGCCAGCTCACCATCATGGCCTCCGGCACCGCCGAGGCCTTTGCGGCTGCCCGGCCACTGCTCGACAGCCTCGCCGAGACGGTGTTCGAGCTGGGCGAGGCCGCCGGCGCCGGCAGTGCGATGAAGGCGGTGAACCAGCTGCTCGCGGGCGTCCACATCGCCGCCATGGCCGAGGCGCTGACCTTCGGCATGACCCAAGGGGTCGCCCCGGCGAAATTCGTCGAGGTGATCAGCAAATGCGCCGGCAGCAGCTGGATGCTGGAGAACCGCGCGCCGCATGTGGTGGCCGGCGATTACGCGCCGCTGAGCTCGGTCAACATCTGGCCCAAGGATCTGGGCATCGTGCTCGATATCGCCCGGTCGGCGCAGTTCAGCGCCCCGATCACCGAAGCCGCGCTGCAGCAGTTTAGCGCGGCCGCCGACATGGGGCTCGGCGGCGAGGATGACGCCGCCGTGGCCAAGGTCTATGCCCGCAGTGCGGGCCTCACACTTCCAGGAGAAACCGCATGACAACCGTTCTCGGCTGCATCGCCGATGATTTCACCGGCGCCACCGATCTTGCCGGTCTGCTCGCCCGCAGCGGCGTCCGCGTCTCGCTGCGCATCGGCGTACCGGACAGCCCCCCGACCGAGACCGCGGCCTTCGAGGTGATCGCGCTGAAATCGCGCACCGCGCCGGTGGACGAGGCCGTGGACGAGACCCGCGCGGCGCTGACATGGCTGCAGGCGGCCGGCGCGCAGCGGTTCTTCTGGAAATACTGCTCGACCTTCGACAGCACCCCAGAGGGCAACATCGGCCCGGTCGCCGAGGCGCTGATGGCCGATCTGGGCTGCGATCAGACGATCTACTGCCCGGCCTTCCCGGAAAACGGCCGGGCGATCTTCATGGGCAACCTCTTTGTCGGCCGGCAGCCGCTGGCGGAAAGCCCGATGAAGGATCACCCGCTGACCCCGATGCGCGACAGCAACCTGATGCGCCTGCTCAGCCCGCAGGTCAGCCGGCCGGTGGGGCTGGCCGACCGGCTCACCGTGGCGCGCGGGCCCGAGGCCCTGCGTGCGGCGCTTGGCGAACTGCAGGCGCAGGGCGTGGCGCATGTGGTGGTTGACGCGGTGGCCAACGAGGATCTCTCGGTGATCGCCGAGGCCTGCCGCGACATGGTGCTGATGACCGGCGGCAGCGCCGTCGCCATGCCGCTGCCGGCGCTCTACCTTGCCGATGGCACGCTCTCGGCCGATGCGCCAAAGGCCGAACGGCCGACGGTGGATGCCAAGACCATCGTGCTCTCCGGCAGCTGTTCGGCGATGACCAACGCACAGGTCGCCGATTACACCCGTCGCGGCGCGCCGGCCTATCAGCTCGACCCGCTGGCGCTGGCCGAGAACGGTCCGCAACCGGCGCTCGACTGGCTCGCCGGGCAGGACCTTGGCGCGGCGCCGCTGATCTATGCCACCGCCAACCCCGAGAGCGTACGCGCGGCGCAGGAGAAGCTCGGCGTCGCCGGGGCCGGCGAGATCGTCGAGGCGACGCTCTCGGCCTGCGCCGTGGCAGCCCGCGATGCCGGGGCACGGCGGGTGATCGTCGCCGGCGGCGAGACCTCCGGCGCGGTGACCAAGGCGCTCGGCGTCAGCCAGCTCGATATCGGCACCGAGATCGCGCCGGGCGTGCCTTGGACCTATTGCCACTCGGACGGCCAGCAGATCGCGCTGACCCTGAAATCCGGCAACTTCGGCAGCGAGACCTTCTTTACCGATGCGCAAGCCAAGCTGGAGGCCGCATGACCCCCGAAACCCAATTGCGCGAGCAGATCTGCCTCTTGGCGAAATCGATGTTCGACCGCGGGCTGACCGGCGGCAGCACCGGCAATATCTCGGCCCGGACCGAGGATGGCGGGCTGCTGGTCTCGCCCACCGGCACCAGTTTCGGCCGGCTCGATCCCGGCCGGCTCAGCCGTTTCGACGCCACGGGCCGGCACATGGGCGGCGACAAGCCGACCAAGGAAATGCCGCTGCACAGTGCCTTTTACGACACCCGCAGCACCGCCGGCGCGGTGGTGCACCTGCATTCCTGCCATTCCGTGGCGCTGTCGATGATGGCGGATGTCGACGCTGACAACTTCCTGCCGCCGCTCACGCCCTATGGCATCATGAAGCTGGGCCGCGTCAAGCTGCTGCCGTTCTTCCTGCCCGGCGATCCGGCGATGGGCGAGGCGGTGCGCGGTCTGGCCGGCAAGCGCGCGGCGGTGATGCTGGCCAACCATGGCCCGGTGGTGGCGGGCAAGGACATCGAGGCCGCCTGCAACGCCATCGAAGAGCTCGAAGACACCGCAAGGCTGGCGATGATGACCCGCGGCATGGGGCCGCGCGGGCTGACCGCCGATCAGGTGCAGGCGCTGGTGACCAAATTCGATGTGGAGTGGGACGGATGAAATTCTCTGCCAACCTGGGCTTTCTCTGGGCCGACCGCCCGCTGCCGGAGGCGATCCGCGCCGCCCATGCCGCCGGGTTCGACGCGGTGGAATGCCACTGGCCCTATGACCACGCCGCCGAGGACGTCAAGGCGGCGCTCGACGAGACCGGGCTGACCATGCTCGGCCTCAACACCCGCCGCGGCGACGTGACGGCAGGCGACAACGGCCTTGCCGCGCTGCCCGGCCGAGAGACCGAGGCCCGCGCTGCGATCGACGAGGCCATCGCCTATGCCCGCGCCATCGGTACGCCCAATATCCACGTCATGGCCGGGTTTGCCGACGGCGAGAACGCCCACCGGACCTTCATCGACGCCCTGCGCTATGCCTGCGCCAAGGCTGCGCCCGATGGCCTCACCATCCTGATCGAGCCGTTGAACCGCTACGACGCGCCGGGATATTTCCTCACCACCACCGCTCAGGCTATGGCGATCCTCAAAGAGGTCGCGGCACCCAACCTCAGGCTGATGTTCGACTGCTACCACGTGCAGCTGATGGAGGGCGATCTGAGCCACCGGCTCGAGGCGCTGCTGCCGCAGATCGGCCACATCCAGTTTGCCTCCGTCCCGGACCGCGGCGCGCCGGATCACGGCGAGATCAACTATGACCATGTGTTCGGCATGATCGCCCGGCTCGGCTACGACGCGCCGCTCGGGGCGGAATACAAGCCCGGCGGCGACACCGACGCGACGCTGGGCTGGCTCACATCCCTGAGGGCCGGCGGACACTGACCATCCCGCCACCCCCGCACAGGCCCTTGTGAATGGACGCCGGGGCGGGATGTGCTACCCTTGGGCAAAGCCAACAGGGGAGAATTTCCAATGTCACGAATGATATGCGCGGCCACCACCGCGCTGGGGCTGGTGCTTGCCGCGCCGCTTGCGGCCGCCGAATTCAAATGGGCGGTCACCACCGACCCCCAGACCATGGACCCGCATGCGGTCAATTCGACGCCGGTGCTGGGCTTTCTCAACAATGTCTACGAGGGGCTGGTGCGCCGCGGCAAGGACATGTCGGTCGAGCCCGCTCTGGCCACCGGCTGGGAGCCGATCGGCGACGGCGAGGGCTGGCGGTTCACCCTGCGCGAGGGCGTGACCTTCCATGACGGCAGCAGCTTTGACGCCGAGGACGTGCTGTTTTCCTACCAGCGGGCCTCGAGCCCGGAGGCCGATACCGCGAGCTGGTTTGCGCCGGTCTCGGAGGTCAAGGTGGTCGATGATTACACGATCGATTTCATGACCAACGAGCCGAACCCGCTGTTTCCCTCCTCGATCGCCAACTGGATGATGATGGACAGTGGCTGGGCCGAGGCCAACAGCGCCAGCCGTCCCGACAAGGAGGCCGGAAATCACGCCACGCTCCACGCCAATGGCACCGGTGCCTTCCAGGTGACGGCGCGCGAGCCGGGGCTGCGCACGGTGCTCGAGCCGTTCGAGGGCTGGTGGGGTGAGGCGGAGCACAACCTCACCCGCGCCGAGCTGACCCCGATCCAGAACCCGGCGACGGCGCTGGCGGCGCTGCTTTCCGGCGACGTGGACTTCATCAACCCGGTGCCGATCCAGGACGTGGCGCGGCTGGCCGGGAACCCCGAGGTCAAGGTGGTGCAGGGCATCGAGGCGCGGGTCATCATGCTGGGCTTTCCGCATGAGGCCGAGACGCTGAAATTCTCGGCCGACGTCGAGGGCGAGAACCCCTTTGCCGATGCCCGGGTGCGCCAGGCGGTGGCGCATGCGATCAACGTGCCGGCGATCCTGCAGACCATCATGCGCGGCAATGCCGAACCGGTGAACCAGCTGGTCAGCTCGGCGATGAGCGGCTATTCCGAGGCGCTGGCCGCGGCCCCCGCCCATGACCCCGACAAGGCCCGCGCGCTGCTTGCCGAGGCGGGCTATCCCGAGGGCTTCTCCTTCGGTCTGAAATGCCCCAACGACCGCTATCTCAACGACGAGTCGGTCTGTCAGGCGGTCACCGGCATGCTGGCGCAGGTCGGGCTGAAGGCGACGCTCGAGGCGATGCCGGTCAACAATTACTGGCCGGAACTCAGGGCCGACAATTTCGACATGTACCTGCTGGGCTGGTCGCCGGGCACCTTCGATGCCGAGCACCCGGTGCGCTTTCTCGTCGCCACCCCGAACGAGGAGAAAAAGCTCGGCAGCTGGAACTTCGGCGGATACTCCAATGACCGGATCGACGCGCTTCTGCCGATGATCCAGTCCGAGATCGACCCCGCCGCCCGCCAGGCGATGCTCGACGAGGTGGCGCAGATCATGGCCGACGAGCAGGCCTATGTGCCGCTTTACGTGCAGCCGCTGGTCTGGGGCACGCGGGCCAATATCGAGCTGACGCAGCGCCCCGACGACTTCTTCATCCTGCGCTGGGTGACCGTGAACTGAGGCCACTGACGGGGCCGGCCAGCGATCTGCCGGCCCCGCCGCTCCGGGCGCCGTCCCGGGGCTTCTTCTGTTCAGAAATACCTTGGGGGTCCGGGGGCAAAGCCCCCGAAAACTCCCCGCGGAGGGCACGGGCAATTCGGTCGAGACGCGCGTGGGCCCGCCCGCAACGCCCCCAACTCCACGTCACATCGCGTCACATCGGGGTCGCCGCCGCGTCACCCCGCCGCTTTTGCCCTTGACCCGCAATAGCCTCCGTTATCTCTTGACGCTCATGCTTGCATTCATCATCCGCCGCATCGGCCAGTCCCTTCTCGTCCTGCTGATCGTGGGGCTTGTCGCGTTTTCGATGTTCAACTTCGTCGGCGATCCGATCGACAACATGCTGGGCCAGGAACGCACCGCCGAGGATATCGCCCGGCTGCGCGAACAGCTCGGGCTCGACCGGTCGTTCTTCGTGCAGTATTTCCGCTTCCTGCAGGAGGCGATCCAGGGCAACTTCGGCGTCAGCTACCGGCAGGGTCGCCCGGTGACGCAGATCCTGCTCGAACGCGCCCCGGCGACGCTGGAATTGGCGGCGGTGTCGGGCGTGCTGGCCATCGTCTTCGGCATCGCGCTCGGCGTCTTCACCGCGATCCGCCGCGACGGCTGGCTGGCGCATGGCATCATGTCGGCCTCGCTGATTGGGGTCTCGCTGCCGACCTTCCTGATCGGCATCCTGCTGATCTATGTCTTCTCGGTCGAGCTTGGCTGGCTGCCCAGCTTCGGGCGCGGAGAGGTGGTGCAGATCGGCGGCTGGAAAACCGGTTTCCTGACCGAGAGCGGCCTCAAGGCGCTGATCCTGCCGTCGATCACGCTGGGGCTTTACCAGATGACGCTGATCATGCGGCTGGTACGCTCCGAGATGCTCGAGGTGCTGCGCCAGGATTACATCCGTTTCGCCCGCGCCCGCGGGCTCAAGGAGCGGGCGGTCAACTTCCACCACGCGCTCAAGAACACCATGGTGCCGGTGATCACCGTGATCGGGCTTCAGCTCGGCGCGATCATCGCCTTTGCCATCATCACCGAGACGGTGTTCCAGTGGCCCGGCGTCGGCCTGCTGTTCATCAACGCCGTCCAGTTCGTCGACATCCCCGTGATGGCCGCCTACCTGATGCTGATCTCGGTGATGTTCGTGGGCATCAACCTGCTGGTGGACATCCTTTATTTCTTCATCGACCCGCGCCTGCGCGCGGACCGCTCGGGAGGCCACTGATGACCGATACACCCGTCGCGCCGCCGCCGAAATCCCGGCTGCGCCTGGCGCTGGAAAGCGATGTCTTCTACACCTTCCGCCGCTCGCCGGTGGCGGTGGTCTCGGCGCTGGTGGTGCTGGTGCTGATGGTCTCGGCGATCTTCGCGCCGCTGATCGCCACCACCAACCCCTTCGATCCCGCCTCGCTCAACCTGATGAACGGCTTCACCCCGCCGCTGGAACCCAACGCCTTTACCGGCGAGACATTCCTGCTCGGCACCGATGATCAGGGCCGCGACGTGTTTTCCACCATCCTCTACGGCATGCGGATCTCGCTGTTTGTCGGCGTGGCGGCCGTGGCCTTTGCCATGGTGCTGGGGATCACCCTTGGGCTGATCTCGGGCTATGTCGGGGGCTGGATCGAGACCATCATCATGCGCGTGGCCGACGTTCAGCTGACCTTTCCCTCGATCCTCGTGGCCATGCTGATCTTTGGCATCGCCAAGGGGGTGACACCGGTGGAATACCGCGACCAGATGGCGATCTGGGTGCTGATCCTCGCCATCGGCCTGTCGGACTGGGTGCAGTTCGCCCGCGTGGTGCGCGGCGCGACGCTGGTCGAGAAGAACAAGGAATACGTTCAGGCGGCGCGGCTGATCGGTCGCCGGCCGGGCGCGATCATGCTGCGCCACATCCTGCCCAACGTGCTCTCGCCGGTGCTGGTGATCGCCACCATTTCGCTGGCGCTGGCGATCATCGCCGAGGCGACGCTGTCGTTCCTCGGCGTCGGCGCACCGCCGACCCAGCCCTCGCTGGGCACGCTGATCCGCATCGGCCAGGGCTTCCTGTTCTCCGGCGAGTGGTGGATCCTGTTCTTCCCGGCGGTGACGCTCCTGGCGCTGGCGCTGTCGGTCAACCTGCTGGGCGACTGGCTGCGCGACGCATTGAACCCGAGGCTGCGCTGATGTCTGAACCCGTACTTTCCATCCGCGACCTCTCGGTCGAGATCCCCACCCGCCACGGCATCGTCCGGCCGGTGGACGGCGTCAGCTATGACATCCACAAGGGCGAGATCCTCGGCGTGGTGGGCGAGAGCGGTGCCGGCAAGTCGATGGCCGGCAATGCGGTGATCGGCCTGCTGACACCGCCGGCGCATGTCGCATCGGGCGAGATCTGGCTCAACGGCAAGCGCATCGACCAGCTGCGTGGCGAGGCGATGCGGCGGCTGCGCGGCAAGGAAATCGGCATGGTCTTCCAAGACCCGCTGACCTCGCTCAACCCGCTGCTCAGGATCGGCGACCAGCTGGTCGAGACCATGCGCACCCATCTCAAGATCTCCGAGAAAGAGGCCGAGAAGCGCGCCGTGGCGGCCTTGGAAGAGGTCGGCATTCCCGGAGCCGCCGCGCGGGTCAATTCCTACCCGCACGAGTTCTCCGGCGGCATGCGGCAGCGGGTGGTGATCGCGCTGGCGCTGTGTGCCGAGCCTTCGCTGATCATCGCCGACGAGCCGACCACCGCGCTTGATGTCTCGGTGCAGGCGCAGATCATCGCGCTTTTGAAGCGGCTCTGCCGCGATCGGGGCACGGCGGTGATGCTGATCACCCATGACATGGGGGTGATCGCAGAGGCCACCGACCGGGTGGCGGTGATGTATGCCGGCCGGCTGGCCGAGCTTGGCCCGGTCGAGCAGGTGCTGACCCGGCCGCAGCATCCCTATACCCACGGGCTGATGGCCTCGACGCCGCTGGCCTCGGCCGGCAAGGCGCGGCTGCACCAGATCCCCGGCGCCATGCCGCGGCTCGATGCGGTGCCCGACGGCTGCGCCTTCAACCCGCGCTGTCCGCGCGCCACCGAGGTCTGCCGCACGCCGCCGCCGCCTCGGGTCAAGGACGGCATGGCCGCCTGCTGGCACCCGCTTGTCGAAGACGTCGAAGAAAAGGTTTCCTGAATGGCGCTGGTCAAAGTCGAAAATCTCAGCCGCGTGTTCGACGTCTCGAAACCCTGGCTGAACCGGGTGCTGGAGCGCCGCCCCAAGGAGTTTCTCACCGCGGTGTCGGATGTGGAATTCGTGGTGCCGGAAAAATCGACCTATGCGCTGGTCGGCGAAAGCGGCTCTGGCAAATCGACCATCGGCAAGATGCTGGTGGGGCTGTTGCGGCCCTCGGAGGGCAAGGTCGAGATCGAGGGCGTGGACCTCGCCAACGAGGCCGACGCCGCCAAGGTGGACGCGGTGCGGGCCGATATCCAGATGATCTTTCAGGACCCCTATGCCTCGCTCAACCCGCGCTGGCGGGTCAAGGACATCATCGTCGAGCCGGTCGCCTCGCGCGGGGGCAAGACCGAGGGGATGGCGGAAAAGCTGCTCGAGCAGGTGGGGCTCTCGGTCAAGGATGCCGGCAAGTTTCCGCATGAATTCTCGGGCGGGCAGCGTCAGCGGATCTGCATCGCCCGGGCGCTGGCCAGCGAGCCGCGGCTGATCGTCTGCGACGAGCCGACCTCGGCGCTCGACGTGTCGGTGCAGGCGCAGGTTTTAAACCTGATGAGCGATCTGAAGGACGATTTCGGGCTGACCTATGTGTTCATCAGCCACGACCTGACCGTGGTGCGCCACATGGCCGACGTGATCGGCGTGCTCTACCTCGGCCGGCTGGTGGAAGAGGCGGCCCCCGAGCAGCTGTTTACCGATCCCAAGCATCCCTATACCCAGATGCTGCTGGAAGCGGCGCCCAAGATGGATGCCTTCGGCCGCGAGATCCAGCCGCCCGAAGGCGAGATCCCCGATCCGATCAACCCGCCGCCGGGCTGCGCCTTTCACCCGCGCTGTCCGCTGGCGCAGGATATCTGCAAGCAGGACCGGCCGCGGATGCGCCAGATCGGCAGCACCCGGGTGGCCTGTCACTTCGCGGAATAGGGGCCGGCCCGTCGGGGCCGGCTCAGGCGCGCTCGGCGCCGTAGTAGAGCATCGAGACGTGGCTGGCCTCGGCAAAGAACAGCCAGCGCTCCACCACCAGCCCGGCGGCCGCCGCCAGCACCACAACCGGCATCAGCACCGGACCCAGCCCGCCGGTCAGTGCCTGGAACGCCAGCATCACGCCCGGCACGACAAAGCCCCAGATCAGCACCGTGCGGCGCAGCGTTTCGGCGTGCTTGCGGGCGACGTCATAACCCATCTCGCGCATCACGTAGTTCGGCCGGCTGTGCGGCGGCTCGAGCTGGCGTTTGACGCCCTCGAGGCCCAGCGCCATGTCGACGGTATAGGCGCCGGGGTCGGCATCGATACGGCGCCAGTAGACCAGCTTGAGCGCGCCGGCCGTGATCAGCGCCAGAAGCGCGATCAAGCTGGCCAGCCGGATATCGCGGCCGGCAAAGGCCTGCAGCATCACCAGCAGCACCGCGCCCGAGGCGGCGGCATTGGCGAGGTAGAGGACCGGCACCAGCGGCTGGTGCCATTCGCGGATGGTGCGCAGCGAGCCGTAGATCATGCCGGTACACCAGACCGTGGCCACCGCGCCCAGCGCGGCCAGCACCGCCAGCGGCAGGGTGAGCCAGGCCGGCCCGCCGAAGAGCGCCAGCAGCCACAGCAGCCCGGCGGGGGCGTAGGTGGCAATGGCCACCACGCCCTCGCGCGAGAGCCAGGAGCTGCGCCATTGCGACAATGCCCGCCAGGCGCGTTCCGGCCGGCCGAGGTGAAAGGTCGAGCTGAGCAGGCCCAGGGTGATCAGCCCAAGCGCCAGCAGCAGCCCGGTGAAGAACGACCAGCCGGTGACCGGCTGGGCGCCCGCCAGATGCGCCAGTGACAGCCAGAACAGCAGGCCATAGCCGGCGCCAGAGGAGGTGGTGAAGAGGATGACCGAATAGGCGGGATGCATGGCTGTCCTTAGCGGCTGAGGGCGCGGTCGGCCCAGGCAAAGAGTTTCTCGAGCGCGGATCCGGTTTCTGGCGCGGCGGGCTCGGTTGCGACCTGCGGCGTACGGTCAGAGGCCTTGCGCGGCGGCAGGTACTTGTTGACCGGCTTGAAGCCGAACTCGTCGAGCAGGTTGAAGCCGTCGCGCGCGGCGACGTTCCGTGACACCGCGCTGTCGGGGTCGGCCAGGTCTCCGAAGGCGCGGGCGCCGGTAGGACAGGCCTTGACGCAGGCCGGCACGCGGTCTTCTTCCGGTATGGTCTCGTTGTAGATCCGGTCGACGCAGAGGGTGCATTTCTTCATCACCCCGTCGTCATAGTCATATTCCCGCGCGCCGTAGGGGCAGGCCCAGGAGCAGAGCTTGCAGCCGATGCAGGTGTCGGGGTTGACCAGAACGATGCCGTCCTCCTCGCGCTTGTAGCTGGCGCCGGTGGGGCAGACGGTGACGCAGTCGGGCGTCTCGCAATGCAGGCAGGAGCGCGGGAAGTGGACGGTGCCCTTCCAGTGGGCGTTGTCGACCTCGTAGCTGTGGACGCGGTTGAGGAAGGCACCGTGCGGGTCTTCGCCATAGGGCTCCTGGTCGGTGAGCGGGGCGGAGTAGCCGCCGGTGTTCCACTCCTTGCAGGAGGTGACGCAGGCATGACAGCCGACGCAGATGTCGAGGTCGATGACGAGGCCGAGGCTCTTGTCGGTTTTCTCGGGGAGGGTGGTCATTGGGTGTCTCCCGGTTTGTGCGGTTCGCGCGGAACAGAAAGCAGAGGCACGATCCGGCGCGCATGCGCCATGGTCGCCAATGGGTGCACCACTGGTCCGAGCGACCACTGGCGACACCTCTCCCCCGGGAGGGCATTTCTCCGTCGTGCGCTGCGGATGGCGTTCTGCACTCGGACCGTCGCATCTGGTTGAGAGACGCCCCCGAGGTCGGGCATGGCGCGAGCGCGCCTTTGTGGCCGGAGTTGTGACACGCTCATTCCGCCGGCTCCTTCCATTGCCGGCCAAAGGCCAGCGTTTGTGGACGGTCCGGCCAGACATCCTCGCCCAAGGGCTCGAACAGTGGCTCCGTTCCGGCGCTCTCGGCTTTCTCGATCTTCACCCGCAGGTCGAACCAGGCCGCCTGTCCGGTCAGCGGATCGGAGTTGGAATAGCGATAACCGCCACCGCCCTTGGGCAGCAGTTCCGAAATCAGGTGGTTGAGCAGGAAGCCCTCCTTCACCTCCGGCGCGTCATGCGACAGCCCCCAGGCGCCGCGCCGCTTGCCGATGGCGTTCCAGGTCCAGACCGTGTGCGGGTTGACCCCGTCCATCAGCCGGATCTGGCATTTCACCCGGCCGAGATGCGACGAGAGCCAGACCCAGTCGTCATCGATCAGCCCATGTTCGGCACCGACCGAAGTATGCACGTAGAGCCGGTTCTGTGCGGTGATCTGGCGCAGCCAGGCGTTCTGCGAGCCCCAGGAATGGTACATGTGCATCGGCCGCTGGGTGATCGCATGCAGCGGGTAGCCCGTCGTCATCTGCTCCTCGAAGGGCGGATACCAGAACGGCAGCGGGTCGAAATGGGTGCGGATCCGCTCGCGCGCGCGGTCCGGCGGCTGGCGCGCGCCGTGGCCCAGCGCGGCCAGACGGAACTTCTGCATCGGCTCGGAATAGAGCTGCATGATCGTCGGCTCCGGCGACAGGCGGATGCCCTTCTCGATGCCCCAGTCGAGGTAGCCGCGGTTGGCAAAGCGGTAATAGGCATGGCTCGGATCCAGATGCAGCCCAAAGAAGGCGCCGTTCTCGATGTAGCGGTCGATCTGGTCGGGGTTGGGCGCGCCGACGCAGGATTTGTCACCATCCTCGCCACGCCAGCCGGCGAGCGGGCCGATGCCCGGTTTGCGTTCGTGATTGGTGATGTAATCGGCATAGCCGCTGTACATCGCGCTGCCGTCCTCCTTGACGAACCCGGGCAGTTTCAGCCGCGCGCCGAGATCGATCAGCACCTCCTGAAAGCCGCGCACGTCGCGGTCGGGCTGCACCACCGGGTGGCGGATGCCGTCGGCCACCAGCTCCGGCTCGGAAATCGGCCGGTCGAGCAGCGAGATGCAGTCGTAGCGTTCGAGATAGGTGGTGTCGGGCAGGATCAGGTCGGCGAAAGGCACGGTCTCCGAGTAATAGGCGTCGGAATAGATGATCTTGGGGATCACATACTCGCCGTTGTCGTCCTTGGCGGTCAGCGCATCCAGCGTGCCGGGCACGTTCATCGAGGAGTTCCACGCCATGTTGGCCATGTACATGAAGAGCACGTCGATGCCGTAGGGGTCTTTCTTGGCGGCGTTGTTGATCACCATGTGCATCAGCCCGTGGGCCGAGATCGGTGCGTCCCAGCTGAACCCCTTGTCGAGGCGGTTGGGCTGGCCGTCGCCGTCGAGCAGCAGATGCTCCGGCCCGTGCGGAAAGCCCAGATGCGGGCCACCGAGCGGCATTTCCGGCGCGATGTCACCGGCGGCGCCATGCGGCAGCAGGTTGGGCGGGGTCTGCTTGGGGTAGGGCGGCTTGTAGCGGAAACCGCCCGGGGTATCGATCGAGCCCAGCAGGATCTGCAGGATATGGATCATCCGGCAGGTCTGGAAGCCGTTGGAATGGGCCGAGATGCCGCGCATGGCGTGCATCGAGACCGGACGGCCGATCATCTTGTCATGCTTGCGCCCGGCCCAGTCGGTCCAGGGACGGTCGAGCACGATCTCTTCCTTGAAGGCGACGTGCGCCAGCTCGGCGGCGATCTTGCGGATCTGCTCGGCGGGGATGCCAGTGCGCTCAGCCACCGCCTCGGGGGCGTAGTCCTCGCCCAGATAACGCTCGGCCATCAACTCGAAGACCGGCCGCGCCTTGCGGCCCTCGGGCAGCTCTCGCGAGCCGGTCAGCGCCGGCTGGATGTCGGCAGCCTTGCCGTTGCCGAAATCGCCCGCGGCCGCGTCCCAGACCAGCGGGTTGCCGTCACCGTCGCGGGCAAAAAGCCCATCGTCGGCCGCGCCGGGGTCGTGGATCACCAGCCAGGGCGCATTGGTGTAGCGCACCAAGTAGTCGAGGTCGATCTGCTGGCTGCGGAACAGCTCATGGATCAGCGCGCCGACAAACAGCCCGTCGGTGCCGGGGCGGATGCCGACCCACTCATCTGCGACGGCGTTGTAGCCGGTGCGCACCGGGTTGACCGACACCACCTTGGCACCGCGGGACTTGAGCTTGCCGATGCCGATCTTGATCGGGTTGCTGGCATGATCCTCGGCGACGCCGAAGAGCATGAAATACTTGGTCAGGTCCCAGTCCGGATCGCCGAACTCCCAGAACGCCCCGCCAAAAGTATAGAGCCCGCCGGCCGCCATGTTGACCGAGCAAAAGCCGCCGTGGGCGGCGAAATTCGGCGTGCCATATTTCATTGCCCAGAAGCCGGTGAGGCTCTGGCTCTGGTCGCGACCGGTGAAGAAGGCGAGTTTCCTGGGGTCGGTCTTGCGCACCTTGCCCAGCCAGCCGGTGGCGATCTCCAGCGCCTCGTCCCAGGAGATCTCCTCGAACTGGCCCGAACCGCGGGGGCCCGTGCGTTTCATCGGCGCGCGCAGCCTAGCCGGGGAGTAGTGCTGCATGATCCCGGCCGAGCCCTTGCCGCAGAGCACGCCCTTGTTGACCGGGTGGTTGCGGTTGCCCTCGATGTAGCGGACCACCTGCTTGCCGTCGGCGCCGGTCTTGAGATGCACGTTGATGCCGCAGCGGCAGGCGCACATGTAGCAGGTGGTCTGCTTCATCTCGTCGCCGACCGGGGCGCTGGTCTCGATCTTCGGGCTGCCTGTCATGCGCTTGGTCCTGAGGTCGCTTCGGGTCAAGAAGGACGTTGGCATAAAAGGCTGGGGTTAGGAAATATTTCCTTGGTTGCTGCGGAGAAATGGGCGATTTTCCCTGACACCAGCAATGCGCCGGACCAGCGGCCGCCCGCGGGGTGCCGCTTTGCCGGTGGCTACATGTCCCTTTATGCCAGCCAGACCCGTAGAACCTGAGATCGATGCGCCTGCAGCAGCCGCTGGCCCTGCAAACGCCGAGAGACCGGCGGCCTTCGGCCTTGTTCCACGCTTGGCGACACCGTCCCGGGCGTGACTCGGGACCTCATGGGCAGCGACAGCCGGGAGGCGCCGGATCAGGTCCGGCGCGCGCAGGGACTGCGGCGCAGGCGGATTGCCCTGCATTACCGCCCGCGCGGCACCATCTCGTAGCCCGGCTCCTCCGGCTCGTCGTCGCGCATCTGCGCCGGAAACCCCGGCGCGCGCACCTCCTGACCGGTGGCCTCCTCCAGCCGCCGGATGATGTTGGGCGAGAGCTCGCGCGCGCCGAACCGGGCGATGCCGTCGTCGATGATCCGCATCATCAGCGGGTTGATCTCCAGCGGCACCCCGGCGCGCTCCGCCACCTCCTGAAACAACCCGATGTCCTTCTTCACCAGGTCCAGGGTGAAGGAAATGTCGCGCGAGCCGTTGAGGATCACCTGGCTCTCGGTCTCATGCACGAAACTGGTGCCCGAGCTGATGGCGATCGCCTCGTAGGCGGTGGCGAGGTCCATGCCGGCGGCCTTGCAGGTCACCAGCGCCTCAGCGCAGGACAGCAGGTTGGCGGTGGCGAGGTAGTTGGTCACCACCTTCAGCACCGAGGCCGAGCCGAGATCGCCGGTGTGCAGCACCCGCCGGCCCATCGTGGTGAGCAGCGGCAAAACGCGCTCGAAGGTGGCCCGGTCGCAGCCCGCGAAGATCGAGATATTGCCGGTGTCGGCGCGGTGACAGCCACCCGAGACCGGGCAATCCACCGCCGCGCCGCCGCGGGCGATGACCTCGCCGCCCAGCCGCGTGACCTCGGCCGCATCGGTGGTCGACATCTCCATCCAGACCTTGCCGGCCGCGACCTC
The DNA here is from genome assembly GCF_034669705.1 of Marinovum sp. Classification (GTDB taxonomy): domain Bacteria; phylum Pseudomonadota; class Alphaproteobacteria; order Rhodobacterales; family Rhodobacteraceae; genus Marinovum. The sequence goes on from NZ_JAXMOR010000007.1 coordinate 93,088, forward strand.
CGGCAGCATCTGCTGCACCACCGCCGCCGAGGCCAAGGGCGAGGGCAGGCAGGTGATCACCGTGTCAGAGCTGCGCATCACCTCTGCCGGCGAGCCGCCATCGCGCGCGCCCCGGGCGGTGAACCCGGCCACAAGCGTGCCGTCGAGGTCATGCACCGCGAGGTCATGGCCATTGCGCAACAGGCTGCCGGCCAGCTTGCTGCCGACATTGCCCAGACCCACGAACCCGATCTTCATTGCGCCGCCCTCCTTCTATCGCGTCGCCCCATCTCGAAGAGACGGAGCGCGGCGGTCAAACGAATTCGCGCCGCGGCGGGACGATTTCACGCCGGCGCTTGCGCCATGATCTCGGCCATATGCGAGGCGCAGCCCAATAGCGCGGCCTCGTCGTTCTCGATCAGCCAGACCGGGAACTGGTCCATGAACTCCGAGAACCGCCCCTTGTTGCGAAAGGCGGTGGCAAAGCCCATGTCGTCGAAATAGGGTGCCAGCGAGCGACTGACGCCGCCGATGAAGTAGATCCCGGCGAACGGCAGCTGGGCCAGCGCCAGATCGCCGGCGACGCGGCCGGTGAAGCGGACGTAATACTCGGCCGCCTCCACCGCTTGCGGATCACTGCCATCGGCGACGCCGGCCATGATCTCGGCCGGCGGCTTGCCGCCGGGGAGCCCCGCCTCGGCGCGGCGCCAGCGATAGAGCGCCTGCAGGCCGCGGCCAGACAGCGCCTCCTCGACCGAGGGAAAGCCGCCTTCGTCGGCGAGGAACGCCACCAGCCCCAGTTCGTCGGGCTGGCGCAGGGCGAGGCTCATGTGGCCAGCCTCTGACGGCGGCACCAAGGTCATGCCGCGATCCTCGAACACCATGGCGATGTTCATTCCGGTGCCGAGCCCGATCACCAGACGCGTGCTGCCGGCGCCCTGACCCTGGTTGAGCAGCGGACGCAGGTCGTCGGTCCCGAGATGGCTGAGCGCATGGCCCTGGGCCTGCAGGTCGTTGAGCACCGCCACCCGGGTCACGCCGGAGGCCTCTCGCACGCAGGCCGCGTCGATCACCCAGGACAGGTTTGTCATCCGCAGCACGCCGTCCATCACCGGGCCGGCCCCGGCGACACAGGCGGCGACCGGGCGGGCACCGGTTTCGGCCAGATAGCTCTTGAACACCTCGCTGAGCGAGCCGGCCTCGGCATTGCGGTAGCGCCGGATGCTGTCGGCCTGAAGCTCGGTGCCGCAGGCGAGGGCCACACGGGTATTTGTCCCGCCGATGTCGGCAACCAGGGTAAGGTCTCGGGTCTGGGTCATCTTGGTCCTTCTGGGCGCACTCTGATGGCGCGTCGTGCATTGATATGGGCGAATGGGTGCGGTCTCAGCTCGGCGCGGGGCCGCTGGTGGTGCCGGTGACCAGCCGGAAGGGGATCATCTCGGAGGCCGGCAGCGCTGTGGGGTTCGAGATCCGCGACAGCAGGATGGCGCCCACCCGTCGACCGGCCTCGCGCACCGAAGACCGCACGCCGGAGAACACCGGCGCATCCTCGGTGCCGTTGCGCAGGTAGGACAGGTCGTCGTCGAAGGTGGCGACCGAGACATCGCGGCCGACGGTCAGCCCGGCCTGTTCGATTGCCCGCCGCACGCCGAGCGCGGTGATCAGCGAAGCCACGGCAAAGGCGGTGGGCGGATTGGGCAGCGCCAGCATCCGCCGGGTCTCGTTGAAGCCGAAGCTTTCGGTCATGTCGGACGAGACCATCAGATCATCATCGGCCTCGAGGCCGGCGTCGCGCAGCGCATGCAGGAACCCGCGCCGCCTGCGGTGGGCGAAATCCAGCGTCTCGATGCCGTTGATCAGCGCGATGCGCCGGTGGCCCAGCCCCGCCAGATGGCCGGTCATCTCCTCGAAGGCCGAGGCATTGGCGACATCGACCCAGGAATAGGGCAGGGTGACCGAACTGGCGCGGCCATGCACGACGTAAGGCAGACCCAGCTCGTTGAGCAGGGCGATGCGCGGGTCGTCCATGCTCGGGCTGTGCACCACGATGCCGTCGACATTGCCCTTGATCTTGAGGTCGCGGTAGAAGCTTTCCTCGTCACGGTCGGGCACCAGCGACAGCATCATGTCATAGCCGTGCTGCGAATAGATCTCGCCGGCGCCGGTGACGAAATCGCCGAAGATCGGGTTGACCATCTCCTGCTGGGTCGAGACCGGGATGACATGGCCGATCGCCATCGCCCGCCCGGTGGCCAGCGACCGGGCGCGGGTGTTGGGCTTGTAGTTGAAGGCCAGGGCCGCCTGGCGCACCCGCTCGCGGGTCTTTTCGCTGACCTCCGGATAGCCGTTCAGCGCCCGGCTGACCGTCGTCTGCGAAAGCCCCAGTTGTTCGGAGAGCTGCTTGAGGTTCATGTCGGTCTCTGGCCTTTCAGGTGGCACCGGGCGGTTTTGTTTTACATGTCCGACAAGCCAAGGCAAACTGGCATTTACACATCATCGACTTTCTGCACCGCGGCGAAATCACTGGTTTCGTAGAATAATCTCCGGTTGACTTTCATCCGGCCGCAGCGCATGGTTCCTTTGCCAAAGCGCTTTGAGGGATGCGGACTGGAGGGCTGGAGGAGAGTCTTGCAAAATTACGCGCTCGGGTGTTCGATGGAAGGTGCGTGTAACGCACAGGGAGGATAAAAATGAAAACTTCGCTTTATGCGGGTGTCGCCGCCATGGCCATCACGGCCTCGATGGCACATGCCGAGGCCCATATGCCCTTTGCCAAGGGCGAGGGCGATTTCAACTGGGACAGCCTCGAGAGCTTTGCCTCAGAGCACAATCTGGACGGCGAGACGATCAGCATCTTCGGCCCGTGGCGCGGCGACGACCAGGGGCTGGTCGAGAGCATCTTTGGCTATTTCGAGGACGCCACCGGGGCCGAGGTGAACTATGCCTCGTCGGAAAGCTACGAGCAGCAGATCGTGATCGACACCGAGGCCGGCTCGCCGCCCAATGTCGCGGTGCTGCCGCAGCCCGGTCTGATCCAGGATCTGGTCTCCAAGGGCTTTGTCGAACCGCTGGGCGACGAGACTGCCGCCTGGCTGAAAGAGAACTACGCCGCCGGCGAAAGCTGGGTGAGCCTCGGCACCTTCACCGGTCCCGACGGCGAGGACCGGCTCTATGCCTTCCCTTACAAGATCGACCTGAAATCGCTGGTCTGGTACTCGCCCGACAACTTCGAGGACGCGGGCTATGAGGTGCCCGAGACCATGGAGGACCTCAAGGCGCTGACCGAGCAGATCGTGGCCGACGGCGACACCCCCTGGTGCATTGGCCTGGGGTCGGGCGGCGCGACCGGCTGGCCGGCGACCGACTGGGTCGAGGACCTGATGCTGCGCACGCAATCGCCCGAGACCTATGACAAATGGGTGTCGAACGAGATCCCGTTCAACGATCCGGCGGTGATCGGCGCGATCGAAGAATTCGGCTATTTTGCCCGCGATGATGCCAAGGTGGCCGGCGGGGCAGGAGCGGTGGCCTCGACCGACTTCCGCGACAGTCCGGACGGCATGTTCGCCTCGCCGCCGCAGTGCTACATGCACCGTCAGGCCTCGTTCATCCCGACCTTCTTCCCCGAAGGCACCGAGCTGGGCGTGGATGCCGATTTCTTCTACTTCCCGGCCTATGAGAGCAAGGATCTGGGCAAGCCGGTGCTGGGCGCCGGTACGCTGGCCTTCATCACCAAGGACAGCCCCGGCGCGCGCGCCTTTGTCGAGTTCCTGAAGACGCCGATCGCGCATGAGCTCTGGATGGCCCAGTCGGGCTTCCTGACACCCTTTACTGGGGCCAATACCGAGCTCTATGCCAATGACGTGCTCAAGAAACAGGGCGAGATCCTGCTCGACGCCACCACCTTCCGGTTTGACGCCTCGGACCTGATGCCCACGGGCGTCGGCGCCGGGTCGTTCTGGACCGGCATGGTGGATTACGCTGGCGGCACCGCGGCCGAGGATGTGGCCAAGTCCATCCAGGACAGCTGGGATTCGCTGAAGTAGGCGCCCCTTCGGGGGTCCGGCCACACCCGGCCGGGCCCTCGCCCTTTCGAGCCGCGACGTCACTTTGAGAGGACAGCAGACATGCATCCAGCCATCATGGGACTGATCACCATCGTCGTGGGCGTCGGCGGCTGTATCGGCTACTTCTACTTCTCCAACCTGCTGCTCGACACGGTGCTGTATCCGCCGCGCGGCCCCAACGCCGGGCGCAATATCAACCGCGCCAACCAGATCCGGCCCTGGCTGTTTCTCTTTCCCGCGCTCTTTGCGCTAGGCCTCTATCTTGCCTACCCGGTCTTTGCCACGCTCTGGCTGTCGCTGACCGACCGCGACCAGGGCGGTGCCTTTGTCGGGCTGGCCAACTACCGGCAGATGATGTCGGAGGACAAGTTCTGGGAGGCGATGCGCAACAACATGTTCTGGCTGGTGGTGGTGCCGGCGATGTCGACGGGCTTTGGCCTCTTGGCCGCACAGCTCACCGACCGGATCTCCTGGGGCAATTTCGCCAAGTCGCTGATCTTCATGCCGATGGCCATTTCCTTCGTCGGCGCTTCGGTGATCTGGAAGCTGATCTATGACACCCGTCCCGAAGGCACCGACCAGATCGGCGTGCTCAACGCGCTCTGGGTCTCGATGGGTGGCGAGCCGCAGCAATGGCTGACGATCATCCCGTGGAACAACTTCATGCTGATGATCGTGCTGGTCTGGATCCAGACCGGCTTTGCCATGGTGATCCTCTCGGCGGCACTGCGCGGCATCCCCGAGGAAACCATCGAGGCGGCGATCATCGACGGTGCCTCGCCCTGGCAGATCTTCTTCAAGATCAAGGTGCCGCAGATCATGCCGACCATCGTGGTGGTCTGGACCACGATCACCCTCGTGGTGCTCAAGGTCTTTGACATCGTGCTCGCCATGACCAACGGCCAGTGGGAGACGCAGGTGCTGGCCAACTACATGTACGACAAGCTGTTCCGCGCCTTCGACTGGGGTGTCGGCTCGGCCTCGGCGATGGTGATCATGCTGCTGGTGACGCCGATCCTGGTCTGGAACGTGCGCAATGCGCGCAAGGAAATGCGCTGAGGCCGAAAGGGGCTGACTGATGGACAATATCGCAGGACGCAAGTCGACCCTCACCTGGGCGGTGCATCTCTCGGTGCTGGTCTTGGTGCTGGCTTGGGTGTTCCCGACGCTGGGGCTGTTTGTCAGCTCGTTCCGCACCTCGGACCAGATCTCCTCGTCGGGCTGGTGGGCCTCGCTGACCACCCAGGAGCGGCAATTGCCGGCGGTCCGCATCTCGGGCGAGGAGGTCCGCGACGCCGATCTCTATGTCATCGAGGGCGAGCTCTTTGCCGGCAGCGATGCCACCGTCACCGCCTGGGGCACCTCGTCGCGCGAACCCGAGGCCTATGAGCCCGGCGCGATCGTCGATCTGGACGACGGCGCCGCGGTGACCCTGAGCGAGACCGGCAGCTTCCGCCTCAGCGGACCCGAGAGCTGGGAGGGCCAGCGCCTGCCGCGGCTCTTCACCACCGCCTCCTCGCCGCCGGAATTCACCCTCGGCAACTATGTCAACGTGCTGACCTCGGACACCGCCGGGGCAGGGATCGGGCGCAGCTTCATCAACACGCTGACAGTGGCGATCCCGGCCACGGTGATCCCGATCCTCGTTGCAGCTTTCGCCGCTTATGCCTTGGCATGGATGGATTTTCCTGGCCGCGCCCTGCTGATCGCGGCGGTGGTGGGCTTGTTGGTGGTGCCCTTGCAACTGGCGCTGATCCCGCTGTTGCAGCTGCACAACCAGATCGGCATCGGCAAGGGCTATCTCGGGGTCTGGCTGGCCCACACCGGCTTTGGCCTGCCGCTGGCGATCTACCTGCTCAGGAACTACATGGTCGGCCTGCCACGCGACATCATCGAGAATGCCCGCGTCGACGGCGCCTCCGAGTTCCAGATCTTCACCAAGATCATCCTGCCGCTGAGCTTTCCGGCGCTGGCCTCCTTCGCCATCTTCCAGTTCCTCTGGACCTGGAACGACCTGCTGGTGGCGCTGGTCTTCCTCGGCACCGATGACGAGACGCTGGTGCTGACCGGGCGTCTGGTCAACCTCATGGGGTCTCGGGGCGGACAATGGGAGATCCTCGCGACCTCGGCCTTCGTCTCGATCGTGGTGCCGCTGATCGTCTTCTTCTCGATGCAGAAATTCCTCGTACGCGGCCTTTTGGCCGGATCGGTAAAATGATGAACCAACATACGGATATCGCAATGAAACCTTCCCGTCAGGACGACCAGGACTGGTGGCGTGGCGGGGTGATCTACCAGATCTATCCGCGCTCCTACCAGGACAGCAACGGCGACGGCATCGGCGATCTCAACGGGATCACCCAGCGCCTGCCATATATCGCCTCGCTTGGCGTCGATGCGATCTGGATTTCGCCGTTCTTCACCTCGCCGATGAAGGATTTCGGCTATGATGTCAGCGATTACTGCGACGTCGACCCGATGTTCGGTACGCTGGCCGATTTCGACACGCTGATCGAGACGGCGCATCAGCTGGGCCTCAAGGTGATGATCGACCAGGTGCTCTCGCACAGCTCTGACCAGCACCCGTGGTTTCAGGAGAGCCGTCAGAGCGGCGACAACCCCAAGGCCGACTGGTACGTCTGGGCCGATCCGAAAGAGGACGGCACGCCGCCGAACAACTGGCTGTCGATCTTTGGCGGCTCGGGTTGGCAATGGGACACGCGCCGCGAGCAATACTACCTCCACAACTTCCTGACGACGCAGCCGGATCTGAACTTCCATTGCCCGGCGGTGCAGGAGGCCCTGCTTGACAGCGTGCGCTTCTGGCTCGACCGTGGCGTCGATGGTTTCCGCCTAGACACGATCAACTTCTACATTCATGACAAGGAGTTGCGCGACAATCCTCCGCTACCGGCTGAACTTCGCAATGCCTCGATCGCGCCGTCAGTGAACCCCTACAACTACCAGCTCCATATTCACTCGAAGAACCAGCCGGAAAATATTGATTTCCTGAAACGTTTTCGCGCATTGCTCGATGAATACCCCGGCACCACCGCGGTGGGCGAAGTGGGCGACGCGCAGCGCGGCCTCGAGATCATGGGAGAGTACACCTCTGGTGGCGACAAGGCGCATATGTGTTATGCCTTCGACTTCCTGTCGGGCAAGGATCTGACCGCGCAGCGCGTTGTCGATGTGCTCACCGCCGTCGATACGGCGGCGCCGGATGGCTGGCCCTGCTGGGCGTTTTCCAACCACGACGTGCCGCGCCATGTCAGCCGCTGGGACCTGAGCCCTCAGGCCGCCAAGGCTTATACGACGCTGATCCATTGCCTGCGCGGCTCGGTCTGCCTGTATCAGGGCGAGGAACTGGGGCTGCCCGAGGCCGAGGTCGGTTTCGAGGACCTGCAGGACCCCTACGGCATCGAGTTCTGGCCGGAATTCAAGGGCCGCGACGGCTGTCGCACGCCGATGGTCTGGAACCCCTCGAACCAGAACGGTGGCTTTACCGAGGCCACGCCCTGGCTGCCGGTGAGCCGCGCACATCTGCATCTTTCGGTCGCCACCCAGGAGGACACGCCAGAGGCGCTTTTGCACCATTACCGCAAGGCGCTGTCGTTCCGCCACGCCCACAGGGCGCTGGTCAAGGGCGCGCATGACGACCTGCGGGCCGAGGGCGATGTGCTGAGCTTCACCCGCAGCTTCGAGGGTGAGACCCTGTTCTGCGCCTTCAATCTGAGCGACCGGCCGGCGGTGATCGACATGCCGTCGGGCGAATGGCAGCAGATCGGCGCCGAGCTGGGATCGGCCGCGCCGCAGGCGGATGGCCGGCTGCACCTGGGGCCTTGGCAGCCCGCGCTGGCACAAAAGACGTAACGCCCGGGGAGGGACAGACCGATGGCCAATCTCAAGTTGACCGATGTGGAAAAGACCTACGGCGGCGCCGTCAACGTGCTCAGGGACATCAACCTCGATATCCAGACCGGTGAGCTGGTGGTCTTTGTCGGCCCCTCGGGCTGCGGCAAGTCCACGCTTCTGCGGATGATTGCCGGGCTCGAGAAGATCACCTCCGGCACGCTGGAGATCGACGGCCAGGTGGTCAATGACGTGCCGCCAAGCCAGCGCGGCATTGCCATGGTGTTCCAGTCCTATGCGCTCTATCCGCATATGACGGTGCGCGAGAACATGTCCTTTGCGCTCAAGATCGCCAAGAAGCCGCAGGCCGAGATCGATGCCGCGGTCGACAAGGCGGCGCGGCTGCTGCAGCTGGGCGACTACCTCGACCGGCTGCCCAAGGCGCTGTCTGGCGGGCAACGCCAGCGGGTGGCGATCGGCCGCTCGATCGTGCGCGACCCCAAGGTCTACCTGTTCGACGAACCGCTCTCGAACCTCGACGCGGCGCTGCGGGTGGCGACGCGGATCGAGATTGCGAGGCTCAAGGAGCAGATGCCGAACTCGACCATGGTCTATGTCACACATGACCAGGTCGAGGCGATGACGCTGGCGACCCGGATCGTGGTGCTGGCCAACAAGGGCATCGCCCAGGTGGGCAGCCCGCTCGAGCTCTACGAGCGGCCCAACGGCGAATTCGTGGCGCAGTTCATCGGCTCGCCGGCGATGAACCTGCTGCCGGGGCAGGTGGTGGGCACCGGGGCGCAGACCAAGGTGCAGATGGCCGATGGCGGGGTGGCGGTGTCCAACTATCCGACCCGTGAGCAGGACATGGGCATGATGGTCAACGTGGGCGTCAGGCCCGAGGATTTCGTCGAGACCGAGGGCGAGGCGATCTTCGAGGGCAGGGTGGACATCATCGAGGCGCTGGGAGAGGTGACGCTGCTCTATTTCGAAACGCAGGGCGAGGCCGACCCGGTGATCGGCAAGCTGCAGGGCATCCACACCGACGTGCGCGGCCAGGCGGTGCGGCTGACGGCGGATCCGGCCAAGGTGCATCTTTTTGCCAACGGGGTGTCGCTGCTCTATCGCTGACGCCGCGACAGGGCACCCGCGCGCCGGACCTGATCCGGCGCCTCTCCGTCGACGCCGTGACATTCGGTTGAGATTGGCAATGGGTACGGATCAAGGGCAATGGCCGTCGGTCTCTCGGCGTTTACGAGGCAAACGGCTGCCCGCCCCGTCGCACCAGAGATGCGCCGACAAAACATGGCACGCCTCTGGCTTGACGGGCTGCCGCTTTGACACCAAGCGCGACGAATGAAGGTCATACGGACTTGGTCGGCACAAACTGCCATGCACGACCGTCAGAGCGGCATCCCGCGGGCAGCCGCTGGCCCGGCTCATCGACAGATCGATACCTGCCGACTGGCGCAGGGACACTCTTCTTCGGTTAGTCTCGGGCGCTAAGGCGGCGCGTGAACAATTCACCGGTGTCGGGCTCATGGCGTCAAACTGCCCCTTGCGCCCCATGCACAACCGGTCTATACGCGCGCCACTAATCCGCAGGTATGGGCGGGCCTTCGGGGGAGACATCCCCGGGCGTCCACCGGTTGAAGCACCCGCTTCTCACCCCGTACCGAGGCGTAAACCGGAAAGGAAAAGAAGCATGGCTCTTCCCGAGTTCACCATGCGTCAGCTGCTCGAAGCTGGCGTTCACTTTGGCCACCAGACGCAACGCTGGAACCCCCGCATGGGCGAGTTCATCTATGGCGCGCGCAACGGCATCCACATCATGGACCTCACCCAGACCGTCCCGATGCTGGACCAGGCGCTGCAGGTCATCCGTGACACCGTCGCCAAGGGCGGCCGCGTGCTCTTCGTCGGCACCAAGCGTCAGGCCGCTCAGCCGGTGGCCGATGCCGCCGAGCGGTGCGCGCAATACTACATGAACCACCGCTGGCTGGGCGGCACGCTCACCAACTGGAAAACCGTGTCGCAATCGATCAGCCGTCTGAAGAACATCGACGAGCAGATGGAAGGCGGTTTCGAAGGCCTCACCAAGAAAGAGCGCCTCGGCATGGAGCGTGACCAGCAGAAGCTGAACGCCTCGCTCGGTGGTATCCGCGAAATGGGCGGCGTGCCTGACCTGCTGTTCGTCATCGACGTCAAGAAAGAAGCGCTGGCCGTGGCCGAGGCCAACAAGCTGGGCATCCCGGTCGTGGCCATCGTCGACACCAACTGCTCGCCCGACGGCGTCGACTACATCATCCCCGGCAACGACGACGCGGCCCGTGCCATCTCGCTCTATTGCGACCTGGCCTCTCGTGCGGCGCTTGACGGCATGTCGGCCCAGCTGGGTGCGGCAGGTGTTGACATCGGCGCGATGGAAGAAGCTCCGGAAGAGGAAGCCGTGACCGAGACCGTGGTCGGCGACGCCTCGACCGAGACCGTCAAGGACGACGCGATCGCCAAGGACGCGCCCTACGATCTCGACCAGCCGGAAGCCAAGACCGAGAAAGCCGACAGCTGAGCGTCACGCCAGCGTCACGCTTTTGAGACAGGAGGGGGCGGCACGGGCTGCCCCCGGTTCCCAATATTCCGGGCTGACCCCGGGCCCCACATCTTTCAAGGAGAGCCATGATGGCGATTTCTGCCAAGCAGGTGAAAGAACTGCGCGAAATGACCGGCGCAGGCATGATGGACGCCAAGAAGGCGCTGACCGAGACCGATGGTGACATCGAAGCGGCGATCGACTGGCTGCGCACCAAGGGTCTGGCCAAGGCCGCCAAGAAATCCGGCCGCACCGCCGCCGAAGGCCTCGTGGCCGTCAACGTCGAAGCCGGCAAAGGCGTCGCCATCGAGGTGAACTCGGAAACCGATTTCGTCGGCAAGAACGCCGAATTCCAGGGCATGGTCTCCGATATCGCCAAGGCCGCCCTCAGCGCCTCGAGCCTTGACGAGCTGGCCGCGGCCGATCTCGGCGGCAAGACCGTTGCCGACACCATCACCGACAAGATCGCCACCATCGGCGAGAACATGTCGCTGCGCCGCATGGAGCGTCTCGAAGGCACCTCCGTGGTGTCCTACGTGCACAACGCCGCCGCGCCCGGCATGGGCAAGATCGGCGTCCTCGTCGCGCTTTCGGCCGAGAATGACGACTTCGGCAAGCAGGTCGCGATGCACATCGCCGCCGCCAACCCGACCTCGCTCTCCGAGGCCGATCTCGACCCGGCCGTGGTGGAAAAAGAGAAGTCGGTTCAGATCGATATCGCCCGCGAATCCGGCAAGCCCGACGCCGTCATCGAAAAGATGATCGTCGGCCGCATGAAGAAATTCATGAGCGAAGTCACCCTGCTGGGCCAGGCCTTCGTTGTCGACCCCGACAAGACCGTTGCCGAAGCCGCCAAGGACGCAGGTGTCGAAATCACCGGCTATGTCCGTCTGGAAGTGGGCGAAGGCATCGAGAAGAAAGAAGAAGATTTCGCCGCTGAAGTGGCCAAGGCCGCTCAGGGCTGATCCCCCAAGGCTGATCTTCCCGGTGCCCGACCCGTGGCACCGATTTTCAGAGGCCCCGCGACTGGCGGGGCCTTTTTTGCGTCTTGGGGGAGGCTGACCTACGGGCAAAAAAAATGCGGAGCTGACTGCGACCGCCAGCTCCGCTCTTTGACAGACCGCCCCGATCTTATGGGGATGAGACAAAGCGGCCCGAGTGGCCGGCCCGAGGTGGAAATTCACCCCGAACCGACCGTCCGGAAAATCCGGGCAGAACAGCGGAACCTTGAAATCACAAGGGGCACTCTCCTGACGTTCCCTGGCTGAATTGCCACCACTCACGGAACGCCGTTAGAGTGCCTCATTTCCCCTAAGTAATGAAGTGGGGTTTTCCAAACTCCCCCGGATCCGATGCAATCAAATCGCTTTGAAGCGTCAAAAAAGCGTAAAGCAGTTAATGGGACCGCCGGATCGGGCACGCCAGACCAACGGCAGCACCGACATGCTCAATCGCGCAGCACTTCCGGTGACGCGCCGCCCGGGTGCAAGGCCAGGCTTCGCAGTTCGGGTGCAGCGCACCCGTTCGCATTTATCTCAATGGCTTGAATAGGTGACGGGACCGAATCCCATGACCCTTGGCGGGCCAGAGTTCACGGGGCAGGGCGCGTCTCGCCGAGGCCTCCGCCAGGGCAAGCAAGGCAGGGACCAGATGATTGGCGCAGCCAGTGCCATCAGAAGAGCCGCCAGCAGCCGGGCAGGGGCCTTGGACCCTGCCCGCCAGCGTGTCAGTCGACCACGCGCACCGCGCCGCGGGCGGCGGATGTGGTCAGCGCCGCATAGGCCTTGAGCGCGGTCGAGACCTTGCGCTTGCGCGGCGCGTCCGGTTTCCAGCCCAGCGCTTCGCGCTTCTCGCGCCGCGCGGCCAGTTCGGCATCGTCGACCGCCAGGTGGATCGAGCGGTTCGGGATGTCGATCTCGATCTTGTCGCCATGTTCGACAAGGCCAATCGTGCCTCCCTCGGCCGCCTCTGGCGAGACATGGCCGATCGAGAGACCGGAGGTGCCGCCGGAGAAGCGGCCATCGGTCAGCAGCGCGCAGTCCTTGCCGAGACCTTTGGATTTCAGGTAGCTCGTCGGATAGAGCATCTCCTGCATGCCCGGGCCACCACGCGGACCCTCGTAGCGGATCACCACAACGTCGCCGGCCTTGACCTTGCCGGTCAGGATGTCGCTTACCGCCTGGTCTTGGCTCTCGCAGACGTAGGCGCTGCCGGTGAACTGCAGGATCGAGGCATCGACGCCCGCGGTCTTCACGATGCAGCCTTCCTCGGCGATATTGCCGAACAGCACCGCAAGCCCGCCGTCCTGGCTAAACGCATGTTCCTGCGAACGGATCACGCCGCCCTGGCGGTCGGTGTCGAGCTCCTTGAAGCGGTTCGACTGGCTGAAGGCCTGGGTGGTACGCACGCCGCCGGGCGCGGCCTTGAACAGCTGTTCGGCCTCGGGGTTGTTGGCGACCTTGATGTCCCAATGGCCGATGGCCTCGGCCATGGTGGCGCTGTGCACGGTATGGGTGTCGCCATGCAGCAGATCGGCGCGATAAAGCTCGCCCAGGATCGAGAAGATGCCGCCGGCGCGGTGCACATCCTCCATGTGGACGTTCTCGATATTGGGCGCGACCTTGCACAGACACGGCACCTTGCGGCTCAGCCGGTCGATGTCCTGCATTGTGAAATCGATACCGCCTTCATAGGCAATGGCCAGCAGGTGCAGCACCGTGTTGGTCGAGCCGCCCATGGCGATGTCGAGGCTCATGGCGTTCTCGAAGGCCTCGAAGGTGGCGATGTCGCGCGGCAGGAAGCCTTTTTCTTCAAGCTGGTAGTGCCGCTTGGTGATCTCCACGATCTGCCGGCCGGCCTGCAGGAAGAGGTTTTTGCGATCGGCATGCGTCGCAAGTGTCGAGCCATTGCCCGGAAGCGCCAGGCCAAGCGCCTCGGCCAGACAGTTCATCGAGTTGGCGGTGAACATGCCGGAGCATGAACCACAGGTCGGGCAGGCGTTTTCCTCGATGTGCTGCACCTGTTCGTCGGTCATCGTGTCCGAGGCGGCGGCGACCATCGCGTCGACCAGGTCGATCTTCTTCATGTCGAGATCGGCGATATCGATCTTGCCGGCCTCCATCGGACCACCGGAGACGAAGATCGCCGGGATGTTGAGCCGCATCGCGGCCATCAGCATGCCGGGGGTGATCTTGTCGCAGTTCGAGATGCAGACCATGGCATCGGCGCAATGGGCGTTGACCATGTACTCGACGCTGTCGGCGATCACTTCGCGCGACGGCAGGCTGTAGAGCATGCCGTCATGACCCATGGCGATGCCGTCATCGACGGCGATGGTGTTGAACTCCTTGGCCACGCCGCCGGCGGCCTCGACCTCACGGGCGACCATCTGGCCCAGATCCTTGAGATGGACGTGACCCGGCACGAACTGGGTGAAGGAGTTGACGATGGCAATGATCGGCTTGCCGAAATCCTCGTCAGTCATCCCGGTCGCGCGCCAGAGCCCGCGCGCGCCGGCCATATTGCGTCCATGGGTCGAGGTTCTGGATCGGTAATGTGGCATGTCGGCGTTCCTTTACGTTTGCCCGACAGGAACAATATTCGCAGGGCAAAGGCAAGGGCGGCGCGGGCAAATCCCCGTGTTTCATGGTGTTCCGCAGTGCTTTTATTTACATAATACTGATTATAAGATGCAGATCACGTCCTCGCGCGCCCCCTGACCGCGCCTTGACGCGTCCTTGATCAGATCCATCCTCTCACGGTACGCTTGCCACCAAGGACCCACCTGGGAGTGCTTCCCGTGACCCGATACCTCTCAACTTGTTGTACCGCCGTCTTGTCGCTGACGATCTTGCCACACAGCGCCCATGCGCTCGAGAACGCGCCCGGAACGGCCGGCCTCTGTCAAGCCACCCTGCGTGGCGAGATCGTCGCCGGCGATGCCGAGGCATTGGCTTCGCTGGCGCTTGAACCTCCGGCAGACTGGACCGCCGACGATGATGGCCGCTGGAAGACGTTCTGCCTCGACAGCCCCGGCGGCGACTTCGCCGAAAGCATGAAGATCGCGGCGCATCTTCTTGAGAACCGGATCGGAACTGTGGTGGACGAAGGTGCCACTTGCAGCGGCAGCTGCGGCTTCGTCTTTCTGTTCGGAACCGCCGCACAAGGCACGGCGCCGGGACTGACTCACCGCCGGCTGCATGTCGGCGGCACCCTTGGGTTCGCCGCACCTGACCTGGGCTCAGAGACCACCGCTGACGATCTGCTGGGCTTCTATGCGCTTGCGGCACAGCCCCGGCCTGACACACCGCGCCCCTATGTCGATGCCGACCTGATAGAAGCGGTGCGAGGCGGTGCGCAGCTCGAGGTCGACACCGTCAACAAGGCCGGGCGCTGGGATATCGCGCTCACGGGCTTTGACGCGCCGGCCCTCTCGGATCGCGGCTTTTTCCATGCGTGTCAGAGTCTTACTGCCTGGCCTTCACGTCTTGCTGAAAGTCAGGTGAGCTTCGGGCGCAACGGGGCTGACTACGAGCTCTCGGTCTCGAGCTGGATCGCCGGCGGCACCGTGCGAGACCGCTACGAGCTGCAGTTCGCAAGCGACGACCTGCATGAATGCGCCGCCACGGTGGCCGCCGCCGGTGATGGCACGCCGCTGCCGCTGATTTGCGGCATCGATGGCGAGACTTACACCAGCGTCGGCCCCGACGATTGCGGCGATCCGGACCTGATGTACCTCTGGGCACCAATCCCGGCGGCGGCGATGTTTCCCGCCGGGACCAGCCTCGAGGCGCTGGCCGACGGCCGCGCCCTGCCCGAGGATGCCAGCGAAGCGGTGCTGACCCGGCCCACGCCCTGCCGATCGGAAAGCGGCACTGCTGAAGTGATAAATGTGAATAATTACACATCCTTGCGCGCCGAACCTACGGTAGACTCTGAGAAGCTGGGCGAACTGCCTTTGGGGGAAACCTTCGAAATTGGCAAGAGCCCGGCGGCGGACACGGATCATCCGGACCATGCCGAATGCGCCGCGCTCTGCCGTGCGGCCAATGCCGACCGGGTGTTTGACCGGGCGGCGCTGGCCAATTGCGTCGATACGAACTGGATGTGGTGGAAGATCACCGGTCCCGCTGGCGAGACCGGCTTTGCCAGCGCGAAGTTCCTCGACTTCTGAAGGCCTTAGAAGAAGGCCTGAAGGCCGGTCTGGGCCCGTCCTAGGATCAGCGCATGGACGTCATGGGTGCCCTCGTAGGTGTTCACCGTCTCGAGGTTGACCATGTGGCGGATCACCTGGAACTCGCCTGAGATGCCGTTGCCGCCATGCATGTCGCGGGCCATCCGCGCGATATCCAGCGCCTTGCCACAGTTGTTGCGCTTGATCAGGCTGATCATTTCGGGCGCAGCATTGGCTTCGTCCATCAGCCGTCCGACCTGCAGCGCCGCCTGCAGCCCGAGGGTGATCTCGGTCTGCATGTCGGCGAGCTTCTTCTGGAACAGCTGCGTACCGGCGAGCGGCTTGCCGAACTGCTGCCGATCAAGGCCATAGCCGCGTGCCGCATGCCAGCAGAACTCCGCCGCGCCCATCACTCCCCAGGCGATGCCATAGCGCGCGCGGTTGAGGCAGCCGAACGGCCCCTTGAGACCGGAGACATTGGGCAAGAGCGCGTCTTCGCCGACCTCGACCCCGTCGAGCACGATCTCGCCGGTGACCGAGGTGCGCAGCGAGAGCTTCTTGCCGATCTTCGGCGCCGAGAGCCCCTTGGCGCCCTTCTCCAGCACGAACCCCTTGATCTTGCCATCGTGGGCGTCAGACTTGGCCCAGACCACGAAGACATCGGCGATCGGCGCGTTGGAAATCCACATCTTGGTGCCGGTCAGCCGGTAGCCGCCGTCGATCTTTTGCGCCCGGGTCTTCATGCCGCCGGGGTCGGAGCCCGCGTCGGGCTCGGTCAGGCCGAAACAGCCGATCAATTCGCCTTTTGCCAATCCCGGCAGATACTTCTGGCGCTGCTCTTCGGTGCCATAGGCATAGATCGGGTACATCACCAGGCTCGATTGCACCGACATCATCGAGCGATAGCCGCTGTCGATCCGTTCGATCTCGCGGGCGACGAGACCGTAAGTGACATAGCCTGCGCCAATGCCGCCGTAGGCCTCGGGGATGGTGGTGCCGAGCAGGCCCATCTCGCCCATCTCGGCAAAGAGCTCGGGCGCGACGGTTTCCTTTTCGTAGGCCTCGATGACGCGCGGCGCCAGCTTCTCGCTGGCATAGGCGCGGGCGGCCTCGGCCACCATGCGCTCTTCCTCGGTAAGCTGGCCCGACAGGCGCAGCGGGTCCGACCAGTCGAAGCGGCCGAGATCGGGCGCGTCCTTGGGCTTCAGTGGGGTCACATCAAGTGCAGACATCGGCAGGCCTCCCATGGGGTGAATTGCGCCGAGAATAACGCATCGCCGGGGCGGAAGGAAACCGGGATATGATCAAATGACGCTGAGGCACGAGGAAAGCCCGCAAGGGCTTGAGGAGCGCCCTCCTCCGCCCTTGCGGGCGTCCTCGGCCAGTTTGCCTGTCAGCCCAGGGCGTAGCCGGCACCGCGCACGGTGCGCAGCGGATCGCCGCCGCCATGCTGGCACAGCGCCTTCCTGAGCCGGCCGATATGCACGTCGACGGTGCGGGTGTCGACATAGATGTCGCGGCCCCAGACCCGGTCGAGCAGCTGCTCGCGGGTCCAGACCCGGCCCGGCTTTTCCATGAAAGTGGTCAGCAGCCGGAACTCGGTCGGCCCCAGTTTCAACGGCTGCTCGGCGCGGGTCACCCTGTGGGTCTCGCTGTCGAGCACGATGTCCTCGTATTCCAGCCGCTCACCGACACTGGCCGGCCGGGTGCGGCGCAGCTGGGCGCGCACCCGCGCCATCAATTCGACCACCGAATAGGGTTTCACCACGTAGTCGTCGGCGCCGGTTTCCAGCCCGCGCACCCGGTCGACCTCCTCGGCCCGGGCCGAGAGCATGATCACCGGCACACCGCGGGTCTCGGGGCGCGATTTCAGCCGGCGACAGACCTCGATGCCCGAGACGTTCGGCAGCATCCAGTCGAGCACGATGATGTCCGGCGCCTCCTCCTCGGCCAGAAGCAGCGCCTGCTCGCCATCCTCGGCCCGGCTGACGCGAAAGCCCTCGGCCTCGAGGTTGTAGGACAGCACCTCGCGCTGCGCCGGCTCGTCCTCGACCACCAGAACGGTGGGTTGATCGACTGACATGGCCTAGGCTCCCGGCTCGGGCGAGAGCGATTTGTCGAGCGAGGTGCGGTCGCTCTTCTCGCGCTCGGCCGGCATGGCACCTTCGACCAGAAAGACCACCTGTTCGGCCACCGAGGTGACATGGTCGCCCATCCGCTCAAGGTTCTTGGCGATGAAATGCAGGTGCATGCAGGCGGTGATGTTGCGCGGGTCTTCCATCATGAAGGTCAGGAATTCGCGGAAGGTGGCATTGTACATCTGGTCGACGTCGGTGTCGCGCAGGATGACGTCGCGCGCCAGCGCCGCGTCGCGCTGGATATAGGCGTCCAGCGCATCCTTCAGCATCACCTCGACCGCGCGCGCCATGCGGCGCAGGGCGGCGGTGGCGCCGTCGATCTGGGTCAGCTGCATCAGGACCGAGTTGCGCTTCGCCATGTTCTTGGCAAGGTCGCCGATCCGCTCGAGGTCGTTCGAGGTCTTCATCACCGACAGGATGATCCGCAGGTCGACCGCCGTCGGCGCGCGCAGGGCAATCACCCGGGCGGCCTCTTCGTGGATCATCTCGTCGAGCGCGTCGATCGCCTTGTCGCCGCGGCGGACCTTTTCGCTCAACTCCTCGTCGCGGCTCTCGAGCGCCTGAGCGGCGTCGAGAATGGCCTGTTCGACCAGCCCGCCCATTTTCATGATCCGCGCCTGGATGCCTTCGAGGTCGCGGTCGAAGGAACTGACAATGTGCTCTTGCATGATGTGCTCCTTACCCGATCCGACCGGTGATATAGCTTTCGGTGCGGGGGTCTTCCGGTTTGGTGAAGATCTTCGAGGTGTCGCCGAATTCCACCAGGTTGCCGAGGTGAAAGAAGGCGGTTTTCTGGCTGACGCGGGCGGCCTGCTGCATCGAGTGGGTGACGATCACCACCGAGTACTGCGAGCGCAGCTCGTCGATCAGTTCTTCGACCTGCGCCGTGGCGATCGGGTCGAGCGCCGAACAGGGCTCGTCCATCAAAAGCACTTCCGGTTCCGTCGCAATCGCGCGTGCGATGCAGAGCCGCTGCTGCTGACCGCCGGAAAGGCCGGTGCCGGGGGCGTGCAGCCGGTCCTTGACCTCGTCCCAGATCGCACCGCGGCGCAGCGATTTCTCGACGATGACGTCGAGATCGGCCTTGGTTCTGGCCAACCCGTGAATACGCGGGCCATAGGCAATGTTGTCGTAGATCGACTTGGGAAAGGGGTTCGGCTTCTGGAACACCATGCCGACCTTGGCGCGCAGCTGCACCGGGTCGACCTTCTTGTCATAGATGTCCTCGCCGTCGAGCCGGATGTCGCCTTCGACGCGGCAGATCTCGATGGTGTCGTTCATCCGGTTGAGACAGCGCAGAAAGGTCGACTTGCCACAGCCCGAGGGGCCGATGAAGGCGGTCACGGTATTGGCCTCGATCTGGATGTCGATGCCCTTGATGGCATGGGTGTCGCCATAGAAGACGTCGACATTGTTGGCCGAGAACTTGATCTCGTTGGTGGTCACGGCGATCTCCGCTTTCGGGGTATCGTACATGGGGTGTCCTTTCGTTACCAGCGGCGCTCGAACCGGCGGCGCAACACGATGGCCAGAAGGTTCATTACAACAAGGAAGAGAAGCAGCACGCAGATCGCTGCCGCCGTCCGCGCCTCGAAGGCACGTTCGGGGAAGTCGGACCAGCGGTAGACCTGCACCGGCAGAACCGTGGCGCTGTCGGTGATCGAGGTCGGCACGTCGACGATGAAGGCCACCATGCCGATCATGATCAGCGGCGCGGTTTCACCCAGCGCCTGCGCCATGCCGATGATGGTGCCGGTCAGGATGCCGGGCATCGCCAGCGGCAGCACGTGGTGAAAGCTGGCCTGCACGTTCGAGGCGCCGACGCCGAGGGCCGCTTCGCGGATCGAGGGCGGCACCGCCTGGATCGCGGCGCGGGCGGCGATGATGATCGTCGGCAGGGTCATCAGCGCCAGCACGATCCCGCCCGCCAGCGGCGCCGAGCGCGGCACGCCGAAGACATTGAGGAACACTGCAAGCCCCAGCAGACCGAAGACGATTGAGGGCACCGCCGCGAGGTTGTTGATATTGACCTCGAGGAAGTTGGTGAAGCGGTTTTTCGGAGCGAATTCCTCGAGGTAGATCGCGCCCAGCACGCCGATCGGGAAGGCCAGACCAAAGGTCACCGCCATGGTCAAGAGCGAGCCCACCAGCGCGCCGCGGATGCCGGCCAGTTCCGGCGCCCGGCTGTCGGCGGCGGTAAAGAAGCGCCAGTTGAAGGTCTCCTTGACCTGGCCGCGGTCTTTCAGGGTCTCGATCCAGACGATCTGGTGGTCAGAGACCTTGCGCGAATCCTCCGGCTGGCTGGTGGTATAGAACCCCCAGTCGGTGCTGCCCTCGACCGGCAGGTCGAGCTGCGTCATCAGCTCGCCGCGGGCCTCACTGTCGCCGACCTCGGTCAGCCGGATCCAGCCGCCGCCGGCCTTGACCAGAAGCGAGATGTTCTCGTCGTCGACCTCTTCCGAGCCGCCTGCCCCGCGCGCCCGCGCCTCGAGCGCCAGCGCCTCGTCAAGCAGCGCCTGCTCGGCCTCGCGGGCCTGTTCCAGCTTGGCCAGCTGGGCCGCGCGGGCCTCTTCGGTCTCCGCCGCCGCGGCGCGTTCGGTATAGACGCTGACGGCATTGGCCTGGCGCGCAGCCTTGCGGCGCAGGTCCTCGACATCGGTAAAGAGCTGGCCCTTCACCGCCATCAGCGCGCCGGCGAAATCATCCGCCGTGCTGGTCAGGATCAGGTCGCCATCGGCGCCCTCGGTCACACTCAGGGTGCCACTCACGGCCTCCTCGTTCAGCGTGCCGTATTCGTCCTTGAGATAGAGGTCGGTCACGTCAGAGGCCAGGAAATCATAGGTGATGGTCTGGCCCAGCAGTGCCGGTTCGGCGGTGAT
This sequence comes from Marinovum sp., assembly GCF_034669705.1. Classification (GTDB taxonomy): domain Bacteria; phylum Pseudomonadota; class Alphaproteobacteria; order Rhodobacterales; family Rhodobacteraceae; genus Marinovum. Next base: position 113,766 of record NZ_JAXMOR010000007.1, read on the forward strand.
CTTGTCGGCCAGCTCGAACGGCGCGCCGCCGGAGACCAGATTGCCCAGCGCCCGGCGCTCGGTCCGGCCGGTGGCGGCGGGAAAGAGATCGCGCATCGCCTGTGTGGTCAGCGCGTCGAAATCCGCGCGCAACAGTTCGCTGCCGGTGGCGCCCTCGGCGATGCCGAGCACCTCCGGGTCGAGCGTCACCTCGGCGGTGATGTAATGTTCGGTCAGCGCCTTGGAGGCCTGGCCCACGACCGAGCTGAGAAGGGCGACGAGCGCGAAGCCCGCCACCGCGATGGCGGCAATGCCATAGGCCTTGAGCCGCATCTCGGCCCAGCGGCGGCGCTTGAGGCGCAGCGAGCCGGTGGCGATGCTGCCGTGATCGAAACCGCGGCTGCCTTCGGGTTGGGAGGTGATGTCAGACATGTCTCGATCTTTCCTCAGTCGTACTTTTCACGGTACTTCGCGACAAGCCGCTGCGCCGCAATGTTCATGATCAGGGTCAGCACGAAGAGCGTGAAGCCCAGGGTAAAGGCCGGCCCGGCCGCGGTCTCGGCCTCGGTGTCGCCGGTGATCAGCGCCACGATCTGCACCGTCACGGTGGTCACGGCCTCGAGCGGGTTGGCCGTCAGGTTGGCGCCCTGCCCGGCCGCCATCACCACGATCATCGTCTCGCCGATGGCGCGGCTGACCGCGAGCAGCACCGCCGAGACGATCCCCGGCAGCGCCGCCGGCAGAACCACCTGCTGCATGGTCTCGGCCTTGGTGGCGCCGAGCCCCAGCGAGGCGTCGCGCAGCGATTGCGGCACCGAGTTGATCACGTCATCCGACAGCGACGAGATGAAGGGGATGATCATCACCCCCATCACGATCCCCGCCGCCAGCGCCGATTCAGAGGCGACGCGGATGCCGATTGCCTCGCCCCCGTCGCGCAGCATCGGGGCGAGGGTGATCGCGGCGAAAAAGCCGTAGACCACGGTCGGGATGCCGGCGAGAATTTCCAGCATCGGCTTGGCAAAGGCGCGCACCCGCGCCGAGGCGAAATCCGACAGGTAGATGGCAGCGAACAGCCCCACCGGCACCGCCACGATCATCGCGATCAGGGTGATCAGCAGCGTGCCGGCAAACAGCGGCAGCGCGCCCACCTTGTCGGCGTCCATCTTGCCCTCGAAGACGCCCGACAGCGGGCTCCAGGTGGTGCCGAAGAGGTACTTGTGAATCTGCCAGTCGATGGCGCTGAAAAACCGCATGGTCTCGAAGATCAGCGACAGCACGATGCCGATGGTGGTCAGGATGGCGATGCCCGCCATCACCAGAAGCACCGCACGGATCACCTTTTCGCTGTGGTTGCGGGCGCGCCATTCCGGCGCCACGCGGGAATAGGAATAAAGCCCGGCAAGGAACGCGCCGCCAAGGCCCAGCACGATCAGCGCCCAGGAATGGATGGCGTCGAGCCGGGCAAACCGGGTCGACAGCGCCTGCCGCAGGTCGCCGCTTTCCGAGGAAATCCGGCCCTCGGCAATGGCGCGGGCGTCCGACAGGATCAGCTGGCGTTCGATCATCGCCGCGTCCGGCGCGGCCTCGGAGATTTGCGCCATCAGGCTGGAGGTCACCCACCAGTTGCCGAAGATGACGAGGAAGATCAGGATGCCCCAGCCGGTGATCAGCACCCAGAGAAAGCTGTGCAGGCCATGGTAGGAGGGACGGGAATGCAGATGCACGTCATCGGTCGCGGCCACCACTGCGGCGCGGCGGCTCGACAGCAGATATGCCGCGATTGCCAGCGCTAGAATGGCCAGTGTCAGAGTGAATACCATCAATCAGGCTCCGGAGTACGGCGGGTCGCTCCGGGCCTGACGGGGAAACCGCTGCCCGGAAAAATGAACCGAGGGCGGTGATCCGCCCCCGGTGTGTCGTCAGTCGCGCATTGCGATCAGTAGTTTTCGGCGGTCAGCTCAGGCAGGTTGGCCACGGCGTCCTGGTTCTGCGCCATCAGATCTTCGCTGACCGGGATCAGGCCGAGATCGATCAGGTAGCCGTCTTCACCATTGGCGTTGACGAACTCGCTGGCATATTCGATCACGCCGGGGATCACGCCGACATGGGCGTGCTTGATGTAGAAGTACATCGAGCGCGACACCGGGTAGTCACCGTCGGCGATGGCGTCGAAGGTCGGCTCGACACCGTCGACCACGGCACCCTTGAGGGCGTCGGCGTTCTGGTCGAGGAAGGAGAAGCCGAAGATGCCCAGCGCGCGGTCGTTGGCTTCCAGCTTGGAGACGATCAGGTTGTCGTTCTCGCCGGATTCGATGAACTTGCCGTCGTCGCGGATGTGCAGGCCTTCGCCTTCACAGTCGGTGCCACCGGCTTCTTCACAGCCAGCGGCCATCGCCAGCTCTTCGAAGGCGTCGCGGGTGCCGGAGGTCGGCGGCGGGCCCAGCACTTCGATTTCCACGGCGGGCAGCGCCGGGTCGATCTCGTCCCAGGTGGTGGGCATCGGGCCGTGGGCCGCCAGCGCCTGCCAGACCTGGCCGAGGGTCAGTTCGAAGTCGGGGCCGGACTTGGCGTTGGCGATGACAATGCCATCATAGCCGGCAACCACTTCGGTCAGGTTGACGCCGTTCTCGATGCACTGCTCGACTTCGGACTGCTTGATGCGGCGCGAGGCATTGGTGATGTCGGGGTGCTCTTCGCCGACGCCGGCGCAGAACAGCTTGACGCCGCCGCCCGAACCGGTCGATTCCACCACCGGGGTGGCGAAGTCGGTCGATTTGCCGAACTGCTCTGCCACGGCGGTGGAGAACGGGAACACGGTCGACGAGCCGACGATGCGGATCTGGTCGCGCGCCGAGGCGGCAGTGGCGGAAACGGCAGCGATCGCCAAGGTCGAGGCGGTCAGTTTCACAAAGTTCATGGAAGAGCTCCTGTTGTCTCGTATCGGGACGCCGGGGTTCGTCGTGGCGTCCGCTGCGGCACTGCTATTGATCGTCGGCAATGCTTTTGTGACAGATGCGTAACGCTTTTATGACAGTCGAAAAGGTTCCGCCGCCGGGATGCAAGAATTTGCCGGGTGCTGAAAGTTGAGTTGCGCAAGTCACTGGTATTACAAATATTTTCAAAAGCCATGCGCTGGGTGACTGGCGGCTATGCGCCAAGGAAAAACATCTGCGATGGCGTTGGCGGAGGGGTCTGCCCGGCAAATGTGACAGGCCCTCCAGCGGCACTGTCACATTTCGCCGCTCAGGCGGGCAGCAGCACCCGGAACGTGGCGCCCTGCCCCGGTTCGGATTCGATCTGGATGCGGCCGCGATGGCGGCCGACGATGTGCTTGACGATCGCCAGCCCCAGCCCGGTGCCGCCCCGCTCGCGCGAGCGATGGCTGTCGACCCGGTAGAACCGTTCGGTCAGCCGCGGGATATGCACCGGGTCGAAGCCCGGCCCATGATCGCGCACCACCAGCTCGACCGTGTCGCAGCGCATCCGCGGGTGATAGGCCGGCGTGGTCAGGCTGACATCAATGCGCTTGCCCTCGGCGCCGTATTTGATCGCATTCTCGATCAGGTTGGTCAGCACCTGGCGCAGCTGGTCCTCGTCGCCCGGCACCGAGACCGGCGGCTCCGGCACATCGGCGACAATGGTCAGACCGGCGTCCTCGGCTATCCCGCTCAGGCTTTTGACCACCGAGTTCAGCAGCACCGCCAGGTCAATGCGCACCGTCGGCCGCATCCGCTCGGTCGCCTCGACGCGGTTGAGCGACAGCAGGTCGCCCACCAGCCGGTTCATCCGCTCGGCCTCGGCCTCCATGATGCCGAGAAACCGCTCGCGCGCCGCCGCATCCTCGCGCGCGGGGCCGTGCAGGATGGTCTCGATAAAGCCCAAAAGCGCGGTCAGCGGCGTCTTCAGCTCGTGGCTGACATTGGCGACGAAATCGCGCCGCATCTGGCTCGCCGCCTCGACCTCGGTGACATCCTCGAAGCTGAGCAGGACCCCGTGCCGTTCGCCGCGATGCAGCGCAGCGCAGCGCACCATATAGGTCACGTCCTGGCCGTCCTCGCGGGTGAGGAAACTGGTCTGGCGCGGCGCGTGGTCGCGCAGCGTGGCCTCGACCGTATCAAGCAGCGCGGGCTGGCGCAGCACGGTGATGAAATGCCGCCCCACCGGTGTTGCGCCCACCAGCCGCAGCGCCGGGGTGTTGACGTGCTCGATGCGCTCGTCATCGCCGATCACCACCATCGGCTGCGGCAGCGCATCGACCACCGACTGCAGAAGCTCGCGGGCCTCCGGCATGGCTCAGACCGCCCGCGCCGCGGCCACCGCGCGGGTGAATTCAGCGATCAGCGCCGCCGGCTCCTCGAGCCCGACCGACACCCGGAAGAACCCCTCGGTGATCCCCAGCGCCGCGCGGCCCGCTTCGCTCAGCCCCCGGTGCGAGGAAGAAGCCGGATGTGACAGCGTGGTGCCGACATCGCCCAGCGTCGGCGCAAAGGCCACGCCGCGGGCCGCCTCGGTCAGCGCATTGGCCTGCGCCCGGCCGCCCTCGATCTCGAAGGAGACCATGTTGCAGCCGCCGCTCAGCAGCGTCTTTGCCAGCCCCCGGTCCGGGTGGTCGGCGCGCGTCGGATAAAGCACGCGCCGGACGCCTTCGAGACCCGAGAGCGCCTCGGCCAGCGCCTCCGCCGTCGCCTGTGCCCGCTCGAACCGCAGGTCAAAGGTCATCAGCCCGCGTTCTGCCAGCCAACAGTCGAACGGGCTCGGCGTCATGCCGGTGGTGACGGCGAAATCATACATCGCCTTTTGCAACGCCGGATCCCGCGCCGCAACCCAGCCCAGGGTCACGTCGGAATGGCCCGCCAGCAGCTTGGTCACCGAATGCAGCACCACGTCGGCGCCAAGCTCGAATGGCCGGAGGCCGCGCGGGGTGGTGAAGGTGTTGTCCACCACCAGCAGCACGCCCGCCTCTTTCGCCACCGTCGCGATGCCGGCGACATCGGCCACCCGCAGCGTCGGGTTCGACACCACCTCCAGCAGGATCAGCCGGGTCTCGGGCCGCAGCGCCTTGCGAAACGCCTCCGGGTCGGTCGGATCGGCCAGGCTGGTGGCAATCCCCAGCCGCGGCAGATCCTCCCGCATCATCCTGAGCGAGCGCCCGTAGAGCTGGTCGCCGCCCACCACATGGTCGCCGCTCTTGCACAGCCCGAGCAGCACCGCCGTCACCGCTGCCATGCCAGAGCCCAGCATCAAGCCGCTCTCGCAGCCCTCCATCGCCGCGATCCGCCGCGCCAGCAAATCCGCATTGGGGTGCCCCTCGCGCGCATAGGTATAGCCCTGCGCCCGCCCCTCGTATTGCGAATCGAGCGTATCCGGCGTGTCCGAAGCATAGACCACAGAAGGTGAAAGAGGTGTTACCACCGGCCGGCTGATGCCCTCCGTCAGGATCTCCGGCCGGATCAATGTGCCCTTGTCGTTGCGCATGTCAGAGTGCCTTCAGCCCGGCGCGGAACCGGCGCATGTTGTCCTGGTAGTGTTGCGCCGATTTGCGCAGGCCTTCGATCGCCGCAGCGTCGAGCTGCCGCACCACCTTGCCCGGGGCGCCCATCACCAGGCTGCCATCAGGGATCTCCTTGCCCTCGGTGATCAGCGCGCCGGCGCCGATCAGGCAGTTGCGGCCAATGCGGGCGCCGTTGAGCACCGTGGCGCCCATGCCGATCAGGCTGTTTTCGCCAATCACGCAGCCGTGAAGCATCGCCTTATGGCCGATGGTGCAACCTGATCCGATACGTAAAGGAAATCCCATATCTGTATGACATACAACGTTTTCTTGAACGTTACTTCCGGCGCCGACGCGGATTTCCTCATTATCGCCGCGTAGGGTGCAGCCGAACCAGACCGAACCTCCGGCCTCGATCACCACGCGTCCGATCAGGTTGGCGTCGGGGGCGATCCAGCTGTCTTCGGCGATCTCGGGGCGCACCCCGTCAAGCGCATAGAGCGTCATGGCAAATCCTCGAATTCCGATTGCAGTTTGCGCACGTGCTCGGTCAGGTCCGGTTGTTGCAGGCGGCGCAGGCGGGTGGCGGTGACGATGGTCTTGAGCTTCTCTTCGGTGACGTCAAGATCATCGTTGACCAGAACGAAATCATAGCTGCCCCAATGGCTTATCTCGTCCCAGCTCTTCTGCATCCGCTTGCCGATCACCTCTGCGCTGTCCTGCGCCCGGGTCTCGAGCCGGCGGCGCAACTCGGTGATCGAGGGCGGCAGCAGGAAGACCGAGAGCGTGTGGCGACCGAGATCGGAATTCTCGATCAATTGCGCGCCCTGCCAGTCGATATCGAAGAGCACGTCCTTGCCGGCATTGATCGCCTCTTCCACCGCGGCCTTGGGTGAGCCGTAGAAATTGCCGAAGACATGGGCGTGTTCCAGCATCCCGCCCTCGGACACGGTCTTCTTGAATTCTGCTTCCGATACAAAGTGATAGTCGACACCGTTCACCTCGCCCGGGCGCGGTTTCCGGGTCGTTGCCGAAACCGAGAAGACGATCGAATTGTCCCAGGCCCGCAGGCGTTTCGCCAGGGTCGACTTGCCGGCGCCCGAGGGCGAGGACAGGATGATCAAAAGGCCGCGTCGCTTGCTGTCGGTCATCGTCCTCACTCCACGTTCTGAACCTGTTCGCGCATCTGGTCGATCACCGCCTTGAGGTCGAGCCCCACGGCGGTCAAAGCGCTGTCGCCAGATTTTGCGCACAGCGTATTGGCCTCGCGGTTGAACTCCTGCATCAGGAAGTCGAGCTTACGACCGACGCTTCCCGGCGCCGAGACAAGTTCACGTGCTGCCTTTACATGCGCGTTCAAGCGGTTGATTTCCTCTGTTATATCTGACTTCACCGCCAGTAAGGCCAACTCTTGGACGATGCGGTCTTCGTCCATTTCGGCGGCGCCCTCCATCACCGCGGCCAGCGCGGTCTTCAGGGTCTCGCGAGCCTTGGGGCGGCGGGCTTCGGCGGCGGCCCCGGCAGCGGTGACCAGCCCCTCGATCTCGTCCAGATGTCGGTTCAGCACCGCCTGCAGGGCTGCGCCCTCACCTGATCTCATCTCGCAGAAAGACGCCAGAACCGTCTGAAAATCTTCGACAAGTGCGGATTGCAGGGCGGCGGTGTCGGTGGCCTCTTCGTCCTGTTCCATCATGCCGCGCAGGGCGATGATCTCGGCCGCGGTCGAGGGCGCAAGAGAGACGTGGCGGGTGATCGCCTGCTGCTCGATTTCGGCCAGCGCCGTCAGCACCTGATCGAGCTGCTGGTGGTTGAGACGCTGGCTGCCGCCGGCCTCAACCCGCGACAGCCGCAGATTGACTGTCACGTTGCCGCGCTTCAGCGCCCCGGTGATCTGCTTGCGCAGCGCCGCCTCGAGCCCCTCGACCCAGTCCGGCACGCGGATCCTCAGGTCGAGCCCCTTGGCATTGACGCCGCGGATCTCCCAGGTCCAGCTGAAGTCACCGCTGGCGCCCTGGCCAGCCGCGAACCCTGTCATCGATTGCAGCATCACAACTCCCCGGTCCGAACGCCCCGTGATCTCGCGGTGAAACGGCCACTCTCTGCATGATTTGGCGTTCCGAATAGGCAATCCCCGGTCTCTGGGCAAGCCGAAACCCCGCCGGCGGTTGGTGCGGGGGTTAACCATACGGGCCGAAAGACGCCCCAATTAAAGATAATCGTGGCATATTAGGAATTGGGTAACCATTGCCGCGTTAAGTGAGAGGCATAACCTTTCGGGCGACAATGGGAGGGCGGATATTGAGGAAGTAACCATGTCTTCACACGACAGCAAAACCGGGGTCTCGCAGGCGGCAGCGCCGGTGATCGGCGAACCGGCGGATGTTCTGCCGCTGAGTGACAAGCTGCGCGCCAAGTGGTGCCGCCCGCTGCAACAGGTCGAGGCCTATTGGGACGCGATGCGCGGTGGCCGCAATGTGCCGCCCCGGTCTGAGATTGACCCGCGCGGCATCGAGACTGCGCTGGAATTTGCCTTCATCGCCGAGCAGGTCGCGCCAACCCATGCGCGGCTGCGGCTCGGTGGCACCCATCTTTGCAATCTGATGGGGATGGAGGTGCGCGGCATGCCGCTTTCGGCGATGATCGTTCCGGTCTCTCGCGAGCGGCTGGCGCATGCGCTGTCGCAGGTGTTCGAGGCGCCCGCGCGGGCCGAGCTTTCGCTGATTGCCGAAAAACGGCTCGGCAAGCCTGAGCTGACCGGGCGTCTGTTGCTCTTGCCGCTGATGGATGATTTCGGCGACGTGAACCGGGCGCTGGGCTGTTTCGTGACCGACGGGCCGGTGGGCCGCGCGCCGCGGCGGTTTGAGGTCGTCAAGTCGGATATCTCGGCGCTTTCGGGCCGGGCGGTGCAGCCGCCGCGGTCGATCGTCCGACAGCCGGTGCCGGGGTTTGCCGAGGCGCAGTCGGGATTGGTGCGGGACAAGACGCCCTATCTGCGGGTGGTGAAAAGCGACAGCTGAGATCACGGGCCGAGCCGGGGCAGCGGCGGCCGGTGGAATGCCGCTGGGACAGTAGAATGGTCGATTCTATCCCGGCAAAGCCCGGGTGACCTCTGACTGATGCGCTTGCCGGACCAAAGCGGCAGCCCGTCACGCCGGCGGTTGCCCTGCACACGCCGAGAGACCTGCCGGCTTCGGGCGTGGTCCCGGCGTTGAAAACAAAAACGCCCCCGCGACGTATCGCGAGGGCGTTGGAGCTTGACATAGCTGCGGCGATCAGCCGGCCAGGCTCGAGGCGCTGGCATCGCGCCGCGCAACCAGTTCCTCGGCGACGAGGAAGGCCAGTTCCAGCGACTGCGAGGCGTTGAGCCGCGGATCGCAGGCGGTGTGGTAGCGGTCCGACAGGTCCTCTTCGGTCACCGCGCGCACGCCACCGGTGCATTCGGTCACATCCTGGCCGGTCATCTCGAAATGCACGCCGCCGGGGATCGTGCCTTCGGCCTTGTGCACGGCAAAGAACTCCCGGACCTCGCGCAGCACGGAGTCGAACGGCCGGGTCTTGTAGCCGGTGGCCGACTTGATGGTGTTGCCGTGCATCGGGTCGCAGGACCAGACCACGTTGGCGCCCTCTTCCTGCACCGCCTTGACCAGCCGCGGCAGGTGCTCGCCCACCGACCCGGCGCCAAAGCGCGCAATCAGGGTCAGCTTGCCGGCCTCATTGTCGGGGTTCAGCTTGGCCATCAGCACCTTGAGGTCGTCGGCCGTGGTGGTCGGGCCGCATTTGAGGCCGATCGGGTTCAGCACGCCGCGGGCAAACTCCACATGTGCGCCGTCGGGCTGGCGCGTGCGGTCGCCGATCCACAGCATGTGGCCCGAGCCCGCCAGCCATTTGCCGGAGGTGCTGTCCTGACGGGTCAGCGCTTCTTCGTACTCCAGCAGTAGGCTCTCGTGGCTGGTGTAGAAATCAACCGTCTGCAGCGCGTGGTTGTTGTCGCTGGTGACGCCGGCGGCGATCATGAAGTCGAGCGCATCGGAGATGCGGTTCGCCATGTCGCGGTACTTCTCGCTCTCCTCGCGGTCGGTAAAGCCGAGCGTCCACTGGTGCACCTTGTGCACGTCGGCATAGCCGCCGGTGGAAAAGGCGCGCAGCAGGTTCAGCGTCGCGGCGGCCTGGGTGTAGGCCTGCAGCATCTTCGACGGGTCGGGGATGCGGCTTTCGGGGCTGAAGTCGAGCTCGTTGATGATGTCGCCGCGGTAGCTGGGCAGCTCCTGGCCATCCTTGACCTCGGTCGGGGCCGAGCGCGGCTTGGCGAACTGGCCTGCCATGCGGCCGACCTTGACCACCGGCACCTTGGCGCCGAAGGTCAGCACCATCGCCATCTGCAGCATCACCTTGAAGGTGTCGCGGATGCCATCGGCCGAGAACTGCTGGAAGCTCTCGGCGCAGTCGCCACCCTGCAACAGGAAGGCCTCGCCGCGCGAGGCATCGGCCAGCCGTGCTTTCAGCGTCCGGGCCTCACCGGCAAAGACGAGCGGCGGATATTTGGCCAGCTGCGCCTCTACGGCTTGCAGGGCCTCCGCGTCGGTATACTCGGGCATCTGAACCCGCGGCTTGTTGCGCCAGTCAGATTTTTGCCACTCGCTCATCGTCTCTCTCCGGTGGTTAGCGATATCGGAACGGCCCGCTTATACAAACTCGGGGCCAGAGTGACCATATGCGAATTGCGGCGGGGCTTGACCTCGCCCGGGGCTTCGGTCCAACTGGCGCAACCTGTCCTTTTGCGACACAGAAACCGTCGAAAAGAGACCTCCATTCCAAAGGTCCGCCGCGCATGACACCCAAAGCCGAAGACGCCTCCGTTCCCGCCGCGACCAAGCCGCGCCGCTTCGTCTTTGTCCTGCTCGAGAACTTTTCGCTCTTGCCCTTCTCGGCGGCGCTGGAATGCCTGCGGCTGGCCAACCGGATGTCCGGCAAGACGCTCTATTCCTGGCGCATCCTCGGCGAAGGCGGCGAGAGCCAGAGCTGTTCGGCCGGCACCACCTTCCAGCTGCAGGGCGATCTCGAAGAGCTTCAGCGCGACGACGTGATCCTGGTCTGCGGCGGCGTCGAGATCCAGCATGCCACAACCAAACGCCTGCTCAACTGGCTGCGCCGCGAGGCCCGCAAGGGGCCGGTGATCGGCGGGCTCTGCACCGGCAGCTATGCCCTGGCCCGCGCCGGTCTGCTCGATGGTCGCCGGGCGACGATCCACTGGGAGAATTACGACAGCTTCTCCGAGGAATTCGAGGACGTCGGCCTGTCGAAGATGATCTTTGCCATCGACGGCCCGCGCATCACCACCGCCGGCGGCACCTCCTCGCTCGACATGATGCTCAAGGTGCTGGCCGACGATCACGGCCCGGAGCTGGCCAATGCGGTGGCCGACCAGATGATCTATTCCTCGATCCGCACCGATCAGGACAGCCAGCGGCTCTCGGTGCCGACCCGGATCGGCGTGCGCCACCCCAAGCTGAGCATGGTGATCCAGAAGATGGAGGCCAATATCGAAGAGCCGATCAGCCCCTCGATCCTGGCCCGCGATGTCGGCATGTCGACCCGCCAGCTCGAGCGGCTGTTCCGGCGCTACCTCAACCGCAGCCCCAAGCGCTATTACATGGAGCTGCGGCTGGAGAAGGCGCGCAACCTGCTGATGCAGACCGACATGAGCGTGATCAACGTGGCGCTGGCCTGCGGCTTTGCCTCGCCGTCGCATTTCTCGAAATGCTACCGGGCGCATTACGACACCACGCCCTATCGCGAGCGTGGCACCCACAGCTCGCGGCCCGCCGTCTGAGGACCACCTAGAACTTGTCGTGCAACGCGCCGAAGTCGCTGTTGAAATTGAACCCCAGCGCCATGAGGCCGTCGTCGCGGTCATGCAGCAGCATGTGGATATATATGTACTGGGTGTCGACCCAATAGGCGATCAGCTCTTGTCGGAACCCGTGTTCCATGTCCTGCCGGCGGATCAGGGCCACATTCTCGAAGTCGCGCGGATAGATCTCACGCACCCGCAGTTCGAGCGCCTCGAGCTCGGCCGGATCGGTCTCGTCGCCGAAGGCCGGCATGACCTCGGCGATGTCGCGGTTCATCACCAGCGTGTCGAGCCGGGCGCGCAAGGCGAGGTAATTGTCAAACATGGCCCGGGCGTCCTGCGCCGTGGCCGGAAGCGGCAGCAGCAGGACGAAGCACAAAATCAGGTGGCGCAGGATCATCTCGGAAACTCCCCATGACATGCCGGGAGTGTGGCGGCTGGCATGGTCTGCGTCCAGTGTTTCAGCCCCCGGGCGTCATCCGGTAGAGCGCGCCCTGCCCGACGCTGAGAAACCAGATCGCACCGTCCGGGCCTTCGCGGATGTCGCGCACCCGCTCGGTGGCCGCTGATTTTATCTGCTCGCGTTCGCGCATCGGGGCGCCGTCGAGCCGGGCAATGTAGTCGAACTTCAGGGAACCGACAAAGAGATCGCCTTCCCACGCCGGCCAGAGCTTGCCGGAATAAAACATCATCCCCGAGGGCGCGATCGAGGGATCCCAGTAGTGCACCGGTTGCTCCATGCCGGGCTTTGCGGTGCCCTCGCCGATCTGCCCGCCGGAATAATGCCGCCCATAGGCGATCACCGGCCAGCCATAGTTGGCGCCCTTGCGGATGCGGTTGACCTCGTCGCCACCGCGCGCGCCATGTTCGTTGACCCAGAGGTTGCCCTGCAGGTCGAGCGCCGCGCCCTGCGGGTTGCGATGGCCGTAGGACCAGATCTCGGGCTGCGCGTTCGGTCCGAGATCGGGGTTGCCCGATGCCGGCGCGCCGTCGCGCGTGAGATGCAGGACCGAGCCGTTGTGGCGGCTGAGGTCTTGCGCCGCTGGCCGGTCACCGCGGTCGCCGATGGTCAGGAACAGCGTGCCGTCGCGCGCCTCGACCAGCCGCGAACCGAAATGCTGGCCGGCGCTGGTGGGCGCGGTCATGGAAAAGATCGTCTTCACCTCGGTGAGCTGCCGCCCGTCCTCGCTGAGCCGGCCACGCAGGATGGCAGTGCCGGCGCGATAGCCCTCGGGCTTGGCGTAGGAGATGAAGATCTCGCGCCGCTGGGCAAAGTCCCGCGGCACCAGCACGTCGAGCAACCCGCCCTGACCGACGGCGGCGATCGGTGGCAGGCCAGAGACCGTGCCATAAGCGCCGCCCCGGCCGACATGCAGCAGCTTGCCGTCGCGCTCGGTGATCAGAAGGCCGCCGCCGGGCAGGAAGCCCACCGACCAGGGCTCGTCGAGACCGCGCACCACGGCCGTGATCTCTACGGTCCCGGCCGAGGTGTCGAGCGGCTCTGAGCTTGCCGCGGTGCCGGCGAGCAGGAATGTCAGGACGAGGCGCAACATGGGAATCTCCTTTGATCTACCAGAAGGATAGTGCCTCAGGGCAGGCCGACCACGGGCATGAGAATTTTGTGAAGATCGCGCCGTGACCCGGCGGCAATCGGTCTTTTCTTTGTGCAAGACCGCGCATAGGCTGGCCGCCGGATAGTGTTATCCAATCAGGGAGACATCACGATGAAGAAGTTTTTGCTGGCCACAGTTTTGACCGGCCTGTCCGCAGTGACGGCACAGGCGGCAAGCCATTCCGAGGCCCTCAAGGTGGGCATCATCCTGGGCTTTACCGGCCCGCTCGAAACCCTCGCCCCCGACATCGCCGCCGGCGGTGAACTGGCGCTGGCCGAGGTCAACGAGGCCGGTGGCATCCTCGACGGCATGATGGCCGAAGTGGTGCGCGGCGACGGCACCTGCGCCGATGCGGCGGCGGCCACCGCGGCAGCCGAACGCCTTGTCACCTCAGACGGTGTGGCGGCGATCATGGGCGCGATGTGCTCTGGCGCCACCGGCGCAGTGCTGACCAATGTCTCGGTTCCCAACGGCGTGCTGCAGATCTCGCCCTCGGCCACCTCGCCGGGCCTGTCGTCGATCGAGGACAACGGGTTGTTCTTCCGCATGGCGCCCTCGGATGCGCGCCAGGGCGTGGTGATGGCCGAGATCATCAAAGGCCGCGGCATCGACGAGGTCGCCGTGACCTACACCAACAACGACTACGGCTCGGGCCTCGCGGCCTCGTTCCAGGAGGCATTCGAAGCCGCCGGCGGCTCGGTCACCCTTTCGGCCAGCCACGAGGACGGCAAGGCGGACTATTCCGCAGAAGTCGGCTCGCTGGCCTCGGCCGGCGGTGATGCGCTGGTGGTGATCGGTTATGTCGACCAGGGCGGCTCCGGCGTGATCCAGGCGGCGCTCGACACCGGCGCCTTCGAGACCTTCGTGCTGCCCGACGGCATGATCGGCAAGGCGCTCGAGGACAACTTCGGCGGCGATATCGATGGCTCCTTCGGCCAGAACCCCAGTGTCCAGAACGAACGCGGCGACGAGTTCCTCGCGATGGCGGAGGAAGCCGGTTTCGACGGCACCGCGGTCTATGCCAAGGAAGGCTATGATTCGATGGCGCTGATCCTGCTGTCGATGGCGGCGGCCGGTTCGACCAACGGCGCCGAGGCTGCGGCCAAGGTGATGGAACTGGCCAATGCGCCCGGCGAGAAGATCTATGCCGGCGAGCTGGCCAAGGCGATCGAGCTGATCGCGGCGGGCACCGACATCGATTACGTCGGCGCCTCCTCGGTCGAGCTGATCGAGCCGGGCGAAGCCTCGGGTGGCTACGTCGAAATGGAAATGAAGGACGGCAAGCTGGAAGAGATCGGCTACCGCTGATAAAAGCCTTGTTATCATGAGTTTGAAACAGCCCGGTCCGTCCGGGCTGTTTTGCCACAAGGGGGGCAGATGGCGTGATCCGGGTCGAGAACCTGCACAGACATTTCGGCGGCTTCCACGCCGTGGACGGCGCGACGCTGGAGATCGAGACAGGCTCGGTCACCGCGTTGGTGGGGCCGAATGGCGCGGGAAAAACCACGCTTTTCAACGTGATCGCCGGGGTTCTTCCACCAACCTCCGGCAAGGTGTTCATGGACGGCGAGGACATCACCGGCATGGCGCCACATGTGTTGTTTTCCAAGGGGTTGCTGCGCACCTTTCAGGTGGCACATGAATTCGGATCGATGTCCTGCCGCGAGAACCTGATGATGGTGCCCGGCGCACAGTCCGGCGAGCGGCTGTGGAACACCTGGTTTGGCCGCAAGCGCATCGCCGAGGAGGAGCGCGCCCTGCGCGCCCTGGCCGATGAGGTGCTGGAATTCCTGACCATCTCGCATCTGGCCGATCACCCGGCCGGCGCGATTTCCGGCGGTCAGAAGAAGCTTTTGGAGCTCGGCCGGACGATGATGGTCGATGCCCGGATCGTGTTTCTCGACGAAGTCGGCGCCGGGGTGAACCGGACGCTTCTGAACACCATCGCCGACGCCATCCTGCGGCTCAACAAGGAGCGCGGCTATACCTTCTGCGTGATCGAGCACGACATGGATTTCATCGCCCGGCTCTGCGATCCGGTGATCGTCATGGCCGAAGGCAAGAAGCTGGCACAGGGCACGATCGACGAGATCAAGGCCGATGAGCAGGTGATCGAAGCCTATCTCGGCACCGGTCTGAAGAACAAGGAAACGGCGTGATGGCGGCAGCGGTGCGCAAGCGAGGGGCCAGCCCATTGCGCTTCTCCCACATGCGAGGGGCCAGCCCCTCGCGCTTCTCCCACATACGAGGGGCCAGCCCCTCGCGCTCCCCGGAGTTTACTTGGCAAGATGAAGGAGCGGGGCGTGGGTGAGCCGTTTCTGATCGGTGAGAGCATGACCGGGGGCTATGGCAAGGGGCCGGATATCCTGCATGACTGCACCATCGCTGTCGAGAAGGGCGAGATCGCGGTGATCGTCGGGCCCAACGGCGCCGGCAAGTCGACGGCGATGAAGGCGGTCTTTGGCATGCTCGACGTGCGCTCCGGCGCGGTGCGGCTGGATGGCGACGAGATCACATCGCTCAGCCCGCAGGACCGGGTGGCGCGCGGCATGGGCTTTGTGCCGCAGACCAGCAATATCTTCGGCTCGATGACGGTCGCGGAAAACCTCGAGATGGGGGCCTTCATCCGGCGCGACGACATTCGCGGCACCATGGAACAGGTCTACGAGCTGTTCCCGATCCTGCGCGAGAAGCGCAACCAGCCGGCGGGCGAGCTCTCTGGCGGGCAGCGCCAGCAGGTGGCGGTGGGACGCGCGCTGATGACCCAGCCGCAGGTGCTGATGCTCGACGAGCCGACCGCCGGGGTCTCGCCCATCGTGATGGACGAGTTGTTCGACCGCATCATCGAGGTGGCGCGCACCGGGATTTCCATCCTGATGGTGGAGCAGAACGCCCGCCAGGCGCTGGAGATCGCCGACAAGGGCTATGTGCTGGTGCAGGGGCGCAATGCCCATACCGGCACCGGCAAGGACCTGCTGGCCGACCCAGAGGTCCGGCGCAGTTTTCTGGGGGGCTGAGATGAGACAGGTTCCATCGACACTGGCAATGGCCGCATTCGCAGTGATGCCTTCGGTCGCGGCCTCGGCGGCCCTGGAGCGGTTGTGCCGCTTCGAGCGGCAAATACTTGACGGGGTCAGCCGGGTCGTCGATCTGCCGGTGATCGTCGACAGCAGCGGAGGCCGGGGCGAGGTTCTGATCGGCACCGGGGCGCGATATCCGGCCAGCATCCAGACCAGCGCGGCCGGAGCGATGGTCCTCGTATTTAGCACGGGCGTCTCTCGCGAAACGATGACAATCGGGCCGGGCGGCGAAACGCTTTGGCAGATAAATTTCAACGACGGCAAGACAATGGCCTATGCGGGCAGTTGCGGCCCGAACCGCAAGAGGTAGCCGATGGACCTGTTGAACGCATTCGTGGCGCTCGCCAATTTCGTGCTGATCCCGGCGGTGGCCTATGGTGCGCAGCTGGCGCTCGGCGCGCTCGGGGTGACGTTGATCTATGGCATCCTGCGGTTTTCCAACTTTGCCCATGGCGACACAATGGCCTTTGGCGCCATGGTGACGATCCTGGTGACCTGGCTGCTGCAGGGCTGGGGTGTAAGCCTCGGGCCGCTGCCCACCGCCCTGCTCGCCCTGCCCTTCGGCATCCTTGGCTGCATGGCGCTGGTGCTGCTGACCGACCGCATGGTCTATCGCTTCTACCGGGCGCAGCGGGTCAAGCCGGTGATCCTGGTGATCGTCTCGATGGGGGTGATGTTCGTCTATAACGGCGTGGTGCGTTTCATCATCGGCGCCGATGACCAGCGCTTTGCCGATGGCGAACGCTTCATCATCTCGGTGCGCGATTTCAAGGAATTGACCGGTCTGGAAGAAGGCCTCGGCATCCGCACCACCCAAGGCCTGACGCTGGTAACGGCGGTGATCACCGTGGCGGCGCTGTTCTGGTTTCTCAACCGCACCCGCACCGGCAAGTCGATGCGGGCCTATTCCGACAACGAGGACCTAGCGCTTCTGTCCGGCATCAACCCCGAGCGGGTGGTGATGATCACCTGGCTCTTGGTGGCGGCATTGGCGACCATTGCCGGCACGCTCTACGGGCTCGACAAGACCTTCAAGCCCTTCACCTATTTCCAGCTGCTGCTGCCGGTCTTTGCCAGCGCCATCGTCGGCGGGCTGGGGTCTCCGATCGGCGCGATTGCCGGTGGCTTTGTCATCGCCTTCTCCGAGGTCGGGATCACCTATGCCTGGAAGAAGGTGGCGGAATACCTGATGCCCGAGGCCTGGCAGCCCGACAGCCTGCTGCAGTTGCTGGGCACCGATTACAAGTTCGCGGTGAGTTTCGTCATCCTGGTGATCGTGCTGCTGATCCGGCCCACCGGGCTCTTCAAGGGGAAATCGGTATGAGCCAACCCGTGAAAACCGCAGCGCTCTTTGCCTTCGTGGCGCTGCTGATCATCGGCACCGGGTTTGTCCAGAGCTGGAACTCGGCGCTGCTCATCCTCAACATGGGGCTGGTCTCGGCGCTGATGGCGCTGGGGGTGAACCTGCAATGGGGGTTTGCCGGGCTCTTCAACGTCGGTGTCATGGGCTTCGTGGCGCTGGGTGGGCTGGCCACGGTGGTGATCGCCATGCCGCCGGTGAAAGAGGCCTGGCAGGCCGGCGCCACCGGCGTGCTGGCGGCGCTGGCCGTGGGCGCGCTGACCCTGGCGCTGGCAGTCTGGGTGACGCGCCGGATGGCCAAGGGCTGGCTCAGGGCGCTGGTCACGCTGGCGGTGCTGGTGGCGGGCTTCGTGGCCTATCGCGCGCTGTTTGATCCGGGGGTGGACGCGATCGAGAGCATCAACCCGGCGCTGACCGGCTATCTCGGCGGGCTCGGCCTGCCGATCGTGCTGGCCTGGCCGGTGGGCGGGCTTCTGGCGGCCGGAGCGGCCTGGGTGATCGGCAAGACGGCGCTGGGGCTGCGCTCGGATTACCTGGCCATCGCGACGCTGGGCATCGCCGAAATCATCATCGCGGTGCTCAAGAACGAGGACTGGCTGGCGCGCGGCGTCAAGAACGTGATCGGCCTGCCGCGGCCGATGCCGAACGAGATCGACCTGCAGAACGATCCGGCCTTCGTCGAGCGCGCGGCGGGGCTTGGGATCGATGCCACCACTGCCTCGACGCTTTACGTCAAGCTCGGCTACGGGCTGATGTTTGCCGCGGTCCTGATTTTGGTGCTGGTGCTGGCGCAACTGGCGCTGAATTCGCCCTGGGGCCGGATGATGCGCGCCATTCGCGACAACGAGGTGGCGGCGCGCGCGATGGGCAAGGACGTGACCGCGCGGCATCTGCAGGTCTTCGTGCTGGGCTCGGCAATCTGCGGCGTGGCCGGCGCGATGATGACCACCCTGGACGGCCAGTTGACGCCGGCCTCCTACCAGCCGCTGCGCTACACCTTCCTGATCTGGGTGATGGTGATCGTCGGCGGCTCGGGCAACAATTTCGGGGCGGTGCTGGGCGGTTTCCTGATCTGGTTCCTCTGGGTGCAGGTCGAGCCGATCGGCGCGGCGGTGATCGATCTGGTGACCTCGGGGATGGCGGACGGCTCCTGGCTCAAGGCGCATCTGCGCGACTCGGTGCAGCACATGCGGCTGCTGACCATGGGGGTGATCCTGCTTCTGGTCCTGCGGTTCGCGCCGCGGGGGTTGTTGCCGGAGCGGTGATTACACATGCTTCCGTGTGAACTTGATCGCGTTTTTGAGACTTTGAAGGTCACCGCCGTGGCCTTCAGAGTGGATTACGCGGTGACAAGTCGGGCAAAGCACGAGAAAGTCGTCCGGCACTTTGTAGCGACGACTTTCTCCCTCAGACAACGAACGCAAAGGCGCTATATGATGAACATCCAGCGGCACTTTAAGGATTGGACCATTGTACGCATAATCAACAAAAGGGTCTAAATCGCACCCTTCGCAGACCGGAGTTCGGCGTTCGAGAACGGCTTTGCGAACTTTAGGGGAGCGTTCAATCCGACGTGACAACAGGTACCGTCTTGTCTCTTTGATATCAGCAATACCGGACTCTTCAAGCATCGTATCGGTCGGCGTGGTGCCACCTCGGTTAATTAAAGCCTCATACGCATAAAGCATTTTTTCTAGGTCTTTAGATAGTAATTCGTCTGTTAGTTCGTCTGCTTTATACGTGCGGCCAAAGGCGTGGCCTGCGACGTATCCCAACGGCAGGTTGTCATTCGACCCCAAATCTATTGGGCGATCAGAGAAATCCCCTACGTAATCAGAAACCCGGTCGAAAATATCGCGCGCACGTCGCCTTAATACCTCTCGGCCACGGCTGATACCAAATTCTTGGTACACTGCAGTGGTGCCTTGGTTCATTGAAATAGTGATTTCTTCCGTCTGCGGATTAATGAGGTAAACGACGTAGAACCCTCGGGTTGCAGACTCGGTGATAAGAGGGTCATAAAAAGCCAGCCAAGGGACGGCTGCCCAGTTTCCCGCGCCGACGCTCGCCTTAACTGTAAGATCGAATGGCGAGAAAATAAGTGCTTTCTTTGCTTCTTTTGCAAGATCATGGCGTACAAATGCACCGAAAGCGCTGCCAGCAAACGGCTTTCCGCGTTCATAAACGTAGCTCTTCGCTAAACGAACTAACTTCTCTGACAACATTTTACCGCCCTTTGAACAACCCGCCAAGAATGCCGCGAACGATGCGGCGGCCGGTGGTGCCCTTGAGCTCCTTGATCACTGCCTGGGTCATTGCCTCGCCGATCCCGCCACCACGCGACACCCGTCGCGAAGTCGAGCGGGTCACCCGCGTCCCCGAATAGCGCCGCCCCGCGCGGTACTCGCGCTCGGCCACCTCCGCCTCTTCCTCCTGCCGCTCCGCCTCCTCGGCCGCCTGCGCCGCCGCCTCGGCCCGTTTGGCGAGGATCTCATAGGCCGAATGCCGGTCCTGCAAAGTCTCGTACTTCCCGGCCAGCGGCGATCCGGCGATCAGTTGCGCCCGCGTGCCGGCATCGATCGGGCCCAGTTGCGACGACGGCGGCCGGATCAGCGTCCGCTCGGCCATCCCCGGCACGCCCTTCTTCTCCAGCAGAGAGGTCACCGCCTCGCCGACGCCGACCTCGCGGATCGCCGCTTCGATGTCGAAGCGCGGGTTGTCGCGATAGGTCTCGGCCGCCAGCCGCAGCGCCTTGCGGTCGCGGGCGGTAAAGGCGCGCAGGGCGTGCTGGATGCGGTTGCCGAGCTGGCCGAGAATGTCCTCCGGCACGTCGTCGGGGTTCTGGGTGATGAAGAACACGCCCACCCCCTTGGAGCGGATCAGCCGCGCCACCTGCTCGACCTTGTCGACCAGCGCCGGCGGCGCACCGTCGAACAGCAGATGCGCCTCGTCGAAGAAGAACACCAGCCGCGGCTTCTCGGGGTCGCCGACCTCGGGCAGCTCTTCGAAAAGCTCTGACAGGAGCCAGAGCAGGAAGGTCGCATAAAGCCGCGGCGCGGCCATCAGCCTGTCGGCGGCGAGGATGTTGATCCGCCCCCGGCCGTCGCTGTCGCAGGTCATCAGGTCGCCGAGCGCCAGCGCCGGCTCGCCGAACAGCCGCGCACCGCCCTGGTTCTCGAGCACCAGAAGCCGGCGCTGGATCGCGCCGATCGAGGCGGTGGAGACATTGCCGTAGCGCAGCGACAGGTCCTTGCGATTCTCGCCGACCCAGACCAGCAGCGCCTGCAGGTCCTTGAGGTCGAGCAGCGGCAGGCCCTGCTCGTCGGCCAGGCGAAAGGCGATGTTGAGGATACCCTCCTGTGCCTCCGACAGCTCGAGCAGGCGCGCCAGCAGCAGTGGGCCCATCTCAGACACGGTGGTGCGCACCGGGTGGCCCTGATCGCCGAAGAGGTCCCAGAAGGTGACCGGGAAGTTTTCATAGCGGTAGTCGTCAAAGCCGATCTTTGCCGCCCGTTCGGTGAAGGCCTGATGCAGCTTGAAATCGTCGCGCCCGGCCACCGCCAGCCCCGAGAGGTCGCCTTTCACGTCCGACAGGAACACCGGCACCCCGGCGGCGGAAAACCCCTCGGCGAGGATCTGCAGCGTCACCGTCTTGCCGGTGCCGGTGGCGCCGGCGATCAGCCCGTGGCGGTTGGCATAGCCCAGCTTGAGCTCCTGTGGCGCACCGTACTCCGGCCCGCCGCCGCCAATGAAGATCTCCGACATACGCTGCATTCTCCTGACAAAATTCCGCCCGGGGTGCGAAAAAACGCCCGGGCAACCTTAACTTAACCTCTCCGTGTCAGTCTCGGCAATGTCCGGCATGCGGCTCAGGCCAAGTGCCGGATTGACTTCCTCCCTGTCAGACTGGCCGTGCCTGCGAAGGTACGGCCTTTTTTTCAGGCCCCGCGACGGCAGGAAACCAAACCGCTTGGAGAGAGGCTGCGAAAAAAGTGAAAACTTGCCTGTTGACCGATGGCAAAATACTTCGTAGCGTCCCGGCAATGACTAAGTCGGCCAGTCCGACGGGGAGCAAAAAATTGGGAAAGAGGCCGGTTCAACGGCCTCTTTTCTTTTTGGAGCAAAGGCTTGCAGCCGGTGCGTTGACATCTGTTCACGGATATATGCACCATTGCGGCCAAGCGCGTGGCCAAGACCGCCTGACAGGCGGGCGCGGCCATGCTAAGCGCTGCACCCAGGATTAAGCTGACCCATCCAACCGACGACATCTCAACCAGAGGGGGGCAAGATGCCCAGAATTCTTTCCTTCGTGCCTTTGATCGCGCTGCTGGCGCTCGCCGCGCCGGTCACGGCGCAGGACGCCGCAGAAGACGATGCAGCACCCGCCGCAAGTGAAGAGACCGCAACCGAAACCGAAACCGAGACCCCGGCCGAGGACATGGCTGACGAGGCCGATGAGACCGAGGCGCCTGCCGCGGAGCCTGCCGATGGGGTTGTGGCAGAGGCCGCTGATGGCGAGCCGGTGCTGGGCCAGACCTACATCAAGGAGCCGGTGGGCGACTGGGAGCTGCGCTGCATCCGCACCGAGACGCCGGGAGACGACCCCTGCCAGCTCTACCAGCTGCTCAAGGAAGGCGATGGAAACCCGCTGGCCGAGATCTCGCTGTTCCGGCTGCCCGAGGAGTCCAAGCTGCCGGCCGGCGCGACGATCATCGTGCCGCTCGAGACCCTGCTCACCGGCCAGCTCGGCATTTCGGTCGATGGCAGCCAGCCCAAGAGCTATCCGTTCTCCTTTTGCAACCGTCAGGGCTGCTATGCGCGGATCGGCCTGACCGCCGAGGACATCGCGTCGTTCAAACGCGGTGCCGAGGCCAAGGTGATGATCCGCCCCTTCGCCGCCCCCGACCAGGTGGTGACCTCGACCATGTCGCTGGCCGGCTTTACCGCCGGCTATGACAAGGCCAGCGTGATCAACCAGTAAACCACGACCGGTTCCCAAACGGTGAACGCCGCCCCGAGGGGCGGCGTTTGTCGTTTCGGACAAGGTTCAGAGACGGCCCAGACCGTCGAGCACGGCGCGGGCGGCGCGGATGCCGGGCGGCTCCTGCCCCTGCCCCAGCCGCGCCATGGTCAGCGCCATGGCCTCCTGCTGGCTCTGCGGCGCTTCGGCCAGCGCCAGCACCGCCGCGGCGATGTCGGAGGGCACGCAGGCAGCGCCCACGAACTCCGGAACCGCCCGGGTCTCTGACACCAGATTGACCAGTGTCACTGTGTCGATCCGCAGCATCCGGCCGATGATCTGCCGCGACAGCCAGTTCATGTCATAGGCGATCACCATCGGCGTGCCCGCCGCCGCCAGCTCCAGCGACACCGTCCCCGAAGCCGCCAGCGCCAGATCGCCGGCGCGGAAGGCGGCGCGCTTTTCGGCCTGCGCATCCGGGGCCTTGCCGTCGAGGACCAGCGGCGCGCCGGGCCAGCCCGCGACCGCTGCCTGCACCATGTCCACCACCGGGCCGGCGGCGGGCACCACGATGCGCATCTCGGGCCTTCGGGCGCAGACCTCGGCCAGCACCGCGCCAAAGACCGGCCCCATGCGCGTCACCTCGCTGCGCCGCGAGCCCGGCAGCACCAAGAGCAGCGGCGCCGCGCCCAGCCCGTGACGGTCGCGGAACGCCTCTGCCTCAGTGGCGCTGGCCAGCGGATCGGTCACCACCGGGTGGCCGACGAAATCGCAGCGCATGCCGGCGGCCTCCATGTAGGGCGGCTCGAAGGGCAGCAGCGCCAGCACCTGATCGATGTGTTTCGCCATCTTGGCCGCACGCCCCGGCCGCCAGGCCCAGACCGTGGGCGCGACGTAATGCACCGTGCGGATGGTGCTGCGCGCCTTGACGATCTTGGCCACCCGCAGGCAGAACTCCGGCAAGTCGATGGTGATCAGCACATCAGGCTGCGCCGCGATCGCCGCCTCGGCGGCCTCGTTCACCCGGCGTTTCAGCGCCGGGTATTGCGACAGGATCTCGGTCAGCCCCATGATGCTGATATCGTCCATCGGAAAGAGGCTGGAGAGCCCCGCCTCCTCCATCCGCGGCCCGCCGACACCGATGAATTCGACCTCGGTGTCAGGCATCAGGCTGCGAAACCCCGCCATCAGCGCCGCGCCGAGCTTGTCGCCCGAGGGCTCGCCGGCGATGAGGAAGACCCGCATCAGCCGGCCTCGGCCAGCAGGAACAGCCCGGCCTCTTCCGCCGCGGAAATCAGCGCTTGGCGTTCGATCAGCACCACCTGACCGGCCGCGATGGCAATGCCCTTAAGGCCCGCCCGCGCCGCGCCGCGCACGGTCTCGGGGCCGATGGCGGGCATGTCGACGCGCAGGTCCTGACCCAGCTTGGGGCGTTTGACCAGCACGCCGCCGGTGCCGCGCAGGGTGTCAGAGGCCCCGGCGACAAAGCGCAGCATGGCGTCGGTGCCCTGTTGGGTCTCGATCCCGAGCGCGATGCCGGTGTCGACCACCGCTGCCTGGCCGACGTCGAGCGGCGAGAGCGCGGCGAGGATGGCGCGGGCCCGGGCGATGTCGGCCTGCGCCGCCTCGTCCGGCGCGCTGCCGGCCAGCAGGCCGGGTGTGGCGGTCAGCTCGGGCAGCAGCTCATGCGCCCCCACCACCGCGAAACCGGCCTCTTCGAAGACCGAGATCACCAGCCGCACCAGCGCGTCGTCGCCGCCCTGCAGCGCCGAGAGCAGCCGCGGCGCCAGCGCCTGCATGAAGGGATCGAAACGGCCGGGATCGAGCGGCGGACGGCCGACACCGCCGGCCAGCACCAGACGCGCGACGCCCCGCGCCTTGAGGTCGGCAAGCAATGCGCCGAAGGCCTCGAACCGGTGATGGGCATCGACCCGCGGCACCGGGGTCTCGACGCCCTCGAAGGTGACGCAGGTCGCCTGCGGGTAGGCCTCGGCCAGCGCGCTGGGCATCGCGCCGCGCCCGGCCAGAATCGCCAGAGAGCCGGTCATGCGGCCTCAAGCCCCGGGGGTCAGGTAGTGACGGTCGCTGTCGCCGAGGATGAAATCGACGATCTCGCGCACGTAGTCGCTCTGGGTTTCGGCACCCAGCCGGCGGGCGCGTTCGACAAAGGCGCCCTCGCCCTGCGCCAGCATCTGAAACGCGGCGCGCAGCGCGGTGATGTCGCTGCGGGCCACGCCGCGGCGCTTGAGACCGACGAGGTTGAGCCCGTCGAGCTTGCCGCGCGGCGCCTGTACCAGCCCATGCGGGATCACGTCGTTGGTCACCATGGTCACCGCGCCGATGATTGCGCCATGGCCGATACGCACGAACTGGTGCACGCCCGACAGCCCGCCGATGATCACTTCGTCCTCGATGATGCAATGGCCGGCCAGCGCGGCGGAATTGACCACGATCACCTTGTTGCCGACCTGCACGTCATGGGCGACGTGACAGCCGGCCATGAACAGACCGTCATCGCCCACCCGGGTCACCCCGCCACCACCGGCGGTGCCGGTGTTCATCGTCACATGCTCGCGGATCCGGTTGCGTTTGCCGATCACCAGACGGGTCTCTTCGCCGGCGAACTTCAAGTCCTGCGGGATCTCGCCGATCACCGCGAAGGGAAAGATCACCGTCTCCTCGCCGATCTCGGTCTGGCCGGTCACCACCACGTGGCTTTTCAGCTCGACCCGCGGGCCCAGCACCACCTTGGGGCCGACATGGCAGAACGGGCCGATGCGACAGCCGATGCCGATCTCGGCGCCATCCTCGATCACGGCGCTGGGATGGATGAAGCTCTCGGTCATCAGATGTCCATCATCGCGGTGAACTCGCATTCCGCGGCCATCTCGCCCTCGACGGTGGCCACGCCCGAGAACTTCCAGACCTTGCCGCCGGGCTTGCCGCGGGTGGTCTTGACGTTCATCTCGAGCACGTCGCCGGGGATCACCTTGCGGCGGAACTTGCACTTGTCGATCGCCATGAAATAGATCAGCAGGTCCTTGTCGGCCAGATCCATCGCCACGCCGATCATCACGCCAGAGGTCTGCGCCATCGCCTCGACGATGGTGACGCCGGGCATGATCGGGGTGCCGGGGAAATGGCCCTGAAAATGCGGCTCGTTCATGGAAACGTTCTTGATGCCCTTGGCCGAGGTGTAGCCGTCGATATCGACCACCTTGTCGACCAGCAGGAACGGATAGCGGTGCGGCAGAATACGCTGAATCAGCTGGATATCCGCGGTTTTCAGTGTCTCGGTCATTGGTCTTGTCCTTGTTCCGTCCCGTGCGGTGCCCGAGGGCGCGCGGCTCCTGTCTTGTCCCTAGCAACCGGCGCGCGTCGCGGCAAGCGTTCCGGGGCGATCACTCGGCCGCGTCGGGGTCTTCGACCAGCGCGCCACCGGCCACCGGAGCGGCACCCTCGGGGTCGGTCTCGGGTGCTGTCTCAGGTGCGGCCTCGGCGGGTTGCGCTTCTTCGGCGGGCTGGCGCCCGGCATAGGCGGCGTCGAGCCGCCGAGCGGTGATCTCGCTGACGTCGATGGCGTCGTTGAACACCAGCACGTTGCGCTTTTCCACCACCAGCACCGCGCCGGCGTCGAGCATCAGCTGGCCGAGGATCGGAAAGGCGGTCTGGCGGAACTCGAACCGCGCGCTGGCCTGATCGCGGCTCAGCGCCTCGGCGCGGGCGTCCTGTGCGGCGCGCATTGCCTGCACCTTGGCGTCGAAGGCATCGGCCAGCTTGCGGAACTCGATGGCCGACAGGCCGGCACGCCGCTCGGTCAGTTCCTTTTCCTCGGCCGCCATCTCGATATCGATGCGGGCGATCTCGTCGGCCAGCTCACGGCTGCGGCTGTCAAGCTCCTGCAAGATCTCCTGGCCGCGCTCTGACAGGCGAAAGACCTCGTCGAAATCGACCACCAGCACCGGGCTGCGCGGCGCCTCCTGCGCCGCCAGCATGGCAGGCAGCGCCAGCAGAAGGGCCAGCGCCCCGCGCGTCAGCAGCCAGACAAGCGGATCAGAAATCCGTCGCAAGCGTGAATTCGAAGAAGCGGTCTTCGTCATACTCTTCTTTCTTCAACGTCTTGGTGAAGTTGAAGCGCAGCGGCCCGATCGCCGTGGTCCAGAACAGCGAGGCGCCGATCACGTGACGCGCCGCCGGTTCGTCGTGCACCACGGAGTTGCCGGCGGTGGTGGTCGACGTGTTGTCGAGACCCCAGAGCGAGCCCACGTCATAGAAGACGCCGCCGCTCAGACCGTATTCCTCGGGCAGGCCCAGCGGGAACTCGGCCTCGAGCCGCGCCACTGCGTAGTAGTTGCCGCCGAGCGCGTCATTGACATCGCCGGCGCCGATCTCGCGCGGGCCGATGCCGCCGGGCTCGAAGCCGCGCATCCGCGAAGAGCCGAGGCTGAAGCGGTCGATCACCCGGCTGTCGTTGTTGCCGGTCCAGAGCGCGCCGCCCTCGAACACCGCCCGCAGGGTCACGTCCTCGTTGCGCACCTTCTTCTGGCCGATCGCCCGCGCCACCGTGGATACCGAGGTGACATCGCCGCCCAACCCGTTGAAATCCTGGCTGAACTGCAGCCGAACGCCGGCGGTCGGATCGAGTCCGGTGTCGATCGTGTCGAAGGTGTAGGTATAGCCCAGCCCGCTCGAGAACAGCGCCCCCTGCTCCACTTCGGAGGTGAGGATATCGCCGAGGTCGGTGCCGGCGTTCAACATCTCGGAATAGCGCGCGGTATAGCGGGTCTGGAAGGTGCTGTATTCCGCCACCGGGAAGGTCAGGCTGGTGCTGAACTGGCCGATCGCGGTGTCATAGCTGTCGTCGTACTGGTTGTCGGTCTCGGAATAGCGCAGCCCGATGCCAAAGCGCAGGTCGCGGTTGAGAAACGCCGGCTCGGCGAAGTTGAAGCCATAGCTGGTGGTGCCCGACGCGGTCGAGACCTCGACCCCGAGCGCCTGGCCGCGGCCGAGGAAGTTGCGCTCGTTGAACGACAGGTTGACGCCAAAGCCGCCATCGGTGGAATAGGTGCCGCCGAAACCGATCGAGCCGGTGGGTGCCTCCTCGACATCGACGTCGATCACCACCTGCTGCGGGGTCGAGCCTTCGCGGGCGTTGACATCGGCATTGCCGAAGAACCCCAGCGCGCGAATGCGGTCGGCGCTCTCGCGGATCTCGCGCGGGTTGAACGGGTCGCCCTCGACCACCTTGAACTGCCGCCGCACGACGCGGTCGAGCGTGGTGGTGTTGCCCTCGATGTCGATCCGCTCGATGAAGATCCGCGGCCCGCGCGACAGCACGAAATCGACGTCAAGCTCGAGCGTGCGGTCGTTGCGGGTGATCCGCGGGTCGACGCGGATGAAGTTCAGCCCCATGCGGTTGGCCAGCCGCTCCATGCGGGCGATCTCGTTCTCGACCAGTGCCGGCGAATAGACCACGCCGGGGCGGACCCGCAGGATCTCGTTGAAGGCGGCGGGGTCGACATCGGGCAGATCGGAGGAGGCACTCACCTGGCCAAAGGTGAACTGCTGGCCTTCCTGCACGTTGAAGGTGACGAAATAGCCGTCACGCTCCTCGGCGATCTCGGCATTGACCGCGTTGACACGGAAATCGACATAGCCGCGCGACTGGTAGAAATCGGTCAGCACCTGCTTGTCAAACTCGATCCGGTCCTCGACGAAACTGTCGCGGCGGATGATGGCGCGGAACAGGCCGGCCTGCTTTGTGCCCAGCACCCGGCGCAGCCGACGGTCTGAATAGACATCGTTGCCGACGATCGAAATCCGCTCGACCTCGACCACCCCGCCCTCGAGGATCTCGAACGCCAGATCGACGCGGTTGTCGGAGCGACGGATCAGCTTGGGGGTCACCCGCGCCGCGACACGGCCCTGCTCGGCATAAGCCTGGACGATGGTCTGGGCGTCACGCTCGGCGGTGGCGGCATTGAACACCCGGCGCGATTCCGAAGTCACCAGGTTGGCCAGGTCGTCGTCGTTGATCCGGCGGTTGCCTTCAAAGACCACGCGGTTGATCGTCGGGTATTCCGCAACCCGGATCACCAGCTTGTTGCCCACCGGCACGATCTCGACTGTCTCGAACAGACCGGAGGCCAGGATACGCTGATAGGCGTCGTTCAACTCGGCCGCGGAGACCGTCTGGCCACGGGCGATGCCGGCATAGCTCAGGATCGTCGCCGGCTCGATCCGCCCGGCGCCCTCGATCGAGACCTCGGTAAAGGTGTAATTCTGCGCCACTGCCGGCTGCGGCATCAGCATCGTCCCGCCGGCCAGTACCGCCGCGCCGGCGAAGAGGACAGATTTGACCGTTTTCGCTACCGCGCGTTCGTTGGCGCGCGTTCCCACTCGAGTTTTCATGAGCCAATCCGTTAACTTCCCACGTCTTGGTGAGTATCGGGATCATGCCGGGTTGTCAAAAGCAAGCGGCCCCGCCGCAGCAGGAAATCACGCTGTGTTGCCACAAAATATGGATGGGATCAGAGAAAAGTCGCCAGATATCCGCTCAGCACCAAGGCACCCGCCATCGTGCCGACAAACAGAATCCGGTCGGTGTTGAGGTGCGCGATCAGGCGCAATCCGCGGTATCCATGGGTCAATGTCTGCATTTTCTCGCTCTTTCTCGGGCGTTACGCAGACAAGGCTATCAGGGGAATGGGGCAACAATGGGGCGGCCTCGCGCAGCCCCGCCCTGCCCGGCCCGAAACCGCGGCCGGGCGGATCGGCGAACCTCTGCTCAGGGGCAAAGGAACCCGGTCAAGGGATCAGGGGCAGAGGATCAGGTCGTTGGAGAGCGAGAACACCATCACCGCGAGCACGATGCCCAGCCCAAGCGTCATCAGCACGCCGAGCACCTTGTCATGCGGCGGGCGGCCGACCACGGCCTCATAGGCATAGAACACCAGGTGGCCGCCATCGAGCACCGGGATCGGGAACAGGTTGAGCAGGCCCACGGCTGCCGAGAGCACTGCCACGAACCACAGGAAGTTCGAAGTGCCCTGCGCCGCCATCTGCCCCGAGGTCTCGGCGATGCCCACCGGGCCAGAGAGGTTGCAGCTCGAGATCTGGCCGGTGATGATATGCCACAAGCCCGAGACCGAGCCTTCCATGATCGCCCAGGTCTGGCGCACCCCGCCCTGCAGCGCCGCACCGACGCCCGGCGCCGAGGTGGCCGGCTCGAAGAACAGCCCGCCAACCACGCCGACGCGCCAATGGGTGACGAAGCCGCCCTCGGGGCCCGGCTCGTCCACCCGGCGCGGCGCCAGCGCGAACTCCAGAACCTCGCCATCGCGCCAGACGTCAAGCAGCAGCGCCCGGCCGTCAGAGCCCTCGACCGCCGCCTTGATCTGCTCGAAGGTGGCGATCTCTTCGCCGTCGACCCGCAGGATCACGTCACCGGGCGCGAGCCCGACGTCATAGGCGGCCGAGCGCGGCACCAGCCGGGTGATGTTGGGCGGATAGGGATAGGGGCCAGTGACGGTCAGCTCGGCCCCGTCGCGCAGGATGCGGTAGTCGAGGCCGTTCTCGGGCGGCAGCGCCTCGGCAAAGGCGGCGAAGCCCGCGCTGTCGCTGAAATCCGGCACGTCCTGCCCGGCGACCGAAAGCAGCACGTCGCCCTGCTGCAGCTCCTGCACGCTGGGCATCGGCCGCAGCTCGCCCACGGTCAGCGGCTCTGAGATCACCCCGCGGGTCAGGAACAGCGCCGAGAACAGCACGAAGGCCAGCACGAAGTTGAAGATCGGCCCGGCCGCCACGGTGGCGGTGCGCGCCCAGAGCGGGGCACCGGCCATGGTGGTGCGTTTCTCCTCGTCGGACAGCGCGCTGATCGCCGCCGCGTCCTTGCCGGCCGAGGCCGCATCGGCATCGCCGCGGAACTTGACGTAGCCACCCAGCGGCAACGCGGCCACCTGCCAGACGGTGCCATGCTTGTCGGTGCGCTTGAACAGCACCGGGCCGAAGCCCAGCGAGAAGACATCCGCCTTGATCCCCGACCACCGGCCCACGATGTAATGGCCGTATTCGTGGATGGCGACGATGATCGACAGCGCCAGCACGAAGGCCGCCAATGTGAACAACGTGCCGCCAAACTGCGGAATCAACTGCGAGATATCCAAGCCGCCCTACCTTTTTATGTTCTGTCCCGGATGACCCGGTCTGCTTCTTTGCGTGCCACATGGTCCACGCGGGCGACGTTATCAAGGGTCATTGCGGCGTCAATGAGACCCGCCTGCCCTGACAATCTGGTGAGCACCTCCTCGACCACCTCGGCCATCTCGGTAAAGCCGATGTCATGCGCGAGGAAGCGGTCGAGGCTGCGCTCCTTGGCGGCGTTGAAGGCCGCGCCCGCCAGCCCGCCCGCCGCCATCACCTCGCGCGCCAGCCGCAGTGCCGGCCAGCGCTGCTCGTCCGGCGCGCGAAAGCTCAGCGTGGCGACCTGCGCCAGGTCGAGCCGCTCGACCGGCACATCGCCGCGCTCGGGGTAATGCAGCGCAAATCCGATGGCGTGGCGCATGTCGGCCGGACCCACATGCGCCATCAGCCCGCCATCGCAGAAGCCCACGAGGGCATGCACCAGGCTCTCGGGATGCACCAGCACCTCGATCTTGTCAGGTGACAATCCAAAGAACTCCCGGGTTTCAATGACTTCCAGAGCCTTGTTGAACATCGAAGCGCTGTCGATGGTGATCCGCTGGCCCATGTCCCAGTTGGGATGGGTGGCGGCCTGCTCCGGCGTGGCCTCGCGCAGCCGCTCCAGTGGCCAGTCGCGGAAGGCGCCGCCCGAGGCGGTGAGGATCACCCGTTCGACCGCGTCGATATCCTCGCCGATCAGCGCCTGAAACACCGCCGAATGCTCGCTGTCGACCGGCAGCACCCGGCCACCATGGGCCTTTGCCGTGGCGCTGACCAGCGCGCCAGCGCAGACCATGCTTTCCTTGTTGGCCAGCGCCAGCGTGGCGCCATGCTCCAGCGCTCTGAGCCCCGGCGCCAGGCCGGCGGCGCCGACGATCGCCGACATCACCCAGTCCGCGGGCCGTGCTGCCGCCTCGATCAGCGCGGTCTCGCCCGCCGCCGCCGCGACGCCAGAGCCCGCCAGTGCATCGCGCAGATCGCCAAGCCGGTCGTCATGCGCCGTGACCGCCAGTTTCGCGCCCAGCCGCCGGGCGTCGACCGCCAGTTGCGCGATGTTGTGACCGCCGGTCAATGCTTCGACCTGATAGCCCTGCGGATCGCGGGCAATCAGGTCGATGGTATTCTGTCCGATGGAACCGGTCGCGCCAAGGATCGAGACGCGTCGGGTCATGGCGCCCCCCCGGCCGGGAAGACGAGGAACTGCGCCACCAGCAGGAGGAAGAGCGCCGCGCCCAGCATGCCGTCGAACCGGTCGAGCAGCCCGCCATGGCCCGGGATCAGCGTCGAGGCGTCCTTGACGCCGACCCGCCGCTTGATCGCGCTTTCGGCGATGTCGCCCATCTGCGAGGCCATCGAGACCGCGATGCTGACGCCGATGACATTGGCCCCCGACGCCCCGGCCTGCCAGTAGAGCGCGCCGACCACCGCGGCCCCGAGCCAGCCGGCGACGGTGCCCGACCAGGTCTTCTTGGGGCTGACCCGCGGCCAGAACTTGGGCCCGCCGATCATCCGCCCGGCGAAATAGCCGGCCACATCCGTCACAACCACCACCAGCACCAGCCACATCAGCCAGGCCATGCCGTAGTCCTGTCGTAACGCCACCATGCCGAAGGAGGCCAGCAGGATCGCGGCCGAGAAGGTCATGAAGACGGTGCGATGCGCCTTGAGCTGGCCCAGGCCCACAAAGGCCGGCGCCATCATCAGCGGCAGGGCAAAACCCGGCGGGATCACCGCGCCGAGCGCGAGGCAGACCCCGGCCAGCCCGGCCAGCATCAGCGCCTGGTTCGGGCCGCCGCCGATCAGCCGCACCAGTTCCCAGATCATCGCGCCGCCGATCAGCGCCACCAGCCCGGCAAAGACCCAGCCGCCGATCCAGATCGCCACCAGCCCGACGCCGACCATCACCACCGCCGACACCAGCCGGACGGTGAGATCATCCCATTTGCCACTGTTTACTGCCATCGGTTCAGACCCTGACCGCGCCGAAGCGGCGCTCTCGTTTGCCGTAGGAGCCGACCAGCCGGCCGAACTCTTCCCGGGTGAAATCCGGCCACAGGGTATCGATGAATTCGTATTCTGCATAGGCCGACTGCCAGAGCAGGAAATTCGACACCCGCGCCTCGCCACTGGTGCGGATCACCAGATCCGGGTCCGGCAGCACGCAGGTATCAAGGTATTTCGGCAGGGTTTCCTCGTCGACGCTCTCGGGATCGAGCTTGCCGTCGCGCACGTCGCGGGCCAGCCGCTTGGTGGCACGGGCCACCTCGTCGCGTCCGCCGTAGTTCAGCGCGATGGTCAGATTGGTGCCGGTGCAGCCCGAGGTCAGCGCCTCGGCCTCGTCCATCAGCGCGCGCAGTTTGGCATCAAGCTTGACCCGATCGCCGATGAAGCGGACCTGCACGTTCTCGCGCCGGAACGCCTCCATCTCCTTGTGGATGTAACGCCGAAACAGGCTCATCAGGCCGGCCACCTCGGACTGGGTGCGTTTCCAGTTCTCGGTCGAGAAGGCAAAGATGGTGACGTATTTCACCCCGAACTCGGGACAGGCCTCGACGATCTCGCGCACCCGCCGGGCGCCGGCCTGGTGGCCGAACAGCCGCGGCCGGTGGCGCAGCTGCGCCCAGCGGCCGTTGCCATCCATGATGATCGCCACATGGCGCGGGCCGCGGTGAGCCAGCGGATCGTTTACGTCGCGCGCCATGGAACCTCCCTGACTGCGGAAACCGGCAAGCGGCCTCCGGGGTCGCTCAGACCTGCATGATCTCGGCTTGCTTGGTCTCGAGCGCTTCGTCCACCTTCTTGACGTAGGTGTCGGTCAGCTCCTGCACCGCGGCTTCCCAGAACTTCTGGTCGTCCTCGCCCAGCCCGTCGGCCTTGGCCTTCTTGATCTGCTCCATGCCGTCGCGGCGGATATTGCGGACCGAGACGCGGGCGTGTTCGGCATATTGACCGGCGACCTTGGTGAGGTCGCGGCGGCGCTCTTCGTTGAGTTCGGGGATCGGCAGCATGATGATGGTGCCGTTGAGCTGCGGGTTGATGCCGAGGCCGCTTTCGCGGATCGCCTTTTCGACCTTGCCCACAAGGCCCTTGTCCCAGACGTTGATGGTGACCATGCGCGGTTCGGGCACGTTGACGGTGCCGACCTGGTTGATCGGGGTCGGGCTGCCATAGGCATCGACCATCACCGGCTCCAGCATCGAGGCCGAGGCCCGGCCGGTGCGCAGCGAGGCAAACTCCGTCCTCAGGCTGGCCATCGCGCCCTGCATGCGGCGCTCGAGATCGTCGGTATCAAGAATGAAATCGTCGGACATTCTGATCATTCCCCTTGGGTTCAGGCGATATTTCCCGCGTCATAAGACATTGGACCGCCGATGTATAGCGCTCTTGGCTCGCCGCGCGCAGGCCTCGGCACCGGCCAGCCGCCGCGGGACCGCCGGACTCATCGGCAGGAGCGGGATGACGCCAGCACCCGAATTTGGCTGCCGGGTGCTGCCGTTACTGCTCGTATGGCGATACCGCGATTTCTGCTTCCGGTTTAGCACCGAAGAGGGCAGTCTGGCCTTGGGGCGAGGTCGGGCCTCAGATCCGCGATCCTTCGACCGTCATTAGAGCCCTGCTGCTTATTTTGCCGTGCTCCTTTTTTCAAAGAGGTTTCAGACATGCTCTTTTCCTTCAGCCAGACCTTTGCAGGTCACAGTGCGCGCATTCCTTTCGCCACCCTTTCGGCCACGGCGCCCACCGTTCTGGGCACTCCCGGCGACGATATCTGGGTCGGCAATGGCTATGACAACACCTATTCCGGCGGAGACGGCGACGACAGCCTGAACGGGCTGGCCGGCAATGACCACCTTTACGGCAACCGCGGCGATGACACCCTGCTCGGCGGCGCGGGCGACGATCATCTCAGCGGCTATACCGGCCAAGACAGCCTGCTTGGCGAGGCGGGCAACGACACGCTTCTGGGTTTTGACGGCGCTGACAGTCTCGAGGGCGGCGACGGCAATGACTGGCTTTCCGGCGGGCGCGACAATGACCTGCTGCTCGGCGGTTTCGGCAACGACAGCCTGTATGGCAATTCCGGCCGCGATACCATCGAAGGCGGCGCTGGCGATGACTACATCAGCGGGTTCTCCGGCAACGACCGGCTGCTGGGGCACAGCGGCAACGACACCATCCTCGGCGCGAGCGGTCTTGACGTCATCTTTGGTCACGCCGGCAATGACTGGATCAACGCCGGCGATCAGAATGACCGGATCAACGGCGGCCATGGCGACGATTTTATCCTCGGCGGCCGCGGAGATGATCTGGTGCACGGCGATTTCGGGGATGATTCCCTCTATGGCAACAGCGGCAATGACACGCTGTTGGGCGGCGGCGGCAACGATTATCTCAGCGGCTTTTCCGGCGATGATGATTTCTATCTCGGGACCTATCCGGCGGGCCATGACACCGTATCGGGGGGCACCGGTGCCGATGAGTTTTTCTTCGATTTCAACACCGGCACCCAGACGATTACCGATTTCGATCCTGACGAGGACCGGCTTTATCTGAAGTACAACGAGGAAACCGCCTATACCGGTGATCCGATGGACCAGGCGGCGCAGGTTGGCGACGACGTGGTCTTCTTACTGACCTGGCAGGACGTGTTCCAGCCGGGACAAGTGTTTACGCACACGATCATCCTGGCCGATACTCAGCTCGAGGACCTGAGCAGCGATATCTTCGGCGATCTCTGGGTCTGAGACCGGTGGCAGGGGCCGTGGCAGTCCGCCCGTGGCTTTGCTGTGCCTGCCGCCTTGTCGTGCACGTAGTTATTAGTACGGAGTTCAAGAATGAAAATTTTCACTGCCCCGCTGTTTTCCGATCGCAGCGCAGCGCCCTTTTACACCCCGACCGCCACCATCGCCGGCATCCTTGGCAGAAGTCCTGGTGATGATGTCTGGACTGGTGGTGTCGGCAACAACACCCATCACGGCGGGCTCGGCAACGACAGCCTGTCCGGCCTTGCCGGCCATGATTTTCTCTACGGAAATTCCGGCGA
Organism: Marinovum sp.; assembly: GCF_034669705.1. Lineage (GTDB taxonomy): Bacteria > Pseudomonadota > Alphaproteobacteria > Rhodobacterales > Rhodobacteraceae > Marinovum. The sequence goes on from NZ_JAXMOR010000007.1 coordinate 149,325, forward strand.
TGACACGCTTTTGGGCGGCGACGGCAATGATTATCTGAGCGGCTATACCGGCATGGACGAGATCCATGGCGATGCCGGTGACGACACTCTGCTGGGCGACCGCGGGGCGGATCAGCTCTATGGCGGCGAGGGCACCGACTGGATGTCCGGCGGTCTCGACGATGACCTGATGTTCGGCGGTGCCGACAGTGACTCGCTTTATGGCAATTCCGGCAATGACACGCTCTGGGGCGGCGAAGGCGACGACTCCCTGAGCGGTTATACAGGCAACGACGAGATCCACGGCGAGGACGGCGACGATACACTCGAAGGCAGCGATGGCGCAGACGTGCTGCATGGCGATGCCGGCGACGACTGGCTCTCTGGCGGGCGCGACAATGACGAGATCTTTGGCGGTGCCGACGACGATTCCGTTTACGGCAATTCCGGTGATGACACGCTCTGGGGCAACGACGGCCACGACTACATAAGCGGTCATACCGGCGCGGATTGGATCGATGCCGGCGCCGGGAGAGATGTCGTGGATAGCGGCTTCGGAGATGACACGGTCTACGGCGGTGACGGTAACGACGTAATCACGGGCTGGATGGGCAGTGACATGCTGTACGGCGGCAACGGCAATGACAGTATTCTCGGCGGCGCCCATTTTTACCCGGACCACCTTGGCAACGATTTCATCAGCGGCGGAGACGGCGATGATTTTGTGAGGGGATTCGAAGGCGACGACGAACTTTAAGGCGACGACGGCAATGACCGTGTGATTGGCGACGAAGGCAATGACCTTATGTCCGGCGGCGATGGCAATGACTCGGTCCACGGCGACGCCGGGGACGATCGCGTCAACGGGGGTTCGGGGGACGACTACGTTTACGGCGGGAACGGAGACGACAGGGTCGACGGCGAAGAAGGCAACGACACGCTATATGGTGACACCGGCAACGATACGCTTTCTGGCGGGACCGGCGCGGATGAGTTCCACTTTCTCATTGCCAACGGCACCGATACGATCACCGATTTTGATCCAGACGAAGATCAGGTGTATTTCTATTCTGGCCAGTTCGATTACTTTGATTCTGGCCAGTTCGATTACTTTGCCGGTGACCCGTTCGACAGCGCCTAACAGGTTGGCGACGACGTCGTGATTACTGCCGAATGGGTCGTTGCCCTTGAGGACAGGCCGGAGCAGATTTACATCCAGACCGTCATTCTGGAAGATCAAACGCTCGCCGACCTAACCGACGATCACTTTTTGATTGTATAGGCTACGCATCGACAGGCGGGGCCGGTCTCCGGCCCCCTGCCCGCCTCAGGGTTCCGACCTTGGTATAAGTGCCCTCTCCCGCTAGGATGCCGCGGAAGCCGCCCGCCCGAGGCTTTGCTGTGCCTGCCGCCTTGTCGTGCACGTAGTTATTAGTAAGGAGTTCAAGAATGAAAATTTTCACTACCCCGCTGTTTTCCGATCGCAGCGCAGCGCCCTTTTACACCCCGACCGCCACCATCGCCGGCATCCTTGGCAGAAGTCCTGGCGATGATGTCTGGAGCGGCGGTGTCGGCAACGACACCCATCACGGCGGTCTCGGCAACGACAGCCTGAGCGGGCTGGCCGGCAATGATTTTCTCTACGGCAATTCCGGGCATGACACGCTTCTAGGCGGTGATGGCAATGACTACCTGAGCGGATATACCGGTGACGATTCCCTGCTTGGCGGCGATGCCCGCGATACGCTCGACGGCGGGTCGGGCAACGACTGGCTCTCGGGCGGGGCCGAGAATGACGATATCTTCGGCTCCTTCGGCCATGACACGATCTACGGCAACACCGGGCGCGACACCATCGGCGGCGGCGCTGGCGACGACTTTATCAGCGGCCATTACGGGCATGATCTCCTGTTCGGCCACAGCGGCGACGACGAGATCCTGGGTGGGCGTGGCCACGACACGATTTACGGCAACGCAGGTAATGACACGATCAACGCCGGCAGCCTGAACGATTTCGTCAATGGCGGCACCAATGACGACTCTGTTCTGGGCGGTTCGGGCAATGACGAACTGCATGGCGACACCGGGAACGATACCCTGAACGGTCAGGAAGACGACGATCATCTGTATGGCGACGATGGCGACGATGTGCTTTCGGGCGGGCTTGGCGAAGACTGGATGTCGGGCGGGCTCGACGATGATTTCATATTTGGCAACGAGGGGGATGACACGATCTACGGCAACTCCGGCCACGACTTGATCGAAGCCGGTGCGGGCGACGACTTTGTCAGCGGTCATACCGGCAACGACACGATCTTTGGCGGTGTCGGCAATGACACGATCAGCGCAGGCGAACAGAACGATTCTGTGGAGGGCGGGAGCGGCGACGATTTCATTGACGGCGGCGACGGCGACGACGTTCTGGAGGGCGACTTCGGCAACGACTCGCTTTATGGCGGCAGCGGGAATGACACGCTCCACTCCGGCTACGGCGATGACTACCTCAGCGGGGGGGACGGCGACGATGTCCTCAATGCGCACTTCAGAGGCGATTCCACGTTGTCAGGCGGCGACGGGGCAGACGAGTTTCACTTTGATATCTCCAGCCACTCGTTTGTCATCACCGATTTCGATCCTGACGAAGACCAGATTATCCTGTGTACTCACTACACCATCGACCGCGGTACTCCGAACTTCGCTCAGGTTGGCGACGATGTTGTCATTTCAGCGCCGTGGTGGGAACTCACGTACTCCCCCGAACCACCGGAAATAGAAACCATGACATTCATTTTTGAAGACTTTCTCCTCGAGGACCTGCCGACGGAGGGACTGTTCGGCATTTGTTATCCCGATGACATTTTTCCGGGGTAACATCCTCGAATGCCGCGAGAGACTCTCCAATCCGGGACCTGCCTTCGGAAACCGACCTCAACATTTGGAATAGAGGTTGGTCGGGGGGCTTGCAGCCCCCCTGCCCGCCTCAGGGTCCGACCTTGGTATAAGTGCCCTCTCCCGCCAGGATGCCGCGGAAGCCACCCGGCTCGTCGAGCGAGAACACGATGATCGGCAGCGAATTGTCGCGCGCCAGCGCAATTGCCGAGGCGTCCATCACGCCGAGATGTTTCTGCAGCACCTCGTCATAGCTGACCTCGGTATAGCGCACCGCGTCGGCGTGTTTGACCGGATCCTTGTCGTAGACGCCATCGACCTTGGTGCCCTTGAAGATCGCCTCGCAGGACATCTCGTTGGCGCGCAGGGTGGCGGCGGTGTCGGTGGTGAAATAGGGATTGCCGGTGCCGGCGGCAAAGATGCAGACCCGCTTTTTCTCAAGGTGGCGCACGGCGCGGCGGCGGATGTAGGGCTCGCAGACCTGGTCCATCGGGATGGCGCTGATCACGCGGGTGAAGACGCCGAGCCCCTCGAGCGCCGATTGCATCGCCAGCGCGTTCATCACCGTGGCCAGCATGCCCATGTAGTCGGCCGTGGTCCGCTCCATCCCCTGGGCCGAGCCCTGCAGCCCGCGAAACACGTTGCCGCCGCCGATCACCATGCAGATCTCGACGCCGAGCGCATGGACCGACTGCACCTCGCGGGCGATGCGTTCGACGGTCGGCGGGTGCAGGCCATAGCCCTGGTCGCCCATCAGCGCCTCGCCGGAGATTTTCAGAAGGACGCGCTTGTACTTGGTGGCGCGGGCATCGGTGTCGGTGGCAGCAGACATGGTGTACTCCGGTGAGGCGGCTGGCTAAATTGCCGGCAAAATGTCGGAAAACGCGGGGCAGTTCAATGCAGCATTCGGGCGAAAGGCAGATCCCCTGCACCACGGGGGCCGTGGCATGATGTTTGCGCTCGGCGATCTCTCGCCGGAGCGGCCGGTCCTGATTGCCGGCCCCACCGCCAGCGGCAAATCCGCCCTGGCGCTGGAGATCGCCGAGCGTCAGGGCGGCGTGGTCGTCAATGCCGACGCGATCCAGGTGTTCGGCAACTGGCGGGTGCTGACCGCCCGCCCCGGCCCGGAGGATCTGGTCCGCGCGCCGCATGCGCTCTATGGCCATGTCGCCTGGAATGCCGAGTATTCCGTCGGCCACTGGCTGCGCGAGGTGGCGCCGCTGCTCGCGGGCCCCGAGCGGCCGATCATCGTCGGCGGCACCGGGCTCTATTTCGCCGCGCTCACCGAGGGTCTGGCCGAGATCCCCGCCACCCCGCCAGAGGTGCGCACCGAGGCCGATGCCCGCCGGCGCGAGACTGGCCATGACAGCCTGTTGCCTGAGATCGACGCCGAGACCCGCGCGCGGATCGACGTGCGGAACCCGATGCGGGTGCAGCGCGCCTGGGAGGTGCAGCGCGCCACCGGTCGCGGTCTGGCCAGTTGGCAGGATGCGACGCCGCCGCCGCTGCTGCCGCTGGCGCGGGCCCATGCGCTGCGGGTGGATGTGGAGCGCGACTGGCTCAACGCCCGCATCGCCCGGCGCTTTGACCAGATGCTGGCGCTAGGCGCGCTCGAGGAAGCGCGCGCCAACCTCGGCCGCTGGGATCCGGCGCGGCTCAGTTTCAAGGCGATCGGCGCGCCGGAGCTGATTGCACACCTGCGCGGCGACATTCCGCTCGGGACTGCGCGGGAACAAGCCACCACCGCCACCTGCCAGTTTGCAAAACGCCAGCGCACCTGGCTACGCTCGCGGATGAAAGCCTGGCAATCGGTGGAGGCGGCGACCCTGTGCTGAAAGACGGAAATCCCCTTGCGGACGACGCTGCGACGCGGCATCACTGGATGGACGAGCAAAGTCCCACTGACCATTTCGGTGAAAACCCCGGTGAGAGCCCCTGTGACCGAAAGGACCGGAGCGGCGTGACCAAGCAAGGATCAGAGCCCGTGGAGCCTCCGGTGCTGCCCCTGCAGGTGGCAACGCTGGCGCAACTGGCGCCGCGCGGGGCCTGGCAGGCCAGCCTGCCGCATGGCCGCGACGATCATCTGCTGGTCTGGATCACCCGCGGTCAGGGCCGGGCGATGATCCGCGGCATCCGGCGCGGCATCGGCGCCAACAACGTGCTCTACCTGCCGCGCGGCACGCAATTCGCGCTCGAGACCGGAGCGCAGTGTTTCGGACAGGCGATCGTGATCGAGGCCGGCGACTATCCGCTACTGCCCGACGAGCCGCAGCACCTGCGGATGCGCGATGTGGTGGCCCAAGGCGAGCTCACCGGCATCTTCGAAATGTTGCAGCGCGAGCTCGGCGCCCCCCAGCCGCTTCAGGCCGAGGCGCTGGTGGCGCGGTTCAACCTCGCCGCGGTCTGGCTGCGGCGGCAGATGCTGGCGATGCTCGAGGCGGGCGACAAGGTCTCGCCGGCGCTCATGGGCCGCGAGACCGCCGGTCAGAGGCTGTCGCGGCGCTTTGCCGATCTGCTCGAGGCCGAGTACCGCTCTGGCCGCAACATGGCCGATTACGCCGAGATGCTCGAGGTGACGCCGACCCATCTGACCCGGGTCTGCCGCGACAATGCCGGGCTGACCGCCGCCGAGATGATCACCCAGCGGGTGCTGCACGCGGCACGAGAGCTGTTGTTGCGGCCAGAGCCGCCGGTGCAGGAGGTGGCGCGGCACCTGGGGTTCGGCTCGGCCGCCTATTTCTCGCGCTTCATCCAGCATCACACCGGGCATGCCCCCTCGGCGCTGCGCCGGGCGGCCTCTGGCGACGGGCCGGCGCGGCCGCGCCCGGCCCCCGGCCCGCTGTTCCGCCATCACGGCGGCGGGGGCTGAGCCGATGCGGCTCTTCGTGGCCGTACCAGTGCCCGAGGCCGCCCGAGATGCCTTTAGCGACCTGCAAAGCGGGCTGCGCGTCGGGCGGCAGGTGGCCTCCGACCAGTTCCACATCACCCTTGCGTTCTTTCCCGAGGTGCCGCCTCAGGCGCTCGCCGAACTTGACGCAGGCTTCGAGGAGATCCGCGCCTGGCCCTTTGACGTGGCCTTCACCGGGGTCGACATCTTTGGCGGAGCGCGGCCCCGGCTGCTGGCCGCCATGGTGCGGCCCTCGCCAGAGCTCGACACCGTGCACCGCGCGGTGCACGGCGCGGCGCGGCTGGCCGGGCTGCAGCCGGAGCGGCAGAAGTTCAAACCGCATGTGACGCTGGCGCGTTTTGGCGCGCGGCCCCCCGCCAGTCTGGCCGGGGAGGTGCAGCGCTACCTGTCTGAAAATGCACGGGCCGAGATCCCCGGCTTTACCGCGCAGACGATCACCCTCACCCGCTCGGTGCTGGGCGGCGGGGCGCCGGTCTATGACGATCTGGCGCGCTATCCGTTCCGGCCCCTGCCCGATGGCTGGGACGTGCCGTGACCGCTCAGCTGCCCCAGATCACCTTCACGTAGTTCCGGGTTTCCTTGTAGGGCGGCACGCCGCCGTACTTCTGCACAGCGCCGGGGCCCGCGTTATAGGCCGCCAGCGCCAGCTTCCAGGAGCCGAACTTGTCATATTGCTGCTTGAGGTAGCGCGCGCCGCCCGCAAGGTTCTGGCCCGGGTCCTCGCGGTTCACCCCCAGACGCTTGGCGGTGCCGGGCATCAGCTGCGCCAGACCATAGGCGCCCTTGTGGCTCAACGCCTTGGGGTTCCAACCGCTTTCCTGCTGCACCAGCCGCAGGAACAGGTCCTCCGGCACGCCATGGGCGCGGGCGGCGGCGCGGGCCATGCCGGCGTAGACGCCCTTGTAGCTGCCGGTATAGCGCGGGTTCGCGGCGCCGGGCGCGTCATCCCACTTGGTGGGGGTCACCACCTTGGGCGGCTGCAGCCTGACCGAGCTGTTGTATTGCTGCGAGGCGCGGCGGTCGAGCACGCCGGTCTTGGACTTGAAGAGATTGGCCTGGCCCTTGGTCGAGATCGTCTCGGCCAGGCCGGCGGCTGGCAGAAGGCTTGCCAGCAAAGCTACGCTCAGCACCTTGCGCATACACACTGTCCCCACGTCGTTTTTCCGCAATATACCCAAAATTCCGGATTAGGCCAGAGCGGCGCCGGTTTGCGAATTCTCAATCTTGATCAGGTGAGGTAGTCTCCGCCGAACTTCGCCGCCGGATTCGGGAATTCGGCGCAAACAGAACGTGAAACTTGGGGGCACTATGGCCGGGTCAGTCAACAAAGTCATTCTTATCGGTAACCTCGGGCGCGACCCGGAAGTGCGGTCGTTCCAGAACGGCGGCAAGGTCTGCAACCTGCGGATTGCCACCTCCGAGACCTGGAAGGACCGCAACACCGGCGAGCGGCGCGAGCGCACCGAATGGCATTCGGTGGCGATCTTCACCGAGGGGCTGGTGCGGGTGGCAGAGCAATATCTGCGCAAGGGATCAAAGGTTTACATCGAAGGCCAGCTGCAGACCCGGAAATGGCAGGACCAGTCCGGCAATGACCGCTATTCCACCGAGGTGGTGCTGCAGGGCTTCGGCTCGACGCTGACCATGCTCGACGGTCGCGAGGGCGGCGGTGGTGGTGGCGGCTTTGGCGGCGGCGCCGGTGGCGGCCAGGGCGGCTATGGCGGCGGGTATGACAGCGGCCCGCAGGATCCGGGCTATGGCGGCGGCAGCGGTGGCGGCGGCCAGGGCGGCGGAAACCCGCCCAGCCGCGACATCGACGACGAAATCCCGTTCTGACAAGAGGGCCGGCCAGCGCCGGCCCTTTTCACGTCCCGGCCCGCGCGCAGTCTTGCCGCGCCGGGACAGTGGCGGTCCGCGGGGTGCCGCTCTGAGACGGCCCGTGGGGCAGTTTATCCCCGCAATGTCCGTAGACCCTCTGACCGAAGCGCCAGTCTCAGCCAAAGCGGCAGCCCAATGGGGCGGGCCACCGCTGGCCCGGCGCCGCGCGGCTTTTTTCGGGCCGGAACGCCAAGCCCGCGCAGTTTCGGTCAGTCCGCGTCAGGCCGCCTCGGCCGCCCGGTCGCGAATCCGCTCGACCATCGCCCGCAGCCCGTTCGAGCGCTGCGCCGACAGGTGGTCGTTGAGCCCGAGACGCGCCAGTTCGCCGCCGGCATCGACCCCTGGCACCTCAGCCACCGGCAGCCCGTTGTAGAGCGCCCGCAGCACCGCGATCAGGCCGCGCACGATCATCGCGTCGCTGTCGCCGTCGAAATGGAACGCCCCGCCATCCGGCCGGATATGCAGCCAGACCTGGCTGGCACAGCCCTCCACCTTGGTTGCCGGCACCTTCAGCGCGTCGTCGAGCGGGTCCATGTCGCGGCCCTTCTCGATGACATAGCGGTACCGGTCTTCCCAGTCCTCGAGGAACTCGAAATCCTCGACAATCTCTTCAAATGCAGCGCTGGCCATAACCCCTCCGATGCAACTGCCCCTCACCTAGGCAGCCAAATGCCAAAGGTCCAGCCGCAATCGCTTTTCAACGCCGGGCCGATGCGCTAACCCAAGGCAACGAAAAAGGGAGTGGCCCATGCGCAAACTGGTTCTGGCATCACTGGTGGTGGCAACGTCGCTGGCGGGCTGTGCCTCGGTGCGCGACTCCCGGGCGAACCCGTTCAACTGGTTCGGACAGAGCCAATCGGTCGCGGTCGCCCCCGCCGAGAGCGACGTCAACACCCTGATCCCCGAACGCCGGGCCTTCTTTGGCAAGCGCGATGCGCCGCCCTACCCCGGCGGTCTGGTCGAACAGGTGACCGAGATGCACGTCCGCCAACTGGCCGGCGGTGCGCTGGTCGAGGTCACCGGCGTGCTGACCTCGATCGAGGGCTACGACGTCCGGCTGCTGCCGCTCGAGGATGCCGACCCCGCCACCCTGAGCTATGAGTTCCGCGCCATCCAGCCGCGCTATGGCGCCGGTGTCGGCCCGGCCCGCGCCCGCACGGTCACCGCCGCGATCCGCCTGACGGACCAGGAGCTTGCCGGGGTCCGCACGATCCGGGTGGTGGCGCAGGGCAACATCCGCACCGCCGCCCGCTAGGCCGGGATCAAAGCTCGACGATCATCACGTCATTGCCGCGCACGGTCAGCGCCACCTGGCCGTCGCAGAGCCGCAGCGCGTCGCGGCCAAAGACCTCGTAGCGCCAGCCGCTCAGAGCCTGCACGTCGCGCAGACCCGCCGCCAGGGCATCAAGATCAGCCGAAGGCGCCACCAGCCGCGGGGCCACGTCGCTGGCCTCGGTCTTGGCCTTGAGCAGCACCCGCAACAGATCGGCCAGCGCCGGGTTGACCTGCAGCTTGTCGCGCGAGCGGTCGATCTTGGGCGCCTTCTCGGGCGGGCAGGCCACCCCGGCCTTGACCGCCTCGAGGATACCCTCGGCGATCTCGCCCCGCCGCGCCTCGCGCAGCAGAAGCCGTGACCGGCCGAGATCGGCCACCGAGGCGGGCTTGGTCGAGGCCAGCTCGAGCATGGCGTCGTCCTTGTAGACCCGGTTGCGCGGAATGTCCTTCGACTGGGCATAGGATTCGCGGAACTGGGCAAGCTCGCGCACGATGGCAAGGAACTTGGGCGTGGTGGTGCGGGTGCGCACCCGCTGCCAGGCCTCCTCGGGGCGCATGATATAGGTTTCCGGGTCCTCGAGGATCGACATTTCTTCTTCGACCCAAGGCGCGCGGCCGGTCTTTTCCAGCTTGGCAGCAAGGAATTCGTAGATCGTGCGCAGATGGGTCACGTCGGCCAGCGCATATTTCTGCTGCGCCTCGGTCAGCGGCCGGCGCGACCAGTCGGTAAAGCGCGAGGTCTTGTCGAGCCCCTGCCGCGCGATCGAGCGCACCAGCTTCTCGTAGCCCACCTGCTCGCCGAAGCCGCAGACCATGGCGGCAACCTGGGTGTCGAACAGCGGATGCGGGATCACCCCGGCATCGACGTAGAAGATCTCGAGATCCTGCCGCGCGGCGTGGAACACCTTGACCACGCTCTCGTCGCGAAACAGCTCGTACATCGGCTCGAGCGACAGCCCCTCGACCAGCGGATCGATCAGCGCCGCGGTGCTGTCATCCTTGCCCGGCATGGCCATCTGCACCAGGCAGAGCTTGGAGTAATAGGTCCGTTCCCGCAGAAACTCGGTGTCCACGGTGACATAGGGATGTTGACGTGCGGCTGCGCAGAATTCGGCCAGATCCGCTGTCGTCGTGATGATACGCATAGGCGCCCTTTTTACGTTCTTTTCGCGCTCGCTCTCCCGCAGCATAGGAGCGTACTTTCGGGATGAAAAGAGCGCGCTACAACTTACAAGTGTCGAAAGTCCATGCAGAATTGGCGCAGGACCGCCGGGTACAGCTCATGTTCCGCCACAAGCACCCGGGCCGCAAGGCTCTCGGGCGTGTCGTCGGCGGTGATCTCTACCCGTGTCTGACCCAGAACCGGGCCGTCATCAAGCTCTGGCGTCACCAGATGCACCGAACAGCCGCCCTCGGCGTCACCGGCGGCAAGCGCGCGCGCATGGGTATCGAGGCCCTTGTATTTGGGCAGAAGCGAGGGGTGGATGTTGAGCATCCGGCCCTGCCAGCGGGTGACGAACTCCGCCGTCAACACCCGCATGAAACCGGCCAGACAGATGACATCGGCGCGCGCGCCTTCAAGCGCTGCCTGAACTTCACCCTCGAAGGCCTTGCGATCCTTGCCATAGTTCCGATGATCGACGACGGCTGTCGGAATGCCGCGGGCCTCGGCCTTGGCCAGCCCGCCGGCCTCTGGCCGGTTCGACAGCACCAGGCAGGGGCGCCCCGGGTGATCGCCCGTCATGCTGTCGGCGAGGGTCACCATGTTCGATCCGCCACCGGAAATCAGGATGGCGACCCGCAGGCTCATGCAAGCGCCCCGCGATAGGTGACGCCGTCACCTTCGGTCACATGGCCGAGCGCGTGGACCTTTTCACCGGCCTCGATCAGCACCTGGATGACCTCGCGGGCACGCGCGGCCTCGACCACCAGCACCATGCCGATGCCGGAGTTGAAGGTCTTGAGCATCTCGGCCTCGGCCAGTTCGCCGGTCTCGGCCAGCCAGCGGAACACCGGCGGCAGCTCCCAGGCATCGAGATCGATCTCGGCGCCCTGCTCCTCGCCCAGCACCCGCGGCAGGTTCTCGGTCAGACCGCCACCGGTGATATGAGCCAGCGCATGCACGCCGCCGGCGCGCACCGCCGCTAAGGCCTGTTTCACGTAGAGCCGGGTCGGCGTCAGCAGCGCCGCACCCAGAGTGCCGTCCTCCCACGGGCAGTCGTCGTCCCAGCCAAGGCCCGAGAGCTCGACGATCCTGCGCACCAGCGAATAGCCGTTGGAATGCACCCCGTCGCTGGCAAGGCCCAGCAGCACGTCGCCGACCTGCACCCCCTTCGGCAGCGCCGTGCCCCGCTCCATCGCGCCCACGGCAAAGCCCGCCAGGTCGAAATCGCCCTCTGGGTACATGCCGGGCATCTCTGCCGTCTCGCCGCCGATCAGCGCACAGCCGGAGCGGTGGCAGCCCTCGGCAATGCCTTCGATGATCCGCGCGGCGGTCTCGGTCTCGAGCTTGCCGGTGGCGAAGTAGTCGAGAAAGAACAGCGGCTCGGCGCCCTGGCAGACAAGGTCGTTGACGCACATCGCCACGAGGTCAATGCCCACGCCGTCCACCTCGCCGGTGTCGATCGCGATGCGCAGCTTAGTGCCGACGCCATCGGTGGCCCCCACGAGGATCGGGTCTTCGTAGCCCGCGGCCTTGAGATCGAAGAGCGCGCCGAAGCCGCCCAGCCCCGACATCACCCCGGGGCGCGCCGTGCGCTTGGCCGCCGGCTTGATCCGCTCGACAAGGGCATTGCCCGCGTCGATATCCACACCGGCCTGGCTGTAGGTCAGCCCGCTCTTGCCCGTCTCAGCGCTCATCGCCCGCTCCGTCCTGTCGTTTGGTCTGAGACCGGTTAGAACATCGCGCCGAGAGGCGCAATCTGAAAGCCTTGACCCCGGCGGCGCGTCTGGCTACTCCAAGCGGCAGGCGGGCCTGTAGCTCAATTGGTTAGAGCAGAGCGCTCATAACGCTTTGGTTGCGGGTTCAAGTCCTGCCGGGCCTACCAACCGCCAGCTTCCATTCGGCCACCGCCAGGCGCTTCTGTCCAAGCCGATTGCCGGGGAGTTCTCAGCAACTCAGCGCAAGATCGTGCAACAGCTCTCCGCCGCATCTGATCCGTCATCGCGCCCCCGCGACGGCGCGCAATAGTGTTCATACGGTGCTTTGAAGTCTGCGTTCAACCAACTGCTACCTGGTCATTATTTGGCCAGAACGATATCCGCCCGCAATCCGCCCAGCCGATCAGACTGCCCCAATCGCAGCACCCCGCCGTGAGCCCTGGCAATATCGGTGGCAATCGCCAGCCCCAGCCCCACGCCGGGCGTGCGGCTCTGGTTGCGAGAGGTGTCGAGCCGAACAAAGGCCTTGGTCGCGGTCGAGCGCATCTCTTCGGGAATGCCCGGCCCGTCATCCTCGACCCGGATCCGCAGCGAGCTCTCGGACAACTTCACGCTCAGCTCGCAGTTCGTCCCGTAGCGCGTTGCATTCTCTATCAGATTTTCGACAGCCCTGCGAATTGCCAGAGGCCGCAGGGCGATCATCCCTGCACCCTCGACGTCGAGCAGCGTGACCGGCCGCTCCGCCCGCTGCGCATCCTCGACGATCTGGCGAACCAGCGCCATCGGGTCCACCAGGTCTGGCGATTGCTCCTCGGCATTGCCGCGCACGAAATCGAGAAACTCGCCGAGCATCCGCTCCATCTCGCGCACGTCGCGCTGCAGGTCGATGACCTCGTCGTCGTCCAGCATCGACAGCCCGAGCTTGAGCCGGGTCAGCGGTGTCCGCAGGTCGTGGCTCACCCCCGAAAGCAGCAGCGTGCGCTGTTCGATCTGCCGCTCGATCCGCGCCCGCATGTCAAGAAACGCATGCCCCGCCGCCCGCACCTCGACCGCGCCGGACGGCGTATAGGGCACCACCCGCCCGCGTCCAAAGGCGGTGGCCGCATCCGCCAGCCGGGTGATCGGCCGCAGCTGGTTGCGCAGGTAGATATAGGCGATCGGCGTCATGATCAGGCTGAACAGGAACATGTTGAGGATCAGCTGGTGGGGGTTCGATGCCGAGACCCCCTTGCGATCGAAGCGCAGCTGCAACACCCCCTGCGGCAGGTCGAGATAGACCAGCGTGTCGCGGTCATTGGGCAGCGCGATGGCGGCGATCCCAGCGAGATCGCTGCGCAGCTCCCGGATCACCACCAGCCCCGAGAGGTCGAACCAGCGCCGGGTGTCGCCCTGCGGCGCGACGCTCTGCCAGCTCAGGGTGTAATCCAGCGCCTCGGCCAGCGGCGCCATCGCCGCCGTCGCCGCCGCGCGGTCATCACCGGGAGCAACCTGAGCAGTGATCAGACGCACCTCATCGCGGACCGAGCGGGTGAGTTGCTCGGTCACGCCCTCGAAGTGGCGTTGGACAAAGATCACCGTCACCACCAGCTGCAGGGTCACCACCGGCAGCACCAGGATCAGGGCGGCCCGGCCGTAAAGGCTGCGCGGCATATATCGTTTGAGCCATTCGAAGGACATGGGTAAGGCTTAGCCGGTCGCTCTGCCGCATAGAAGGAAAACCCGCATGGTCGCCGAGGAAAACCCGCCCGTTCCGGGGCTTGCAGAGACCCTTGCCCCTGGGCTGCGCCGAATTCTCGCGCCCAATCCCTCGCCGATGACGTTCTGGGGCACCAACACCTATCTGCTGGGCACGCGCGATATTGCGGTGATCGATCCCGGGCCCGAGGATCCGGTGCATCTCGAGGCGATTCTGGCCGCCCTGCCCGCCGGCGCGCGCGTCAGCCATATCATCGTCACCCATGCGCATCTCGATCATGCGCCGCTGGCCCGCCCGCTGGCCCGGGCCACCGGCGCGCCGGTGCTGGGTTTCGGCGACGCGACCGCCGGGCGCAGCGCGGTGATGACCGCCCTCGCCAAGAGCGGCCTTGGCGGCGGCGGCAAAGGGGTCGACCGGGGTTTCTCGCCCGATGTCCTCTTGGCCGATGGCGCGACCCTGGAGACCGCCGACTGGCGCCTCACCGCGCTGCACACCCCCGGCCACATGGGCAACCACATCTGCCTGGCCTGGGGCGACGCGCTGTTTTCCGGCGATCACGTGATGGGCTGGGCCTCGTCGCTGGTCTCGCCCCCCGATGGCGACCTGACCGATTTCATGGCCTCCTGCACCCGCCTCGCGGCCCACCCCTGGCACCGTTTCTACCCCGGCCACGGCGCGCCGATCGAGACCCCCGGCGCGCGCCTCGACTGGCTGATCTCGCACCGGTTGTCGCGCGAAGCGGAGATCCTTGCCGGGCTGACATCCGGGCCCTTGACCGCCGCCGCCCTGGCGGCCCGAATCTACCATGACGTTCCGCCCGCCCTGCTGCCGGCAGCGCGCCGCAACGTCTTTGCGCATCTCGTCGATTTGACCGGCCGGGGACGCGTCGCGCCGCTGTCCGTATTGGGTATCGACGAGACATTTTCGCTTGTCGCGGGGTCATGAATTTTTCTGCAATTTTCTGCCAAAACCCTCTGGACGCCCCCAACCGGCATCGCTATATCACCCCTCGTGTTCCGGCGTAGCTCAGCGGTAGAGCAGTTGACTGTTAATCAATTGGTCGTAGGTTCGATCCCTACCGCCGGAGCCAAAATCTCCTGAAGGTTTTGGAAACAAACGAAAAAGCGCTCCCTTGGGGGCGCTTTTCGCGTTTCGGACACAGGCTTTGACACACCGCCTTACACACTCCGGACACACCGGAGTCACAAGGAGTCAGAACCGGTGCCACAGGCCGTTCCCAGACACGCCCGAATTCCCCATCTTGAACTGCGCGCCCAAGGCTATGTCTGGCGGCGGCGCCTCCCCCGATCAGTTCTGCGACTCGGCCAGGAATCGAAGACTCCGGGAACACCGGTTTTCTCCTCGATACGAGCCAATCCCGGGAGCTCGGCGCGGGATCTGCACGACGGCTCGGGGCGTTCTGGCCTCATCCAGAAACTGCAAGCGGAGAATTCGCCGAGTCGAACCCACTTTGCGGAAATCCCCATATGTCTTTCCCTGAAAACACATGGCTTTTCGGTGGCTGCCGAGCTTGCCCGCAGGCTCAGCACCCTCAGTGACCAAATTTTCCTCTATGCCGCTTCCTCCATGTGCTACCCGCCTGCCGCCATCACAGCTCTGCTTACCGCGCTCGCCCGCTTCGAAATCGAAGCGGCGGATCGCGAACGTGCATTGGCCGACCCGCGGTCCATCCATGTCGCGCAGGCAGCCCTTGAACGTGAGGTGGCCCGACAAGCCGTTCTGCGGCGGGCCTTCCTGCTGCGGGACTACTCGGTCGTGCAGGAGCCGCTCCGGCATGTCGCCGATCAGCTGGGCATCGACCTCCCCGAAGCCGGCAGCGAACAGGCGCGTCTTCTGGCCTATGAGGCCACACGCGTGCTGCTGGACGCCAGCCAGGAGAAGGTCCGTCGCGATCAGGGCGGGTTCTGTGGGCCCAGCCCTTACTTCGCGCGTGCGATGGCCGAGGGAACACACCCCGGCATGGACGCGCAAACAGCTACCACGGTGAGCGTCGAGGCCCCTATCGAACAGGACGAAGCCATGAAACTGTTCCCTCCATCCTGGTTCACCCAGAGGACGACAACAACCACGCTTCCCGCTGCAACCGTCGAGACATCCGCTCCTTCCGCGCCCCCCAGGCATAAAGATATCCCCGAACTTTTGAGGACACGGGGCGTATTGCAATCCTGCTCCCCTGAGATTCTTGCGATCCTGGAGAAGCGCGACGCCATGACAGTCGCTGAAGGCTTCACGGTCTATTGTGCGTTCAAGTCCTCCGGTTTCGGCGAGGAATGGCAGAAGCACCAGAAACCGGACGAAAAAACGGGAGCGAAATGGGTAGGCTCTTCGCTCCCAGCGTTGAAAGTTGCGAGTAAAATTTGGGGCGAAGAATGCGGACTGACAGAATTCGGGCGTATGTCTCCCGATGACATTGAGGCAACAATCGGATTGATCCGAAAACTGCCAAAACATCACGGAAAGGGCAAAAGAAACACGGCATCCAGCTACCGGGCGCTCGTCGAGAAAGTCGAAAAGCGTGAGGCGATCGCCATGGATGCGGCCGAACGTGAGTTTCGGCAGAAGGGCTGCACCAACGAAGCTCAAATACGCGATGCGCGCCTGGCCAAGGCGGAGCCGCGGCTTCGCGTCACCTCATTCCTGCGTCTCGTTCGCTCGGCAAACAGGGTTGGCACCATGTTGAAGAAGCTCGGCGTCGTTGACACCAATCCTTTCGACATGTGCACGTTTACGACCAGGGAGGAGAAAAGCCTGAGGGCGACGGAAGCAACCCTGGAACGGGAGCCGTGGGATGACCGGCTCGAAGAGTTTCTGGCGTCCCCGGTCTTCCAAGGCAAGGCCGAGGACGAGGCCGATCCTCTTTTCTGGATGCCCTTGATGGCCCTCCTCATGGGCTTCCGGAGTGAAGAAGCTGCCCAAATCGGTCCAATGGATGTCCAGCGCGATCAGGGGATCGCCTACGTCATTGTGCGCCAGGGTCTGGGGGACACCCTCAAGTCGGACAATGCTTCTCGCAGGCTCCCGGTGCATCCGGCCCTGATCGAACTGGGATTCCTCGAGCTCGTGGAGCGCGCCAGGAAGAGAGGTGATCGCCGCCTGTTCCCCTCTCTCACCCGTGGCGCGAACAAGGGCACATACACCGAGAACTTCACCAAGGCCTTCGGCTAATACCGACGAACGAACGACGTCTACTGGCACGGCCTTGATTTCCACGCCCTGCGAACCACGTTTCACCACCGTCTTTTGGACGTGTCCTGTCCAGGCTCGCACAGGCGCAAGCTGATGGGGCACGAGCCGCTCGATGAAGGCGAACGGTCCTACGCCCAGAAAGGGATTAGTATTCCGAGCCTCTTCGAGCACGTGAAAAAAATCTGGTTCGACCCCTCGCGCGTGCGAAGCCCGTTGCCCGGGTTCTCCATACGGTCGGACGAAGCATCAGGACTGCGTTTGGTGCAGGGGAGCAAGTCATGACGCGAAACACGCCGAAATCTAACTTGACGAGCAAGTATCGCGCTCCAGGAAATGTCGGGGTCGCGCATGCGGGCCCGCTCGACGTGACTTGGGAAGAAGACGCTGCAACGGCCTCGGCTATTGCTCATCCGCCGTCCGCCCGCCCGACCCACGTGACGGTCCGATACGATGGCGCAACGCTGTCGATAGCGGCCACCTACGAACCGAAATGGCGCGGTTCGGTCGCGGCCTCGATCTCGCTTCCGCTCGATCTGAAGGATCCCTCTCCCCTGCTTCCTCTTCTTGAGGGGGAGCAGCCCTGGAAAGCCTGGCCGGAGATTGAATCCCTGGTGCGGCAGGCCACGGTGGACCTTCGAGTGCCTCGGCGATTGATACGCGTGTTCGATCTGCATCTTCGAGTTCTGAGGGCGGTGCGGAATGGCCCTGAAGTGTCGAAGATGCTCAGCTACTTCTCAACAGACAAGGCGCGAACTCATGCACTCTTCATGAAAACGGACTGGGATGTGAACAGCATGATAGAGGGATGCCTCATTCAGATGCGCAGGATTCTGGATACGGGTTCAACTGACACGCGAATCCTCTCTGCCTTTTCCGGTGCCGTGCGATACTACCAAGAGCTGCTGCACGAAAAGCAGAGACGCGCGTGCCTGTCTGAGCGAGAGAGAATGAGCGAGATGCTGCGCCGTTGTGAAGAGGAGGATCGCAGTCGCCGCAGAAGAAAGGACACAAAGTCCCACCGGTCGTGATCATCCGGGCTCCAAATGCGCCAGCTTCTGATTTGCTTTCCAGTATGAGTTATCCTCCTCCGGCACTGTAGATATCCAGCAGCAGATCCGGGTTGGCCCCCTCGCCGACCAGTTCGGACTTCAAGTCGCTCAGGATTGGCAGGTATTTGTCGCGCCGCCTCTCGAGCTTCGGCTCAGGATCCCCCACACCTTCCAGGTCTTTCTCCGTTTCATCCAGTATCGAAAGGAGGTCCGCGGCCAGAGGATCGATGCCCGCGACCAGCGCCACGGGCTCCTTCAACCGCCATCGCAGCAGCCCTGCCATGAGGAAGGGCGCATAGTGGAACCTGGTGTATTTTGTCCCGAGGTTCATCCGGAAGTCCGCAATCGTCCGTTGAACCAACCGCTCGACACTGTGGCGATCAAGAAGCAATGGCGCCGTTGCAGAACGGGACAACAAAAATGCCATGCATGCAGATTCACGCTCCCACACCCAGTCTTCAATCCGGGAAGACAACAGCAATGCAACCGCGCGCTCTTCCTGGGCCTCATCACCAATGATGCGCCCCAGCCCTTGGAAGATCAGCTTCCAGCTTGCGTGATGGCGGGTGAAAGGATGCGTTCGGCTGCCTTTCTGAATGCAGTCTATCAACCAGTCGGCGACCTCTGCCGGACACCGCCGGAACTGCCATGTCAGGAACTTCAGCGCATCGTTGCCCGCTGCTTCATCCGGGTTGTTTCTGCGCAAGCGTCGGCGATTGGTCTCAATCGCCTTTCCGGTAAGTCGGTCCAGACGTTCAATATCCGCCTGTCGGATCTCCGGGGGAAGGTCTCCGTCGCTTGAGATGCAGTATCGACCTGCGGGCCGCATCGCGAGTTTCGCGGCAAGCGCATTCCAGTCAGGCCTGTCGAGATCGACTTCTTGGCCCAAGAGGTCGAACAGTCCGGGAGCCCGGTTGCTTTCTTCCCAGGCTTGACCGGCACAAGGCAGGACGAGCCGGTTCGGGATAGAAGCGCGTGGTGTCAGGCTGTCGACGATCTCCGACCAGGTGCGCGCATCCTCCTGCGCTTCCTCCCAATCCACGGTAAAGTTGCGACCCAGATCGCGCGCTTCCATGAATATCCGGGCACGCCCGGCAGCCGGCTTCTGCTCGACCCACAGAGCCACACGTGACTGGTCTTTCAAGGGCTCACCAAGGCTCACAGTGGCCTTGCGGGGATGTTCGGCGGCCTCCTTGCGCAGATAGACCGAGACCGCTTTCTGGCCTGCCGGAATGGCCAGCGACGCGGGCTCCGGGCTGCGATAGGTTCGGCCGGCTTCCAGAGTTTCGTCCGGACGGACAAGATCAAAGTTCGTGGGTCCCGTCGCGGCAAAGACGATGGTGGAGAGCCGCGGAAGGAAGTCGAAGTAGATCGGTTCTCCGCGGGCCGCGCGACCTGCAGCAATAAGCGCACCGGACGCCGCTGCGGTGGCCGGCAAGTCGATTACTGGGTTACGTGACTTTACGCTGGCGCCTATGCGCGCCTTGAGGCGCCCCTCGGCCAGGGTTTCGACAAGGACGACATCGCAGTCACTTAGATCGTGAGCGGATTGGGGACCATCCGCCACTTCGGCAACATCAAAGGAGCTTAGGTCGAGCGTATCCCAGTCACTGTTCTGCATCCGCAGAACCTCAGGGCGGCAGGTAAGGCCCAGCGCCGCGCGGGCTACGGAACGCGCCACGGCCCGATGGGCCGTGCGGGCCGAAAACCCTGCCTCTCCGATTGCCGCCTCTCGCGCATGTCGCACCAGGTGTTCGTATCCAAGAGCGCAGGGCAGCTGAAGCGCAGCTTCTCTCCGTTCCGGCGCCAGAACCCCGCGCGCCGCGCGCATCAGGAGTTTCTGAACCGACAAGCCCGCTGTGCCGTGACAGACGATGCCAACCCGCTGCCCTTCGGCCACCAGGCCCTCTTCGATCGCGTGCAAAGCTGCGAGGACCGGGCGCCAGACCAGCGTCGTATTGCGGAACTTGCCTTTTGCCAAGGCGGCGAGTAGGTGCTCCTGCGCTTCTTCGCCACCGCTCTGCCCCTCGTCAATCGACACGACATTGTAGGCTGCCCCTTGAGCGGACCCCTTGAAGGCGGAGGCCAGACGGTCGAGATCGGCCTCCTTTTTCTCCAGCAACGCGCGCACAGTGACTCGCCGCTCCTGACGTCCCACTTCGCCCCAGCCCCCGCCCAGACCGTGGGGAGCGAGATCGGCCTGCGGGCCGCCGATCCAGATGCCGGTCTTCTCGTCACCGCTGCGGACAACCGATGAGAGAGGCCCACTGGGAACAATTGTGGTCGGCCCGATCTCCTCTTCTTCCCCCGGCACCGCACGCCAGTTCCGTGCTGTGAAGTCGCGCCAGCCGTTGATGTCGAACCCGCAGAGTTTCCGGTTCGTCATGACGCCCCTCCGTAGATTTCGCTGCGCACGAAGTCCCGCACGGCCTCGAAACCTTGAGCGAGATCAGCGCCGGCCGGGCCCAATGCGATGGCCCTGACCCTGGCCTTGCCGCGGATCGCCTCGATGGTTTCGGCCTTGCCGCGCGCAGGGGTCATGATGAGACCATGCCTCAGCACCTCGTTGGCGGCGAGTTGTTGCAGCTGCTGCAACAGCATCGCGGCTTCGTTGGCCTCGGGTTCGAGCTCAAGGCGTCGGAGGGTATGGGGCGTCCAGACAGCCACACGTCTTGGCAGTTCGTCGCGAGTTGGGTCGGAGACGCGCAGCGCAACATGTGCGCGTGCCAGGCTCAGCTGCGTGCCGGGGAGTTCCGGTCGAGACTGAACCTCGACGATACGTCCTGTCTCGCGCAGCCAGAACACAGCGATCGGGCGATCCTGTTCGAACCATCGCCCGAGCTCAGCTTCGGCATTCCAGGAGATCGGTGACTGGGCGATCAACTCGGCTTCTTCCAGTTCATCGATGGCAAGAATGATCGCCAGCACCGCGAAATCCGTCCAGGTTTGTGCCTGCCAGGCCCAGAGGTCGTCCTCGGTGCGTTGCCGCAGCAAAAGACGCTGCCAACACTCGTAGACCTCACGATAACTCTTGTCTTGCATCAGAACATAGTTCGGCGTGACGTCAGCCCCTGCCACAGACACACCGAGGTCCGCCAACCTGCGCGCAAGGCTCTTACAGGATTTCCGAAATCCTTCGACCTGAGCAAAGCGCGTGCTGGCCTTCGCACGATCATGCTCCCGCAGCCATTCGCGGGCGACGTCCGCGGCCAGCCTCGCATAGGCGTGCAGCACGCGGTTCTCGAGCGTATCGAAGTTTTCACGTCGGACCGTCGCGAGAATGCGCTGCGAGGATCCCGCGCGCTCGGCAATCGAGGTTCCTGGCTGCCGGCTCAGCCAGACCATCGAAGCCCGGTCCATTTCCTGCACCCGGTCGAGCGGCGTCAGTTCCCGGCGGCGACGCAACACTCTTCGAATGCGCTTTTCGAGGTCGCGCAGCACCGGCAGCATGTGCCGGGACTGGCGCACGATCTCGGCCATTTTCGGGTCTTCCTCGTCCTCGGCACGGCGCCAGGCTTCACGCAGGCGCCCCCAGGTATTGCTCGGGTCTTCAAGTGCTTCTTCCAGTTCCTGGATGCGCGCCAACACTTCATTCATGTGCTGCAGCGCGCGTGCGCCTTCTATTTCGGCTTCTGTCGCCGGCTCATGTCCCTTTCTCGGCCGAACGGGGAAACCCTGCCGCGCCGGCGACAGCGCCGCCTCACGCTTCGGATAAGGAAATAGGACGAGACGCCGGCGCTGCCCGCGCACTTGGGCCGAGAGCAGCGTGGCAGCCTCCTGCCCCAGCGACCCCTCACCCTCGCGCTCTCCAAACAGGCAGTCCTCCGGTCCGAAAGTCGCACCATTCTGAAGCCCATGGGACGACCAGGGACGCGTTAGATAACGCATCAACGCGTGACTCCACTCCAGACGAATTGACCGGTGTCTTCGGATTGCGACACGCACTCTTCTATGGCTTGGGCCAGCGCTTCGTCACCCAGGTCGCGTTCTACAAAGGCCATGAGTTTCGAGAACTGCGGTCCGACCATATCGACCTCGACGCCGCGCAGCTTAGGCAGGAGACGCATCTCGACCTGGTCAGCAAGGGCATCGTCAATCCCCCTGCCCCCTTCGATTTCGGGATAGTTCGCAGCATAGGCCATGATGGCGCGGCCGAGGCGATGCCCAAAGGGACGCTTGAACTCGCGCATCAGGTCTACCATCTGCTCGAGACGCTTGTTCAACTGCGCGTCGCCGTCGACGTCCGCGATCGGGCGCACCCATTTGGACCAAGTTTCGCGAGACAGCGCCATCGTGTCTTCCAGAGTTCCTTCCGCGCGACCGTTCTTGATCTTTTTTGGAGCCGAGAACCGGAGGATGTTTGCCCGGTCCACGACCTTGTCCGACAGGGATTGTGTGCTTTCGTCCTCGTTCATCGTGCCGGCGAAGAGCAGGTTGTAGCCCGGGAAAATCCGCGGCGGGTTCTGCATCTTGGGAATTTCGAGCTCGATTTCGGCATCTTTGCGCAGGTTGTCGTCGCCCACCTTGTCTGGCCGCGGGCGGCTTTCCAGGCGGCTGAGGAAATCCGAGAAGTAATATTCAACCCGGGCGAGGTTCATCTCGTCGAGCAGAACCATCATCATGCGGTCTTCGAGCGCGTTATCCGTGTTATGGATTTCGTCCAGGGCCCAAAGCGCCCGCGCCATGTCGGTGGGACGGAACTTGCCCTCGATATAGTTGTAAAAGCCCATAAGGTCTTGGGGGCTGTCCCAGCGCGGCTGAACCGGAACCTGAAGGAAGCCGATGCCCATGCCGGCAGCATATTGACGCGGAAGCTGGCTTTTGCCGGTGCCCGAGATCCCGGCCAGCACGGCCATCTGCGTCGTTTCGTTGACCTTCATCGCCGTGTGGAAGGCGCGAAGCGTGCGCGCCGGATAGTCCAGTCCCGATGCCCGCAGACGCCGCTCTACACGTTTGATGGCGTCCGCTTCATTCTCGCGCGGTGCATTCTCCCAATTTCGCATCTGCGCAATGACCGGCGGCGTCTCCTTGAGTTCGCGTAGCGGACCTGTCTCGGTGCCTCCGTCTGGAGCGTGACCTTCCTTCCTGGCGATCTCCGCACTCAGATAGGCGAGCCGCGCCTCGAGCGATCCGCGGTTTTCCTGAAGAGTTTCCAGCTCGCCCCGCAGTCGGCGGACTTCCTGTGCTTGAGCAGCCACCTCGCTTCCGACGCGGCCATGTTCGGCTTGGGCGTCGGCCAGGCTTTGAAGTTCTGTTGCAACCTGTGCTTTGGTTTCGCTGAGCTCCTGTTCAGCCGTGTCGACCCGATCCTCAAGCGTCTTGACAGAGGCTTCGAGGTCGCTCCGCCGGGCTTCCAGCGCGCCTCGACGCTCCTCCAAGCCTTCAATTTCGCCTTTCTGCCGACGCAATTCTTGTGTTTGTGCTGCCAACTCGGCGCCCAGACGGCCATGTTCGGTCTGCGTCTCGGCCAAGGCCTCGCGTTCCGTGGCGACCCGCGCCCGAACTTCGCCCAGCTCCTGCTCCTGCCCGGCGATCCGACCCTCGAGCGTTGCAGTCGTCGTTTCGAGCTCGTGGCTCCGAGCCTCGAGCCGGGAAACCTTGTCCTCGGCGTCCTCGAGCTTTTGCAGCGTGTCGTGCAGCTCTTCGACCTCGGCAGCGATCTCTCCGTGCTCGCGCTTCAGGGCGTCGATGCGGCCGACGAGATCTTCGGCCTTTTCGAGCCGCTCCTTGATCTTGTGATACTCTGCCCGTAGCGGCCCCAGTTCGGCCTCGAGTGTCTGGCGCTCGATCGTCACCTCCTCGATCTCGCGGCGCACCGCTGCAACTTCTTCGCGGCGCTCGCGATTGCCCTCCCATTCGGTCAGAAGCTCCTCTTTCTGACGTCGCAGGCCATCGACTTCGGCCTGAAGGTCGGCGGAGACCGCCATGGCCTCACGACGTTTGGCAAGTTCGTCTTCAAGATCGTCCATCAAACGCTGCTTCTCTTCCAAGCGCTTGTCGTAGACAGCCAGCTCCTCGATTGGGCCGGCTGCCGCCACGGCGCGGTCGTGCCGAACAGCCAGAAACAGCTGGATCGCCGCGAGCAACATCAGCACGCCGGCGACGGCGAGAACGAGTATCGTGTTGTCAGTCAGCATTTGTCAGTCTTCCTCGCTCATCACCGGTCTGCGGTTCCGCATCATCTTCGCCGTTGCTAACGGCAGGGTCTGCAGGGGCATCGCCCACTTGGAGACGCGCCTCACGTAAGTTATTCTCAATGGCTCTAAGTTCGGCTTCATGAACGGAAATGTCCTCACGCAGCTGATTAAGCTGGCCAGTCTGTTGGGCCAGCTCGTCAGCGACCGCTGCCTGCTCCGCTCGGTCGACACGGAGCCTGGCCTCAACGTCCTGGGCCTGTGATCGCAATCCGTTCAGATCCTGCGTGTTCTTGCGCAGCTCGTTCCCAAGACGCTCAAACTCTTGCTTTCGAACCGAGATGTCACCGTCCAGTTGCGACAGCTGTTCCCTCTTCTCGGTGAGACCTGCGTCGACTTGCTCCTGCTCCGTGCTGCGGCTGCGGAGCGTCTCTTCAATTGCTTCCAGTTGGGCCCGGGCTTTCTCAACACCGTGCGTTGCCGCTTCCCACTGATCTTCGAGGTTTGCGAGCTCTGATTGGCGTGCGGCGATGGTGTCGCTCAGTCGCGCAAGCCGTTCTGTTTTCTCGTTTACATCTGCGGTCACGGAGGCCTGCTCGACGCGTAGCGTGCTCAATGCTTCCTTGGCCGCGTTCGTTTGTGCCTGCGCCGTCTCAACTGTTTCACCCAGCGCGATGCGCCGAGTTTCAAGACGCTCGATATCGGTTTGGAGGCTCGCCGCGCGTCCGCGCAGTTCATGAACCCGGGACAACTCGGTGTCTGCATCGCTCCGCGCAGTCGTGAGGCTTGCCCGAAGCTCTTCAGCTCGGGTTTCCATGTCCGGCAGTGCGGTTGAAAGCTCGGAGTGACGCGCCGCAAGTCGGTCCGTGTCAGCCTGCAGCCGATTGACCTCAGCGCGTTTCGCTTCGAGATTCTCGACCTCGCGCTCGGCCGTGGTGATCTGGAGCTGTAGAGTGTTCAGTTGGCTCTGTCGTTCCGCGAAATCCTTCTGCACCTGTTCGAGCTGCTGACTGACAGTTTCCAGCTGTGCCTGGGACCGCTGAAGCTCGGTCTCGGCGATCTGAGCGCGGTTGCGCAGCTCCTCGGACCTGATCGTCGCGCCCTTGATTTCACCCTCGACCTCGGACTTCCGCGCTACCAGCGTTTCCAGATCCTCCTGAGCTTCCTCAAGTCGCGTGCTTGCTTCGGCGAGGCTTTCGTTGACTTCCTCCAGACGCTGCCGTGCAGCCTCCTCGCTTGCGGTCAAAGAGGCGAGTTGCCCGCGGGCATCATTTTCGTCCTTTCCCAGTTGCTCAACACGCTCAAGTAGACGGGACTCGTCGTTCTGCAGCTGCGCGACACGGCGCTCCTGGGCCCGCAGGTCTTCTACCTGCGGCGCCAGCGCGTCCACGTCTCCTTGAAGGTCGGCGCGTCTACGTTCAAGACGAGAAACCGCATCTGAAACCTCTGCATGTCGCACCTCCTCCTCACTCCGCGCCGCGCGCAGCTCCTCGATTCCGGACCGAAGACTCACGGCCTCGGCTTCCAGTGCAACCCTCCGCGATTCCGCGTCCTCGTTGTTGCGGGTCAGGCGGTCAGCTTGGGAAATGGTTTGACGCGCCTCGGCAAGACGTGCCTGCACATCAGCAAGCTCGTCCCGAGCCGCGGCCAGTCGCGCCTGTGCATCAGCTTCCTGTTGAGCGGCACTGCGCCTGCTGGATTCGGCCAGGGCCACTTCCTGCGTCAGGTTGGCTTTCTGGTCCGAGAGCGAGGTGAGATCCTCGCGCATCGTGGCGACGTTGGCACGCGTCGTCTGCAGCTGACCGTTGTAATGCTCGAAGTCTTCGGCGATGCGTCCGTATTTCTGATCAAGCGAGTTAACGGCAAACACCAGATAGCCGCTTGCGCAGATCGCCACCACGCCCAGCACTGCCGCAATCGCGGTGTTTCGGCTCGACTTACGATAAGTCTTGTTCGACTCGGTCAAGGCATCCCTCCATGTCCTTTGCCAATTCGTCGACCCAGAAGCGGCGCACGCGCCAGCCGAGCGACTTCAATTGATGATCCCGCCAGAGGTCTGACGTCTTGCGCCGTCCATCCTGGCTTTCGTGCCATTTGCGCCCGTCGACCTCGAGATCGAGCTTCACGCCGTTCGCGCCGAACAACGCAAAATCCAATCTCCGCCCCGCAATCTCGAATTGTGGTTGCGGTTCAAGCCCGCGCGTCTTCAGGGCGTGGTAAACCTTGCGCTCCCATCCGCTGTCGAACACGCCTTCGCCGCCACCCTTGCGGGGCTCAGTCGCCATGGCGGCCAGCCGGCGTAAGGGCCTGGACTGACTGGAACGGGCGAACTCCAGGTCTCCGAACACCATCGCAATGGCTCTGGCACGGGAGATCGCGACGTTGAGACGGCGCGTGTCCCTTTGAAAGAAGGTCAGGCCGGACTGTGGACTGCGCGGCCCGACGCAGGGAGAAAACATCACCAGATCACGTTCTTGACCTTGAAAACCGTCAACCGTTCCGATCTTCAGTTCACACGCAATTCGCTTCGGCTCCTCGATTGCTTGGCAGATCCCGTCTTCCAGTGCCGCGACTTGGGCCCGGAAGGGAGTGATCACGCCGATAGTGCCCTCATAGCCTTCATCTTTCAGAAGTTTTCCGATGTGTTTCACGATTGCCGCAACCTCGGCCGGATTGATGTTGCCTGCCTGAGCGATTAAGGGCGCAGGAACATTCTCCCAGGCGAGGCCCGGTTTGGCACCCTTTGGGACGACGAGTCCTCGCGGGTCGTAGGACGCCTGCAGTTGGCCTCCATAGAAATTTTCGCTGATGTAATCGACAATTGGACCAGCTGATCGATACTGATGCCGCAGGGTGATCCTCTGGGCGCCAGGTGTGCGGGATGCGAAATCGAACAGAGATCTCCTGCTTTGCGCAAAACGCCCCATCTTTGCTACAGGGAGCCCCTGTGCCTGCATGAGGTTGCGATCCTGAGCCTGCCCCAATTGTGCGATGAAAGATAATTGGCGATCATCTCCTACGACGACGGCGCGTTTCGCACGGGCAAAGAGAGGGATCGCTGTGGCGATGTCGCACTGGCTCGCCTCGTCGAAGATCACCAGATCGAACAGACCGTCATCAAGAGGAATGCGTCGCGGCGTTCCCAGGATCGACGCGAGCCATAGCGGTCGGTAAGATACCAACGCCTTCGCCAGGTCTGCCGGCGGCTGCCCCTTGCCGCCAATGAACTGCCAATCGTCCGAGAGCTCAGCCAGCTCGCGTCTTCTGTCTTCCGACAAATGCGCGCGGACCGACAGGAGCCGCGGAAGCAGCCGGACAGCCAAGTCCCGAACCCTCTCTCCAAGCTCGATGGGATCGTCTGGTGTGCCGAGCTCTTCTTTTGAGACACGCAAATCGGACAGCAAAACGCGCAAGTCGCGGAGGCTCATGCCACGTCGCTCGGCGTTCTGGAGTGAAGTGGGCGTCTCGTTGTTCAGCCCGGAGAGAGCTGATCGCAGCCACTGCATTAGCCGTCGAAGGAGGCCTGGCGAGACGACAGCAGTCGCCTCTGATGAACTTTCAACCCGCCCCCGTGCTTCACGGAGTTCGATACGCTCCAGGACGTCAGCGATCTCGCACTCCAGCTCGGCGATCCGATCAATCGCATCAACCGCGTGTCGCCGCTGAGAGGCGAGATCGACCAACTCCGACACCGCAAGCTCGTCGACAGCACCGGTTTTTGCCCTGTTCTCGTTGTCGATCAATTGCTTCAGTGCGTCCGAGAAGCTGGTATCAATCTCGTCATTCGGGTTCAGCGTGCGAACCGAAAACGGCACGTCAGACGCGAGAGATCCCAGTCGATCCTCAACTGCATCCAGAGCCTGATGGTTCTTTGACGCGACCAGAACACTGCCGCCGGCGGAAAGGACAGAAGCTGCCATGGAGACGATTGCCTGGCTCTTGCCGGTGCCCGGCGGCCCAGTCACGACCGTCAAAGGTGCCTCGCACGCACCTTGAACAGCGCGCAGTTGCTCCCGGTTCAGGGGCACTGCGTCCACCGCCGGGACCGGGTCCAAGTTGGCCGAACCCTCGATCCCAAGCACGCCCCCCAAGGCAGAGCGGGACATGCGTTCGCGTGGCCAGCTGGCGATTGAGTCGAGATCACGCGCAGCCCCCGCCGTGAACGAGGAGTCCGTCGGCAGGAAAATCGCGGCGCTGTCGTAGATGCCCTGCGCAGAGCCGTCGATCTGAGAGACAAGGTCTTCGCCTATGATCCGACCGCGGACCTGGCTTGCCACGGCGGTCCTGACCCTGTCCAGGAAATCGGAAGCGCGTAATCCGATGCCATCACCAGCGTGAAAGAGATCCGCCAGATCGTCCCGTTTCCACCCGCTAAGGCGGGCAGCATTCTTGACCCAATCCGGGTTGATCAATACGTCGTTTGCATCGACCGACAACACCAAGCACTCGCCCTCGCGGATCCAGCTGGCGGACAGCATTCCAACAGGTTGAAAGATCGGCACGCCTCCCCGCCGGCCGACCGCCATCGGCCAACCAACGGCAAGCGCGTTCTCATTGCCCTCCCGACGCACGAGCGCTTCCTGAAAGCTCGGATCAAGCGCCGAAAGCGCGAGAGAAATCCGCAACCTCTGGCCGTCATCCGGCTTGACCGGCCCCCGCCCGGCTATGAGTGCCCATTCGATGCCATGCTTGTCGAGAACCTGGGTTGTGGCGCCTCGTGGATCGGCCCGCAACGCTGAGCGCCAGTATCGAAGAAGCGCTGCTGGATCCGCTGCAGTATCTTCGCTGACTTCGGTTTCGGGCTGCTCTCTTGCGACCTCTTCCATGTCAAAAGTGGCTGGCGCGGCGTGAATGATATCTGCCTGCCTCGCTATATCCTGAGCGTGGACGGCGACCGAACTACGCGCCCCATTGGTTAAACCCGCCTGTTTGGCGCGCCAACGACCATCCCGCGCCTTCTCGACCAGACCATCTCGCATGAGCTGATCGAGCTCGGACACCGCAGCCAGCCGTTTGTCATGTGAGAAGCTTGCACCGACAAGGACGAGCAATTCCTCCGTGGTTCGACCTCGCGGAAAGGCGCGCACTGTATTCAGAACCAATGACATCAAGAAATACCTGAAATCTGGCGCGGACCTGCGCGCCTACTCCAACCTTTAAACGCGCTGAGCAGTGTCCCTATATAGTAGTTTCAATGCCACTCAGCTTTGCACGCAGCGGATTATCGTTGCCGAATGAGAACCATCTTTCACCAGGCGCAGTTATGCGTATCATCCGAGCCTTTATACCTAAAGGCAGCGCTCCGACGCTTTCTTCAAGCCGAAAGATACTCTTTAGGCAGCGGTGCACAACCGGAAATTTGGAATTTGGAGATTGATGTGCAGCGCAGGGTGACTGCCTGCGCCCTCTACGGTTCGACTTACAATAAACGAGCAATGTCCTTTTGAGAGATGTGGCGGCACCACCGCTCCCAGCGCGCGCTCTGCGTCAGTCTCGCAAACGTAAAGCCCCTTTGTGCGCCTTCGAAATCATCTTGAGCGCTTTACACAGCCGGGACGCATGTGCGGCTTGCCCTTTCCCCTTAACTGCATCCACCGATCCGAAAACGCTTCGCGTTACCGTGAACTGAAGCGGTGGATGCCCCCACCAGCGGCATCTCGTATGACATGATGTTTCCCATCGGAAGCAAGTGCAGGGCACAGCAATGACGACGACAATCTACATGCGCGCGTTCGATTTGGCGAAGGGCCACTTGCAGGTCTGCGCAGTCGCAGCGGATGGGACGGCTTCATACGATCGGGTTTTGTCGCGGGCTCGTCTGACAGCGCTTCTGGCCGAGCACTCGGCTTGCGTCGTGGCGGTGGAAACCTGCGCCACATCGCTTTACTGGGTCCGCGTGGCGCAAGACCACGGCCATGAGGTCCAGCTCGTCCCGGCAGCCTACGTTAAGATATTCGTTGAGCGCCAGAAGAACGACCGCGCGGATGCTCAAGCCATCGCGGAGCCAGCCATGCGTCCGACCATGCGGTTCGTGGCGGTCAAGAGTGCCGAGACACAGGCCCGCACGTCGTCTGCGTCAGCCGGCGAGCGTTGGGGCCGAAGAGACATTCCTCGGCCCCGAACAACTATTCCCTAAGGGTTCCGGCCAGCCGCTCAGCCTCCTGCAGCTTCACGACATCCGATAGCCGCTTCGCGAGATTGAGGAACGAGGATCTGAGCATGATCAACGCCTGCCCTTGGGGAGATGTCGATGTTTCACGGTATCCGCCGGACAGGTCACATTCGTCGAGAACGACCCAGGAGGTCGTTTCCTCATTGATCCTGGGGTCGAGCCTCGCGGCCAGATCACGAAGGATATTGATTTTCTCCTTCGTGAAGCTTTCAGGGGTCAGGTCGCCTTGGCGCAATTCCTCAACCTGTTGCAGGGGGTCGTCGCTCAGTTCACCGCCGAATTCGGTCTCGGCTTCGGAAATGGCGAGAGCCACGGATTCAGCGGCAAGGAGGGCCTCGTAGATGGCGCGTGTGAAGGGGTTCGACCGTTTGCTGTCATTAGTCATCGATCTGCTCCTTCATCCCTGTTGAGAAGGGCGATGGCTCTTGCGCATCCATCTTCCGGATTGCATCGGAGAGCGCATCGTGGAGCAGACAGATTTCTTCCACATAGGGCGCCGCCGGATCGAGGCTTGCAAAGCAACCTGCCTCTGGGCGATCCTGATCGTGGACGTTCTCGAGGGCCAGAAGCGATAGCAGGGCAACCGTTTCACCGATGAGGCGCCGAGTGACGGGTTGCGGCTGCTCGAGATCGGCGAGCCACCGTTGCGCCCGACGAAGCCACGGCCGCCCTCCGAGCAGCAGGGCTGCGTTCTGGATGGCTTCGTGATGATCTTCCGCAAAGCGGTGCAGCGCGGTGGCTGGCTGGGGAATATCGAACATGGCTGTTCTCCATTCTATGCCTCGGCAGGATTGCCGCAGGCTACAAGAGTGACCTCCGCTCCTTTCCGGTTACGTTCGGCGAGGCGTCTCCGCTTCGGGTTGATGTATGTGAGGGCTGCTTGCCTTCCTGCTGCTTCCACGAAGGCAGGCAGCAGGAAGGTAAGTCGGGCCTCAGGTGACTGATTTGATTTGATATTTCCGTTTTGCAGGTCTGAGCACCCCAAGCAATTTCATAGGGAATACGCGATCGCGGCAGCAGCGCTTCCGCTGGTTCAATCGGCTTACATTCTCTCAAATTCTTCGCTCTTGGCGTATGCGGAGCGTTCTTTTCTGCGCGTCCTCAGACCGAGGGACGTGCAGAAATGAACGTCTCCGGGCCCCGTCATACGAAGTCGAACAGCGCCCTTCCCGCATCGTCCACAATGTCCATCAGAGAAGCTTGCCCCTGCATCCGTTGAGCCTTTTTCACCATCTCATCCTGATACGCAGCGGCGGTCTCTGGCGACGTCTGGCCGTTTGCAGAAAGGGCCATGTCCGTGCCGGCTGCTCCCAGTTCAACTCCGAGAAAAGTGTGCAGGATGGTCCGCGCGATATGCTCACCGGTGCCGAAGATCTGACGCCAGCAATCGGAGACGTAATTGTAAGCCACCTCTTCGCCATCGTTCCTCATGAAGAGAGGTCGTGCGGTATCGAGGCAATTCGCGCGCATGTATTCCAGCCAAACCGGGTCACAATCACGCAGGATCAGAGCATCCAGAAAGAGGTTCAGGCGTGGATCGATCTTTGCGTCGTAGATTTGGCCATCCTTGGAAAGCTCGAGGTGCAGCTCATAGGAGCCGTCACGCCAAATCAAATTCTCTCCGAATTTGATCCGGGTATCGGCCAGACGAACCGGCAGCACTGAAAACAGCGCCAAGGCTGCCGAACAGTTCCTGCGCGCCTGGCGGGACCTCGGGCACTTGAACCCCTTTGACTCTTCCAGGATCCCAGTGGCGCGGTCGATGATCGCGGCAGGGGAGTATCCGGTTTTCTGAAGCTTGCCATATTTCTGCTTAGGGGCTCTGCGGGTCTTTGCTTCACTTGCCCGGATGAGCTCCGCCAGAAGAACCATAACTGCGCGATCAGCATCAACGTAGTGGCCGCATTTCAACAACGCCGAGAAGGCGGCGAGCTGCGTCGCGGCCGCCAGGTCACGTTTTCGCATGTCGCGGGCATAGGCTTTCACGGCCTCAATCGTGAACGCCTCGGGCAGTGCGGCCTTTCTGGCCGAACAGGCCAATTGGCGCAGCTTCATCCGGTAGGTCGGGATCATCTTGGGCGAAGGCGCCATGGCGCCTGGTCGATCAATGCCAGCCACCATGTCCGCCAGTGCTTCCTGCCAGGAGGTGGGCAACTCGTGGTCCGGGATCGAGTGCTTGAGGGGGCGCGGCTTCGCCACCCCCACCTTTTGCGGTCTCGCCCCGGCTTCCTTCTGACGGATGGCATCAGTCAGAACAAGGATCGCGGGCTGCCCCGGGAACACCGCCTCCATCGCTTGCTTGAGGTTTCGCAGGCGGTTGGCTGACTGGTAGCCTTCGTCAAAAGAAAGAAAATCGGACATCGTGAGGTCCCAGATCGAGGCGAGTTTTCGGCCTTCGACAAACTCAAGGAACTTGTCCAGGATCCGCATCTGCGGTGCCGTCACCCGCTCGGGGTACAGCGTCGCGACCATGGGATCCCACCGCGGGTGTTTCATGATGTCTTCGACAGTTCGGCGGTCAGGTTTCTTCATGCCCCGAGCCCCGTCAGATCGAGCACGTATTTCTGCACCTCAGAGCGCTGCGTGCGTTTGTTTACCCAGCCATAGTTGCGCCGGGCCGTTCCCACCGAGTCGTCCAGCAACCGCTCGATGAGGTCCCATCTGCCTGGATTGGCCTGGATAAGCAGCGAGGCCAATCCATGACGGAAGTTGTGCGGGGTCATTGGCAGGCCCTCGAGCCGGGTCTCGCGCTTGAACCAGTTGAGGAAGGTCCTGTAATTCAAGCTGCCCCCCGTCTCGATGCCCGGAAACAGGAACGGGCTCGTGTCGGCGTCGGGATACAGCGGGTGGATCGTGCTCTTGAACCACTCGATGACTTCGAGACCGTTCAGGTTGCCACGCTTGATCGGCGCCCAGATCTCATTGTCGTTCTTGGTAAGCTCCATCGGGAGATCAATTGTGGCATGATCCGTCATCCGGCTTGGCAGGTGGAAGGTGATGCCCTTTCCCCGGATCCTGAGGTTCAGGGCGTTCTCGATCCTGATCGGGGCCCCGCGCGTTTCGAGTGCACAGAGGGCCGCAACGGAGCCAATGGAGCGCACTGCCTCAAGTTCGCTCTGGGTAAGCGCGCGTCCGTTTTTCGTGCATTCGTCGATTGCCCCCTGGGCCTTGTTGCGAAGCTGAACGTGCATCGACAGGAATGCCAGGCTCAGGCTTTTTGATCCGAGCAGGGTTTCGCAGAATTTCTGCGCCTTGGGCGACATTCCCTTGTTCTGCTTCTTCCCCTCGTTCAGGAACCTGTTGTTCTTCACGTGCTGCTTGATCTGGTCCGGCGACACGTCGTTCCGCCTCATCACGGTCCCGATGGCCTTGATGTAGTCATGAGCGGTTCGGCCCGAGATCTGGCCCGGATCCTGCGTATTCGCAGTCCAGCGGCGGATCACCAGCGTGGTGTTTTCCGGGGTAAGCAGGTCCGTCAAGCGGTCCTGCTCGGTGATCCGCGTGCATTCCGACAGGGTGCTGACAAATTTCCGCAAAGCGGCGGTCTTAAACGAGATGTCGTCTGCCGAGTTCGCCCCTTCGTAGGTCCCCTCCACAGGGTCCATTTCGCCGCGGGTCGCGACGGAAACCCAAGAGACGATTTCCTTTGCGATATGTGCCGGAACGCCGGGAAGCATGTTCAGACGCAGGGCGACCGGTTTGCCAAACGGAGTGACCGGCAGAAACGGCTTGATCGATGGCAAGTCTCGGATTCGGTCCAGGCGCCGCAGAGCGGACTGGACCGATTTCCATTCGTTCCCGTTCAAATTCGGCCGGAGTTCCCCGAGCCAGTCCTGCGAGACCTGCTTCGGGTCCTTCCCATGTTGCCGTGCCAGATCTGCGAGTTTGCGAACCGGGATCAGCATCTGGGTCGGATAACCGCCCTCACCGGGCTTGCCGACCAGCTCACCCAGAGCGATGAGAAGGGACGACCATTCGTCCTGCCTTGCACGGCGCGCCTGCTCTTCCATCAGTTGTCCCGAACAGCCCTTGATCGCGGCGATCACCTTGCGACGCCAGGCCTTGTAAGCCTTCTCGGTCTTGAACTGTTTAGGATCGAACCCGTCGAGCGGAAAGCGGCGCTTGAAGTCGGAAAGGTCTGCCGGGATTTGCGACAGAGATTGGTTCGCATGGAGTGGGCCACACCGTTTCACCGGAGTAACGTAATCAGTTTTGTGTTCAGCGATGGTCCAGTCCAGGACCTGCTGGAACGTCATCGGAGCAATAGGTTTGAGAAGGGTCATGGGGCCTCGTTTTGTTGTCCGCTAAATGACAGATTGGCCGTTCTGCAAGAAACCGAAGCCGAAAATGACAAATACTCTTTCGCTTGCCTGATCCGAAAGTTCAGGGGTGTTTGTCATTTTGTCCGCTCCAGCTGTCATCTGTCCGTTGTTCGACCAACGTCCTGCCCAGGTGTCATTTTCGCGGTATGCTGATGGGGTTTCGGGCAAGGCTGCACCCCGCTGACAGACAAAAGAAAACCTCCTTTCCGGGTGCGAAAAGGAGGTGGACCCCGAGGGGTGGTTTCAGAAATGTCAATCGGCAGGCAATCTTGACCCCCTATCGGCATTCAAAAATGACCCCCTGGATCGCTCGGGTAGCTGGCCCGATGCGGTGTAGCCCTCACACAGCGCAGCCGTATCGGGCCAGCGGGTTCAC
>NZ_JAXMOR010000008.1:0-169503 GCF_034669705.1 Marinovum sp.
GCTGCTCGAGACCTGGCTCGACCCGCTGCGCGCGCTTGACCCCGAAGGCGAACCGCTGGAGGAAATCCTGGCCTATGTGCAGCGCAAGCTGCAGCTGGCGCGCGATTACCCCCGCGAAAGCCGGCTCTTTGCCAATGAGATCCTGCAGGGCGCGCCGCGTATCCTGCCCTCGCTGGAAACCGACCTGCGGGCGCTGGTCGACCAGACCGCCGGGACGGTTCGAGGCTGGTGCGCCGCCGGACGGCTGGCGCCGGTCGACCCGGTGCACCTGATCTTCTCGATCTGGGCGCTGACCCAGCATTACGCCGATTTCCAGGTGCAGGTCACCGCGGTGCTGGACCAGGGCGACCCCTTCGAGGCGGCAGAGGCGCATCTCGACACGCTGTTCCGCCGCCTGCTGACACCGGTCTGACGCCGCGCGCTCACTCCGCCGCCTGCGGCGCCATCGGATTGTTGGGATGGCTGGTCCAGTTGGCGTAGTCGTCCTGCACCACCTTGCCGGTGCGCGGATCGACGGTGCCGGCGGCCAGCTCTTCCATGGTGATGCAGTTCTCGACCGGGCAAACATCGACACAGAGGTTGCAGGCGACGCATTCCGCGTCGATGACCTCGAATTTGCGGTCCGGCGACATGGCAATCGCCTGGTGCGACGTGTCCTCGCAGGCAGCATAGCAACGGCCGCACTTGATGCAGGCGTCCTGGTCGATCCGCGCCTTGGTAACGTAGTTGAGGTTGAGATACTGCCAGTCGGTCACGTTGGGCACCGCCATGCCGACGAAATCCTCGACCCTGGCAAAGCCCTTCTCGTCCATCCATTCGCTGAGGCCGCGCTTCATTTCCTCGACGATCTTGAAGCCATAGGTCATCGCCGCGGTACAGACCTGCACGTTGCCGGCGCCAAGGGCGATGAACTCGGCCGCGTCGCGCCAGGTGGTGATGCCGCCGATGCCGCTGATCGGCAGACCGCGGGTCTCGGGGTTGCGGGCGATCTCGGAGACCATCGACAGGGCGATCGGCTTGACCGCCGGGCCGCAATAGCCGCCGTGGCTGCCCTTGCCGTCGATGGTGGGCTGCGGCGCGAAGGTGTCGAGGTCGATCGAGGTGATCGAGTTGATCGTATTGATCAGGCTCACCGCATCGGCGCCGCCGTTGCGCGCCGCGGTCGCCGGCTTGCGGATGTCGGTGATATTGGGCGTCAGCTTGACGATCACCGGGCGGTCGTAGTTCTCCTTGCACCAGCGGGTGACCATCTCGATGTATTCCGGCACCTGCCCGACCGCGGAACCCATGCCACGCTCCGACATGCCATGCGGGCAGCCGAAGTTCAGCTCGATGCCATCGGCGCCGGTTTCCGCCACCCGCGGCAGGATCGCTTTCCAGGCGGCCTCTTCGCAAGGCACCATGATCGAGGCGATCAGCGCGTGGTCGGGGTAATCCGCCTTCACGCGGGCCATTTCCTCGAGGTTGACCGCGAGCGGCCGGTCGGTGATCAGCTCGATGTTGTTGAGGCCGAGAAGCCGCCGGTCGGCGCCGTAGATCGCGCCGTAGCGGGGTCCGTTGACGTTGACGACCGGCGGGCCCTCTTCGCCCAGGGTCTTCCAGACGACACCGCCCCAGCCGGCCTCGAAGGCGCGGCGGACGTTGTATTCCTTGTCGGTCGGCGGCGCCGAGGCCAGCCAGAACGGGTTGGGCGACGAGATGCCTACGAAGTTTGTGGTCAGATCAGCCATGTTTCAGGTCTCCGAAATAAAAATGTTGCGCCGCGGCGCCGGTTCTCCCGCGCCCGCGTCCCGGGCTTGATCCGGGGCCGCATCGGCGCGGTCGGCGCGTTGGGCGGGAGGTCCCGGATCAGGTCCGGGACGCGGTCACGCCGGCATCAGCGTCGCGTGGATATCCTCGGCCGCGTCGCGCCCTTCGGCCACGGCCACCACCGTCAGGTCCTCGCCCGGCGTGCAGTCGCCGCCGGCCCAGACCCCGGCGACCCCGGTCCGGCCGCTGCCCGAAACCGAGATCTTGCCGCGCTCGAAATCGAGATCGCCGAGCGGCACCAGCATCTGCCCGATCGCCCGCAGCACCTGGTCGGCCGGCAGCGCGAGCCGCTCGCCGGTCCCCTGCAGCCGGCCGTCGACCTCGGCGGTGTACTCCAGCACCATGGTCCCCTCGTCCAGCGCCACCGGCATCACATTGCTGACGATCCGCACCCCCTTGGAGGCCGCGAGGTCCTGCTCGAAATGCGAGGCGCCCATCCGGTCGCGTCCGCGCCGATAGGCCAGGGTCACGTTCTCGGCGCCCAAGAGCCGCGCCTGCACCGCAGCATCCACCGCCGTCATGCCACCGCCGATCACCACCACGTTGCGCCCCACCGGCACCTCGCGCAGATCGCCGGCCTGGCGCAGCGCGGCGATGAAATCGACCGCGTTGGCCGCCTCTTCGTCGCCGGTCATCCCCAGCGCATTGACCGCGCCCAACCCGATGCCGAGGAACACCGCGTCATGGCTCTCGCGCAGCGCGTCGAGCTGCAGGTCGGCGCCCAGCACCCGGCCATATTCGATCTCGATGCCGCCAATGCCGAGCAGCCAGTCGACCTCGCGGGCGGCGAAATCATCG
Organism: Marinovum sp.; assembly: GCF_034669705.1. Lineage (GTDB taxonomy): Bacteria > Pseudomonadota > Alphaproteobacteria > Rhodobacterales > Rhodobacteraceae > Marinovum. Next base: position 2,608 of record NZ_JAXMOR010000008.1, read on the forward strand.
GTCGTCTTGTAGGCCGCGAGCCCGTATTCATTGAGCCCGCCGGGCTTCGGCTTGGCCTCGTAGATGGTGACCTTATGGCCCTTCATCGCCAGCCGGTGCGCGCAGGCCAGCCCCGCCGGCCCGGCGCCGACGACCGCCACGTGGCGTCCGGTCTCGGCGGCGCGGACGAAGGGATGTCCCTGCCGCGCCATCATCGAATCGGTGGCATGGCGCTGCAGCCGGCCGATCTCGACCGGCTTGCCCTCGGCCAGCTCGCGCACGCAGGCCTGTTCGCAGAGCGTTTCCGTCGGGCAGACCCGGCCGCACATGCCGCCAAGGATGTTCTGCTCGAAGATCGTCCGCGCCGCCGCTTCGGGCTGGCCGGTGGAGATCTGCCGAATGAACAAGGGGATATCGATGTCGGTCGGGCAGGCGGTGATGCAAGGCGCATCATGGCAGAAGTAGCAGCGGTCGGCCGCCACATGCGCCTCGTGCCGGTCGAGCGGCGGATGCAGATCCGCGAAGTTCGCCTCGATCTCCTCGGTGGTGAGCCGCCCTGCGGCCACGCCTGGGGTCAATGGGTGGGTCATGTCGTCTCCCTGTTCTTTTTTCACAGCCTGCCACAGATCAAAATTTTATCAAACGGTAAAATTTTGGAATGCGGAAAATTTCCGCGTGCGGGGTGGGGCGTGCAGGCCAGCGTGTCGGGGCGTCATTGGCGGTGGCGGTTCGTCGGCAATACTTCACGGGGCGATGGCGGCGAAGGGTGAGGTCCCGGATCAGGTCCGGGACGTGGGCCGGAAGGGTGTCAACGCAATGTGTCTTAACCGCGGGAGGTTCCGGGCAGGCGAGGCCCCGTGAGGGACAGGTTCTGCGCACCCCGTCCCGGCCTCCGCTCCGGGGCCTCGTGGGCGTTGGCGATGAGGTCCCGGGTCGAGCCCGGGACAGCAGCTGCGACACCCAACCGGAGCGGCCCCCGCCCAAGGGAGGGCTCGGAGACAGGAACCATCGCCCGGCCGTCACTCCGCCCAGGCGGCGACCTTCCTGTCGATGGTCTTGCGCGACACGCCGAGCCGCCGCGCGGCCTCGGCGCGGTTACCGTCGCAGAGGTCGAGCACATGCAGCACATGGCGCTGCACCACCAGCTCGAGGTTCTCGATCGCCTGCGCGCCGGTCACCGCGCCATGACCGGCGAACTCGTCCGGAAAGGCGCCGAGGATCACCGAGCGCTCGATCAGGTTCTTCAGCTCGCGCACGTTGCCCGGCCAGCCGTAGCGCCGCAGCTTCAGCAGCGTCTCCTCGTCGAGCGCCAGTCCGGGCATCCCCAGCGTGGTGGCAAACTGGCGCATGAAGAGCGCCGCGAGCTCGGTGATGTCCTCGGAACGGTCGCGCAGCGGCGGCATCTCGATCCGCATCACGTTGACCCGGTGATAGAGATCGGCGCGGAACCGCCCGTCGGACACTGCGGCCTCGAGATCGGCGTTGGTGGCAAACAGGAACCGCAGGTTCAGCGGGATCTCGCGCTCGGCCCCCCCTGGCCGGATCTTCTGATCCTCGAGCACCCGCAACAGCGCCGCCTGCAGCGCCTCGGGCATCTGCGCCACCTCGTCGAGAAACAGCGTGCCGCCATCGGCGAGCAGCAGCAGGCCGGGCTTCAGCCGCGCATCGCCCTCCACCGTGCCAAAGAGCTCGGGCACGATCCGGTCGGTCGCGATGGCGGCACAATTGACCGCCACGAACGGCTTCTCGGCCCGGTCCGACAGGCCGTGCAGCTGCCGCGCCGCCAGCTCCTTGCCGGTGCCGCTCTCGCCGGTGAAGAGCACCGGCGTTGGCAGCGGGGCCAGCCTCTCGAGCAGGGCGCGCACCTCGGTCAGCGCCGGCGAGGTGCCCAGAAGCTTGCCCTGCCCTGCCCCCTCATGCAGCTCGCGGCGCAGCAGCAGGTTGTCGCGCCGCAGGTTCTTGCGGTCGAGCGTGCGCGACATGGCGCCGAGGATCTGGTTGGCGCGGAACGGTTTCAGCACGAAATCCGACACCCCGGCCCGCAGCGCCGCAATCGCCGTCTCGAGGTCAGCGTAGGCGGTGATCAGGATGGTATCGGCAAAGAACCCGCGCCGCCGCTGTTCGCTCACCCAGTCGAGCCCGGTGCCGCCGGGCATGATGTTGTCGAGGATCACAAGGTCGAAATGATGCGCGTCGAGCGCCTGCGTCGCTTCGGTGGCGGAGCCCGCGCTCACCACCCGCTTGACCCGCGGCTCGAGGATCTTGACGAGGAAGTTGCGCATCCCCGGCTCGTCGTCGATCACCAGCACCTGGGTACCGGCCAGCGTGGCGCCGAATTCGTCCGTGGGGGTCACCGCCACAGGCCGCTCACTCCACCCGGACATTGGGGCCGGAATAGGCCTCCTCGGCCGAGAACCCCAGTTCATGGAGTCCGTAATAGGCCGCGACGCCGATCACGACGATGGCGGCAAATCCGGCGAGCATGGCTTTCATTCGGCGGGTTCCTTTGCAGTGGCGGTTTTCAGAAAGGCAATCAGGTCGGCGCGATCCTCTGCCCCGGCGATCACCTGCATCGGCATCTTCGAGCCCGGAATGTAGTGGTCAGGGCCCTGGTCGAACAGGGCGTCGATGGTGTCCTCTCCCCAGACGATCGGCGCTCCCTGCAGCCTATCGGAATAGGCGTAGCCCGGCAAACTGCCCGCCGGCCGGCCAAAGACACCATACAGGCTCGGCCCCGCCTTGCGCGAGGGGCCCGCCTCCAGCGCGTGGCAGATCGAGCATTTGCGCATGAACTGCCGCTCGCCATTGGGCATGGTGGCGGCGTCGCGCAGGAACGACCGGTCGCCGGTGATCCCCGGCGCGAAGGCATCGAGGCTCGCCACCGGCCAGCCGTAGGCCAGATCGTCGATGCCGCTGGCATAGATCATCTCGCCCGCCGGCCCGAAATCCAGCGCCCAGACCGGCCCTTCCCGGGTGGCGCGGAAATCGCGCGCGATCTGCCAGTCCTGCGTGTCGACGATCATGATGAAGCCCTGGCCGTCGCCCACCGCAAGCTGCTGCGTCTCTGCGTGCCAGGCCATGGCGAGGATCGGGCGGCGGTCGAGGGTGAAATCGGCGATCTCGCGGCCCTCCATGTCGACGATCCGCGTGCCGCCATCCACCGCACCATAGGCGATCCAGCCGTCGCCCACGACCAGCGTGTTCACCCCGAAGCCGTGCCTGACCAGCGGCAGAGCCTCGCCCGTCGACAGGTCATAGCGCAGGATCTCGCCAGCGGCGGTGCCGGCCAGCAGCACTTCGTCGCCGACGCAGGCCAGCGCATTCACCGCGGTTCCCGGCGCTGCCAAAGTCCGCGTCTCATCACCGTCGAGAGACCAGAGCCTGACGCTGCCGTCCCAGCTCCCGCTTGCCAGCCAATCCCCCGAAGGCGCAAACGCCAGCGCCGCGACCTTTCCGCGATGGCGCCCGAGTTCACGTCCAACGTCCGCGACGATTTCAACCCCGTCCCGGACCTGACTTGGCCTGCCCCGGACCTGATCCGGGGGGACCTCATGGCCAACCTCCCAGAGCCGCACCGCGAAGTCATCGCCACCCGACGCCAACATCCCGTCAAGCCCCCAGGCCACCGAGGTCACCGCCGCCTCATGCCCCTCGAGCCACACCGGCACCCGTCCGCGCCAGACCCCGACCGAATTGTCGAAACTGGCGCTCGCCACGCGCCCCTCGGGCGACACCGCAAGCGCCATCACCGGCCCGCCGTGCCCCTTCAAGGTGGTGAACTCCGCTGCGCCCAAGGCCGACGCCCAGACCACCGCCAGACCTGCCAGAGCCCCGCGCATGGCTACTCCGCCGGATGGGCCCGGGCGTCGCTTGGCGCCGCGCCGTCCTTGACCGTCTCGTACCAGATCGAATGGTGCTGCTCGGCCCAGGCCTCGTCGACCTGACCAGAGCCCATGGCGTCATAGGCGCCCTCCATGCCAAGCGTGCCGATGTAGATATGGCCGATGATCACCGCCATCAGTAAAAAGCCGACGATGGCGTGCCAGAGCTGGGCGTATTGCATCTCTTCCTGCGGCGAGAGCGCGGTCGGAAAGGGCTGCAGCCCCATCCAGTCGTTGACGCCCCAGTCGTTCATATGCCCGAACGTCGGCCCGAACATGTTGAACTCGAAGGGAAACAGCAGCGACAGCCCGGAGACCGAGACCGAGACGCCAAAGACGATTACCGACCAGAAGACGATCTTCTGACCGGCATTGAACTTCTTGGCCGGCGGGTGCTTCTTGCCGATGATGCCGCCACCGTAGCGGAACCAGGTCAGGTCGGTGCGGTCGGGCAGGTTGTGCCAGACCCACATCACGAAAACCATCACCAGCCCCAGCATGAAGGCCCAGGCCACATTGTTGTGGATGAACTTCGACACGATCAAGAGCTGCGAGTTGAACTCAGCGCCGAACCAACCGATGAAATACTTGCGGCCGAAAAGCGTGAACAGCCCGGTGAAGGCCAGCAGCAGGAACGACCCCGCCATCATCCAATGGGCAAAGCGCTCGATCGCCTTGAAGCGGGTGATGGTGCGGCCAGCCAGACCGCCCTCGACCCTGACGGTGCCGCGCAGCAGGTAAAAGACCGCCAGCAGGCCGATCATGCCCAGAAGCAGCCAGCCGCCATAGGTGCGCAGCGGGCCTTCGCGGAATTGCAGCCACCACATGCCGTTGTCCTGCACCAGCACACGGCCGGCCGGATGTGGGGTGCTCACCCTGACGTTGGCCTCGTTGTAGCGCAGCGCGCGCCAGAAATCGCTGTCGGAGGCGCCGCCGAGCGGGCCAAGCTGCGGCACCCCGGCGGGCGCGTCGAGCGTGTTGCCGCGGCGAAAGCTGTCATCGACCGCCAGCCCCTGCTGGCGGCGCAGGATATCCTCCAGCGTCTGCGCGCCGCCAGTGGCGGAGCGGTCGATCGGCGGGGCTTGCCCCTCGACCGGCGGCCGGACCTCGAAATCGGTGGGCGTGTCCTGCGCCGCCAGCGGGGCGGACAGCAGGGCAAGGAAAAGAACGGCCATCAGATGGCGCAGCATGTCGGTCTCCCGGGATCGGTGTCAGGCGCGCAGGCGGCGACCGAAAGGCCGCCGCGCTGTCAGGAGTGTCAGAACGTCAGGCGCGGATCACACAGCCCCGCGGGGTGCGTGATCCTCACGCACCGTCAGCCGCCCTTCTGGTCATAGGCGGTGCCCCAGCCCCAGGCGCCAGAGCCGAAGCCGCGCGCCACCACGCGCTCGCGGTAGATCGCCGACACCACGTCGCCGTCCCCCGCCAGCAGAGCCTTGGTCGAGCACATCTCGGCGCAGATCGGCAACTTGCCTTCCGCGATCCGGTTGCGCCCGTACTTCGAGAACTCGGCCTGCGAATGGGTCTCTTCCGGGCCACCGGCGCAGAAGGTGCACTTGTCCATCTTGCCGCGCGATCCGAAGTTGCCCGCCTGCGGATATTGCGGCGCGCCGAACGGGCAGGCGTAGAAGCAATAGCCGCAGCCGATGCACAGGTCCTTGGAGTGCAGGACGACGCCTTCCTCGTTCTGGTAGAAGCAGTCGACCGGACAGACCGCCATGCAGGGCGCGTCCGAGCAATGCATGCAGGCGACCGAGATCGACCGCTCGCCGGGCGAGCCGTCCTGGATGGTCACGACGCGCCTTCGGTTGATCCCCCAAGGCACCTCGTGTTCGTTTTTGCACGCCGTGACGCAGGCGTTGCATTCGATGCAGCGCTCGGCGTCGCAGAGAAACTTTGCTCTAGCCATATCTCTTTCTCCTTACGCTGGCATGATCTTGCAGAGAGTACACTTGGTCTCCTGCATCTGGGTCACGCTGTCATAGCCATATGTCTGGGCGGTGTTGGTGGATTCACCCAAGACATACGGATCGGCCCCGTCGGGGTACTTGTGCCGCTGGTCCTCGCCCTGGAAATGGCCGCCGAAGTGGAACGGCATGAAGGCCACGCCTTCGCCGACCCGCGGTGTCACCATCGCCATCACCTTGACCTTGCCGCCTTCCGGACCTTCGACCCAGACCTGCGCGCCGTCACGGACGCCAAGGTTGTTGGCGTCGCGCGGGTTGATCTCGACGAACATGTCCTGCTGCAACTCGGCCAGCCAGGGGTTCGACCGGGTCTCGTCGCCGCCGCCCTCGTATTCCACAAGGCGCCCGGACGTCAGGATCATCGGGTAATCCTTGCTGAAGTCCTGCTTCTGGATCGAGGCGTACATCGTCGGCAACCGGTAGAACTTGCGGTCCTCGTAGGTCGGATAGTCCGCCACCAGGTCGCGCCGCGGGGTATAGAGCGGCTCGCGGTGAATCGGCACCGGGTCGGGGAAGGTCCAGACCACCGCGCGGGCCTTGGCATTGCCGAAGGGCGCGCAGCCATGCTTGATCGCGACCCGCTGGATGCCGCCCGACAGGTCGGTCTTCCAGTTGATCTTGCTGACCTTCTCGTTGAAGTCCGACGGGAAGGGCGACATCGCCTGTTCGCCGACCTCCTCGTTGGCCCCCTGTGCGCCGTTGGGCTCGGTCAGGTTCTGGCCCTCGGCCACATCCTGCACCTCGCCGGCCTGACCGGCCTCGGGCGTCACGCCCTCGGTGGCATTGGCTGTGGCCTCGCCGTCGTCCTGGTTGCCGACGGCGCTGTCCTCCAGCCCCTCGACCCCCGCGACGCGGCCCATGACACGCTTCTCCTCCTCGGTCAGGTCACCATCCCACCCGAGATCGACGAGCATCTGGTAGGTGAACTCCGGATAGCCATCCTGGATCTCGGCCCCGGGGTTTGACACGCCTTCCGCCAGCAGGTTGTCACCATTGCGCTCGACGCCAAAGCGGGCGCGGAAGCACAGGCCGCCCTCGGCCACCGGTTTCGACATGTCATAGAGGTTCGGCGTGCCCGGGTGGTTCATCTCGGGCGTGCCCCAGCTTGGCCATGGCAGACCGTAGTAATCGCCGTCCGCCGGCCCGCCGTTGGCCTTGAGCGTCGTGCGGTCAAAGGTGTGCTGGTTTGCCATATGCAGCTTCAGCCGCTCCGGGGACTGCCCGGTATAGCCGATCGTCCACATGCCGCGGTTGATCTCGCGCAGGGTGTCCTCGACGTTGGGTGTCACGCCATCGTCTTCCAGCGCGATATTGCGGAAGATCCGGTCGTGGAAGCCGAACTTCCTGGAAAACAACCCGATGATTTCCTGGTCGGGCTTGCTCTCGAACAGCGGATCGACCACCTTCTCGCGCCATTGCAGCGACCGGTTGGAGGCGGTCACCGAGCCGTAGGTCTCGAACTGCGTCGCCGCCGGCAGCAGGTAGACGCCATCGGTGCGGTCATGCAGCACCGCCGAGACCGTGGGATAGGGGTCGATGACGACAAGCATGTCGAGCATCTCCATCGCCTTCTTCATCTCGGTCATGCGGGTCTGAGAGTTGGGCGCGTGGCCCCAGAGCACCATGGCACGCACCTTGTTGGGGTTGTCCATGTTCTCGGGGTCTTCCAGCACCCCGTCGATCCAGCGCGACACCGGGATGCCGGTGAGGTTCTGCAGCGACTTCTCCTTGCCGTCGGCACCGGTGACCTTGGCGAACTGCGCGGCGAGCCACTCGGGATCCTCCTCCCAGACCCGCGCGAAATGCGCCCAGGCCCCGGCCGACAGGCCGTAGTAGCCCGGCAAGGTGTGGCTGAGTACGCCCAGATCCGTCGCGCCTTGCACGTTGTCGTGGCCGCGGAAGATATTGGTGCCGCCGCCCTCGGTGCCCATGTTCCCCAGCGCAAGCTGAAGGATGCAATAGGCGCGGGTGTTGTTGTTGCCGTTGGTGTGCTGGGTGCCGCCCATGCACCAGATCACCGTACCGGGACGATTGTTGGCCAGCGTCATCGCCACGCGGCGCAGCTGCGAGCCCGGCGTGCCGGTGACCCGCTCGACTTCCTCGGGCGTCCACTTGGCCACTTCCTCGCGGATCTGGTCCATGCCCCAGACCCGGGTGCGGATGAACTCCTTGTCCTCCCAGCCGTTGTCGAAGATGTGCCACAGGATGCCCCAGACCAGCGCCACGTCGGTGCCGGGCCGGAAGCGGACGTATTCATCGGCATGCGCCGCGGTGCGGGTAAAGCGCGGATCGCAGACGATCAGCGGCGCGTTGTTCTGCTCTTTCGCCTTCAGCACGTGCAGCAGAGACACCGGGTGCGCCTCGGCCGGGTTGCCGCCGATGATGAAGATCGCGCGGGAATTGTGAATGTCGTTGTAGCTGTTGGTCATGGCGCCGTAGCCCCATGTGTTCGCCACACCGGCCACCGTCGTCGAGTGGCAGATCCGCGCCTGGTGATCGACGTTGTTGGTGCCCCAATAGGCCGCGAACTTGCGGAACAGGTAGGCCTGTTCGTTGGAATGCTTGGCCGACCCCAGCCAGTAGACGCTGTCGGGTCCGCTCTCTTCGCGGATCGACATCATCTTGTCGCCGATCTCGTTGATCGCCTCTTCCCAGGACAGCCGGACCCATTCGCCACCGACCTTTTTCATCGGGTACTTGAGCCGCCGCTCGCCATGCGCATGCTCGCGCACCGAGGCGCCCTTGGCACAATGCGCACCGAGGTTGAAGGGAGAATCCCAGCCGGGCTCCTGACCCACCCAGACCCCATCGCTGACCTCGGCCACCACGGTACAGCCGACCGAGCAGTGGGTGCAGACGGATTTCCTGATGTCGACCTTGCCCATCGGCGCGGTCTGCGCCGACGCGGGCTTGACGGTGCCGCCGGTCGCGGCAATCGCGGCCATGCCGCCGATCGCCAGACCCGATCCGCGCAGGAACGCGCGGCGGTCCACCGAGGCCTTTGCCACGTCAGACAGGATCGAGCTCCGCTGGGGGCGTCGCGCAACCCCGTTGGTCTTTTTCCTCAACATGTCGTTTCCCTCCCTTGCTTGCGGTCCGTAAGCCTTGCTCCGACCGCGCGCTTGGTACTGTGTGTGGCCTTGATGCAGTCGGGCGTCACGCAACCGGTCGCTCCTGGCCTGTCCCTCGGCCCCGGGTCGCCCCCGAGCCGCCTCTCCTCAGAACTTCGCGCTGGCGAAGTAGGCCCGGGTGTGGGCGGTGTCCTGCATCTTCTCCGATGTCAGGTCGGGCTCGGCGGCCTCGGCCTCCGTCCCGCCGGCAGCCACTGCAACCGCCGCAAGCGGCGCCGTGGTCCCGGCCATCTTCAGGAAATCGCGGCGGCTGGCGCCCTTTTCCTCTGCCATGGTCTCTCTCCCCATGTGTTCCGACGGTCGCCCGCCGCTCGTTGTGGGACCGCGCGGCCCCGATCTAGCCAAGACGGAACGCCTCCGCCTCGATCTCCATGAACGTCCTGCCGACGGTGCCGACCGGCGCGTAAAAGACGCTGTTCTTCGCCCCCTCGAGGTCGGCAAAGAAATGCCCGGCCCAGGGTGCGATGTGTTTCGCGAAGAACTGCTTCTGCGCGTCCAGATTGGCCGGATCGCGGAACCGCCCGGCAATGATCGCGCCCATCATCTCCATCAGGCTGGCAATATTGTCCTCCGGCTCGAACACGTTGTCCGCCCGCTCCAGCCCCAGCCGGTGCATGTCCTGCCGCAGCAGCGCGAGCGGTTTTTCGTTCAGGAAGCCGGTCAGGTAATAGGACGCATAGGGCAGCAATTCCCCGCGCCCCAGCCCGATGAACAGCTTGTTGTACTCGGCTTCCACCCCCTTGGGCTTCGACACCTTGGCCAGCTTCGCCAGTGTCGAGATCGCCTGCCCGAGGTCGCTGTCATCGCCGGAAAGGCTCGCCGTCTGCGCCAACAGCATCTCGTCCGGCGGCCCCGACAGGATCACGCCGAGAAAGTTGTACAGATCCGCCCGCAAACGGTCCTCTTCGGCAATCGCTGGTGCAGTCGCAGTGGTCATTCAAACTCCCTCAAACGTGAAACGCATCCGTCGCTGGTTGAGCGCAACCGCGTCCGGCTCATCTAAAACCACCGGCGCCGGCTCCGAGACGCCGCCGTCCCGGACCTGACCCGGGACCTCTTGGTCAGCGTCGTCCTCAGTCTCATCAATCTCCGCGCCCCGGACCTGATCCGGGGCCTCCTCGTCAGCCTCGAACGCGGAGGTCCCGGAGCAAGTCCGGGACGCGACGGCCTCATCCTCCCCCGCCACATCCTCCGGCTCTGCCTCGAGCCCCTTGAACTGCTCCAGCATCCCCTTCCCGACGGTGTAGAGCGTCTGCATGTTCTCCACGCAGACCGCCTTGTCGGTAAAATCCTCGCCGTAATCGACCAGCCCGTCGACATTCGCGAGCACCGGGTTCAGCCCCCAAAGCCGCCGCAAGGCCCGCCGCTTCAGCCGCTCCGGCAAAGCGTGCTTGAGAAACGCCCGCACCTCCTCGGCACTGACCAACGCGTCGGGGTCTTTCACCCCGGCCTCGGCCAGCAGCTCCGCATCGGTCCGCTCCGCCAGCGCCTGCTCCTCGGCCTGCCGCACGGCCGCCCGGCGCGCCTCGGCCTCCGCCTGCGCCTCGGCAGCCACCGCCGCCCGACGCTTCGCCCACAAGCTCATGACAACCGTCTCCGCTTCAATGCCGGCGAGGCATAGATATCCGCCGCCTTGCCGATCCTCGGGTCGCCGATGCCGTCCTCCACAAGGTCCACCCGCTTCCTGTCACGCCGGCGTTTCACGAAAACCTCGTCCTCGTGGAACTCTTCGACAAATTCGCGCACCCAGGCGACAAGGCCATGCGGCATCGGCACCTTCTCGACGATCTCCTCGCCGCTGTCGGTGTAATCCTGCGCCTCGTAGGGCGAGGCCGTGACCAGCACGACCTCGAGCGGCGCTTCGCCCACCGCCTCGCGCATCACCACGTAGACACTCGGCACCCGTGCGCTGATCCCGTGCAGGTAGGCCTCGGTTTCGGCGCCGTGCAGTTCCAGCATCAGGGTCGCAGCGTGGTATTCCACCGCCGCGCCCTCCTCGCGCATCACCCGCCAGTCGGCCGGCCCGGCGCCCGGCAGCACCGCGCTGGCCGTCCAGTGCCAGGCCGCCCAGCGGGTTGCGCCAGGCGTCTTGCGCAGGACCACGCCGATCGGCAGCGTGCGATACATCTCCGGATTGTGGATCACTTTGGCTCGTCTCTCCCTGGACCCAGATTGAAATGCCGGCGTCGCGACCACCAAGCGGTTTCTGTGATCTTCCCCACATTTCCCCGGACTTCGGTCAAATTGACCGGTGCACCGGGGCGAATTCGGGGGCTTTGGACGATTTGTCCAACCTGACGGTTTCTGTCTGATTTCGCCGTTTCGCAGGCGCGGCGAATCACCGGGGAAAATGCTGCTTTGCGGCACCCTGCGTAGCGGACCCGTCGGCAGAAAACCGGTTGTGGTCCTTCGGCGAACGCGATTAGCGTAAGTCCGCGCCGGGCCTCGAAAGAGGCGGGGAGACGGCGCGGTTTCGGAGGGGGAAACCATGGTCAAGACTTTGATAACATGTGACTGTCAGGGATCGATGCAGATCGATTCGCTGGCGTTAGCCGATCACGCCGGCGTGACGGCTGCGGCGCCCTGTTCGGCGCTCTGCACCGGCCAGATCGACCGCGCCGCCGAGGCCTTGACAAAAGGTGATACGATTTTCTGCTGCACTCAGGAGGGTCGCAGCTTTAGCGCTTTGGCCGAGGAGCTGGGGGTGGACGCACCCGCCCTGCTCGACCTCCGCGACCGGGCCGGGTGGAGCGCCGACGAGGCCCCGAAACTGCCCAAAATGTCCGCCCTGCTGGCCGAGGCCCTGCTCCCCGCGCGCCCCGACCGGACCCTTGACGTGACCTCCGAAGGTCTCTGCCTGATCCTCGGCCCTGCCGGGGTGGCGCTCGCCGCCGCCGCACACCTCAGCCCGTATCTCGGTGTGACCGTGCTGCTCGAGGACACCCCCGACCTGCCCGATCGTCCCGACTTCGACGTCATCGCCGGCCGCCTGCGCAAAGCCACCGGCGCGCTCGGTCAGTTCTCGGTCACCATCGACGGCTTGCGCATGATCGACCCCACCGGGCGCGGCCCGCTGCGCTTCACCGAACCCCGCGACGGCGGCACCAGCGCCTGCGACATCCTGCTCGACCTGCGCGGCGCACAGCCGCTTTTCTCCGCCCACGACAAGCGAGAAGGCTACCTCCGCGCCGATCCCGCGCATCCGCCTTCGGTCGCCGCCGCCGTCATGGCCGCCTCGCACCTGACAGGCATCTTCGAGAAGATCCTGCACGTCCGCACCGAGCCGCTGCTCTGCGCCCATTCCCGCGCCGAGCAGACCGGCTGCACCCGTTGCCTCGATCTCTGCCCCACCGGCGCGATCAGCCCGGCGGGCGAGTTCGTCACCGTCGATCCGATGATCTGCGCCGGCTGCGGCGCCTGCTCGGCCGTCTGCCCCTCGGGCGCGATCAGCTATGACGCGCCGCCCGTGGACCTGATCATGTCGCGCATCCAGACGCTGGCAAAAGCCTACCGCGAGGCCGGCGGAGATACCCCGCGCCTGCTGGTCCACGACGCCCACGGCGCCGAGATGATCCGCCTCTCGGCGCGTCACGGGGGTGGCCTGCCCGCCAACGTGATCCCGCTGGAGCTGCCGGAACTCAACGCCTTCGGCCATGCCGAGGCGGTGGCGGCGCTGGCCGCCGGTTTCGCCGACGTCACCCTGCTGCCTAGTCCGAAAACCGAGCGTCCCGCGATGGAAGCTCAGGTCCTGCTGGCCCGCGCCATGGCCGGCGACACCGTGACAATCCTCGACACCACCGACCCCGACGCCATGTCCGATGCGCTATATGACGGCGATCCGGCCGCGCCGATCGACACCCCGGTCCGTCCCATGGGAACTCGCCGCCAGATCGCCCGCCAGTCGGCCCGCGCGCTGAACCCAGGCACCGAAGCGCTCGCCTTGCCCGATGGCGCTCCCTATGGCGCCGTGTTGGTCGATACCGACGCCTGCACGCTCTGCCTGTCCTGCGTCTCGCTCTGCCCCTCTGGCGCCTTGGGCGACAACCCCGACCTGCCGCAACTGCGCTTCCAGGAGGATGCCTGCCTGCAATGCGGCCTCTGCGCCAATATCTGCCCCGAGGACGCGATCACCTACGAGCCGCGCCTGAACCTGACCGACGCGGCCCTGTCACAGCAGGTGCTGAACGAGGAAGAGCCCTTCGCCTGCATCGAATGCGGGTCGCTGTTCGGGGTGAAATCCTCGGTCGAGCGGATCATGGACAAGCTCTCAGGCCACGCCATGTTCACCGGCGACAAGCTGCGGATGATCCAGATGTGCGACGATTGCCGCGTCAACGCGCAGTTCCACAGCAAGGACAACCCCTTCCAGGGCGGCGAGCGGCCGAAAGTGCGCACCACCGACGATTACCTGTCGAAACGGCGCGATCACTGATGCTGGATCGGCGCGCCGAGGTCCTTTGCCTGCATCGCCGAGACATAGGCGAGCATGGCGTCCAGCTCGTCGAGGCTCATCTCGATGGGCACGATGGGCGGCGGGCGGGCCTCGTCGAAGGGTTCGGTGACGCCGGCGATGATCATGAAGGCCGGGTGCGGGTTGAGGAGGTAGAAGGCGGCGAAGCGCTGATCCCAGTCGGGGAGCGAGCGCAGGATGCCGAACGACGGGGTCGATCCGATGGTGCCCATCCGGCTGGCCTCGTCCACCGCGTGGCAACGCCGGCACTTGTCGCGCGACACCGCGTGGCCCAGTACCGCATCACCGTCGAAGCTGACCTCGACCGCCTCGGCCTTTTCAACCTTGGCCTCGGTGAACAGCGGCTCCCCGTCCGGCGCATAGGACAGAACCGTGCGCCGGCCGACATCGCCGGTCAGCCAATCCGCAAACCGCGCGGCGTCCGGGTCGTCGGTCGCCAAGGTCATGCGCCAGACTTGCCCCGCGCCTTCAAACAGCGCCCGGCCGTCACCGCCCAGCACCATGTCGGCAGCCTCCGCATCCGACACCCGCTCGACCTTGACCTGCGTCTTCAGCGAAAACCGCGGCAGCAGGTAGTCGAGCACGCCGGTCTCCACCAAAGCCTCCGGCGCATAGAGCCGCAGCACCCGGTCTTCGGCCAGGGCCCCCATGGGCAGGCACAGGAGCAGCATTATCAGCAAGCGGCGGGTCATGGCCCATGCTAGGGTCAGCCCTGCCCGTCAGTCAAACGAAGGAAACCAGATGTCCGACGATTTCAACATGTCCATGCGCAAGTTCCTCAAACAGGTGGGCGTCACCTCGCAGCAGGCCATCGAAGAGGCGATGCGCGAGGCAGACACCGCCGGCAAGACCTATGCCGTCAAAGCCGTGGTCACCATCGAGGAGCTGGACCTGACCCACGAGGTCACCGGTCAGATCAAGGGTCAGGAGTAAGACTTGCTGGATCGCGAAAAGGTACTGGCCGCGCTGAAGCAGGTCTCCGATCCGGTGTCGGGCGGCGACCTGATGGCCTCGGGCGTGGTGCGCGCGCTGAACGTCGAAGGCGGCGCGGTGCGCTTCGTCATGGAGATCCCGCCGTCGCGCGCGGACGCCTACACCAAGGCCCGTGACCAGGCCGAACAGGTGCTGAAATCCGCCGGGGCCGAGAATGTCTCGATCGTGCTGACCGCGCATGAGGAAAAGGCCCCGCCGCAGCTCAAACCGCAAGCGCCCAAGGCGCAAGGTCCCGAACGGGTGCCGGGCGTGGCGCATATCATCGCCGTGGCCTCGGGCAAGGGTGGCGTGGGCAAGTCCACCGTCGCCGCCAACCTCGCCTGCGCGCTGGCGCAGCAGGGCCGCAAGGTGGGGCTCTTGGACGCCGACGTCTACGGGCCGTCGCAGCCGCGGATGCTGGGGGTCTCGGGGCGGCCGGCCTCGCCCGACGGCAAGACCATCCTGCCCTTGCGCAATCACGGCGTCACGCTGATGTCGCTCGGCCTGATGACCAACGACGATCAGGCGGTGGTCTGGCGCGGACCGATGCTGATGGGCGCGCTGCAGCAGATGCTGTTCCAGGTGCAATGGGGCGCTCTGGATTGCCTCATCGTCGACCTGCCCCCCGGCACCGGCGACGTCCAGATGACTCTGGCGCAGAAGACCATGGTCGACGGCGCGCTGATCGTCTCGACCCCGCAGGACGTGGCGCTGCTGGATGCCCGCAAGGGGATCGACATGTTCAACCAGTTGAAGGTGCCGATCCTCGGGATGATCGAGAACATGTCGACGCACATCTGCTCATCCTGCGGCCACGAAGAGCACGTTTTCGGCCATGGCGGCGTTGCCGAGGAAGCGCGCAAGCTGGGTGTGCCGCTGCTGGCCGAAGTGCCTTTGCACATCGATATCCGGCTGGCCTCGGACGGCGGCGCGCCGATCGTGGTCAGCCAGCCCGACAGCGCTCAGGCCCGCGCCTTCCGCGACGTGGCCAACGCGCTGGTGGCCGAGGGCGTGGCATGACGGAAACCCTCACCTTTCCGCCGCTGATGTGGGACGAGGCCGCCAATGGACCGGCCTTCGACCACGCGGTGATGCGGGCGGTGACGGGGTGCGACGCGGGGCTGATCGCGCACCGGCTGCGCCCCGAGGCGATGCAGGCCGCGCTGGTCTTCGCCCCCGAGGTGGTGCTGCCCAAGGCCATGGCCATGCTGCCCGCCTGCGCGGTGGGCCTGCAGAACGCTTTGGGTGCGCTCGCCCCGCCCGAGGTCGCCGTGCACCTCGACTGGGACGGCGGCATCCGGGTCAATGGCGCCGCTTGCGGCAGCTTCCGGGTCATGGCGTCGACGCAGGACCCCGAACAGACCCCCGACTGGCTGGTGGTGGGCTTCGACCTGCCGCTGATGCCCGGCGTCCCGGACATGGGCGAGGCCCCCGACGCCACCGCGCTTTATGCAGAGGGCTGCGCCGATGTCACGCCCCCTGCCTTGCTGGAAGCCTGGGCGCGGCACACCCTCAACTGGGTCACGCGGTGGGAGTCCGACGGGCCGAGCAGCCTGCACGCCGAATGGCGCGGGCTGGTGCATGGCATCGGCGAAGAGGCCACGCTCTGTGGTGAGACCGGCACCTTCCTCGGCGCGGACGAGGACTTCGGCGCGCTTATCCGCTCGGGCGAGAACACCCGCATCATCCCCCTGACCGCCTTGCTGGAGGAAGCCCCATGAAGACCGGTTTAAGATTGGCGCGTGCCATCCATTTCGACGAAAGCGACTCCCGCGTCTATGCCTCGCCCGCCCGCACCGGGGAATGGTGCGTGTCGGGCGGGTTCGAATTCTCCAACTGGTCCGAGGGCGACCTGACCGGCAAGGCGCGGCAGGCCTTCGCCAACGGCTGGCTGGGGCTGGAGACTTTCGGCCGTGTCACCTTCGTCGCGGTCACCGAGGCTCAGCCCGAGGAGGTCGAGGCGCTCACCGACGCGCTGGCGCAGCACTTCGTCACCTACTACGGCGCGCCCTCGGCCGAGGCCGCCCGTCCCGTCGCCGCCGAGGAGATCGCCCACATGGCGACGCTCTGCGAGGATCACGACGCCAACACCCTGCTCACCGTCGCGCGCGAGCTGACCGACGCCGGCGTGCGCGAGGCCTTTCGAGTGATCGAGGCGCAGGAGGCCGGGATCGAGCAATTCGCCGTCCATGGCGCGCTCGACGAGAGCTGAGGCAGAGACCCCCGGCATCCCGGGCCTGACCCGGGATCTCTGGTTTTTTGGACCGGTCATTCCCCGCCCGCGCCTCGGACGTGGTTCGGGAGCCTGCCTCGGGCGGGCGGGGAGGTTTGGCAGGCGGGGAGGTCCCGGATCAAGCCCGGGACGGCGTTGCGTGATCTCCCCTGAGGGCGGCTATTGCGCCTGCTCTTCGGCGTTGAACACGAACAGCGCCTCGCCGCCGATCTCGTAGCCGTCGATCAGTTCTTTCGCCGTCGCCGACACCAGCCAGTCTTCCAGCTTCAGCGCCAGGGCGTGCTTGACGTGAGCGTGCCGCGCGGGGTCGACCGGGAGATAGGCATACTGGTTGAACAGCACCGGATCACCGGAGAACAGCAGCGCCAAGCCGTCCGTGTTGCCGAAGTTCAGCCAGCTGGCGCGGTCCGACATGATATAGGCGCCCATGCCGGCGGCGGTGTTCAGTGCCGCGCCCATGCCGGCGCCGACGGGCTTGTACCAGTCATGCAGCACCGCCGGGTCCCGGCCGGCCTCGGCCCAGAGGCTCAGCTCCTTCTTGTGGGTGCCGCTGTCATCGCCGCGCGACACGAAGGGCGCCTCGGTGGCGGCGATGCGCTGCAGCGCCTCGACCGCGCTCGGGGCCTCGGCGATGTTGGCCGGGTCCGTGTCGGGACCGATGAAGACGAAATCATTGTACATGATCTCGCGCCGGTGGGTGCCGTGGCCGGCGGCAACGAAGGTCTCCTCGGCGCTGCGCGAATGCACCAGGATGGCGTCGACGTCGCCGGCCTCGCCCAGCCGGATCGCCTGGCCGGTGCCGACCACCAGGAGCTGCACCTCGAGGTCCAGATCCGCGGCGATCTGCGGCAGCAGCACATCGGCCAGACCGGAATTGTGAAACGAGGTGGTGACCGCCATCTTCATCGTCTCGGCGGCGGTGGCGGCGGTGGCGGCGGTGCCGATGGCGGCCAGCGCCAGTGTCAGGGCCAGATGTTTCATTCGACGATGTCTCCTTGCAAAAAAGCCCGCGCCTGCGGCGTCTCGGGACTGGTGAAAAACTCCGGCGTGCGGCCGTGCTCATGCAGCTTGCCATGCAGCAGGAACAGCACCTCGTCGGCCAGCCGGCGGGCCTGGCCCATGTCGTGGGTCGACAGGATCAGCCGCATGCCACCGGCGCGCGCCTCCTGCAATATTTCCTCGATCTCGCGCATGGCGCGGCCGTCGAGCGAGGCGCAGGGCTCGTCGAGAAACATCAGCTGCGGCTCGGTGATCATCGCCCGCGCCAGCGCCAGCTTCTGCCGCTCGCCCCCCGACAGCACCGGCGCCTGCCGGGTCAGCATGCCGCCAAGACCCACCCGCGCGGCCCAGGTGCGCGCCTTGTCTTCCGCCGGGCCGCGGGCCATGCCGCGCATGCGCAGCGGGAAGGTCAGGTTCTGCAGCACCGTGCGGCGCAGCATCACCGGCTGCTGAAAGACAAAGCACTGGTGATGGCGCGCCTCCTCGGTCGGGCAGTTCCAGCGGATGCGACCGCCACCCAGCCGGGCGGTGCCATGCAGCAGGCTCAGGAAGGTGGTCTTGCCGGCACCGTTCGGCCCGATCACCACGGTGGTGCCCTGGCCGGCCAGTTCGAGGTCGATCGGGCCGACGAGGGTCTTGCCGCGGCGGGTGGCGCGGGCGGCCTCGAGCCGGACGGGAAACAGCGCGCTCACCAGCGGCCCTCCCGCTCGGTGCGGCTGAGCGCGTGGATCGCCAGGTTGACGGCGATGGCCAGCGCGATCAGCACGAAGCCCAGCGCCAGCGCCAGGGCGAAATTGCCCTTGCCGGTCTCAAGCGCGATTGCGGTTGTCAGCACCCGGGTCGCATGGTCGATATTGCCACCGACGATCATGATCGCGCCGACCTCGCCAATGCCGCGGCCAAAGCCCGCCAGCGCCGCGGTCAGAAGCGCGCGGCGGCTGTCCCAAAGCAGGGTGCGGATCTTCTGGCCTTGGGTGACATTCATCGAGATCAGAAGGTCGTGGTACTCCTGCCAGAGATCGCGGATCGATTGATGCGCCACCGAGGCGATCAGCGGCACGAGGATGATCACCTGGGCGATCACCATGGCGGTCGGCGTGAACAGCAGCCCCAGCACGCCCAGCGGCCCGGCCCGCGACAACAGCACATAGACCACGAGGCCCACCACCACCGGCGGCAACCCCATCAGCGCGTTGAGCACGGCGATCACCGTGCGGCGAAAGCGGAACCGGCGGACCGCGAGAAAGGCCGCCAGAGGCAGGGCGATCAGGCTGGCGATGACCAGCGCCGAGAGCGTCACCTCGAGCGAGCGCAGGGCGATCTCCAGCAGCTCCGCGTCCAGCGTCGCCACCAGCCAGAACGCCTGGACCAGACCGCTCCAGATATCCACCATCCCCCGATGCCCCTCCCGTTTCGGGGCAAACTGGCATTCCCGGCAGGGGGATGCCAGCCGGTTTTGCAGTGCTCAAAGGCATTGGGTCAGATCGGCCCCGAGGGCGCCGCGACGCGGGCGCGCGGTGGTCAGATTGACCGGCCGCCTGCCGCGCCCTGGCGGCGGGCTCAGCTGCCGCGGTGCCGCCGGGCCTGGGCGATGCGCAACTGGTCGACCACATGCCGTCCGGCGTCGCCGATGTGCTGGTCGAGCACCTTGACCGCCTGGTCCACGTCCTGCGCGCGCACCGCCTCGATCAGGGCGCGGTGCTCGCGCAGGATTGCCTCCTGTCGGCCGATGGCGATCGGCACGCGGGTGCTGATCGAGCCGAGGATCTCGCGGTGCTGCTTCCAGACGCCAAAGGCGACGCGGTTGTAATGCCGCTCGTACATGGTTTCGTGAAACGCGTGGTTGAGGTCGGTGTGGCGCGTCTTGTCCTCGAAGTTCAGTGCCTCGATCTCGGACTGGATGCGCTCGAGCTCGGCGACGTCCTCGGCGCTGGCGGTCTCGACAAAGAGCTTCAGCAGGTAGGGCTCGAGCTGATAACCCACCTCGGCCACGTCGCGCACGAACTCGGTATCGATCGGCCGCACCCGCGCGCCCTGGTTGGGGGTGAACAGCACCAGACCCTCGCCGCGCAGCTGCTGCAAGGCTTCGCGCACCGGGTTGGTCGAGCTGTTGTGGCGTTTCGCCAGCTCCGAGATCTTCAGCCGCGCATTGGCCTCGAGCACGCCCGACAGGATGTCATGGCGGATCGCGTCATAGATCGAAGACGACGAGGACCCGTTGTCCTTGTCGGCGGCGAGGGAGATCGGGCCGTGCGCGCTCATTGTGAAACCTTCCCGGGACTGTGCGGACGTCAAGACTTTCCGTCTCTTCATCCATCATCTAAACAACATCATACATTATTTCCAGAGGAGAGAGAAATGGAATCGCCCCGTTGCGTTGATGCCGCCAAAGCCGGCTGTGGTGAAGGCCTGTTGTGGGATGCCGGGCGCGGCCGGGTGTGGTGGGTCGATATCTCGGGCGAGGCGCTGCACGGGTTCGACCCGGCGACCGGCGCCAGTACGCGCCAGCCCCTGCCCTGCCTGATCGCCGCATTGGCGCTGCGTGACGACGGCGCGCTGTTGATCGCCACCGCGCGGGGGCTGGGGCTCGTCGCTCCCGGGACCGGCGAGATCGAGACGCTGCATGACCCTGAGCCCGAGAGCCCCGGCAACCGGCTCAATGACATGATCGCCGGGCCGGACGGTGCGCTCTGGGTCGGCACCATGTCGGAGGGCGCACAGGGGCCGACCGGGGCGCTCTACCGCTATGACGGTGACGGCCCGCAGGTACAGATGCGCGGCACCACCATCTCGAACGGGCTGGGGTGGAGCCCGGATGGCGCGCGGCTCTACTTCATCGACAGCGTGCCGGGGGTGCTGCATGTCCGTGAGGAGGGCCGCTGGCGCGCGCTGCGACGGTTCGACGAGACCACCGGCAAGCCCGACGGGCTGACCGTCGATGCCGAGGGCACGCTCTGGGTGGCGATCTGCGACCGCGGCCGGGTGCTGGGCCTGCGCCCCGACGGCGAGATCGTGGCGCAGATCGACCTGCCCTGCGAGATCGTCACCAATTGCTGTTTCGGGGGCGCGGACCTGAGGACGCTTTACATCACCACCGGGACGTTCTCGATGAGCGAGGCCGAGAAGGCCGCCAATCCGCTGGCCGGCGGGCTGTTTGCGGTGGACATGGCGGTGCCGGGGATGCTGCCCCATGCGGCGAGATGGCCGTAGGGTGGGTTTGCAACCCACCTTTGGCCTCGGGCGTGTTGCGATGGGTCGAGAAACCCACCCGCCCGTGGCGCTACGTCCTCCCGTGGGGACGGTGGGTTGGTAAACCCACCCTACGGGGGTCCGTGGCTTCTCGGGTGTAGGGTGGGTTTGGAACCCACCTTCGGCCCCGGGCGTGTTGCGTCGGGTCGAAAACTCACCCTACGCGCCGGGGGCTCCGCGGGTGGGGCGGTGGGTTGAAAACCCACCACCGGGGGCTCAACGGATCCGCTGGCCGCTCTCGCTGTCGAACAGCAGCACCGAGGCCGGGTCGAAGCCCACCTGCAGCATCCCGCCGGCATTGGGCCGGGACTTGCCGCGCAGCTCGACGATCACCGGATGGGCATCGCCCTCGGCCGAGGAATAGGCATAGGACACACCGCCGAGGTTCTCGATCACGTCGATCGCCAGTTCGGCGCGCAAGGGGGCCTCGGGCTCGAAATGCTCGGGGCGCAGGCCGAGCCTGACCGAGTGCCCGTCGCGCAGCGCCGCCGAGACCGTCACCGGCACCTCCACCCCGCCGAGCCGCGGCAGGGCGACATGGCTGCCACCGCGAACCACCGTGCCGTCGAAGAAGTTCATCCGCGGCGAGCCGATGAAGCCCGCGACAAACAGGTTGTCGGGGTCTTCGTAAAGCCTGACCGGCGGGCCGGCCTGTTCGATCCGGCCATCGCGCAGCACGACGATCTTGTCGGCCATGGTCATCGCCTCGACCTGATCATGCGTCACATAGATCATCGTCGCGCCCAGCTGCTTGTGCAGCTTGGCGATCTCGACCCGCATCTCGACGCGCAGCTCGGCATCAAGGTTCGACAGCGGCTCGTCGAACAGGAACACGTCGGGCTGGCGCACGATGGCGCGGCCGATGGCCACCCGCTGGCGCTGACCGCCAGAGAGCGCCTTGGGCTTGCGGTCCATGTAATCGCCGAGCTTGAGGATCTGTGCCGCCGCATCGACCTTGCGGGTGATCTCGCTCTTCTCGGTGCCGCCGATCCTGAGGCCGAAGCTCATGTTCTCGCGCACCGTCATGTGCGGATAGAGCGCATAGGTCTGAAACACCATCGCCACGCCACGCCTGGCGGGGTCGGCATGGGTCACGTCACGCCCGCCAATGGTCATGCGGCCGTCGGACGTCTCCTCGAGCCCGGCGATCATCCGCAAGAGCGTGGACTTGCCGCAGCCCGAGGGACCGACGAAGACGCAGAAATCGCCGTCATCAACCTGCAGGTCCACGCCGTGGATGACCTGCGTCGCGCCGTAGCGCTTGATCGCGTTGTTGAGCGCCAGTTCGGCCATCTCAGGTTCTCCTCATATCGAATACATCCAGCAGAGCCGAGACGCCCCTGTCGGCCATCACCTCGGACCCGTTCAGCGCCGAGCCGGCGTCCGACAGCAGGAACACCGCCAGCGCGCCGATCTCTGCCACCGTGGTGACCTTGCGCTCGGGGGTGTAGCCCCGGAACTGTGCCGCCAACGCCGGGTCCTGCATCGCCGCATCGACGATCTCGGTGCGCACCAGGCCCGGGCAGATCGCGTTGACGCGGATGCCATGGGGCCCGAGCGACCAGGCCATGGCGCGGGTCATGGCGGCGATGGCGGCCTTGGTGCCGGCGTAGGCCTCATGCCCGGGATTGGTGGCGCAGGCATGCACCGACGAGAGGTTGACGATCGCCCCGCCCCCCGCCCGCTTCATGATCCGCCCCGCCGCCTGGCAGCCGACCAGAACCGAGCGCTGGTTGACCGTCCAGAGCGTCTCCATCTGATCGCGGGTCATCTCGAGAAACGGCACCTTGATGGTGACGCCGGCGTTGTTGACCATGCCGTCGAGCCGGCCTGACTGGTCATGCGCCGCGGCGATCGCCGCCTCGAAACCGTCAAGGTCGGTGACATCGACCTGCACAAAGCGCGCGCCGGTCTCTTCAAGCCGGGCCTGACCGTCGGGTTTGACGTCGAAGCCGGTAACCTCGGCCCCCGCCGCGCGGCAGGCCCGCGCGATCCCGAGGCCGATGCCCGCACCGGCGCCGGTGACGATGATGTGTTTTCCGTTCAGGGTCATTTCACCGCTCCTGCTGTGGCCCCGGCCATGATCTTGCGCTGGAACACCGCGAACATGATGAGCAGCGGCAGCGAGCCGAGGACAGCGGCCGGGAACAGCTTGGTCGGGTCGATGCCGGTGTTGCCGACGAACTTGTAGACCGCGATCATCACCGTCAGCTTGTCCTTGTCGGTCAGAAGCAGCAGCGGATAGATGAAGTCGTTCCACACCATGATCATCACGAACAGCGACAGGGTCGCCGTCACCGGTGCCAGCAAGGGCCGGATCACGTGCCAGAAGATCTGCCAGTTGTTGCAATTGTCGAGCCGCGCAGCCTCTTCCAGCTCGATCGGGATGGCAGCGATGAAGCTGGTGTAGAAGAACACCGCCAGCGGCAGTTTCAGCGCCGCAAAGGCCAGCACGATGCCAAGGTAGCTGTCGAGCAGCCCGAGGTCGCGGAAGATCACGTAGATCGGCGTGATGGTGACGAAATTCGGCGTCGCCAGCCCCAGCGCCATGACCATGACGATCAGCCGGCTGATGCGGTTCTGCAGGCGGGCCAGCGGATAGGCCGCCATGGCGCCGGCAAACACCACCACCACGATCACCGAGATGGTGATGCCCATCGAGTTGAGCACCGAGCGGACGTAGCCCATCGACGACAGCGCCGCCATGTAGTTGCCCCAGTAGAGACTGTCGGGCAGGCCCAGCGGATCCTGCGCGATCTCGGTCGAGGTCTTGAACGACATCATGACCATATAAACCAGCGGCAGCAGCATGATGGCGACCAGCGCCAGCACCACGCCATGCACGAGGAGGGATTTGCCGCGGCGGCGGAGCAGGTCCCAGTCGGGGCCGGTGCCTGCGCGGGTCGCGGTCTGTGCGTCAGAGAGGCTCATGATGCATTCTCCCGGTCGCGGAGGACCTTGTTCTGCAGGAAGGCCACGCCCAGCACGATCACCAGCATCACGATCGACAAGGCGCTGGCAAAGCCGAACTTGTACTGGCCGAAGAGGTTGTCGATGATGTCGATGGACAAAAGCCGGGTGGCGCCGTCAGGCCCGCCCTTGGTCAGGATGAAGGGCAGTTCGAAGGTCTTGAGCGTGCCGATGGTGGTGAGCATCACCGAGACGGTGATCGACGGCCCCAGCAGCGGCAGTTCAAGATAGCGGAAGCGCTGCCACGACGTCGCGCCCTCGAGCCGGCCGGCCTCGCCGATCTCCTCGGGGATGCCGGCAAAGCCCGCCAGGAAGATGGCGCAGGTAAAGCCGGTGAACATCCAGATCTGGGTGAAGGCCACGGAATAGAGCGCCAGCGCCGGGTCGCCGAGCCAGTTCTGCTCGAACGCGCCAAGGCCCAGATCGCGCAGCGCCACGTTGATGCCGCCGTTGAGCGGTGAATAGAGGAATTGCCAGACATAGCCCACCACCACGAAAGACATCATCGCAGGCGTATAGAGCGCGGCGCGGCTGAAGTTGCGGATCAGCGGCAGCCGGTGCAGCATCGCGGCAAAGAACAGGCCGGTGACGGTCAGCGCCGAGACCACGATCACCGTGTACCACAGGGTCAGCCAGATCTCGCGCAGGTACCGCTCGCGGCTGAAGATGCGCTCGTAGTTGCGCCAGCCCACCTCCTTGGCCTCGCCGATGCCCTTGAAGCTGGTCAGGCTCATGTCGAAGGTCAGGACGATCGGATGGATAAAGAACAGCCCGATCACCGCCAGCGCCGGCAGCGTGAACCAGTAGAGTGAATATCTCGCGCGCATGGTCTCCCCCGTCGGTTGCGGCGTGAAGAGGCCCGGGCCGTGCCGGGCCTCGCGGTGTCAGGACGGTGTCAGAGGTTGTCTTCGACCACGTCATCCCAGCGCTGCAGCGTGTCTTCGTTGGGCTTGTCGATGTTCAGCAGGAAGCCGGTGAGGCTGTCTTCCCACTCCGATTGCAGCGGCTTGGGGAATTCCAGCGTCGAGAACGGCCAGAGGATCAGGCTGCCTTGCTCGCGCGCCTCGGTATAGGGCCGGGCCAGGTCCGGCATGGTCGAGACGCCGCCGGTATAGGGGCTATAGGCGCCCTCGGCGGTGAGGAAGACATTGAGGTTTTCCTCCTCGGCAAAGAAGTCGACCCATTTGCGCGCCGCCTCCTTGTGTTCGGCATCCCGCGGAATGGCCCAGCCGGGGCCGACGAGGTCGAGCGCCAGACCCTGCTCTGTATAGAGCGAGGGCATCGGCGCGAATTGGTAGTTCAGCCCCTCGACGGCCGAGAAATTGCCGATGTTCCAGGCGCCCTGCGGCAGGATGGCGACATTGCCAGACCGAAACTCCTGCGGCGCGGTGGCCCAAGGGTCGAGCCCGGCCTGAAGCTCGGGATCAAAACACTCTGCCGCCACCAGATCGCGCACCGCGTCGAGCGAGGCGTTGAAGTTCTCGTCGTCGACGAAGGTCCGCGCGCCGGTGCCGAACTCGGCCGGCGAGGTGCCGTCGGGGTCGATGCCGTTGGCGCCGACAAACAGCATCGCCGGGAAGCCGCCGGCAAAGATCATCGGCGCGATGCCCTCGGCGGCCAGTGCCTGGCAGGCCGTCTTCAACGCGTCGAGGGTCACCGGCGCGGTGTCGATGCCCGCCTTGGCCAGCAGGTCCATGTTGACGAAATTGCCCATGCCGATGACTTCCAGCGGAAACACCCGCATCTCGCCTTCCGAGGTCATCACCTCGCGCACCGCCGGCACCATGCGGTCGTACCATTCGGTGTCGGTGCCCAGATCGGTGAGGAACCCGGCATTGCCCCAGAGATCGACCAGCGCGCTGTCGACCATGGTCACATCCGGCGGGTTGCCGCCCTGCAGTCGCGGCGGGATCACCTTGTCCACGTCCTTGCGCGCCACATAGGTCAGATCGACGTCGATGTCGGGGTTTGCGGCTTCGAACTTCTCGATCAGCTCTGGCAGGCCCGCCGGCTCGGCCTCGTTGCCCTTCCAGGCAACGACGTCAAGCACAGTCTGCGCGCCGGCGGTCGAGGCCAGCAGGGCCGCGGTCAGGGTGATGAAAAGGCTACGAATCATTTTCAGGATGCTCCTCTCTTCCCTTCAAAATCGTACATTATTCGTTTCTTATTGTACATCCTCATTTGTACCGGCATATTTTCCGCACCGCCCGCCGTGGCGAATCCAGACACTGAAGGGGCCCCCCGTATGCGCAAGACACCGAACATCATCCTGATTTCCACCGATCAGCAGCGCGGCGATTGCATCGGCCCCGAGGGCCGTGGCGTCCGCACGCCGCATATCGACAGCATCGGCGCCAATGGCGTGCGCTTTTCGACGTGCATCACCCCGCACCCGATGTGCCAGGCGGCGCGCGGCTCGATCCTCACCGGCAAGCTGCCCTACAGCCACGGTGTCCGCGACAACGGCCGCGATCTGGATGAGGCGCTGGCCGAGGCGGGGCTGGGCGGCACCTTCAGCCGCGCCGGCTATGACACGCATTTTATCGGCAAGGCGCATCTCTCCAGCCAGCAGACCTTTGCGCCAACCGGCCGGCCCGAGTGCTACAAGAGCGCCAAGGATTTCGCGCCGGACTGTTCGGGCCGCTACATGGGCTTCGACAACGTGCAGATGATGCTGCGGCCGCATCACCACACCCAGTGGTATGCCCCTGACGAGGCGCTGCACTATGAATACTGGCTCGATCAGGACGGCCGCGGGCAAGAGCGCTGGGACCGCGCCAAGGACCGGCTGGCGCCGGAGACGGCGCATTTTCAGGCCTGGCGCTCGGGGCTCGAGGCCGAGTGGCATTCCTCGCCCTGGATCGGCGACCGCGCGGTCGAGATGATCGAAGCCAACGGCGACAGGCCGCTGATGGCCTGGGTCTCCTTTCCCGATCCGCACCCGCCGTTCCTGTCACCGAAGCCCTGGTGCGACATGTATGGCCCGGACGAGGTGACCATCGCGAAACATCTGGAGCTCGACCTGGACAGCCGCCCGTGGTGGCACCGCGCCTTTGTCGAAGACCGCGCCAAGCCGATCAAGCAGGGCTCGGAACACAACGCCGGCGGCGTCGACTGGGGGCAGAAGGGCGAGCTGACCGAGCAGGCGCTGCGCGACATCACCGCAATCTACTTCGGCATGATCTCTTCGGTCGATCACGAGGTTGGCCGCATTCTCGAGGCGCTGCGGCAGGCCGGCGAGCTCGACAACACCTATGTGATCTTCATCAGCGATCACGGCGAATGGCTGGGCGATCACGGCCTGCTGCTAAAGGGGCCGATGCTCTATGACGGGCTGCTGCGGGTGCCCTGCCTGATTCGCGGGCCGGAGGTGCCGGCGGGCCGGGTGATCGACGACCCGGTCAACACCGTCGATGTCCTTGCCACCGCCTGCGACATGGCCGGGCTGGCCGCGCCCGAGGGGCACGGACGGTCCTGGCGCGGACTCTGGGACGGGACCGAAAGCCGCGACTTCGCGCTGTCGGAATACGAGGTCGACAGCCAGCGCTCGGCGGTCGACATGGACCTGATGACGGTGCGCAGCGGCCGCTACCGGATGTCGGTCGACACCCGCACCGAGACCGGCGAGCTCTATGACATGCAAGAGGACCCGGAAGAGAGGATCAACCGGTTCGATGATCCCGACTACCGCCGCATCCGCGCAGAGCATCGCGATATGATCCGTGCCCGGCCGGACGACACGATCCCGGTGGCGCCGCGGGTCGGCTGGCACTGAGGGGCGCGCAGAGCGGGCTCAATAGAGCCCGTCGATCTCCAGCGGGATGCGCTTGACCTTGCGCGATTTCAAAAGGTTGCGCGGCAGCTCGTCGGCATCGGCCTGACGCAGCCGCTGATAACGCCTTTGCGCCACCCCCTCCATCTTGTGCTCGCTGTCGATCACCGTCGGACGCATGAACACGAACAGCGTGCGCCGGGTCTGCTGGCGGCTCTTCGAGCGGAAGAGCTTGCCGATCAGCGGCGCGTCGCCGAGGCCCGGCACCTTGCTGTCGAGCGCCTGGCTGTCGTCGGTGATCAGCCCGCCCAGAACCACCGTGCCGCCGTCGCGGGCCTGCACCGTGGTCTCGATCACCCGGCGGTTGGTGATCAGGTCGGCCGCGCCCTGGACGTTGGTATTGACCAGCGACGAGACCTCCTGGGTGATGTCGAGCCTGACGATGCCGCCGGCGGTGACCCGTGGCAGCACCTCCATGGTGATGCCGACATCGCGGCGCTCGATGGTGGTGAAGGGCTCGGCGGTGTTGCCGTCGGTGGCAAACGAACCGGTGCGGAACGGCACGTTCTGGCCGACGACGATCGAGGCGGCGCGGTTGTCCATCGTGGTGATCGAGGGCGTCGACAGCAGGTTGGCACGCGAGGATTGCGACAGCGCCTGCACCAGGATGGCGAAATCATCGATCGTGCCGGCCAGCGTCAGCCCGGAGGCCAGCGCCCCGGCCGGCGCCACGCCAAGCGCGGTCAGCACCGCCGAGAGCGGCGCGCCGCCGCTGTCAAAGGACGAGGCGGCAAATACCCCCTGCGGCAGGTCCGGCCCGATGCCGAGCTGGGTACCGATCCGGTCGGCGACCTCGCCGGACACCTCGACGATGGCCGCCTCGATCACCACCTGCGCCCGGCGCTTGTCGAGTGCGGCAACCAGCTGGGTGACCTCGGTGACTTGGCGCTCGGTGCCGCGGATCACCACCGCATTGGTCTCCGGCGAAGGCTGCACCGAGACCTCGGTGGCCGGGCCCGAAAGCACCGGGGTGCCGGTCGCCTCGGCATCGGCCACCGGGTTGGCCAGATCGGCCCCGCCCTGCAGGGTGTTGCTGACGATCTCGGCCACGGTTTCGGCGTCGGCATATTTCAACTGGTAGATATGGGTGCGCAGCACCGCCTGCGGGCTGGCGCGCGGCGCCCGGTCGAGGCTCTGTGCCAGCAGGCGGATCTCGGTCAGGTCGGTGTCGCTGCCGCGCACCAGAAGCGCGTTGGCCTGCGGATCGACCGACACCCGCGCGCCGGTGCCGGCCGAACCCAGCACCTCGGTGATCGCGGTGGCCACGGCAGAGGCATCGGCATAGGTGAAGCGGATGACCTCGGTCTTGCGGCTTTCGGGGCTGTCGAAGGTGGCGGCGATGGCGGCGATCCGGTCGACATTGGCGCGGGTATCCGAGACGATAATCGCATTGGGATCGGTGAGCGCCTCGATATAGCCGCTCTCGGCCACCAGCGGCCGCAGCACCCGCACCGCTTCCCCCGAGGGCAGACGCTCGAGCGCCAGCAGGCGGGTCACCACGTCCTGCGATCCGGCCTCGACGGCGCCGGTCAGGGTGCCGCCCTTGGCGCGGGCCTCGGCTTCGGGGATGATTTCCCAGATCACGCCGCTCTCGACGGCGGTAAAGCCGCGCACCCGCAGGATCGACTGAAACAGCGACCAGACCTCGGGGCGGCTGAGCGGTTCGGCCGAGACCACGGTCACCGGGCCTTGCAACCCAGGATCGATCACCAGAGTCCGGCCGGTGATTTCCGACACCTGTTCGGCCAGCACGGTGATCTCGGTGCTGCGCAGGTTGACGACGAAGGTCTCGCCATCGTCCTCGAGCGCCAGCAGCGGCCCGCCGGTCAGCAGCGCCCAGACGAGCGCCACCGCGTGAAAGACCTGCCAGATTGCCCGCATCACCGTCCCTTATCTCAGCGAGAAGGTCATCAGCAGCGTTTCTCCCGAACGCTCGACTTCCAACCGTGCCACTCCCGCTGCTGCTACTTGGTCATAGAGTTCGCGGTCCCTGTCAATGTTTCCGACCTCCTGGCCGTTCAACCGTGTGACAATGTCACCCGGCTGCAACCCCGCGAGGGTGACGCCGATGTCCGGATCGGGCTTGATCCGGTAGCCGCGGTCGGTGCGCTCGAGGCCAATGGTCTCCATCACCTCGGCCGGGTCGGCCTGGATCCGGCCGCGCCATTTCGAGATGTAGTCGTCGACGGTTTCCGGCGGCGCCTGGCGCAGATCGAGCGAGCCACGCCCGACAGTAAGCGCCGCGGCCAGCCGGTCGAGCGGGCTGTCGGCGGGCACCGCCTGGTCCGGACCCGGCAAAGGCAGATCGGCCTGGGCCACCGCCGGGTCGTCGCGGATGAAGCCGTCAAAGCCCAGCTCGTGTTCGATCCCGTCGATCTCGAGTATCACCGAGGCGGCGCGCACGTCGACCAGCACCACGCCCTCCTCGATGCTGTCGCCGAGGTGATAGGTGTCGGTGGTGGTGCCGTTATAGATGAAGGCGCGCGAGACCTTTGCGTCATCGAAGGCCAGGACGCCCCGCAGGACGAAATTGACCTTGGTCGGCGCCGGTTTTTCCGGCGTGTCGCCCTGGGCCACAACCCTGTCGGGGCGGCCAAAGGGCGCGAAGGCGTGGATCGCCCCCAGATCGGGTGCCGCGGCGCGGCCGGTATCGAGCGGGCGCAGGATGTCCGGCGGCAGGGTCGAGACCCGCGCAAGGCGCAGCCAGCCGCGCTCCTCGGCCTGCCAGGCAAGGCTGGCCAGGGTGGCGGCAAAGGCCAGGACAGTGAGCGCCCAGAGCTGTCTTGCGGTCATCGCTCTCTCCTTTCTACCACGTGTAGCCCCGCAGCACGACGCCGCCCCGCGCGCCGGTGACGGTTACGATCTCTTCGGTCAGCCCGGCCTCGGTCAGCTGACGCCGGGCCTCCTGCACCGCCGGGCGGGTGCCGAAGACCCGGTCCCATTCGGGCTGCGGCTCGAGCCCGAGGTGCCGCGCCGCCAGCCGGTTCTCGGCCACCCAGCGCAGGGTGACGCGTTCCTCGAGCCCGCCGATGCGGCCGGCGTGATCCTCGACCACGCCCATCAGCGCCACCGCCCCGGTGGCCAGTACCGCCAGCGCCACCAAAGTCTCGATCAGGGTGAAGCCGGCCTCGCGGTCTTGGGGCTGGCGGCTCATGTGCCCGTCTCCAGGGTCGCGGCGTAGCCATCGAAGCGCAGCACCGCCGCCCCCCCGCCCTGCAGGGTCAGCCGCAGCGGCCCGCCCTCCGGCGGCAGCAGCTCCGGGGTGATCCGCAGTTCGCCCTCGCCCTCGAGCGTCACCCCGCCGGTGAACTCATGCCGCGCCGAGAGTATCGGCACCGCGAGCGCCTGCCAGTCGGTCTCGTCCCACTGCTCGAAGCTGTAGCCGCGCGCGTCCCAGCGCATCCGCAGCGGGGCGAGCGCGCCGAGGCTGGCCTCGACCGCACGGGTCAGCCGCGCCTGCAACAGCTGCGCCTCGCGCGCCGCGGTGGGGGCGCTGTTGCGCTGCGGCAGTGCCAGCATCGCCGCGCCCACCGCCGTGCCGAGGATTGCCAGCACCACCAGCGTCTCGATCAGCGTCACGCCGGCCTCCCGGCTGCGGGTTGCGGCGGTCATTTCGCGCTCACTTGCACCCCGTGTGCAATATCGGCATTCACCCCCTCGCCGCCGCTCTGACCGTCGGCGCCGAGGCTGACGAGATCATAGGCGCCGGTCTCGCCCGGCGAGCGATAGAGGTAGTCGTTGCCCCAAGGGTCGGCCGGCATCGCCGCCAGGTAACCGCCCTGTGCCCAGTTCTGCGGCACCGGCGCGGCGGTCGGCCGTTCCACCAGCGCCCGCAAGCCCTGTTCGGTCGACGGATAGAGGCGATTGTCGAGCCGATAAAGCTCAAGCGCGCTGGCGATCGAGCGGATGTCGGTTTCGGCGACAGTGACGCGGGCCTCGTCGGGACGACCGATGACGTTGGGCACCACCATGGCGGCGACCACCGCGATGATCACCAAAACCACCATCATCTCGATCAGGGTGACGCCGGCCTCGCCGCTGCGGCGTGATTTGCGCCGCGGCCTACGGCGGCGCATATTGAGCAGTGTTCCCATGCAACTTTTCTCCCCGGGTAGCGTATCTGTAATTGGGTGTTAGAAAAACCGTGCGGAGGAGATATACAGGAGCATAGCACGCTCCATGGCCGGAGAGAAACGAAAAATGCAAGCTTCACAGGACGTTATTCCTGATATCGCCGCCGTTTCGACGGGGGATGAAGCTGTGCCTGCGACCCGTCCGGCCGACGCCGATGGCGGAAACCTGCCACCGCTGATCCTGCCGGAGTCAGTGATTTCTCAGCGGTTGCAAGGCAAGGCTGTGTCGGTCCTGCCGGCGCTCAGCGTTACGTTGCATTCGGTGCAGCTTCCGGTGCGCGGGCTGGCGCAGAAACTGGCCGCCCTGCCCTATGCGCTCGAAGAAGACCTGGGCCAGCCGGTGGGCGAGACCCACCATGCGCTCTGCGGCGAGGCGCCAGATGGCGGCGCGCTGGCCGCCACCCTGTCTCGCGCGGCAATGGCCGCAGTCGCCGGCCCGCAACCGGTGACGCCGGAACAATTTCTGCTGCCGGTCCCCCGGCCGGCCGAGGGCGAAACCGTGCGCTGGGCCGTCTGGCGCCACGGCGACCGGGCGCTGGTGCGGGCGTCTGACGGCACCGGCTTCGGCGCGCGGGTCGACATGCTGGCACATCTCTGGGCTGCCGCCGGACGCCCCGGCCTCGACAGCCACGGCGCTGCCCTGCCCTCCGGGTTTCCGGCCGAGGCGCGCGAGGACGTGCGTCTGGCACCGACCGGCCCGCTGCCCGACCTGCGCCAAGGCGCCTTTGCGCCGCCGCAACGGCTGCGCGCGCCGGCCATTGCGCTGGTCGTCACCCTGCTGCTGGCGCTTGGCGGCCATCTCGGGCTGGCCTTTGCCGATCTGCAGCGCCAGCGCGCCACCGCCGAGGCGCTCCGCGCCGAGGCCACCGCGCTGCTGGCCAGCAACCTTCCCGGCGCCAGTGTCACCGACGATCCGCGCCTGCTTTATCGTCGGCTGTCGGCGGGCGCCCAGGAGGCACCGGGTTTCCTTGCGGTGCTGTCGCGGGCCTCCGGCGCGCTGGCCGACACACCGGTGCAACTGTCGAACCTCGGCTGGTCGGGTCGCGAGGGCACCCTGACGCTCGAGGCCGAGGCGCCGGGCATCGACCAGCTGCAGGCCGCCGAGGCCGCACTGCGCGCCGAGGGGCTCGAGGTCGCGGCCGGTGCGGTGACCGCCGGCGGTGGCAGCGCGCGGATGACGCTGACCGTGAGGGCCGGTCGATGATCGCCGCCTTCACCGCCCTCACCCGTCGCGAACAGCTGCTGATCGGGCTGGCCGCCTTGGTGCTGCCGGCCGCGCTGATCTGGCAGTTCGCCTGGAAACCGCTCGAGGCCGAGCGCACCGCCACCCTGACCGAGATCGCCAGGCTCGACGCGCTGATCCATGTGGCGGCCCAGGCCGGCAGCGCCGAGCGCCCGGCCATGGCCGCGGTCGATCCGCGCCCGGCCAGCCAACGCATCTCGCAAAGCGCCGCCGCCGCCGGCATCGCCCTCACCCGGCTGGAGCCCGAGGGCCGCCAGTTCCGCGTCGCGGTCTCGGAGCTGCAGTTCGACGCCGCCCTGCAATGGATCGCTGCGCTGCGCGCCGACCACGGCCTGAAGGTGGCCGAGCTCGACATGGCCCGCCGCCTCACCCCCGGCGCCGTCACCCTGACCCTTGCGCTGGAGCCGCTGCCATGACCGCCCGTCTCGACTATGGTTTCGCCCGCCGCCACGGGGTGATCCTGCAGCCCGGCGACGACGGCGCGCCGGAATGCGCCCATCTCGCCAAGGCGCCGCTTTCGGCGCTACTCGAGGCGCAGCGCTGCACTTCGGGCGCGATCAGCTTTCGCCAGATCGACGCCAATGCCTTCGACACCGCGCTCTCGGGGCTCTACAGCAATTCCGCCACCCAAGCCGCGCAGATCGCCGCCGAGGATGACACCGACCTGAGCGCACTGGCCGAGACCGCCGCCTCGGTCGACGACCTGCTCGACCAGAAGGACGACGCCCCGGTGGTGCGGCTGATCAATGCGCTGCTGCTCGAGGCGGTCAAGGAAAACGCCTCTGACGTGCATATCGAGCTGGAAGAAAACCGCCTCGTGGTGCGGCTGCGGATCGACGGCAGCCTGCGCGAGGTGCTCGAGCCGCGCCGGGCGCTGGCGCCGCTGCTGACCAGCCGGCTCAAGATCATGGGCAAGCTCGACATCGCCGAGAAGCGCCTGCCGCAGGATGGCCGGGTCTCGCTCAAGGTCGGCGGCTATGCGCTCGACGTGCGGATCTCGACCCTGCCGTCGCAATATGGCGAACGGGTGGTGCTGCGGCTGCTGGATCGGGGTCAGACCCGGCTGGGGATCCCGGCGTTGGGCCTGTCCGACGAGGATCGCGCGCGGTTCGAGCGAATGATCTCGTCGCCCGAGGGGCTGGTGCTGGTGACCGGGCCGACCGGTTCGGGCAAGACCACGACGCTTTATGCCGCGCTGTCGCACCTGAACGACCGGGCGCGCAATATCCTGACGGTCGAGGACCCGATCGAATATGCCATGGACGGTGTCGGGCAGATGCAGGTCGAGGCCAAGACCGGGCTGACCTTTGCCCGCGGGCTGCGCGCGCTGCTGCGGCAGGATCCGGATGTCATCATGGTGGGCGAGATCCGCGACGCCGAGACCGCCAAGATCGCGGTGGAAAGCGCCATGACCGGCCACCTCGTGCTGTCGACCCTGCACACCAACACCGCTGTTGGCGCGGTGTCGCGGCTGCTCGACATGGGGGTCGAGCGCTACCTGCTGGCGCCGATGCTGCGCGGGCTGGTGGCGCAGCGGCTGGTGCGCCGGCTCTGCCAGAGTTGCCGCGAGCCGCGCCCGCTCAGCGCCCGCGACGCGGCGCTTTTGGGCCACGCGATGAAGGAAGGCGCGCCGGCCTATCACGCGCCGGGCTGCGAGGCCTGCGCGCAGGAGGGCTATCGCGGGCGGCTGCCGATCTACGAGGTGGTCGCCGGCACGACGGCGCTGGAACACATGATCCACGATGGCGCCTCAGAGGCCGAACTGCTCGCCGAGGCGCGGCGCGCCACCAGCAGCATCCTCGACGACGGCATTGCCAAGATACGCGCCGGTCTGACCAGCGCCGAAGACGTCGCCCGCGCGGTGCGGGACCGGACGTAACCGATGTCGGCCTTTCTCTATACCGCCGTCGACCAGAGCGGCAAGCGGACCAAGGGCCTGCTGGACGCCGCCAGCGCGGCTGAGGCCCGGGCCCAGCTGCGCGCCCGCGCGCTGCTGCCGCTGAGTGTCGAGGCGACGCGCGCCCGCCCCGGTGTGCGGACCTCGCTGTTTCGCTACAAGCTCTCGCTTCGGCGGCTGACACTGGTGACCCGGCAGCTGGCGACGCTGATCGGTGCCTCGGTGCGGATCGACGACGCGTTGCGCATCGTCGCAGACCAGCAGGTCAAACCGCGCGACGCCTCGTTCCTGCTGAACCTGCGCAGCGCGGTGCAGGACGGCCAGAGCCTCGCCGATGCGCTCGATGCCGAACCGGGCAGTTTCAGCCCGGCCTACCGTGCGTCGGTGCGCGCCGGTGAACGCGCCGGGCGGCTGTCCGACGTGATGAACCAGCTGGCCGACCACATCGAGGCGCAGTCTCGCAATCGCCAGAGCATCCAGCTGGCGCTGATCTATCCGTCGCTGCTGGCAGTGGTCTCGATCGGGGTGATCCTGGCACTTCTGGGCTTCGTGGTGCCCGATATCGTGCGGGTCTTTACCGCCCGCGGCGCCGATCTGCCGGCGCTGACGCGCTATCTGATCACCCTGTCGGACGCGCTGCAGCGCTTTGGTCCGATCGCCGCCGCCGCGGCCCTGCCGCTGGTGCTGGGGACGATGGCGCTGCTGCGCCGGCCGGGGCCGCGCGCCACCTGGCACCGGATGCTGGCGACCGGGCGGCTGACCCGCCGGCTGGTGCAGCGGGTCAATGCGGCGCAGTTCACCGGCACGCTGGCGATGCTGCTGCAAAGCGGCGTGCCGCTGGCCGAGGCGCTGCGCGCCGCCGCCGGCACCGTGTCGAACCTGCACCTGCGCGCCCGCATCGCCACCATGACCCGCGAAATCGAGGATGGCGCCGCGCTGTCCTCGGCCGCGAAACGCGCCGGCATCTTCTCGCCCATGCTGATCGCGATGATCGCCAGCGGCGAAGCCGGCGGCACCCTGGGTGCCAGCCTCGACCGCGCCGCCGGCGACCAGGCGCGCGAGCTCAAGGCCTCGGTGGCCACCCTTGTGGCGCTGGTCGAACCCGGGGTGCTGCTGGTGATGGGCGGGATCGTGATGCTCTTGGTGCTGGCGATCCTGATGCCGATCATGCAGCTCAATTCGCTGGTCGGATGAGGCGGTGCATGGCCCCCTTCCCCGCGACCTGATAGCAAGACAGCAACCCCTTTCAGGAAGGCCCCGAATGTCCGCATTGCTTCGCCCCTCCCGCCGCCGCTTCCTGCTCACCGCCTCGGGCTTTGCCGGGCTGGCGGGCTGTGCCTCGCTCGAGGGCCTGGGCGAGATCGGTGGCAGCGCCGGGCCCGGCCAATCCGCGATCCTGTTGCCGCTGACCGGCGAGCAGGCGCAGCTGGGCCGGACGCTCGAGGCCGCGGTGCGGCTGGGCGGCGGCCCCGGCATCGGCATCGAGATCCGCGACAGCGGCTCTTCGCCGGACACCGCCGTCCTTGCCGCCAAGGCAGCCGAGGCGGCCGGGGCAAGAATCCTTATCGGCCCGGTGTTCTCGGCCCAGACCAGGGCGGTCGCCGCGGCCGTCAACATCCCCGTTGTCACCCTGTCGAATGACACCACCTTGGCCGGGCGCGACACCTTTGTCTTCGGCGTCACCCCGGCGCAATCGGCCCGCGCGGTCCTGGCCCTGGCGGCGCAGCGCAACATCCGCGAGGTGGCGATCGTGGCGCCGCCCGGCGCGCTTGGTGCCCGCAGCGCCGCCGAGGCGGCACCGGTCGCCCAGGCGCTGGGGATCACCCTGCGGGCGCCGGTGATCACCGACACGCCGGGCGCAGTGATCGCAGAGCTCGAGGCCGGCGGCGGCATCCCGGCCGGCGTCTACCTGCCCTCGGCCGGCGCCAGCCTGATCCCGTTTGCCGAGGCGCTCGCGGGGCGGGAGACGCAGATCCTCGGCTCCACCCAATGGGCTGCCCGCGATCTCGAGGCGGTGCGCGCCCTGCGTGGCGCCTGGTTCGCCGCCCCCGATCCGCTGCGCTTCGCCGCCTTTACCCGCGCCTATGAAGAGCAGACCGGCCAGCCCGCCGGGATCATCGCCGGGCTGGCCTATGACGGCGCCGAGCTGATGCGGGTGCTGGGCCAGACCGGCCGGCAAAGCCGCCGCGGGCTGACCCGCAAGGAGAGCTTCACCGGCGTCCTCGGCCCCTACCGCTTCCTCGCCTCGGGTCTGGTCGAACGCGGGTTGGCGGTGCTCGAAGTCGGCGCCGGCGACATCAACCTGATCGGCTCCACCTCGATATGAGACGCCGCGCCGAGGCCGGCATGACGCTTGTCGAGATGCTGGTGGCGCTGGCGATCCTGTCGGTGATCGGCCTTGCCGGGCTCACCATGCTCGACACCACGCTGAACGTGCAGCGCCGCACCGAGGGGCGGCTTGACCGGGTGGCGGAGATTGACCGCGCGCTGACCGTGCTGCGCCGCGACCTGGCCACCGCCGCGCCGGGGTTCACCGCGCTGGACGAGACCGGGCTGAGCTTTTTGCGGGCCGCCGAGGACGCGCCGCTGGGCCTGCGCATCGGGCTTGACGACGGCCGGCTGACCCGGCTTGTGCAGCAGGGCCGCCAGAGCGCGCCGCCCGAGCCGCAACAGTTGCTGACCGGGGTGCGCGCGGCGCGCTGGCGACTGCTTGACGGCGGGCGGCGCTGGCAGACCGCCTGGCCCGATGCCGAACAGGTGCCGCGGGCGGCCGAGCTGACCCTGCGGCTGGAGCTGCCGGAACAGAACGCGGTGGCCGAGCTGACGCGGCTGTTCCCGATGCCCGCCGGGGCCACCCCATGAGAGGTCGTGACGCCGGGGTGACGCTGATCAACGTGCTGGTGGTGCTGGCGATCACCTCGGGGTTGGTGGTGCTGCTGCTGCGCCAGCAGGAGGCGGGGCAGGACAGCATCGGCCGTGCCGCCGCACTGGCCCAGGCCGAGCAGATCGCGCTTGGCGCCGAGGCCTCGGTGCTGGCAGCGCTGCGCAGCGATCTCGACACCGCCCCGGACGAGGACCATTTCGCCGAACCCTGGGCCGGGGTGATCCAGGACGAGGTTGCGCTGCCGGACGGGCGGTTCTCGGTCTCGGTGCGCGACCGTCAGGCGAAGTTCGACATCAACCTGCTGATCGCCCCAGCGGTCGGGCCGCAGACGCTGTTCCTGCGGTTGACCGCCCGGCTGGGGATCGAGGAGGCCGAGGCACGGCGCATCGTCGAGACGCTGCTGCTGTCTGGCCGGATCGACAGCCTGCAGGCGCTGGAACGCGGCGGCACGGCGCCGGAGACCCTGGCGTTGCTAGAGCCACATGTCACCGCGCTGCCGCTGCCGGCGACAATCAATCTCAACACCGTCGGGCCGCTGCTGCTCGGGGTGCTGTTCCAAAACCCCGGCATCACCTCGCAGGTGTTGTTCCGGCGCGAAGCGGAAGGCCGGGTGACCCGCGAGATGCTGTCGGCGATGGGCGCGCTGCGGCCGGGTCTGACCGACTTTGCCTCTGACAACTGGGAGGTCGACATCCTGGCCGAAAGCGGCGCGGCGCAGGTCCGGCTCAGAACCGTGATCTACCGCAAATCAGAGCTGGGGCAAAAGACCATCCGGCTGATCTCGCGCCGGATCGTGGCGCCGGTGGCGCCGATGAAAGAGACCGAGCGGCCCTGAGCCGGCGGCGCGTCAGATGGGGGCTCTGCCCCCCGCCTTCGGCGCCCCCCGGAGGTTTATTTGGCAAGATGAAGTTTGAGCAGGGTCTCTTTTCAGAAAGCCCCCCGCGGTTGGACGCGGGGGGCTTTTTTCGTTGCTGTGAGCGGCCCGATCAGGGGTTGAAGGGGGTCTTGGTCGGGGTCAGCTTCAGGTTTGCGCTCTGGGCGTTGATCGGCGTCGAGTTGCGCGCCTGGTTGAAGGCCCTGACGAAGGCCTGGCCCAGGGTCGCGATGCCGTTGACGCTGTTGCCGCCTCCGTCGCCTTCGCAGGCCGAGAGCAGCAGCACCGCACCCATCGCCACGCCAGTGAGTTTACGTCTCATCATCATTCCTCCCGCTTACAGTTCTGAGCCGGGAAGCGGCGTGTTGAGATAGGGGAAGGCATCGCCCATCTCGCGTGCGTCGATCGGGGCACCATCGATGAAGGGTTCGTCTCCCACCGGCGCATCGGCCGGCACGCAGAACCCGAGGTTGACGAAATCGCTCGCCGTGTCCTCGACCGCGCCCTGGATGCCCAGTTCGGCGCCGAGCGGCACGTTGTGGCAGAGCGCGCCCATGACGACGCGCAGCGCGACGTCGACCACGTCATCGCCGGGGCGACGGCCATTGGGGAAGCCGGCAAGGTCTTCGGCCACGACACCGTAAGGGTGCTGGGTGGCCCGCGGGGTCGGCGGCACGGCAGTGTTCAGACGCAGCATCTCCGAGGCGGTGACGGTGGATTGCTGGGTGAAGGTGCCGTTCGGCCCGGCCAGACCGGTCAGGAAGACCGCGACCAGATCATCGCGCGGGATGTTCGAGGGCGCGATATTGTCGGTGGCGCCGAGGGCCTGGCGGAACAGGATGTCGATCAGCGCCGGCAGGGTCGGGTTGGTGACATAGACCGCCAGTGCGCTGTCCTGGGTCGGCTCTGCGGCGTTGAACAGGTCCTTGTCGGGCAGGCCGATCACCACTTCGTTGACCAGCGGGTTGGAGAGCCGCGACTGCTGCACCCAGGCCCCGCCATAGACCGAAGGGTCTTCGTAGGTGGGCGAGGGATCCTCGATCTCGGCCTGCGGCAGGCTGGCAGTGGTCCAGGCGCCGATCACGCCATTGCCGGACCCGACCAGGCAGTCGATCGGCACTTCCAGCGCCAAGGAGGTGACGTTGAACTGGTCGACCAGGTCGTCGTTGCTGCGATCGTTGGGGATCGAGCCTGCCAGCGGCACCAGGTTCACCAGGTCGAAGATCTCGCCGAGGTTGACGGCGAAGGCCTCTTCGCGCTGGCCCGCAAAGGCACGGCCCGGGGTGGCGCAGCCGGGAATGTCGATGTCATAGACGAAGCTGTTGGCATAGGCCTCGTAGTCAGGGAAGGTCTTTTCGCCGATGTAATCGAGCGGCTTGACGAACCGGTCGTTGCCCCCCGAGGTGATCTGGCGGATTTCGCCGCTGCGGCGGTCGCCGGTGACGACGTTGAGCGCGTAATGCTCCATCTCGTTGATCGTGGCATCGGCGGCGCCACTGACCTGGCCCGCGGTCTTGAGCGGGATCGCCACGTCGACGCCGCCGATATTGAGCGCGACACCCTTGCCGTCATTGGCCAGCGTGTTGTCGAAGTCGAACTGGAAGGTCAGGTCCTCGACCGCGTCACCATCGCTGTCGATGTGGATCTCGTAGATCGCATCCTCGTCCATGGTGAAATAATTCGGGCCGCCATAGGGCGCCTGGAGCGGCTGGTAATTGGCGATGAAGGTCACATAGCCCTGGCGGCCGGGCTCGTAGCTGCGGAACATGTAAAAATCGGTGCCGTCGATCTTGGGCGTATGGGCAATCGCCGGCGCTTCGCGGTGTGATGCGCCCATCGCGCCGGTGGCAGCGACGGCGAGAAGGCTGACAGCAGCCCCCGTGCGCATCGTCAGAGTATTGATCTTCATAATTCACTCCCTTTTGGCTATGGTCCGCCGCGGCAGGCACGGGCGGGTGCGCGTGAAAATTTTCGTCGCGCATCTAAGGCTACGTAGCGCGCGGACAGATAGTTTCACAAAAGATGGAGATTATTCTCAGATCATGCCGATTATTTCCGTCGACCTGATCGCCGACGCCGTCCTGCTGGGCTTTCTTGGGGCGCTGGCTTGGGTCGACCTGCGGCAGTTCCGACTGCCCGATGCGCTGACCCTGCCGCTGATCGTCATCGGCCTCGGGCTGGCGCTGGCCGGTCACGGGCCGCCGCCGCTGGACGCGGCGCTTGGCGCAGTCATCGGCTTTGCGGTGTTCTGGACCCTTGGGGCAGTGCATTTCCGGCTGCGCCGGGTCGAGGGGCTGGGGATGGGCGACGCCAAATTGCTGGCGGCGGCCGGGGCCTGGCTGGGCTGGCAGATGCTGCCCTGGCTGGTGCTGGCGGCCAGCCTGCCGGCGCTGCTGTTTGCCCTGCTCACGCGCCATGGCCGCGAAGATCGCATCGCCTTTGGTCTCTGGCTGTGCCTGGGGTTTGCCGGTCTGCGGCTGGCGGGCTGATGGCGCGGCCGCGGACATCCGCGACCGCAAGTCAGTGCGCCGGCGACAAGGCCGGCGCGTGGGCGTTTACTCTTCCGAGATCTGCTCGAGCGCGACACCGGCGGCCGAGGGGTCGCCATCGGTCGAGAGATCGCCGAGAGAGACGATGCCCACCAGCCGCTTGTCAGCGTCGACCACCGGCAGGCGGCGCACCTGGTTTGCGCCCATGTTGCGGGCCACGGCGGCAACCTCCTCGTCCTGCCGGCAATAGAGCACTTCGCGGGTCATCACCTCCGAGACGGCGCAGTCGGCATCCTTGCCGCAGGCCAGGCCATTTATCACGATGTCGCGGTCGGTGATCATCCCGACTAGCCGGTCATTGTCGCCGACCGGGACGAAGCCGGTGTCGATGCGCTTCATGATCTCGGCCACCTCGCGGAGGCTCTGGTCCGGTGTCACGGTCACGGGGTGGGCTGTCATCACTTGGCTGACTTGCATGGTATCCTCCTGACGGGTTGGGGCGCGGCACGTCGGTTGCCGCCCCTCTCCCCCTGCAACCACGCGCCTCGCCCAGATGTTCCAAAGTCGTCGCCGCGCTGCCGGTCCGGAACATCTCTGCCGGCTGCCGGTTGGCCAAGGGAACGCCACGTCAGGGAGGACCCGCCCCATGCCGAAACTGATCCTCATCTCCGGCCCCTCGGGCATCGGCAAGAGCCCGCTGGCCCGGGCCTTGGCGCAGGTCGACCCCGAACTGGGGCAGGACATCGAGGAGCTGGTGCTGTTCAACGACCGCGAGATGCGGCCCGACGAAAAGGATGGCGTAGACTATCATTTCCGCGAGCGCGCCGAGATCGAGAAACTGGGTGAGCAGGAGGGGGTCGTTCTGGTGGACAACCGCGGCGATCTTCAGGCGCTGGAGCTGGCCGAGATCGACCGCATCCTGGAGAGCGGAAGCCATGCGCTCTACGAGGGCAACCCGGGCCTGCCGGCGCGGCTGCGCGACGCGGGTGTGCTCGACCGGCATGACAGCCTGTCGATCTTCCTGACGCCGTTGAGCCGCGAGGAGATCTGCGCGGCCAAGGCACTGGGGAGTGATCTGCCTGAGCTCTTTGCGCAGGTGCAGCGCCGCAAGCTGCTGCATCGCACCTCGCAGGAGGAAGGCACGATGTCGCTGGGCGATCTGGAAAACATCGAGACCCGTGCGACAGCGGCCTATGGCGAGTGTCAGCAGGCCTGCCGCTTCGACCATGTGGTGCCGCTGCACGATGGTGAGGGACACGACAACTGGGACCGGTTCGGCCTGCCGATCGGCAGCGCCCGACAGGCGACCCGGACGGTGGCAGCGCTGATCCGCGGTGATGCGCCCGAGGGTGTGGAGCATTGGGACGACGGTCTGCTGCCATGAGCCGGGGATGACCGTCCTGCTGGTTGTCGCGGCCGTCGCGCTGTCGCTGGTGGTCGGCGCGGCCTGGAGCCTCTACCTGCCGCTGCCCGCCCGTCTCAAGGCCAATGGTCTGGCCTTTGGCGGCGGGGCGTTGCTGTCCTCGCTGATCCTCGAGCTGTTCCAGCCGGCGATCGACATCACCGGGGCGGGGCCTGCAGCACTGGCGCTTCTGGCCGGGGCGGTGATCTTTGCGCTGGTCGACCATTGCGTCGATGAGGTCTGGGGCGCGCGCAGCGGCGTCGGGTTGCTGGTGGCGGTCTCACTCGACGGCCTGCCGGAAAATCTGGTTCTGGGGGTCGAGCTGATCGGCGCCTCTCTGCGCGAGGTTCTGGCGCTGGCGGCGGCCATCTTCCTGTCGAACCTGCCAGAGGCGGCCGGCGGCGCGCAGAGAATGGCGGCCAGCGGCTGGTCGAACCGCAAAATTCTGTCGATCTGGAGTTGCGCGGCCTTGCTGCTCTCGGCGGTGACGCTGGCCGGCAATCTGCTGCTCGACGGCGCCGGGGCCGAGACATTGGGGCTGATCCGCGCCTTCACCGCCGGGGCGATCACCGCCGCGCTGGTGACCGAGCTTTTCCCCGAGGCCTATCGCGGCGATGACGATCTGACCGGCGTCAGCAGCGCCCTTGGGGTGGTCGGCGCGGCGCTGCTCAGCCAATGACGCCTAGTCGCGGTCGATCAGCTTGTTGAACCGGCTGGGCTGGCCGTCCTCGGTGAGGTCCTGGTGCAGAAAGGCCAGCTTTTCCGCCTCGAAGGTTTCGAAGAACTGCTCCCAGCTGATCTCTTCCAGGCTGTCTTCCGGCGGGTCGAAGTCGATCCGCAGCAGGTCGCCTGACCCTTTGGCGTCCTTGACCCGCGCCGGCTTGCCGTCGCGCGCCTCGACCCATTTCCGGATCACCTCGTGGTCGGTGGTGGTGCTGGCTTCGCTCATCACGTGCTCCTTTGGTCGGTGGGGTCAGGATGCGGCGCGGCGGCGCTGGCCGTCCGACAGGTCGATATGGCCCTCAAAGGCGTCTTCGCCGCGCCGCTCCACATGGACGGTGGCCCATTCGCGGCCAACCGGGATGTTTTCGATCACCAGCCGATCGAGCGCCTTGGGCAGGTAGGGATCGGTCAGGGTGATCTTGTCGCCCTCGCGGGTCATGTCGATTTCGACGCCGGCCAGCGCCTTGAGGCAAAGAAAGGGGCTGCCTGCGGCCCAGGCCTGCGGCGAACAGGCCGAGGGGTAGGAGACCAGGTGCGGAATGCCCGAGGCGTCGAAACCGCAGTAAAGCTCCGGCAGGCCGCGCTTGTGGACATCATGCGAGGCGGCGAACAGCCCCTCGAGCAGACGGGCGGCGCGGGGTTTCTGGCCGTAGCGGCAGAGGCCGGCGGCGACGATGGAGTTGTCATGCGGCCAGATGCTGCCGGTGTGATAGCCCATCGGATTGTACTGCAGCGTGCCCGCCGCGATTGTCCTGAGCCCCCAGTCGACGAGGAAATCCGGCCCGTCGAACCGAGCGGCAAAGGTATCGGCGCGGTGGTTCGAGGCGGCTCCGGCAAACAGCACGTGGCCGGCGTTCGACGACAGCACCCGCATTGGCGCCTTCGCGCCGTCGAGCCCGAGAACCCAGGCGCCAAGGCCATCATCCCAGAAGGCGGTCTCAAGCTTGGAGAAGATCTGCTTGGCCTTGCTGTCGCAGAGCGCGGCCGCGGTCTCGTCGCCGAGCGCGCGGTAGAGCGTCGCCGCGGAACGGCGGGCGGCATAGCTGTAGGCCTGCACCTCGACCAGCGCGATGGCGCCTTCGCCCAGCGAGCCGTCGGCATGAAACACGGCGTTGCCGCTGTCTTTCCAACCCTGATTGCGCAGGCCCTTCTCGGTCGATTGCAGGTACTCGAGCAGCCCGTCGCCGTCGCGGTCGCCAAAACTGTCAGCCCAGGTCAGCGCCCGGTCGATCGCCGGCCGGAACCGCTTGAGCCAGTCGAGATCGCCGACCCGGCGATAGTATTCCTCGGCCAGCATGACAAACAGCAACGTCTGGTCGATGCCGCCGTAATACCGGTGAAAGGGCACCTCGCCCAGCCGCGCCATCTCGCCCTCGCGGGCCTCGTGGATGATCTTGCCCGGCGCGCTCTCGTTCACGACGTCCATCCGGTCGGCCTGGGTTGCGGCGAGGTAGTCGAGCACGCCGCGCGCCAGGTCGGGGTAGAGCCAGGAGACCTGCATCGCGGTGATGATCGCATCGCGGCCGAAGGGCGCCGCGAACCACGGCAGGCCGGCAAAGGGATAGGGACCGGTGT
Organism: Marinovum sp.; assembly: GCF_034669705.1. Lineage (GTDB taxonomy): Bacteria > Pseudomonadota > Alphaproteobacteria > Rhodobacterales > Rhodobacteraceae > Marinovum. The sequence continues at coordinate 47,512 of NZ_JAXMOR010000008.1, forward strand.
CGAGTTCGGTGATCAGCAGCGCCAGATCGGAGGCGGAATCGCCCAGCCATTCGTCAAACGCCGGCCGGTTGGTCCGCAGCAGGTTCAACCGGTCGCGCCGGGCGCGGTACTCGCTGACGGTCTGCTGCTTGCAGGCCTCGTAATCGGCGTCGACTTCGCCGGGGCGCGGCAGGGCCACCGCCGGACCCTCGGCCTCGACATGGATGCGGGCGCCGAACTGGTCGCCTGCGCCGGGCGCGAGCTGAACGCGGAAATGCGCATGGCCGCCCTCGGTGTCGAAATCGCGGTCAAAGGCGATGGTCGTGCGCATTTCGACGTCGTCGAGCGTGCGGTAGCCGAAGATCAGGTTGCGGCCCTCAAGCTGCGGCGCGTGCAACTGGCCGCGTTTCGGCCGCTCGACGCCGCGCACCTCGAAGATGTCACGGAAATCAGCCCAGCAATCGAGCGTCACATCAAGATCGACCGGGCCGGCGCTGTAGTTGGTGATCCGCAGACGATCATGCAGCGAATGGCGCAGAAAACGCTCTCGGTCGATATGGATACCGTAGGCGCCGACCTCACGCCCGGCGCTGTCATGCAGCCGGCGGTTGGCCATGCTGGCCGAGAACACCGAGGCCCCCTCGCCCACCACAGCGCCCATCGAGGTCACCCGGGTCCGGTTGAGCCGGAGGATGAAACGCGACAGGGCGCGGGTGTCGCCGACAAAGAGCCCGTCCTTGCAGTTGAGTTCTGGCACGCCGGCCTCGCCACCGTTCATGCAGCCGGTGGCGGGAAAGACGGCAAAAGCGCTCTGGTACTTGAGCACGTGGAAATCGTCCCTGGTGTCGGGACCGAAATCGTTGGGGATGGCTTTGCGGGTCTCGGCTGGCATCAGACAGGTTTCGCCATGGCGCCGCCGGTGGTCGGCGATGTACGATCCGGCAGGCTGCGGGCGCCGCTGGGCCGCGGCTGGCTGCGCGGGCGCATCATCGTGCCCAGCTTGCGGTTGAGCCTGCCGTGAATGATTTCGCTGTAGAGCCTGAGGTGGCGTTCGGCCATCACCCGCGAGGAGAAGCGCTCCTCGAAGCTGGCGCGCACCTCGGTGCGGTCGAGCGTGCCGAGCCGCGCCACGGCAGCGGCGGCGCTGTCGACATCGTTGACCACGAACCCGCTGCGACCTTCCTCGATGACCTCCGGCACCGAGCCGCAGTCATAGCCGATCACCGGCGTGCCGCAGGCCATCGCCTCGATCATCACCAGCCCGAAAGGCTCTGGCCACTGGATCGGAAAGACCAGCGCCGCGGCGCCGTTGAGGAATTCGGGCTTCTGGGGATCGGCAATCTCGCCGACATACTGAATCTGGTCGCCGTCGATCTCACGCTCGACCCGCGCCTCCCAGTATTCCTGGTCGACCTTGTTGATCCGCGCCGCGATCTTCAGCTGCTTGCCGGTGGCTTTGGCGATGCGGATCGCGTCAAGCACGCCCTTGTCGGGACAGATGCGGCCAAGGAAGGCGAGGTAGCCGTCGCGGGCCTCCGGGCGGTTGTAGGCCGGCAGGTGATCGCGCGGAAAGCCATGCGGGATCACCCCGGCCCAGTTGGCACCGGGGCGGGTGCGTTTCTGCGCCTCCGACAGGGCAATCAGGGGGAAGTCGCGGTAGCGGTCGTAGAACCGTGACAGCTCGGGCGTGTCGACCCGCATGTGGCAGGTGGTGACGGTGCGCCGGGCGACATCCTCGAACATCGGAAAATGCAGGAACCGGGTGTGAAAATGCACGATGTCGAATTCACCGAACAGGCGGAACACCTTGTCGAGCGCCAGAACGTGCTCGGCCGCTTCGATGTCGTCGCCGGAACCGGCGGTCAGCGGGGTCTGCCGGCAGGCCACCAATTCGCCATGCACGGCGCTGTCGGCGGTGGCAAAGACGGTGACTTCGTGGCCCATGAAGCTGAGCTCCTGGGTCAGGGTGGAAATCACCCGTTCGGTGCCGCCATAGCGCTGGGGCGGCACGCTTTCGAACAGCGGCGCAACCTGTGCAATCTTCATTGTCGTGTCCCTTTCCTTGAACGACGGCGGGCCGGTGGGCGACCCGCCGGGAGAGAGGCTTATTCCGCCGCGGTCAGTTCGGACTGCAGGCAGCTGCGGCGATAGGCTTCGGTCGCCGCGAACCAACCCTCCTTGTTGCCGCAGTCATAGCGCCGGCCGGAGAACCGGAAGCCATGAATGCCGCCCAGTGCCGTGATCGCATCGGTCAGCTGGATCTCGTCGCCCGCACCGGGGCCGGTGCGCTCGAGCTGGTCCCAGATTTCCTCGGCCAACACGTAGCGACCGACGGCGGCATATTGCGACGGCGCCTTTTCAGGATCGGGCTTTTCCACCAGATCATGCGCCGGCATGACGCGGGCAATCGAGTCGTCGCCGTCGATGTCAAAGATGCCGTAGCTGCCGACGCTGGCACGGTCGACCTTTTGCGCCGCGACCAGGGATTTCATCCGCCGCGGATCGAAAGAGGCGGCCATTTCCGCCAAGGCCGGCTCGCCGAGGATCAGGTCGTCTGGCAGGATCACGCCGATGGCCCCGGGCAACGTGCACCGGCGGGCGCAAAGTACCGCATGGCCCAGACCCAGCGGCTCGTCCTGCTCGACGAACTGCACGTCGACACCGGCCAGAAAGGAGTCGGGCTGCGCCGCAAGATGGTCGATGTACTTGTCGAACCCCGGCTTGGAGGCGCGGGTCACCAGCACGATGCGCCGGGCTCCGGCCGCGGCCGCCTCTGACAGCGCGAACTGCAACAGCGGCGTGTCGTAGATCGGCAGCATTTCCTTGGCGATCGCGTCGGTCGCAGGGCGCATCCGCGACCCATTGCCTGCAACCGGAAGCACCACTGTATCAATTCCCATCATGTTAAATGTCTCTCTCCTGTTAGGTCGTCGTCGTGTCATCATCTGAACAACGGACGTCCTCCGAAGTTCCAGAATCACGGGCGGAAACTGCCGCCTCCCGGTCAGGCTTCGGCGACTTGGCGCACCGGCTCGGCCCGGCCTGCGGCCTCGAGCAGCGACAGCCAGCGTTCGGTGACCATCGACAACCTGAAGTCGCGCCGCCCGGTGATGTCGGGCGGTGTCTCGCGCCAGGTCCGCAGGCGGGCCTCGAGCAGGTCCATGTCGGTGCTGTCGATGCATTGGTCGGCGGTCGAGACCACCTCGTCATTGGCGCCGAGCCCCTGTTGCACCAGCACCGGGCAGCCCACCGCGTTGGCCTCGGCCAGAACGATGCCGAAGGTCTCGGCAAAGCGGCGTTGCGGATAGAACAGGCAGAGGCTGCGGCGCATGTGATGCCAGACCCGCTGCCGGTCGAGTCGGCCGAGAACGGTGACGCCTTCGGGCACCCGCCCGCTGTCCCAGCGCAGGTAGCCGGGATCGGCCACGCAGAGGGTGAGCGTGGCGATGCGCCGGCGCATCTCGGCAAAGGCCTCGTAGACCTGATCGAGCCCCTTGTGCGGCGCGCTGGCAAAGAACAGCCGGTCCAGATCGCGCGGTGTGTCGTCCGGGCGCAGCATGTCCGGGATCATGTTGTAGACCACCTCGAGCCGCGGCAGGGGCGCGTGCAGATAGCACCTCAGAATGTCGGCATGGGCCTGCGAGACGCAGACCACTGTGACGCCCGCGTCATGCAGCAGCCGGCCCATCTTGCGGCAGTGCTTGCCTGGAACCACATGCAACCAGAGGAAGATTCGCGCCTCGGGGTGGGTCCGCGCGAGCTTGAGCGCGACCTTGTAGGAGTTGATCACCACGATCACCGGCGCGGCGATCCGGTCGTTGACGTCGAAGGGCGCAAACCGCACGTGGGATTCATGGATCCGGCCGCGGCGGGCGCTTTGCCGCACCTCGACCCCCACCCGGCGCGACAGTTCGCCTGCCAAGGCCGCCAGGGTCATTTCGGTGCCGCCCAGCCCGGCGAGGCTGGAGGCTTGCGTGGTATAGGGGCGCGGGGCGCAGGGGTCGACGAAACAGACCTCGGGGGTGTGACGGACGACCTTCATGCGACCTGCTCGACCTCGCGCGAGAGTGCGGCCATCAACCGGTCGCGGGTGGCGGGGCTGGCCAGCGCGCCGGAAACGCCACAAAGCCCGGGGTTGGTGATCTCGGCAATCTCGAGGTCGGGCATGTCGATGGGCTCGGGATCGACGGTGCGGTCCTTCATCCAGCGCTCGGCCGCCTGCCAGACCCGGCGGCGGTCGGCCTTGCGGCGGGCGCTGTCGTAATCGGTGCTGACCGACTGGGTGAGCGAATCCGTGGTCTCGATCTTGGTCAGCAGGATCTCGGGGATCACCCAGAGCACCTCGCCGGCCATGATCAGCCGGTTGCGGAACTCGCGGTCCTCTTCGATGCAGTCGGAAAACCCGCCCAGACGCTCAAAGACGCCGCGGTGGAACAGGCCGGAATTCACATGAGTCCAGTCGCCCGGCACGCCGGCCGCCATTTGCAGATTGGGGAAGAAGTCATCCACCAGCGACAGCGCGCGGCGGATCTCGACGCGGCAGCCATCGGGCAGGATCAGCTCGTGATGGGTGAGCACGGCGCCGACCTGGATCTTGGTGCCGGGCTCGCGTCCGCTCATCTTCCAGTTGAGGATGGGATGCGCTTCGATCTGCGGGTTGCCGATCACACGCGCCTGCATCATTACCTTGTCGCGGTGCGGGATGTCGTCGCTGTCGTGAAAGGTGACGGCGTCGGATTCAGACAGCAGGATGCCGACATTCTTGGCCGCCGCAGTGCCCATGTTGCGCGCCAGCCGGACATAGACGAACCGTTCGTCATCGAAGAAGCGCGACAGCGCTTTGCGGGTGCCATCGCTGGAGCCGTCGTCGATCACCATGACGGTGGTGTGGGGATGCGACTGCGCGAGGGCGGATTTCACAGCGGCGACGATCTGAGCGGCGCGGTTGTAGGTCGGGATGACAATCGAGACAGTGGTCATTTTGCGTTATCCTTCAGTGCAATACGATAGCTGCGCAGCGCCTGCGCGGTGGCGAAGCTGGCGGCGCTCATGGCGAGCGCGGCAAGCGCGGCGGCGATGGCCACCAGTGGCAGGCCCGAGAGGGCCGCGAGGCCCGCAAGGCCGAAGGAGGCGAGGATGGTCAGGCTCGCCTCGGTGCCGGGCCCACTGGGCCGGCGCCATGTCTTGGGGGTGACGGTGAACCCCTGCGGCAGCGGCATCAGCGCCGACAAGGTGCCAAAACCCGCCGCCGGCAGCACCGAAAGCCGCGACAGCACCGCCTGCGCCGCGGCGCGCGAGCTGAGGCCCCGGGTCAGCGCGTTGCGCCCGACCGGCAGCACCGCCGAGAGCAGCGCAAAGCCCAAGGTTGCAAGCGACAGGCCAAGGATCACCCCGGCCAGGGGCGCGTCGAGCCAGAGTGCAGCCAGCCCCCAGAGCAGGCCCGCCACGGCCGGCACCGCGAAATTGAGCCAGGCGCTGAGTTGTGCCGCGACAGCGATCCGGCGGCGCAGTCCGAGCCCTTTGAACGGCGCATGCAGCAGCAGCGTGCGGAAGTTTCCGGCAGCCCAGCGCGCCCGTTGTTGTCCCAGTGCCCGAACCGAGAGCGGCAGCAGCCCCTCGCCGACCCGCGCATCGACATAGCCGCCGTCAAAGCCTGCCATCTGCAGGCGCACGCCCAGCTCGGCATCTTCGGTCGAGCTGGTGTGCTGCCAGCCGCCGGCGGCATCGAGCGCGCGCAGGCTGATCACGCTGAGCGTGCCGGTCAGCAGCATCGCCCGGGCGCCATCGGCCATGCAGGCGTGACGGCAGAAGTAATCGGAGAGGTCCTGTGCCGGGCCGGCGGCGGCGCCTTCACCGCGATAGGCCTGCGGAAACTGCACGAAATCCAGCGACTGCGCGCTGAGCCGCTCGGCCGCGCGGGCAAGGAAATCCGGGGTGGTGACATAATCGGCATCCACCACCGCGATATGCGTGGTGCGCGGATCGGCCATCTGGCGGGCAATCCGCAGCGCCCCGGCCTTGGCCCCCTTGACGCCCATCGCATGGACGAACCTCAGGGCCAGAGGATGGCGGTTGGCAAAGGCCTCGACCGGACGCCAGAGCGCCTCGTCGTCGGTATTGTTGTCGATCACGATGATCTCGTAGGGGGGCGCGTCCTTCTGGTTCAGGAGCGCCTCGAGGGTTCGGATCACCAGCTCCGGCGGCTCGGCGTGGGTGGCGACCTGCACCGAGATAAATTCAGCGCGCGGCACGATGCGGCGCGCGGCCGGGGGTGTGGCGGGCTGCAATCTGGCAGAGCAGATGAACTGCATCACCGTCACCGCGATCTGCGCCAGCAGGAAGACCGCGGCAGCGGCGGCGAGCGCAAGGTTGCCGAGGAACGCGGCAGCGATCAGCCAACCGGCCCAGAACGCTGCCAGCCAGAGGCGGCGGCGGTCGGACGGCACCGGAGACGTCGGGAGCGCGGAGGCCCGGGATGCGGGGGCCGGAGAGAAGGCGGCGCAGTCGGGCGGAAAAAAACCGGCATCGCGATCCTCGGGGTCAAAGCTGGTGTCTCTCATGGGCGGACATCGGGTGTTGCGGTCAGCAGCGATCCGCCCGCCAGGCGCGCCGCGCCAGCGGTCGTGTGTCGGGTGACTGAGAACATGGAAGGATACCTCGTACTTTCGAAAAGGGGCGAGGGATCGACGGGGCAAACTCCCCTGGCTCGCGAAAAGTAAACAGCACAAATCCTGAAAGGTTCCACGGCGCTCGCCTTCGCGACCGTGGCCGGCGGCCGACAGGGACGGTCAGGAACTTCCCGGCAGCGCCCGTGTTTCCCCCTCTGAACGGCAACAGGAGCTCGTCAGATGACCTTTCCAAAACCCCCCTTCCCCAAGCAGAGCCAGCCGGTTCCGGGCCGCACCGACAAGATGCAGCCCCGCCCCGACCACGGCGAAGAGAGCTATCGCGGCTCGGAGAAACTCAAGGGCATGGCCGCGCTGATCACCGGCGGCGACAGCGGCATTGGCCGGGCCGTGGCTCTGGCCTATGCGCGCGAGGGGGCCGACGTGATGATTTCCTACCTCGATGAGCACGAGGAGGCGGAGGAAACCAAACGTCTGGTCGAGGAGGCCGGTCAGACCGCGCTGGTCAAACCCGGAGACCTGCAGGATGCCGAGCACTGTCGCGCGCTGGTGCGCGAGGCGCATGAGACCTTCGGCCGGCTCGACATCCTGGTGAACAATGCCGCGCACCAGATGCATTTCGACAGCTTCGAAGAGATCCCGGACGAGGAGTGGGAGCGCACCTTCCGCACCAACATCCACGCCATGTTCTACCTGTCAAAGGCCGCCGCGCCGCGGATGGAAGACGGCGGCGCGATCATCAACACCGCCTCGATCAACTCGGACAAGCCGAACCCCGGGCTGCTGGCCTATGCCACCACCAAGGGCGCGATCCAGAATTTCACCGTCGGGCTGGCGCAGATGCTGGCGCCGCGCGGGATCCGGGTCAATTGCGTCGCGCCCGGTCCGGTCTGGACGCCGCTGATCCCGGCAACCCTGCCGGAGGACTCGGTCAGCCATTTCGGCGAAAACTATCCGATCGGCCGCCCGGCGCAGCCGGCGGAACTGGCCACCGCCTACGTGATGCTGGCCGATCCGCTGTCGAGCTATACCGCCGGCGCCACCGTGGCGGTGATCGGCGGCCAGGCGATGATGTAGGCTTCGGCCAGCGGGCTTCGGGGGCGACCCCGGGGCCTGAACGCGGGGCTCAGCTGGCGTCGTAGTAGCCCTTGCCGTAGGAGGAATAGGCGCCGTATTTGCCGCCATAGCCGTAGCGCTTCATCCCTCTGGGATCGATCTGTGCCATGACCAGACCGTGCACACGGATGCCGACCGACTGGAACTGACGCAGCGCCTCAGTAACCTGGGTCTTGCTGGTGCGGTCCCAGGCGACCGAAAAGATCACCGCATCGACGAACTGACCGATGACCCGCGCATCCGGCACCACCAGCACCGGCGGCGTGTCGATGACGATGTAGTCATAAGCCTGGCGCAGCTCCTGCAGGAACTCCTGAAAGCGGTCCGAGGAAAACAGGTCGGCGGCGTTGATGCTGGCTTTTTCGCCGCGAAGAACATCGACATCCATGCCGGGTGCCCGCACCACCAGTTCCGACAGCGGCCGGCCTTCGGTGAGCGCGGTGACCAGCCCGCCGGGGCTGGCGCCGAAATCGAAATACTCGGCAAAGGTCCGGCGGCGGATGTCGCCCTCGATCAGCAGCACCTTCTTGCCGAGGCCGGCGAGGTTGTGTGACAGCGAGATCGACTGCGTGGTCTTGCCCTCGCCCGGCACCGCCGAGGTCGACATGATAATCTGCGGTGCCTGGTCGATATCCGACAGCAGCACCGAGGTCCGCAGGTTGCGGATCGCCTCGGCGGCGGCCGAGGTCGGCTTGTCGTTGAGATAATCGATCAGGCTACCGCGGCGGCGCAACGGCATCTTGGGAATCTGGCCAAAGACCGCATGACCGGTTGCGGCCTCGAGATCCTCTGGCGTGCGGAAGCCGCTGTGCATCATCTGGCGGACCAGCACGATCCCGGCGCCGATCATTCCGCCAAGGATTATGCAAAGCGCCAGGATACGGGATTTGCGCGGCTCGACATATTGCCCAGGCGTGGCCTTTGACAGCACCCGGCTGTCGGCCTGCTGCAACCCGCGCTGTACGGTGGTCTCCTTGAGACGGGTCAGGAAGGTCTCATAAAGCGTTCGGGTCGCCTCGGTCTCGCGCTCGAGCTGTTGCAGTTTGACGAGGTCGGCGGACTGCTGCTCGATCTGCTCCTGCAGCCGGGCATAAGAGGCCTCAAGCGCCGCAACCTGCTGCTCGGCACGTTGAAGAGCGTTTTCCTCGCGGGTGATCAGCAGGGCAAAGCGTTCTTCGAAGAGCTCGCGGGTGTCGCTGTCAGTCGCAGCACGGCCGACCAGCCGATCGAGCGTCGGATCGTCGACGGCGGCGGCCTTGGCGGCGAGGTCATCGCTCTCCTGCAGAGCCCGCAGGTTTGCAACCCGGGCGTTGACCAGCGCAGCGCTGGTACGCGAATCCGCCAACCGGTCGCGCACATCCTTGGCCTGCTGGTTGAGCGCCTGCAGCGCCTCGGCATTCACCAGATCGGTCTCCGAGCGCAGTTCCTTGATCGCGTTCTCACGTTCCTTCAGCTCGGCCTCGAGCTCGATCACCCGCTCCGACAGCCAGGCAACGGCGTTTTCGGTGGCCTGAAACTTCACGTCGATCTGGTCCTGGATATAAAGCCGGGCCAGCGTGTTGGCGATCAGCGCCGATTTCATCTCGTCCTGCGTGGTTGCACTGATCTGGAAGATATAGGTGTTGCGTTGATTGGACGCGGCAATCGCATTGCGCACGGCGGCCACCGTGCGGTTCATCTCCGCCTCTTCCGGTGACAGGCGGCTGCCCGGCTCTTCGACGTCCGCCGCCGGAGAGACGGCGGTGCGGATCATCGACTTGAGCTTGCCGACCGAAAACTCGGGCGTGGGCTGCAGCGCGCTGTTGAACTCAGGATCTTGGTTCAGGCTGAGGTCGGTCACCAGCTTTTCCAGCAGGCCGCTGGAGCGAATGACCTCGAGCTCTGTATTGATGGCGCTGGTTTCGGTCGAGACGCCGGACACGACGCTTTCGAGATCGACCACGTTCTCGCCGCGCAGTTCCAGAGCCAATGTCGTCGAGGCCTGGTATTTCGGCACCGCGACCCGGAAGACATAGAAGCCGCCGATCAACATCAGGAGCGCCGCGCAGCCGGCAATGATCCACTTGCCGCGCCAGAGCGTGCCCAGAAGGGCCATCAGGTCAATTTCGTCGTCAGCCTCTTGCGTGGCGGGACGCTGCTGCATCGGCGTGAACCGGTTTCCCGGCCGGAGGCCGCCTTGGGTCTTTTCTAACATTGGCGCGCTGCTGTCCGGTTACTCGTCACTGGGGTCTTCTCATATTCGCCGGAGGGCGGCAACGTCTAAGGGGTCAGGCCCCGTGGCGGCCGAGCACGGTCACCAGGGTTCGCCAAAAGATCCATGCCTCGAGCCGAAACCCGGCATTCTGGATATAATAAAGGTCGGCCCGCACCTTGGCCGCGGTGGCCTCGATCCCGGCGGCATAGCCCAGCTGGGTCTGCGCGAGACCACTGATGCCGGGGCGCACGGAATGCCGCGCGCGGTAGCCGGGAATCACCCGCAGATAGTACCGGGCATGATGGAAATAGTCGGGGCGCGGGCCGATCAGGCTCATGTCGCCGCGCAGCACGTTGATCAGCTGCGGCAGCTCATCGAGCCGCGATTTGCGCAGGAACCGGCCAAGCGCGGTGATGCGATGGGTTTCGAGCGGATCGTTGGCACCGCGGGAGATGCTCGCCGCCGGCAGCATCGAGCGGAACTTCATCGCCGGAAAGGCCCGGCAGTCACGGCCCATGCGCGGCTGGATGTAGAGCAGCGACCCGCGATTGAGAAACGGGTTCAGGATCATCAGGCACAGCGCCGTGACGACGAGGATCGGCATCAGGCAAAGGCTGAACCCGATGTCGAAGACCCGCTTGAGCATCTGAAAGGATATACGGACGTCAGGCCGCGAAAAGGCCGCATCCGGGCTGTCCTGCCGCACAATAGCGGCAGACGTCGCTTCAAAATCGAACACTGTAACCCCCGTCGTGGAAAATGATTCCTGCAATACGTGATTAAGGCTTTAGCAGTGCGTTTGTCCGGTTCCCAGCCCCGCGCAGGTTTTTTTTCGAAACTATCATATTTCACAAGCATCTGGTATCGGCCGATAACATATAGAAATTGCTATGTATTTCTTAGTGTCATCGGCGCTGCGTTATATTATCGTGACTTCCAGCCATCGGATGAAGCAGTGTTGTCGTGCGGCGTTGGTATAAAAACAGGCAGCAAAAAAACCTTGGCGACGCTCACTGGTGCGACGTCGGCGTCTTTAAACAGCGCTGCAGATGTCGGAGGACGCCTTGAACGCTTTCAATCAAAACAGGAGCCAAGATTTCGCAAACAATCGTGCTCCATATGTGATCCATATCACAGCGCAAGGAAGCCGGCCCCGACAACCGACTCGTTTCTGCGGCCTTTGAAAGCCGCAGAGGTAATTACAAGGTGATGTCAACGGAGCGCCTGCATCGCGGGCAGGGTTGATTTTTGAAACAAGCCGCAAATGCGCTACTGTGGTAGGTTCGTTCACTTATTAACCATCGGACGCATACATGAAACGGGAAAACACGACCCAGTCCACGCGTTTCCGCGTCCAAGTCGACGACGACCTGTCCCAAATCGAAACCTATGCGCCCAAGCTGCTTCAGGCGTTTCTGCGCGATCTCAACCACGCGCCTGACCGGCACGCGGTCTGGGCGCTTCTCGAGCAATTGTGCAGCGATCTGGGGCAGCGTTACGTGCTCTACGGCTTTGGCTACAAGCGCAGCGAGACCGCCGCCGATTATCACAGCCAGTCGAACCTGCCCAAGGAGTGGAAAGGCTGGATCGACACCCTGCCCCGGCTGGCCGAAATCGATTACGGCCGGCGCCATGCGATCACCAAACTGACCGCATTCGCCGTTGGCGTGGAGTTCATCGAGCTCTATCGACGCGCCGGTCTGCTCGACCCCAAATACGAAGAGATCATCCGCCGCGCGAGCGAGATCGGCTGGCGGTCGGGTCTCTTTATTCCGCTGCGCTCGACCCTGCGGGAGGAACGCGGCGGGTTCACCATCGGTGGCGACCTCTCCGAACCGGAGTTTCGCGACTTCATCAAGGAGCACGGCTGGACGATCTCGATGGCCGGGGTACAAAGCCACAATATCTACCTGTCGATGCTGCTGCGGGAAGAGGCCGAGCGGTTCGATCTTACCAGCCGACAGCTCGAGTTCCTGAAGCTCTCGGCCAGCGGCTTTGAGGTCAAGGAGATCGCTTTCAGCTGGGGCGTGTCTGTTCAATATGTCACCCGCATCCGCCGCGAACTCTGCGAGCGCTTCGGCGTGACCTCGAAGATGGCGGTGATGGCCAAGGCGGTGCGGCTCGATCTGCTGACCGAAAAGGATTTCGAGGTCAGCCAGGCGATGTCGACCTCCTGGTCGTGACACGACACGCCTATTTGCCGGCCAGCCGAGAGGCGAGGTCTCCGACGGTTTCCTTCATTGCGATATTGAGCTGATCGAGGTTCTCGGCGAGGTTCCAGCCGATGCCGTCGCCAAGGCGCTGGCTGCGGAAATCCACCGGCCAGGGCACGAGGCCGGGCCAGCCGGCGCGCTCGAAGCTGCGCATGGCGCGCGGCATGTGAAAGGCCGAGGTCACGAGGATCCAGCGCTCGCCGGGCTCTGGCCGAACCAGCGCATGGGTCAGGCGCGCGTTTTCGGTGGTGTTGCGCGAGCGGGTCTCGACGGTCAGCCGCTCTGGCGCCAAGCCGAGCGACAGCATCAGTTCTTCGGCAAGCCCCGCCTGCAGGCCGCTGGTTGTGGCGAGATCGCGCACCGCGCCGCTACCGCCGGTAAAGACCAGCCGCGCCTCGGGAAACCGCCTCGCCAGCGCCATTGCGGCGGTGAACCGCTCGCCGGCGTCATTGAACTGCACGCCGCCCCAGCGCCGGGCGGGGCGACTGTCCTCTCCGCCGCCGAGGATGAGAATGCCGGTCGGCGCGCTGACCTCGGGTGCGGCGGGATAGCGTGCTTCGAATCGCGCCAGAACCAGGTCGCCCAGCGGAAAGACCCCGACGAGCAAGGTGAAGAGCGCGGTGCTCAATGCCAGCCATCGACCGCGTCCGGCCCAAACCACGGCGCAGGTCAGCCCCGCCAGCAGGGCCAGCCAGGCGTCGGGTCGAATCAACAGCCCCGCCAGCTTGGCGAGAACAAAGAATACGGTGTCGTCCATCGGTCGCTCCCACACCCCGGATCAGGCTTGCACGACATGCAACGGCGGCATGCGCGACGCAAGTCACGGCCCGCCAAGGCCGGCCGGTACGGCGATAGACCGGATTTCCAGCGATATAATGACGGTGCGCGTCAAAGCCTGCCAAGAATCTGCCCGTGTTTCTCCGGGTTGCGTGAATTCTTTGCAACTCGCCATCGGCAAGGGTTTAATTTTGGATACCTGTCAGTATAGTCATGGAATTGTGTCACCCGATGCCGTAGAGCATGAAACACAACGGCAAAGTTTATTGGAGCGTTTCGCTATGAAAGTTTTTCTCGCCGGCACGGCGCTTGCACTTGCGGCCACTGCCGCGCAGGCCCAGACCACTGCCCTTGATATCGCCCTGGCCCAGACACCCGTGCCCTGTGGCGGGGCGATCGCCAGCGCACAGCTGGAGACGGATGCCTCCGGTCAGACCCTTCTGCGCGTGCTGTGCCAGCCGCGCAGCCCGTTCGGCAACGCAGGCGCCGGCGCACCGGCCACCAACATTGGCTTCCTGGCGCCTGTCGTCGGTATCGGTATTGCCGGCGCAGCGCTTGGCCTGTCCGGCGGCGGCGGCGGATCGTCGACCTCCGACACCCAGTAGGCGCTGACGGGCCACATTCCTGGCGCGCCATCCCGTGGCGCGCCTCGAGCCTTGCACCGGTGTCAGCAACTGGCATAACCCAACTGGATCAGCTGGCGGCCGGAAATCCGGTAGAAGCCATTGATCCGGTGGCGTGCCGTTGTCATGAACCACTGCTGCAGTTCGGGTTTGAAATGGCTGGCGATCACATTGCTCCAGCGTTCGAAATCCTGCGGCACCAAGCGTCGGCCATAGGACGACGGCCCATGAAATCCGAAACGCGCGTTCGGAGAGATGCAGACATTTCCGGCCCCCAGATACATCGTGCAGGACGACAGGCAGGTGCCGAGGATCTCGACCCGCTGTCCGGTCGCGCGCATCTGGCTTACCTTGTTGGCCCGGCTCTGGATCAGGCCGCCGATGTCGTTGCGAACGACGATGGTCTGTTGGGCCTGGGCCATCTCCGGCGCAACCACACCGGTTGCGACCAGACACAGCGCGGCAATCAAGCTGCAGCGAGCAGCGTGCAAAAGTTTCATGTTCCGTACCCCTACGGTTTTGGCGACCAGACCGGCCGCAGTTCCCACGAGGGGCAGACTGGCGTTGAAAGCTTTCTCAAAACTTGACGGCAGACTCGGTAACAGACTGATAACGTTAATCATTAAAACCCGAGGTACTTCGGGGTTCGCGACCGCGGGCGTATAGGACAAGGCGCTTTGGACGCGCGCCCTGTCGCTGGCGGCGAAAAGGCATTAATCAAATGGGTAGAGAAAATGGCCTTCGGTGAAGATTTGAGAGATAACACGGCCGCCAGACCGGTGCCCGAGCGCGGATTGCGGGCGGACAACTGGTTCGTGGCGCAGCTCAAACCCAATGGTCTGGCGCTGGCGCAACGCAATCTGCTTCGTCAGCGATTCGAGACCTTCGTGCCCGAGCGTATGGAAAACCGGCGCAGCGCCATGGTGCGCCGGCCGCTGTTTCCCGGCTATGTTTTCATCCGCTTCGATCCCGCCGCCCATGGCTGGCAGGCGATCAACTCGACGCGCGGCGTGACCCGGCTGTTGCTGAACGATCCGCGCCGGCCAAGCCCGCTGCCCTCTCAGTTCATGGGCGGGCTGATTGCGCGCTGCGATGACAAGGGACTGGTGCTGCCGCCGGAAAAATTCTCGGCCGGGGATCGGATCCGGGTGATCGCCGGGCCCTTTGCCGATCTGGTGACGACGGTGGACAGCCTCGATCAGGATGACCGTCTGCGGGTGTTGATCGATCTGATGGGTCAGAAGGTACGGACCTCGATCCCGCAGCAGAACGTCGAGAAGGTGGCCTGAGCGCCGCGGGGCTTGCAAAACACCGGAGGCGCTCCTATCTAGACAGGTAGCTAGACAGGAGCGCGCCATGCTGACCCTTCAGGACGCCAAGAACCGTTTCAGCGCCGTGGTCGAAGCGGCGCTTGCCGGACGACCGCAGGAAGTCTCGCGCCGGGGCAAGCCGGCGGTGGTGGTGATCGCCTCCGAGGAGTATCACCGGCTGCTCAAGGCGGCGCGGGCCGAGCGGGAAAGTTTTGCCGAGCATCTGCTGGCCTTTCCGGGCGAAGACCCGGGCCGGGCGCAGGCGGCGCCGCGCGACGTGACCTTTTGATCCATATTCTCGACACCAACGTGATTTCGGCGGTACGGCGGCCTGACCGGGCCCCGAAAGTGGCGGCCTGGCTGTCGCAGGCGCCTGAAAGCAGCCTTTACCTCAGTGTCATCACCTTGGGCGAGATCGAGCGCGGCATTCGCCTGCAAGAGCCGAAAAACCCGGCGTTCGCGCAGGACCTGCGGGTCTGGCTGGATCGCACGGTGCAGGTCTTTGCCGACCGAGTGCTCGAATTCGACGCGGGCGATGCGCTGATCTGGGGCGCGCTCTCGGCGCGGCTCGGCCATCCGGGGGCCGACCTGATGATCGCGGCGCAGGCGATTGCGCGCGATGCAACGGTGGTGACCGGCAACACCGCGGATTTCACCCCCAGCGGCGCGCGGGTGATCGACCCGTTTGCCTAGGCGACATCGTCGAAGGCCCCGGGCACCAGCTCTTCCCAGAAGCCCACCATCTCGGAAACCGAAAGCGCCGAGCCCCAGCCCAGCCGCTGAAACTCGGCGCGCTCCACGTCATCGGAGAGCCGGGCGAGAAACAGCCGCTTGTCGGCATCGCGCTGGGTGGGCGTGCGGGCGGCAACAAGCTCGCGGATTCGCGCCATCCGACCGGCGCGGGTGCGACGGGCGGCGTCGAGTTCGGCCTCTCTGGCGGCCTCCTGCTGGTGGGCAAGATCGGCCTCGGCCTTGCGGCTTTCGGCGGCCTTGACCGCGTCGGCCGAGGGCGCATGCGCGGTTTCGGCCTTGTAATCATCGCGCAGGGCGGCTGTCAGGTAGCGCACCGGGCTTTTTACCCCGTCGCGGCCCTGCAGATAGGCAAGTTTCTCGGCCACATAGGGCTCGCCGTGCTCGGCGATCCATTGCCGCGCCAGCCGGTCAGAAACGCCGACCCTGAGCAGCCCCTGATAGACCGCCCCTTGCCGCACGCCTTCGCCGTCGTCGATATCGAGCATGGCGAGTTGCGGGTTCTCGCGGATCTTGAAGCGCAGTTCGCTGACCTGACGGCCCATCTTGCGAAACTCCGGCTCGAGCAGGATGTTCGAGGTCTTGTTGACCTCCTTGACCGCCGGCTTGATGACCTTGGCGTTGAGGTGCTTGAAGCTCTCGTAATAAGCGCTGCCGTCGACCCCCATCAACCGACGAAACAGGTCGATCGGCCACCAGCCGGTCGAGCCGGTGCGCACGAAGCGGTAGCAGTTTTCATAGAGCGCCAGCGCATGGCCCGAGGTGAAGCGGCGCTGGATGTTGAGGTTGATCAGGGCAAAGACCTTGGGGTCATGCAGCTTTTCCGCCAAGGCCGGAGAATAGGCGTATTCGCAGATGCCGCCCTTGAGCTTGGCATAGGAGAGCAGCGCAGAGACGCCCCATTCGTGCTGACCATCGGCGCCCAGCATGTCCCATTCGGCCGTTGTTTCCGCCAGAGAGCGCAGCGAGGCCTTGAGCGTCTCCATGTCGTTGGAATTGTAGCCCACCATCATGCAGAGCGTGCGGGCGTCGATCTGGTGTTTCGGCCGGGTGACGAGGTGGTCATAGGCGTTGAGCAAGAGCACGTTCGAAAGTTTGCGCTGCAACAGCGTCAGCTTGCCCGAAACATGGATTGCGGCCACGTTCTTTTTCACCGAGGGGCGGCGCAAGGGGCCGCTCAGCTGGTCGTGCGGGATGTCGTCGGTCTGCATGGCCTGTCCTTTGGGGCCGGCGGCCGTGCTGGCTCTTCCGGTCTGCTCGAGTGTAGTATGGCGCAAAAGGCACCCGGTCTCAATTCCTCGTTGGGCACCATATCGCGGCGGAGGGTGGTCCCGTAAACAGGTTCCTCAAGGGGCGGTGACCCGGAGCGGCGGGGGCTTCGGGCACCCGTTTACGGGATGCATTGCCGGCAAGAGGGCAACAAAGCCGGGATTTATGCCGTTTCCCGAGTCCGGGTGCCCCTTTCCCCGCGAATCGGATCCTCTGGTCCCGCAGGTCGGTGCCGTCGGTCCCGCAAACGGGTGCCCTTGATACCGCAAACGGGTGCCGGACGTTGTGTAACCCCTTGGGACCACAGGGTTTCTACGCGACAAAGATCCTAAATATCCTTAAAGGATCTAAACCTTGTACGGGACCTGTTGTCTTTCATTTGAAGGATTTAAGGGTGGTTTCGCACGCGAAACCCCAGAAAGATGCGCCGAGCATTGGCGATTCACAGATGCTTTGGGATGTGCGATGATCTGCGGAATAACAGGCAAATCATACGATCCGAACGAGGTGAGAGCACAATGGTCCGCAAACAGGACACCCCCCTGCCCCCGTATTTCAACCTCGATCCCAAGGCGGCTGCGGCCAAGTTGGGCGAGCCTATCGACACCGCCCGATTCGCGAAAGCCGCGGCCTTTGCCGGCCGGGGCCGTGACGATCTGGCCAAGCGCGGCTATGCGCCCGACGGGCGCAAGCGGCTGCGCAAGTTCTCGACCTGGGAGATCTGCCGCTACCTGATCCCGGTGGCGCCGGCGCATCTGCGCCGCGTGCTCAACAAGCATCCAGACCTGCCGCAGGGCGAGGGCCATGCCGGGGCGAAATGGTTCAGCCTCGAAGAGGTGCTGCGGCTGCGCGACCATTTTGCCGAGGAAGGGGTCAGCACCAAGGAGTACCGCCCCTATCGCCCCGAGGGGCTGCCGGCCAAGGTGGTGGCGGTGGCCAACTTCAAGGGCGGCGTCGGCAAGACCTCGACCGCGGCGCATCTGGCGATGAGCGCGGCGCTCGACGGCTACAAGGTGTTGGTGATCGACCTCGACAGCCAAGGCTCGATGACCTCGATCCTCGGCGGGCAGGTGGCGGATGAATGGCAGACGGTGTTTCCACTGCTGGCGCGCGATTATGCCCGGCACCTGCAGCAGGAAAACGCCGTGCGCGAAGCAGCGGGCGACCCCCCTGCCCCGCTCGACGAGACCCTGACCGAGGCGCTCGACCTGTCGCTCGGCGACGTGGTACAGAAAACCCATTGGCCCAACATCGATCTCATTGGTGCGCAGCTCAATCTCTATTGGGCCGAGTTTCAGATCCCGGTCTGGCGCATGGGGCTGAAGTCCTGGCCGCTCTGGGATGCGCTGACCGCGGCGCTCGACGAAGGTGGGGCGCTCGACGACTATGACATCGTGCTCCTCGATACCCCGCCGGCGCTGGGCTATCTGACGATCAACGCGCTGGCGGCGGCGGATATCCTCTTGGTGCCGCTCGGGGCGTCCTTTCTCGAGTTCGATTCGACGGGACGTTTCTTTGACATGCTCTATTCCACATTTGCCAGCATCGAGGAGGGCGAGAATGGCGCGCGCCGCCGCTCCGGCCTGCCCGAGATGAAGTTCGAATGGGACGTGGTGCGCGCGGTGATCACCCGGTTTGACGCCGCGCAACAGACCGATCTGGCGAATGTGATCCAGGCTTATTTCGGCGACATGATGAACGCCTACCGGCAGGAATATACCGCGCTGGTGGGGCAGGCTGGCGAGAGCGTCAGCGGGATTTACGAGGCGGATTACCGCAATTTCAACCGCGAGACCTATACGCGGGGGCGCGAGGCGTTCGACCGGACCTATGCGGAGTTCAAGGAACTCCTGATCGGGTCGTGGTGGCGCGACGCGCAGATGGCAGAGGCAGACAGGACCAAGGAGGCAGAGCATGGCACGGCGCAGACAGCTTGAACCGCCCTCGCCGGAGGCATTGAAGGAACTTGAGGAAGGCTTCGCGCGCGAAAGCCGCAGCGGGCTCAGGATGCCGATCGCCGATGTGGTGGGCGAGGCGGCGGCGATGTCGCAGCCCCTGCCCGCCGAGGCCCGCGCCGAACAGGCCCGTGACAAGGCCGATGCCGCGCGGCTGCGCGCCGCCGAGCAGGACGGGCGGTTGGTGAGGATGATCCCGGTGACCGAGGTGCATGTGACCGGCGTCTCGCGCGACCGTATCGAAGTGGCGCAGGACGAGCTTATGGAGCTGGCCGCGTCGATCTCGGAAAGCGGGCTGCGGCTGCCGATCGAGGTCTATCAAAACGACGAGGGCTATGCGCTGATCTCGGGTTTCCGGCGGCTCGAGGCGTTTCGGCATCTGGCCGCCAGCGTCGGAGGTCATGCAGAGATCCCGGCCTTCGTGCGGGCGCCGGAGACCGTCGCCGAGGTCTATGTGGCGATGATCGAGGAAAACGAGATCCGCGTGGGTCTCAGCCAGTACGAACGTGGCCGGGCGGCGGCGATGGCGGTGTCTGACGGCGTCTTCACGACGCTGGACGAGGCGGTGAACGCGCTGTTCCGGGCGGCGTCCAAGGCGAAGCGCTCGAAGATCCGCTCCTTCGCGATGATCCATGACGAGCTGGCCGACATGCTGGCCCATGCCACGGCGATGAACGAGCGGCAGTGCCTGCGGCTGGCAACCGCATTGCGCGCCGGTTTGGGGCCCGAGATCCGCGAGGCGCTGGAACAGGCCAAACCCCAGAGTGCCGAGGAAGAGTGGCAGGTGATGCTGGGCTTTGTCGAGCGTGCCGAACAGGCCGAGCGTGCGCCGGGGCGGGGCGGCCGGCCCAAGGCGAAACGCGCGGTGACCCGGCAGCGGCGCGAGTTGCCCAACGGGATCGCGATCGAGAAGGAGGAGGGCGCCAAGGGCTTTGCCATCCGCCTGCACGGGCCGGTCAGCGCCGACATGGTCGACGACTGCCTGATCGAGATCGAGCGCATCCTGGGCGGCGCCCAGTAGCTCCTCCTACATCCTGAGGTATTCAAGGGGGTTTCGTTGCGAAACCCCCTTTTTCATGGCGCAACGGGTGGCGCGCGCCCTGTTTAGCGCCGGGTAACAGGTTGCGGCGATGCTCCGGCCGGTAGACACACCCGAGGAGTTCCCCATGCCGATCAGCGATCCCTTTGCCAGCCACGCGCAAAGCCTCAACGGCCCCGTCACCGGCGGCTTTGACATCACGCCCGACGATGCCACAGACCTGACCACCCTGCCCCGCGGCCTGATGGTAAGCACCACCGGCGACGTCGCCGTGACATTTGCCGATGGCAGCAGCCTGGTCCTGCCGGGGCTGACGCCGGGGGTGATCTACCCGCTGCGGACCGCGCGGGTACTGGCCAGCGGCACCACCGCCACGGGCCTCAAGGGGCTGGTCTGATGCTGGGGGTCGGACTTGGGCTGCACCCCCAGCCGCCCGCTGAGGTGACCGTCCCTTTGCCGGTGGGCCTCGGCTGGGACAGCGAGGCACATCCGATCCAGGTTCTCCGCGGCAGGGGCGGGTTTCGCAGCGAAACCGTCCCGCGCGACCTCGTCGACCCCGGCATCTGGAGCGGCGCGGCGATCCACGTCGACGCGGTCTCGGGCAACGACGCAAACTCCGGGCAAGGCGCCGCCGACGGTGATTTCTCGGACGCCAAGAAGACCATCTGGGCGGCCTTCGTGGCGGGCAACGCCACCGGTGCGCCCTACCGGGTGATCGTGAAACCGGGCCTCTACCAGGAGGCTGCCTTCACCCGCAACGGCCAGGACGAGCCATCCCAGCCGGTTGCGGTGGTGGGCTGGGGCGGAGCCGTGCGGTTTCGCACCGGGCCCTGGCAGGTGGTCTGGAGCGATCAGGCCGGCACCTTCGGCACGCAAGAGAGCGCGGTGGTGCGGGTGTTCCGCACCGATGTGCTGACGCCGCGGGGGCATTACTCCGAGCTTTCGGAAGTCGCCGATCCGGCCGCCTGTGCCGCCACGGTCGACAGCTGGTGCGCGGATGGCGGCGAGGTGCACGTCAATATCGGCAGCGCGCCGGGGACCGGGGACATTGCGCTGATCCGGGCCTTTCACGGCGCGCGCTTCCTGAGCCATGCCGCCGATCTCTATCTCGAGAACATCCATTGCGAGGGCGGGATCACCGGGGCGCTGCATTGCGACGCGGTGGCCACGCGCAACGTGGTGGCCGTCGGGTGCTCGTTTCGCTACTCGGCGCCGACCAGCCCGGCGGCGGCGCAGGATGCCGCCCGGGTGCGGCGCACCAGCGGACTGGTGGCGTGTTTCGACTGCGATGCCAGCTTCGGGGCGAAGGACGGTTGGAACTTTCACGAGGACGGTGCCAGCGGCCTGCATGTGCTGCTGGAAGATTGCAGCGGCTCGGACAATGGCGCCTTTGGCGTCACCTCCTGCAACGCGCTGACCAGCCATGACGCGGTGCGGATGATCGTGCTGGGGGGCGACTTCGGCAATTCGCGCAACGGCACCGAGGTGCATTGCATCCAGCAGACAGCCAGTTACCTGGCCGGCTGCCGGGTGGTGGCGCGGGATGTGGATGGCAGCTCGGTGGCCTATCAGTGCTCATTCGAGGCGTCGATGTGGCTGGACGAGGCGGTGGCGGATGCTGCCGGAGGCGCCAGCAATCATGCGATCGAGGCCAACTCCGGCACGGTGTTTACCCGCGGATTCCAGGCTGTCGCCGGTGACATTGTGACATCCGGCGGCGGGTCGGTCTCGGCGTTCTGAGGTTTCGCATGCGAAACCCTGTCCGTCAGTTTAGGTCAGGGTTTCTGACCTGGCATCTGGGTCAAGTCACCTTCGAACACGTGCGACGCGACGCGGGCCTCTCTCAGGAAGTGCAGGCCCGCGATCGTGCTGGCCAATGGCAGCGCCCAGAGTGCGAGCGGATGCGCCAGCACCGGGGCCAGCAGGGCCAGTGACAGGGCGAGCGTCAAGGCGGCAAGCCGAAGGGGCAGGGCGCTCTGCCCCGTCGCGATCAGCGCCTGTGTCAATGGCATCAGCAGCGCCGACATCGCGCCGGTGAAGAGCAGCGGCGGCAGCAGGGCCAAAGCGGCCTCGGCCTTCTGCGCGCCAATCAGCGGCAACAGATGCGGCGCCAGCGCCCAGGCCAGCGGATAGATCAGCGCGGTCAGCCCGGCGACCTGCCAGAGGCTCTGCCGCAGTTTCGCAGCGAAACCCGTGCTGCCGGCGAGCGCCTTGAACCGGGGCAGGGCCAGGTAGCGCAGGGGGGCGAGGGCGAGGGCATCGAGCAGGTCGACCAGCCGAACGGCGATCTGGAAGGCGCCGGCAGCCGGCAGGCCAAGGGCGAGGCCGATCAGCAACTGCACCGCCGGAAAGGTTGCGGTGCCCAGCAGTGGGCGCAGGGTGAGGCGGATGGCCCCCGGGATCAGCGGATGGAGGGCGCCGCGCGGGCGTGGGCGCGGGGGCGCGAGCGCGAGGCTGAGCGCCGCGTTCAGCGCGGCGTTGGCGAGGGCAAATCCGGTCAGGCTCCAGCCGCCCCAGCCGTGGGTCAGCCCGTAGAGGGCAAGCGCTGCGGCAAGGCCCTGGGCCGCGAGGGTGCGCAGGGCCAGGGCGCGCAGCCGCAGGGCGCGGCGCAACCGGCCTTCCGAGACGGCGGCGAGACCGTTGAGCACGGGCAGGGCGGCCAGCGCCAGCAGGTGCGGGCGGCTCTCTTGCGGCAGAAGCGGCACGGCGGCGAGACAGAGCAGCACCGCCGCCAGCCCGGCGAACAGCGACAGCTCAAACAGCGGCCGGTCCGGGGCCGCGCTGGTGATCCTCAATTCGCAGATACCGGCCTTGTGCAGGCATTGCAGCAGCCGCGGCAGGGCAAAGGCGGTGGTGAAGGCGCCGATCTCGGCCAGCGGCAGCAGGCGCGCGGCGACCAGAAAGACCGCCGCCGAGAGGCCCAGCCGCGACCATTGCAGCACGATTGCCCAGAGCGTCATGTCGCCAGCCGCGCCGGGCGCCGCGAGAGCACGCGGGCCAGCGGGCGTTCGATGTGGCGGTGCACCCTCAGCGCGGCCCAGAGGCAAAGCGCCACCATTCCCCCGCAGAAGGCCAGTGCGGCCCAGGGCGTGGCCGGCAGCCAGGGCAGCAGCAGCAGCGTCGCGGCCCGCAGCGGAAAGCGGTGCGAGAGGTAGAGCGCATAGGAGGCATCGCCGATCGCTTGCCAGGGCAGCGGCCGGCACGGCGCCAGCAGCGTTCCGGCAGCGACGATCAGCGCCGCGGGCAGGCCGGCGGCAAGGGGGCGGGGCAGGGCGGTCTGATGCAGCGTCACGAGCAGCACCAGCCCGAGGCCGAGGGCAGTGAGGGCCAGCGGGACCGAGGGTCTCACCAAGCCGATCTGCCACAACCGGGCGAGGCCGATGCCGAAGGTGAACTCGAGGATCAGTGGATCGCAATAGAACCGCGAGGCGGTGGTCACCGGCAGGACCGGCCCGAGCAGGCAAAGCCCGACCAGCGCCGCGCAGCAGGCGGCCAGCGGCCGTGGCAGTGCCAGGCAGAGCGCCAGGAGGGCGTAGAAGAAGACCTCGTAGTTCAGCGTCCAGCCGAGCGAAAGCACCGGGGCAATGCGTCCGTCGCCGCGCTCGTAGGGCAGGAAGAGATAGGAACTTGCGATCTGTGCCGGATCGAGGCTGGTGGATTTCAGCGCCCCGGGGCTGGCCAGCAGCAGCGCCACCATCAGCGTGGTGAAGAGCGCGTAGAGCGGCACCACCCGGCGCAAGCGGCGCGACAGGAAGGCGCCGGGGCGGGCGGCAAAGCGCGCCGCCGACAAGGTGACGATAAACCCCGAGATCACGAAGAAGATGTCGACGCCGCGTGTCCAGGGCAGCGCCGCGCCGGGCAGGTCGAGCGCGAGGTAATGCGCGGCCTCGGCGCGGATGTGTCCCGCCAGCACCATCAAAGCCGCCAGCGCGCGCAGCGATTGCAGCCCGTGCAGGCGTTCAGGCGGCATCGCGGACCCCCTCGTGCCGTGGATGGACCAGCGGGATGACCTCGGCCGTCGCTTGCGTTCCGGGCCGCGAGAGCCTGAGGATTCCGGCCACCACCAGCAGCGAGGCCAGCACGTTCTGATGCAGCAGGTAGGGTCCGTGCGAGGAAAACAGCAGCGCTGCGCCGAACTGGGCATAGGCGATGGTGGCCAGCAGGTGGCCCTGGGCGCGGTGAAACAGCAGGCGAAGGCCGAAGCCCAGCATCAACAGCAGCAGGGCACCGCCGAAGGGGCCGAAATCGACATAGGGCGCGGTCAGGATCGGAAACTCTCCGCCGCCGCGCACCGCATCGATTGCCGGGGCCAGCGGCGCAAGCGCTTCCTCGACCCAACCGTCGGTCAGGGTCAGCACCGCAAGCCCGTGAAAGGTCTCGGCCCCCCAGGTGCGGGGCACGTCGAAGGCCACCGGCGCAAAGCCGTTCCACAAGTCGTTTACCGTGTAGAAGGCGAGCTTCTGCAGCCCCACCGGCACCGCTTCGGTGGCGACCGACGGGTTGATCAGCGCCTCGCGCACCACCCAGACGGCGAGGAACAGACCGGCGCCGGTGACCAGCCAGGGCAGCGCAAACAGGCGGCGCCGGATCACGCAGGCGGCCAGGTAGGCCGAGAGGGTGAATTGCAACAGCAGCAGCCGCTGGCTCATCACGATCGGCAACAGGCTCAGCGCGATGACGTTGAGCAGCAAGGTGAGCCGGCAGAGGAGGCGGCTCCGGCGGCGCAGCCTGCCCCGGCCGGCGATGAGGATCGCTGCGGCCAGGCAGCCGGTGGCAGGCAGGCTGGCATAGACCAGGCGCATCCCGGTGAAGAGCTTGTTTTGCAACAGAAAATCTCTTGCCGTGACGGCTTCGGCCGCGGTCAGCAGCACCAGCGCCCGCAGCCCCCCGACCTGCCGCGCGGTGAGGACGATCCAGAGCAGCGTGACGCCTAAAAGCAGCAGGTTGACCAGGAAGGTAAGCCGCGCCGCCCGCGCCAGATTGGGCAGGACGAGCGCCGGCCTGTGGCGGGGCAGGGCGGCCCGCGCCGCCAGGTTGCCGACGCTCCAGGCCGAGAGCGCTGTCAGCATCCAGAGCGCGCCGAGCCCGTTGAAGGCCGCCCGGTCCTGGTCATGGCGCGCCATGAAGACTGGCACCAGATCAAAGGCCTGCGGCATCGCCAGTGCCAGGCTGGCGACCAAACCGGTCAGCCCCCAGCAGACCAGCAGCAGTGACAGCGGCGAGAGCGCGCGCATCAGGCCGCCTGCGGCAGCGCCCGGGCGGCGTCATAAAGCGCCCGGTCGGCCTCGGTCAGACGGCAGATCTTGCGCCAGAGCGCCGGTGCCACCTCGGGTCGCGCGGGCGCGCGGTTGCGGTGCAGGATCGGCACCGGCAGCCCGGTGAGCCGGCGCAACCCTCGGGCAAATCCGCCGGGGTCGGCGAGGTCTCCGATCAGGGCAAAGCGCGCGAGGTTCCGGCGCGCCCGCGTCAGCGCTCCGGGCCCCGGCGGGCAGGCGCTGTCACCGGCGAAATAGAACAGGTACTGCGTCGCCAGATGCCGGGCCTCCTCGGTCTCGACAAAGGCCTCGAGGGACGCGGCCCGTCCGGGGTCGGGGTGGCGGCGTTGCAGGTAGTGGTAATGCGAGACAAAGCGCTCCGCCGGGTCGCGCAGCAGGGTGACGAAGTGGTAGCCCGAGAGCGCATGCAGCGCGGCGCTATAGCGGACATGGCCGGCGATACAGCGGACGCGCCGCTCCAGCAGGCATTGCAGCACAACCTCGCGATCAGCGTAATCCGACAGGATGCGCGCCGTGCCGGTGAGGGTCGGATCGCCCAGGCCCAGCGGGACCGTGGCCTGTGACAGTGCATAGCGCAGCCGCAGGGCAGCGCCAAAGCTCGATCCGCCGCATTTCGGGACGTGGATATATACAATGCCGCGCATCTCATCGCCTCTTGTTTGCGTTTTGTTAAGGAAAACACGCCCAAGGTTAATGCGGGTTTAACGGGACAAGGAGTTCGCGATGCGCATTGTCCATGTGGTGACCCGGCTGCTCCGGGCCGGGTCCGAAGAGAACACCTTGGCCTGCTGCCGTTGGCAGGCCGGGGCCGGCCACGAGGTGGTTCTGGTGCATGGCGCCGCGGCCGATCCGCAGGTGATGCGGGCCTGTCCGGCCGGGGTGCGGCTGGTGGCGTTGCCAGAGCTGGTGCACCCGATCCGTCCGCTGGCCGATGCGCGGGCCTTGGCGGCGCTGCGGCGGCTCTATCTGAGGCTGCGGCCCGACGTGATCCACACCCATCAGAGCAAGGCTGGCGTACTGGGCCGCCTGGCCGCGGATGTGGTGCCGCGGGCGCGGATTATTCACGGCGTGCACCTGCTGCCCTGGGCCCATGTCAGCCCGTTGCGCCGGCAGATGTACCTCGTGGCAGAGCGGTCGGTGGCGCCGCGAACCGACGCCTTCCTCGCGGTCAGCGAGGCGCTCTGCACGGCCTATGTGTCGGCAGGGATCGCGCCGCGTGAGCGGCTGCATTGCGTCCGCTCCGGCATGGATCTCGCGCGGTTCCGCGGGGCCGGTCCGCCGCGCGACTGGCCGGCGCTGCTGCGTGTGCCGCCGGGGGCGCCGCGGCCGCCGGTGGCGGTGATGCTGGCGGCGCTCGAGCCGCGCAAACGCCATGTCGCCTTCCTCAGGGCTTTCGCGGCGGTGCGGCGCTTGATGCCGGAAATGCGGCTGCTGCTCGCCGGGGCCGGCCCGGAGGAGGTGCGCATCCGCCACGAGGTGGCGCGGCTTGGGCTGTCCAACCGGGTCACGCTCTGCGGCCACCGCGCCGACCCCGAGGCGCTGTTGGCGCTGGCCGACCTGTCGATCCTGACCTCGGAGCGCGAGGGCCTGCCGCGAGTGGCGGTGCAATCAATAGCGGCGGGTGTGCCGGTGCTGGTCAATGACCTGCCGGGCATCGGCGAGGTGGTGCGCGCGGGGGTCAACGGCTCGATCCTGCCGCCACGCGACGCCGGCGCCGTGGCCCGCGAGATGAGTCGCCTCTCGACCGATCCACAGCGCCTGGCGCGGTTGCGACAGGGAGCCGGAGCGAGCGATCTTGGCGCCTGGGCGCTGGAGTGGCTGGGGCCCGAGACCACGGCGCTATACGGTCCGGCCCAGACGCGAGCGGCGGCATGAGCCTGGCGATCAACGCCCGTTTCCTCGGCCAGTCCCTGTCGGGCGTGCAGCGCTTTGGCCGCGAGATCGTGGCAACGCTCGACGAGCGGCTGGCAGATGACGCGGCGCTGCGGGCGCAACTCGGTCAGGTGATCGCCTACGCGCCCGAAGGGGTCGCGGACCCGGGGTGGCGCGCGATCGAGCTGCGCCACCTGCCGGGCCGGCGAGGACACGTCTGGGAACAGACCAAACTGCGTCGCGCGGTGCGGGGCAAGGCGTTGTTTTCACCCGGAAATGCGGGGCCGTTGCTGCACCGCCGGCAGGTGCTGGTGCTGCATGACGCCAACCTCTGGGTCATCCCCGAGGCCTATGACTGGCGCTACGCCGCGCTGCACCGGGCGATGCGGCCGCATCTTGCCCGGCGGGCGGCGGAACTGGTGACTGTCAGCCGCTATTCGGCGCAGCAGCTGAGCCGGGTGCTGGGGGTCGCCGAGGCGCGATTCGCAGTGGTTCCGAATGCCGCGGATCACGTGCTGCGCAGTGCTGCCGCGCCTGAGGTGCTGCGCCGGCACGGGCTGCGCCCTGGCGGCTACCTGCTCTGCGTCGGCAACCACTCACCCAACAAGAACATCGCGCCTCTGGTCGCGGCCCATGCACTGACCGGCGACCTGCCGCCCCTGGTGGTGGTCGGCGGCGCGGCGCCGGGGTTGGTCCCGGCGCGACCGGGCGCGGTGATCGCGCCGGGGCGGGTGTCTGACGGGGCGCTGCGGGCGCTTTATGAGAACGCCACCGGCTTCGTCTTTCCCTCGCTGCACGAGGGGTTCGGCATCCCCCCGCTCGAGGCGATGGCGCTCGGGTGCCCGGTGCTCGCCGCTCGCGCCGGCGCCCTGCCAGAGGTTCTGGGGTCAGCGGCACTCTGGTGTGACCCGGGTTCGCCGGCAGACATGGCGCGCGGCATGCGGGCGCTGGCGCAGATGGGGCCGGCCGCACGCGCGGCGCGGATTGCCGCCGGGCGGAAGCGGGCAGAGGGCTATCGCTGGGAGCGGAGCCTTGATCTGCTTCTCCCGGTCCTGTTGCGCGCGGGCGCGGGGCAGGGGGGGCGGCCAGGCGCGCGGGCCAGGCTGCGGCGAACCGGCTGAGCGCGGTGCTTTTCGTCGGTTCACCGGCCGGTCGGCGCCAGTACCAGCCCCGCGGTCCGCCAGATCAGCCACAGGTCCAGCGGCAGGCTCTGCTCGGTCCGATAGCGCCGGTCCAGCGCAACGCGCTTGCGATAGCACCCGTCCAACCGGCCTTCGACCTGCCAAAGCCCGGTCACGCCCGGCTTCTGCGCCAGATAGGACAGGCGGTCGTCTGCGTAATAGGCAAGTTCACCAGCGGTGATCGGGCGCGGCCCGACAAGCGACATCTCGCCCCGCAACACGTTCCAGATCTGCGGCAGCTCATCGAGCGAGAGCCGGCGCAGGTGACGGCCGAGCCGGGTGACCCGCGGGTCACGGCGCAGCTTGAAGCCGCGGGCCCATTCGCGCGCGGCCAGCGGGTCGTCGGCCAGCGCCTGTGCCAGCTGCGCATCGGCGTCCGGCGCCATGGTGCGCAGCTTCCAGCAGGGAAAGCTGCGACCGTGGCGGCCGATCCTGCGATGGGCAAAGAACCCCGGCCCGCCGTCGCAGCGGATCGCCAGCCAAAGCAGGGCAATCACCGGTACCAGCAGGGGAAGCAGCAGCACTGCGAGGCCGAGGTCGAGGCAGCGTTTGCCAAATCCGGTATAAAGCCCGCGGCCGGGGCGCAGGGTGAGGGGCAGATCGGTGGTGACTTGCGTCATGGCGGGCCTCAAAGGTCGGTCCCACCCAGCCTTTGGTTAACGCCGATTAACCCCGATGCCGGTTAACAGCAGGTAAACGATAATTGACTAAAATCAAACGGATACGTTAACCGTGCGGTAACCTTTTCTGGCCAGTCTGGGACTGCCTCAGGTGCTTTCGAAGCTGACGTCGCCCGGCGTGACGCGGGCAACGGTGAGTCTGCCGGTGGCATAGGCTCCGGTATCGATGGCAATCCGGCCTTCGGTGGCGCTGGCCTGATCGACGATGGTGTGCCCATGCACCACCCAGTGTCCGTCGCGGCGCGGCGTGGTCAGGAAATCGCGGTGGCCCCAGGTCAGCGTGCGATGGTCCTGCTGGTCAAGCGGCAGAGCCGGGTCTGCCCCGGCATGAACGACGGTGACATTGCCGCTCTGGTGCATCAGCGGCAGCATCCGCATCCAGTCGATCAGCGCCGGCCCCATGGCGCGGCGCAGCGCGTCGGCGGCAATCTTGAGGTCGATGCCATTGGTGGTCTGGGTGATGCCGGTGACGCCGAAGCTCGCCAGGGTCTGCAGCCCGCCATTGCGGATCCAGCGCGCGCCCTTTTCCTGCGGCGCGTCGAGAAAGCCCAGAAGCATATCCTCGTGGTTGCCGCGCAGTGCGATGATGTCGGGCCGCGCCTGCAACCGGCGCAGCACGCCGGCACCATCCTCGCCGCGATCGATGTAATCGCCGACGCAGACCACGGGCAGATCGTCCGGCAGATCCGCCAGCACCCGGTCAAGCAGATCGAGCCGCCCATGGATATCGCCCACGGCATAGAATCCCGATTCGGGAGCGACCGGACCAAAGGCGGCCGGCCTGGGCGACCGAAAGGCCGACAGGAGGGTCTTGAGTTTCATTTTTAAATCAGTCGCAGATCTCACCGATCTCTTATGCGCTGTTTTGCGGCGGAATGGAATCGCCGTCACGCGGAATTGTCAGCCGCAACTTGCGCCGTGCGCTGTGGTCAGTGTCAAAATCGCCACATCATCTGGTGAATACGGCCAAAGCTGGGCAAAGGCGGATGTAGCCGGAATGCGGCGCATGTAGTTTGCGGTTGATTATTCAGGGGCAGATGATTTGAGACGCCGGGGTCTAGCGGTATTTGTTTTTCTATTGAGCGGATCGGCCCTGGCCGAGCCCGCGGTGCAAACCGGGTACAACACCTTTGGCACCCCCGGGCTGATCGACATGCCGACCGCCCATGCCATGGACGATGGCGAGCTGGCCTATACCTTCAGCTATTCGCAGAACACCAAGCGCCACACCCTGACGTTTCAGATGACGCCGCGGCTGACCGGCAGCTTCCGCTATTCGCTGCTCAACGATATGGACCCGGGCTCGGGCCCCGACCTCGGCACCTCCGGCAGCTTCCGCTTCGACCGCAGCTTTTCGCTGCAGTATCTGCTGTCGCAAGAGACCGAGAGCTGGCCGGCGGTCTCGATCGGCCTCAATGACTTTCTCGGCACCGGCATCTATCGGTCCGAGCATCTGGTCGCCTCCAAGACGCTGACGCCGCAGCTGCGGGCCACGGGCGGCATCGGCTGGGGCCGGCTCGCAGGCGTTGGCGGGTTTGACAATCCGTTGGGCGTCTTTGGGGACCGTTTCAAGACCCGCGAAGAGCGGGTGGCGAACCAGGGCGGCGAGGTCGAGGCCAGCGAGATCTTCCGGGGCGATGCGGCGTTCTTCGGCGGGTTTGAATACCAGGCGACCGAGAAGCTGAAGTTCAGCGCCGAGTATTCCTCGGACCGCTACACGCTCGAGGATGGCGCGACCTTCGACTACATATCCCCGTTCAATTTCGGCGTCAGCTACCAGGCCCGCAAGAACATCAACCTCAAGGCGCATTATCTCTATGGCTCGGAGGTCGGCGTTCAGCTGACCTATGCGCTCAATCCGAAGAATCCGCCGAATTACAGCGGGCTGGAAAAGGCGCCGCCGCCGGTGGTGCGCCGGTCGGCGGCGGCGCTGGGCTGGGACGAGACGTATCGGATCAGCGCCCAGAACAGCCTGCAGCGACGCGCCGACCAGCTGCTGCGGCAGTACGGCTTGGGGCTGCACGGTCTGACGGTCAGCGGCACCCGGGCGCGGATCGAGATCGACAACCGCAGCTACATGAGCCAGGCGCAGGCCATTGGTCGCGCGGCCCGGGCGATGACCGGCGTGCTGCCGCCGCAGGTCGAGACCTTCGAGGTCATTCCGGTCAAACAGGGCATCGCCGGGGCCGCGGTCACCCTGCGCCGGCGCGATCTCGAGATGCTGGAGTTCGAGCTCGACAACGCCTGGGACAGCTATGCCCGCGCCAAAATCGACAGCGCCACCGATCCGCTGACCCCGATGCCGGGCCGCTACCCCTATTTCGATTATGAGGTCGGTCCCTATTTCGCGACCAGCTTCTTCGACCCCGACAACCCGTTCCGCGCCGATGCCGGGATCGAGGTCTCGGCGCGGTTCGAGCCGGCGCAGGGCGTCGTCTTCCAGGGCGCGGTGCGCAAGAAACTGGTGGGCAACCTGGCCGATTCAACCCGCGACAGCACCTCGGTGCTGCCGCATGTGCGCTCCGACTTCAATCTGTACGAGAAGCACGGCGACCCGGCGCTGACCCATCTGACCGGCGCCTATTACTTCAAGCCCGGCGCCGATCTTTATGGACGCGTCACCGCAGGCTATTTCGAAACGCAGTATGGTGGCGTCTCGACCGAACTGCTGTGGAAGCCGGTCGACAGCCGGATCGCCGCCGGGGTTGAGGTGAATTACGTGCGCCAGCGCGCCTTTGACCAAGGCTTTGAATTCCGCGACTACGAGATCGCCACCGGCCATGCCTCCGTCTATTATGACTTCGGCAATGGCTTCGAGGCGCAGATCGACGCCGGCCGCTATCTTGCCGGCGACTGGGGCGCGACCTTTGCGCTGGATCGCACCTTCAAGAACGGCTGGTCGGTCGGGGCCTTTGCCACGCTCACGGATGTGCCCTTCGACGAGTTCGGCGAAGGCTCCTTTGACAAGGGCATCCGGATCGAGGTTCCGATCGGCTGGGTCAACGGTCAGGCCACGCGCGAGACCTATACCAATGTGATCCGCCCGGTCACCCGCGATGGCGGCGCGCGGGTGCATGTCAACGACCGGCTGTATGAAACGGTGCGTGACACCCATCAACCGGCGCTGGCCGACACCTGGGGGCGGTTCTGGAGATGATACGTGCTGTTCTGATCCTTGGCCTTATTGCCCTCGCCGCCTGTTCGCGCCCGGCGCCCGACCCGCGCAGCCAGATCACCCGCGCCCAGCTCGAGACGGTGACCACGCCGCTGCTCTTGGCCGAGCTCACGGGGCTTGGCACCGCTGCCGGGGTCACCCCGGTCTCGGCCAATGGCGATGTCACCACCTGGCAGACCGGCGATGGCGTCTCGCTGAGCTTCCGCTCTGGCGTGGTGGTCGCCACCCGCGGTCTGGGGCAGGATGTGCTTTCGGCCGATGTCGAGAACACGCTGGCCGCCCTGCGCGGCGCCCGCGAGGGCTATTACACCCGCTTCCACAGCTTCATGGACGGCGAGCATCAGACCGGGTTCCGCAGCTTCCAATGCCGGGTCACCGCCCGCGCGGCCGAGCGGATTACCATCTTTGATCATGTCCATGCGACGACACGGGTCGACGAGACCTGCCTGTCGCCGGGGGTGCAGGTGGACAACAGCTATTGGCTGGGCGGCGGGATCATGTGGAAATCGAAACAATGGGTCGGCCCCGTCACCGGGTACCTGCTGACCGAGCGCCTCGTGCGCTGAGTGAATTCCGAGGGGGATCAGACGTGAAGATGTTGCGGAACTTGGGAATGGTCGCGGGCCTTCTGGCGCTTGCCGCCTGTGGCGTGACCTATACCAGCCCGACGGTCAAGACCCAGGCCGCCGGCGCCAAGGTGCGGGTGGTGGCGCTGAGCACCCAGAGCGTGCTGCTGGCCAACCGCGAAGCCTATGTGCCGCGCTCGCTGCCGGAGGTGTTCTACATCGGCACCGGCGGCGGATCGGTCAATCCGGGCGCGGCGATCCCGCCGGCGCCCTATGTGCCCAACGAGGTGCGCCAGAGCCTGACCCTGCGTCTGCCCTCCGATCCGCCGGTCGAACCCTATCGCATCGGCGTCGGCGACGTGGTGCTGCTGTCGACCAACGGCTCGGCCAGCACGATCGAGGAACTGTCGGGCATCCTCGCGGTGCAGAACCAGCGGCAGGGCTTTACCGTGCGCGAGGACGGGGCGATCTCGATCCCCAATATCGGCGCGGTCTCGATTGCCGGGATGACGCTGGAAGAGGCCGAGGCGCGGCTGTTCCGGGCGCTGGTGGAAAACCAGGTCGACCCGGATTTCTCGCTCGAGATCTCGCAGTTCAACTCCAAGAAGATCGTCGTCGGCGGTGCCGTGGCCAATCCCACCATCGTGCCGGTGACGCTGAACACCCCCAACCTCGGCCAGGTGCTCACCGCCTCGGGCGGCCTCGCGCTGCAGGACGAGGAATTTGCCTCGATCCGGCTTTACCGCGACGGCACGCTTTACCAGATCCCGATCCGCGACTTCTATAACCGGCCCGAGCTGCAGCGCACCCGGCTGGTGGATGGCGATGCGATCTATGTCGACACCTCCTATGATCTCGACCGGGCGCTGACCTTCTATCAGCAAAAGATCAACGTGCTGAACCTGCGCAACCAGGCCCGCGCCCAGGCGCTGTCGGAACTCTCGACCCAAGTCGGGCTGCGCCGCGCCGCGCTTGACGAGCAGCGCAGCAATTTCGAGGCCCGCGCCCAGCTCGGTGCCGAGAAGCGCGACTATGTCTACCTCGCCGGCGAGGTGAACAAGCAGAGCCGCTTTGCCCTGCCTTATGGCCAGCAGGCCAACCTCGCCGATGTGCTCTATGACAACGGCGGCTTCAGCACCCAGACCGGCAACCCGGCGCATATCTACGTGCTGCGCGCCTCGTCGAACCCGGCCGAATTCGGTGCGGTCACCGCCTGGCATCTCAACGCCGGCAATGCCGCCAACATCACCATCGCCACCCAGATGGAGATGCGCCCGAACGACGTGGTCTTTATCGAGGAACAGCCGATCACCAAGTGGAACCGCGCTCTGAGCCAGTTCTTCCCGCCGCTGATCAGCATCGCCACCTCGGCCGTCACGCAATAGGCCGCGACCGCCCCCTGTCTCTCGGGGGGCGGCCGCCCGGTTTTTCGCCTGCAGCCGGCGCGCCGGGCTGCTATCTCTGGGCGCAGGATGCAGGACCAACCGAGATATCTCGCCGGGATCGACGGCGGCGGCAGCGGCTGTCGCGCGGCGATTGCCGATGCTGCGGGGCGTGTCCTCGGCCGCGGTGCCGCGGGGCCCGCCAATGTGACCAGCGACAGCGCGCAGGCGGTGGCCAACGCCAATACGGCACTGGCCCAGGCGGTCATGGCCGCCGGTCTCGACGCAGGGGCGCTGGCGCAGACGGCGCTTCATGCCGGGCTGGCCGGGGTGCTGGATGACGCGATGGCGGCGGAGGTGGCGGCGCGTCTGCCGACCGGCCTGACCCGGGTAAGCGATGACCGGAGGACCACAGCGCTCGGCGCGCTCGGATCCCGGGCGGGCGTGCTGGCGGCCATCGGCACCGGCTCGACCCTCGCCGCGGTGCGCGACGGCGGGGTCAAGACCCTCGGTGGCTGGGGGCTGATCCTCGGCGATCAAGCCTCCGGCGCCTGGTTGGGCCGGGGTCTCTGCGCGGTGGCGCTGCTCTGCGTCGACCGGCTGCAAGACCATAGCCCGCTGACCGAAACCTTGCTGGCCGAGCATGACACCGATCCCGGCCGCCTGGTCCGCTTTGCCGCCGCGGCCACGCCGGCCGATTTCGCCGCACTCGCGCCGCGGGTGGTGCGCGCCGCGGCCACCGGCGACGCGCAGGCCAGGTCCTTGATGCAGGCCGGCGCGGACTACCTCGCGCAGGCCTTCAAGGTGCTGCGACTGGGCGGCGCGGATGTGCTCTGCCTGACCGGCGGTCTGGGGCCGCACTACGCCGACTATCTGCCGGCCGGGGTTCAGGCGCGGATTGCACCGCCCGAGGGCGATGCCCTGGACGGCGCCCTGCGGCTGGCGGCACGGATCGCACAGGAGGCCAGCAGATGACCGACCCGAGGATGGCAGCCTATCACGGCGCCGCGATCTTTGACGGCACAAGGCTGCACCACGACAAGACACTGCTGGTCGGCGAGGGGGTTTGCCGCGGCATCCTCGACCGGCCGCCGGAGGGGGCGGAGGTCATCGGGCTCCGCGGCGGGGTGATCACGCCGGGCTTTGTCGATCTGCAGGTCAACGGCGGCGGCGGCGTGATGTTCAACGACCAGACCACGC
The DNA here is from genome assembly GCF_034669705.1 of Marinovum sp. Lineage (GTDB taxonomy): Bacteria > Pseudomonadota > Alphaproteobacteria > Rhodobacterales > Rhodobacteraceae > Marinovum. The sequence continues at coordinate 82,695 of NZ_JAXMOR010000008.1, forward strand.
CCGAGGCCATCGCCACCATCGCCGCCGCCCATGCCACCACCGGCACCGCCGCGCTGCTGCCGACGCTGATCACCGACACCCCTGACCGCACCCGCGCCGCCATCGCGGCCACCGAGGCGGCAATCGACCGCGGTGTGCCCGGCGTGCTGGGGCTGCATCTTGAAGGGCCGCACCTGTCGCTGGCCCGCAAGGGCGCGCATGATCCGGCCCTGATCCGGTCGATGGCGCCCGAGGATGAGGCGCTGCTGATCGCGGCGGCGGCGCGGCTGCCCAACCTGATGGTGACCGTGGCGCCGGAAAGCGTGCGCCCGGAGCAGATCGCCAGGCTCGTCCGGGCCGGGGTGATCGTCTCGCTGGGCCACAGCGACTGCAGCTATGAGACCGCGCGCGCCTGTTTCGCCGCCGGCGCAAGCGCCGCCACCCACCTGTTCAACGCCATGAGCCCGCTCACCAGCCGCGCGCCCGGGCTGGTCGGTGCGGCGCTGGACTGCGGGGTCTCGGCTGGGCTGATCGCCGATGGGATCCACGTGCACCCGGCGACGATCCGCGCCGCTCTGGCGGCGAAACGCGGGGCAGGGGGGCTGTTCCTGGTGACGGATGCCATGTCGACAGTCGGCTCGGAGATCACCGAGTTCACCCTCAACGCCCGCCGTATCCTGCGCTGCGAGGGCCGGCTGACGCTGTCAGATGGCACGCTCGCCGGCGCCGATCTGACGATGCCGCGCGCCCTGCAGGTCATGATGCAACAGGTCGGGCTCGATCTCGCCCAGGCGCTGGCCATGGCGACAGCACGTCCCGCGGCCCTGCTGCGCGACCCCCTGGGCCACGGCCAGATCCGCCCCGGCCAAAAGCTCCACGCCCTCCACTACGATCCCGAAACCGGCGCCACCCGGGGTCTCGCCGGCGGCTGAGCCACCCCGCCCATGCGTCTTCTGGCCAAAAATACCCCCGGGGGAGGCCGCAGGCCGGGGGCAGCGCCCCCAACCTCCCGCGCGGTCAGGCGCGTCAGCCCTGCTGATACCGGTCGAGCGCCGCTTCTACCCCGTCGCTCCAGATCAGCTCGAGCCACCGGCCGAAAGCCTCCGAAAACCGCGCATCATCGGCCAGATCGCCGTAATACTGCCGCTGCTCGAGCCAGGCCTGCGGATCGTCCTTGGCGGCCAGCGCCGCGGCGTTCAGCTGATCCCAATCGGGGTCGTTGGGCTCGATGGTGCTGCCGTCTTCGCGGCTGCCGGCACACATCCGGCACCACAGCGCCTGGCTCAGCGCGAGCCCGTCGACCGCAGTGCCGGCGGCCAGTGCGTCGCGGACCACCGGCAGCAGGAAGCCGGTCTGCCGCGACGAGCCGTCAAAGGCCACCCGGCGCACGGTGTCGCGGATCCTGGGGTTGGAAAAGCGCCGGTCGACCAGGTCGACATAGCCCTGAGGGGTCATGCCCGGCACCTCTTTCACATGCGGCGCGATCTCGTCGAGCGAGACCTTGCGCAGCAGCGCCTTGACGCCGGCATGCGACATCGCCCCGGCGATGGTGTCGATGCCCAGCACCTCGGCCGGCGTCGCGATCACCTGATGGCCGGCGTTGAGCAGCCGCAGCTTCATCGCCTCGAAGTCTTCGACGCTGTGCGACAGCGTCGCCCCGGCCTCTTCCCAGGCCGGGCGGCCGGCGCAGAAATCATCCTCGATCACCCATTGGCGGAAATTCTCGTGCGTCACCGGCACCTGATCGTCGACGCCCAGCTCCTGTACCAGCTTCAGCTCGTTCGGCCCGGTGGCCGGCACGATGCAGTCGACCATCGATTCCGGAAAGCTGGAGTTCGCCTCGATCCAGTCCGCCAACGCGCCATCCATCTGCCGTGCCAGCCCGGTCACCACCTGGCGCAGGATCGAGCCGTTGCCGGGAAGGTTGTCGCAGCTCTGGCAGGTAAAGGCGCCATGGCCGGCGTCGCGCCGTTGCCGCAGGGCCGCGACCATCGCGCCGAAGGCGGTCTTGGGCGCTTCGGGGTTGGCGATGTCATGCTGGATGTCGGGATGCGAGGGATCGAACTTCTTGGTCGCCGGGTCGAGGAAATAGCCGCCCTCGGTGACCGTCAGCGCCACGATGCGGATTGCCGGATCGGCCATCTTGGCGATCAGCGGGCCGTTGCCCTCCTCGATCGGGATGTAATCGATCATCGAGCCCACCACCTCGGCCGAGGAACCGGCCGGGTCGAGCTCGATCAGCGTGGTCAGGTAATCCTGCGCCGCCATCTTCTGCCGCATCGCCTCGTCATAGGCGCGCACGCCGGCGCCGACAATGGCCCAGTCCTGCGCCTGGCCGGCCTGCATCAGCCGGTGCAGGTACCAGGCCTGATGCGCGCGGTGGAAATTGCCGAGCCCGATGTGCACGATGCCGGGGGTCAGTTTCGACCGGTCGTAGGTCGGGCGCTCGATGGTGTCGGGCAGATCGGTCAAAGTGGCGTTGGACAGTTTCATAGCTGCGTCCCTTTCACGGTCAGCTCATCCATTGGCCGCCGTCGACGTTATAGGTTTGCGATACGATGTAATTGGCCTCCTCCGAGGCCAGAAACACCGCCATTCCAGTCAGGTCCGCGGGCACCGCAAAGCGGCCCGCGGGCACCCCGGCTGCCACCTCGGCCTTCTTCTGGCCGGGCTTCTTGCCTTCGAGCCGGGCGAACATGGAATCCACGTGCTCCCAGTGTTCGCCGTCCACCACGCCGGGGGCAATGGCGTTGACGTTGATGCCGTGCCGGATCAGGTTCAGCCCGGCCGACTGGGTGATCGAGATCACCGCCGCCTTGGTCGAGCAATAGACCAGCACCAGCGATTCGCCGCGCCGCCCGGCCTGTGAGGCCATGTTGATGATCTTGCCGCCATGGCCTTGCGCGATCATCTGTTTCGCCGCGGCCTGCAGGGTGAAGAGCGTGCCCGCGACATTGACCGCGTAAAGCCGGTCATAGCTGTCGCGGGTGATGTCGACCGTTTCCGCCGCATCAAAGAGCGCAGCGTTGTTCACGAGGATGTCCAGCTTTCCCTGAGTCTTCACGACCTCGCCGATGGCGCTGTCGATGCTCTCCTGCCGCGTGACGTCGAGGTGCAGGGCATAGGCCCGGTCCCCGATCTCCTTGGCGGCTGCGCGGGCGGCGTCGAGGTTGATGTCCCCGATCGCCACCGTTGCGCCCTCGTTCACATAAGCGCGGGCAAATTCCTTGCCGATGCCGCGGGCAGCGCCCGTGATCAGCGCGGATTTGCCGGCCAGTCGCATCAGTCCACCCGCAGGCCGTCCACGCCGAACTTGTGGATGTGCTGCGCCTGCGGTGTCAGGTAGACGGTGTCGCCATGGCGCACGTCCACCTCGCCGCCGGCCCGCACGGTCAGCGGATCGCAGCCCGGGATGCCGTGGATGTGGATGAAGGTGTCGGAGCCCAGGTGCTCGGCCACGCCGACGGTGCCTTTCCACGCGCCATCCGAGGTCGAGACGTCGATATGCTCGGGCCGGATGCCGATGGTGTGGACATTGTGCTCGGAGGCCAGCTGGCCCTCGATCAGGTTCATCTTGGGCGAGCCGATGAAGCCGGCGACGAACTTGTTGCGCGGCGCGCGGTAAAGCTCGAGCGGCGAGCCCACCTGCTCGATCACGCCGGCCTGAAGCACCACGATCTTGTCGGCCATGGTCATGGCTTCGACCTGGTCGTGAGTCACATAGATCATCGTGGTCTCGAGACGCTTGTGCATCTCGGAGATTTCCAGCCGCATCCCGACCCGCAGCGCCGCGTCGAGGTTCGACAGCGGTTCGTCGAACAGGAACGCCGAGGGCTCGCGCACGATGGCCCGGCCGATGGCGACCCGCTGGCGCTGACCGCCAGAGAGCTGGCCGGGGCGCCGGTCGAGGTAGTCGGTGAGGTTCAGCGCCTTGGCGGCGGCCTCGATGCGCCGGTTCTGCTCGGCCTCGTCCATGCCCGCCATCTTCATCGGAAAGGCGATGTTCTTGCGCACCGACATGTGCGGATAGAGCGCGTAGGATTGGAACACCATCGCCAAGCCGCGTTTCGAGGGCGGCAGGTTGGTGGCGTCCTGGCCGTCGATGGTGATCTTGCCGCTGGTGATGTCTTCGAGCCCGGCGATCAGCCGCAGCAGGGTGGACTTGCCGCAGCCCGAGGGGCCGACGAAGACGGTGAACTCGCCTTCGTTGATGTTGAGGTCCAAGGGCGGGATGACATTCACGTCGCCGAAGCTCTTGGTCACTTGTGTAAGGTTGATTTGTCCCATGATCTCAGGTCCTTATTTCACAGCGCCGAAGGTCAGGCCGCTAACGAGTTGTTTCTGGCTGAACCAGCCGAGGATGAGGATCGGCGCGATGGCCATGGTCGAGGCCGCGCTGAGCTTGGCGTAGAACAGACCCTCGGGGCTCGAGTAGCTGGCGATGAAGGCGGTCAACGGTGCGGCCTTGGCCGCGGTCAGGTTGAGCGTCCAGAAGGCTTCGTTCCAAGCGAGGATGAAGTTCAGCAGCAGGGTCGAGGCAATGCCCGGAACCGCCATCGGCGTCAGGATGTAGATGATCTCACTCTTCAGGCTGGCACCGTCCATCCGACCGGCCTCGAGGATATCCACGGGGATCTCCTTGAAGTAGGTGTAGAGCATCCAGACGATGATCGGCAGGTTGATCAGCATCAGCACGATGACAAGGCCGATACGGGTATCGAGGATGCCGAGGTTGATGAAGATCAGGTAGATCGGATAAAGCACGCCGACCGCCGGAAGCATCTTGGTCGAGAGCATCCACAGCAGGATGTCCTTGGTCCGCTTCGAGGGCACGAAGGCCATCGACCAGGCCGCGGGCACCGCGATGATGATGCCGAGGATGGTCGAGCCACCGGCGATGATGATCGAGTTCCACAGGAAGCGCGCGTAGTTCGAGCGCTCCATGACGGCTTCGTAGTTCTCGAGCGTCCAGTCAAAGGCGAGGAACACCGGGGGATCGGCAATCGCGGTGGCTTCGGTCTTGAAGCTGGTGAGGATGGTCCAGAGGATCGGGAAGAAGATCAGCAGACCCACTGCCCAGGCAGCCAGGGTGTTGATCGCCTTGCGTTGATTTGTAACGGCACGTGCCATGGTGTTCTCTCCTCACGCGTCCAGGTTCTTGCCGACGATGCGCATCAGGAAGATGGCAACGATATTGGCGAGAATGATTGCATAGACACCGCCTGCGGAACCGAGGCCGACGTTCTGGCTCTCCAGCACGCGCTGGAAGATCAGGTAGGTCAGGGTCCGGGTGCCGAAGGCGCCGCCGGTGGTCACGAGAATTTCGGCGAAGATCGACAGCAGGAAGATGGTCTCGATCAGGATGACGATGGTGATCGCGCGGCTCAGGTGCGGCAGCACGATGTACCAGAAGCGTTTCAGCACCGGCGCGCCGTCCATTTCCGAGGCTTCCAGCTGCTCGCCGTCGAGCGACTGGATCGCGGTCAGCAGGATCAGCGTCGCGAAGGGCAGCCATTGCCACGACACGATCAGGATGATCGAGAACAGCGAGGCATCCGACAGCCAGACCACCGGATCGGCGCCGAAAAAGCGCCAGAGATGCGCCAGAAGGCCGTTGGTCGGGTCCATGAACATGTTCTTCCAGACCAGCGCCGAGACGGTGGGCATGACAAAGAACGGTGCGATCACGAGGATGCGCACGACGCCTTGGCCCCACATCGGCTGGTTCAGAAGGATGCCCAGCAGGATGCCGAAGCCCACGGTGATGATGAGCGCGCCGCCGACGATGATCAGCGTCGCCTGGATCGAGGGCCAGAAGGCGGAAGAGGAGACGAATCGGACGTAATTGTCGAAACCCGCCCACCCGAGGTCACCGCCGCGCAGTGGAAGATAGGTCTTGAACGAGAAGTAGAGCGTCATGAGCAGCGGTACCAGCATCCAGCCAAGAAGCAGGACGACGGCCGGTGCCATCATGAAACGCGCTGCGGATCGGGAATGCTGGGTCGCCATGACACATATCCTCTATTGTCACGCAAGGTGCATGTAATCTGCGGTTGAAACTAAGAACGTAATAACACGTAATACGAGAACCGGGAGGTGGAAATCCACCCCCCGACCCTGGGAAGAAGCCTTAGCGGTAGCCGGCGGCTTCCATTTCTTCCATCGCGATGTCCTGCGCCTTGGCAAGCGCCTCGTCGACGGTCTGTTGGCCTGCATAGACCGCCGAGAACTCCTGGCTCACCTGACTGGCGAGACCGGCGAATTCCGGGATGGCGACGAACTGGACGCCAACATAGGGCACCGGTTTCTCGGACGGATTGTTGGGATCGGCCATCTTGATCGATTCCAGGGTCATCGCCGCGAAGGGCACTTCCTGGTACTCGGCCGATTCATAGAGCGAGGTCCGCGCACCCGGGGGAACGTTGGCCCAGCCTTCTTTCGCCGCGACGAGCTCGATGTACTCTTTCGAGGTGGCCCATTCGATGAACTCTTTCGCGGCATCCTCGTTGTCGGTGCCGGCAGGGATCGCCAGCGCCCAGGCCCAGAGCCAGTTGGCCCGCTTCTCGTGGCCTTCGGCATTCGGTGCAAGGGCAAAGCCGACCTGGTCGGCGACTTCCGAGTCTTCGGCGTTGGTCACGAAGGAGGCCGCCACGGTGGCGTCGATCCACATGCCGCACTTGCCCTGCTGGAACAGCGAGAGGTTCTCGTTGAAGCCGTTGGTGGCATAGCCGGCGGGGCCGTGGTCGTTCATCAGATCGGTGAAGAACGTCAGCGCCTCTTTCCACTCGGGCTGGTCGAACTGCGGGGTCCACTCTTCGTCGAACCAGCGCGCGCCAAAGGAGTTCGCGGTGACGGTGATGAAGGCACCGCCTTCGCCCCAGCCGGCCTTGCCGCGCAGGCAGATGCCGTTGATGTCATTGGCATCGTCATCCATGGCCGCCGCGGCTTCGCGGATGAATTGCCAGGTCGGCGCGTCGGGCATTTCCAGCCCGGCCTTCTCCATCAGGTCCTTGCGGTACATGATCATCGAGCTTTCGCCATAGAACGGCGCGGCGTAGAGCGTGCCCTCGTGGCTCAGACCGTCGCGCATGGCGGGCAGGATGTCGTCGACATCATATTCCTCCGACAGGTCGTCCAGCGGCACCAGCCAGCCATTGGCACCCCAGATCGGGGTCTCGTACATGCCGATGGTCATGATGTCGAACTGGCCGCCCTTGGCGGTGATGTCGGTGGTCACCCGCTGTCGAAGAACGTTCTCTTCCAGCGTCACCCATTCGACCTCGTGACCGGTCTTTTCGGTAAAGGCGTCGGTATAGCCCTGCATGCGGACCATGTCGCCATTGTTGACCGTTGCGATGGTGATGGTGTCGGCGGTTGCAGCCGCGGCGGTGACAGACACCAGTGCCGACGCTGCAAATAGTGCGTTCGTAAGCTTCATCCAAGTTTCCTCCCATGGTTTTTGGATGTCGGTGACATCTTTTAGCCAGATTCGGGTTTCTGGGTCAATGAAATGTTTACGCGCGTAATGTTTTAGTTTTCCGCAGCGCAGCAAAAACTTGCTGCGCTGCGGCGTCATCAAGCCGAGTCGCGCATCACCAGCCGCCCCTCGAACAGCATCTCGGGGCGCTCTCCGGTCAGCGCGCCCGTTTCGACCACCTTGAACAGTGTCTCGACACTGTTGTCGGCGATGGCGGCGTAATCCTGTGCGATGGTGGTCATCGGCGGGCAGGTGAACTGGGCGAAGGGATGATCGTCCATGCCGGCGACGCGCAGCGCGCAGTCCGGGCCGCGCCCGACCCGCACGCCCTTGGCATAGGCGGCCGAGATCAGGCCGATGGCCAGCCGGTCGTTGCTGCACAGCACGGTGTCGGTGGCAAAGGCGCCGGTCTCCAACAGCGCGCTGGCGCCGTTGAAGCCGATCTGCTCGAAGCTCCAGCCGGTGCCGTCGACCCGCACGATCTCGGGGGTCTGGCCCAGCGCCTCCATCGCCGCGATATAGCCCGCGCGACGCCGGTTGGCGTTGGGGTTGGCCGGGTTCTTCATCTCGAAAAACACCGGCGGCTCGCCGCTACGGCACAGATAATCCACGATCATTCGCAACACCTGCGCGTGGTCGGAGCCCACGAAGGCGGCGCCGGTGTTGTCGAGATAGCTGTCGAACAGCACCGTGGGCACATCGGCGCAAAACCGTTTGATGTGGTCGTGGTCCGAGGTCCGGCCGAGCGCGGCCAGCAACACCCCGGCCGGTTTCAGCAGCCGCAGACTGTCGAGGATGGCGTTTTCCTGCGTCTGTTCGCCATGCGAGCTGAACAGCAGCGGAAAGAACCCGGCGTCGATGCAACGGCGTTCCAGATTGCGGGCGATCTCGGCAAAGAACGGGTCGGCGAGATAGGGGACGACGATGCCGATGTTCTTGGTCAGCCGCCGGTTCTGGTTCATCGCAAAGATGTTGGGACGGTAATCGTAGCGCTCCAGCGCCTCCTCGATTCGCGCTCGGGTCGATTTGCGGACGCTGCTGGGGTCATGGAAATATTTCGACACGGTCGGCCGCGAAATGCCGCTGACCTCGGCGAACTCCTCCATGTTCCTGATCTTGCGCCCCGCCATACGGTCGTCTTTCTATAATCGGTGCGCGGTGCCGGTAACCGGCGTCAAACGACGAAATGGCCCGGTCTGGGCCATTTCTTTGCGCGCGCTAGGAATTTCTTTACGGTATGCCGGAGAAATCTTCCGGTCAAGAAATTACACAAGCGCGCGCGTCAAGTCGGGCCCGAGGGCCGGCCGCTCAGTGCAGCCGTTCAGAGACCAGCTTGATCAGTTTCTTGTGGTCCACGTCGAACTTGCGGATGCCTTCGGCCAGCTTTTCGGTCGCCATCGCGTCGGCATTCAGCTCCCAGCGGAAGGTCGCCTCGTCCATCGTGACCGGCGCGACGCCGCTGGCATTCTCCGGCGAAAGCCGGCGCGGTAGCTCGGCCTCGTCGCGGTCGAGCTCTTCCAGCAGGGCCGGGGCAATGGTCAGGTTATCGCATCCCGCGAGAGCCTTGATCTGGCCGACATTGCGGAACGAGGCGCCCATGACGATGGTGTCGATGCCGTTCGACTTGTAGTAGTCATAGATCGCGCGCACCGATTTGACGCCTGGATCCTCCTCGGGCTTGTAGCTGTCGCGGCCCTCGGACTTCTTGTACCAGTCGGTGATCCGGCCGACGAAGGGCGAGATCAGGTAGGCGCCGGCCTCGGCACAGGCCACCGCCTGCGCCTGGCAGAACAGCAGCGTCAGGTTGCAGTCGATGCCTTCCTTCTGCAGCTGCTCCGCGGCACGGATGCCCTCCCATGTGGAGGCCAGCTTGATCAGGATGCGCTCCTTGCCGATGCCGCGCGCCGCGTAATCCTCGATGATCTCATGCGCGCGCTTGACCGAGGCCTCGGTGTCGAAGGACAGGCAGGCGTCGACCTCGGTGCTGACCCGGCCGGGCACCAGTTCGGTCAGCCGGGCGCCGATGGCAACGGTCAGCTTGTCGGCCACCGCCTCTGCCGAGAGGCCGGCCTTGCGACCGGCGTCGATCTCTTCGCTGACCAGCGCCTCGGAGGCCGGATCGCTCAGCGCGTTCAGCACGAGCGAGGGGTTGGTGGTGCAATCCACCGGCTCCCAGGTCTTTACCGCATCGACATCGCCGGTGTCGGCGACCACGACTGTCATCTTCCTGAGCTGGTCCAATACGCTGGTCATGCTGTCTCTCCTCATGGCTGTTTCGCGCCGGTGGCGCCCTGATCGCTGACCTAGCGCATCTGCCGCCGCGACGGAACGCAGATCTGCACTGCGATGCCTGGCCGCGCGCCTGTGTAAACTTGTCGCGTGTCAATTATGAAACTTTCAGGGTGAAAGGTCGTGGTGGCCGGATTTGGGCCGCAGACTCGCTTGCAGAGGGTGATACGGGCCATGGCAGCGCTATCAACGGGAGGGTCCGCCGCGTGACCGATCATTTATCGAGGTTTCCGATCGCTGTTCCGACCGGCGCTGAGACGGCGGCGCCGAGATGGATGTGACGCCGGAAACCCTGCCCGCCGTGGCGCTTCTGTCCGGCCTGCGAAGCTCACTGCCGACCGGCGCGACCCGCCGCATCGTCGAGATCCTCGGCCGGCGGATTGCCGGCGGCAGCTATGCGCCCGGCACGGTGATCCCGCGCGAGGATGAACTGGCGCAGGCCCTTGGGGTCAGCCGGACCACGGTGCGCGACGCGATCAAGGTGCTGTCCGGCAAGAGCCTGCTGCGCACCGCCCGGCGCTACGGCACGCGGGTGCAGCCGGTGGATGACTGGAACCTGCTCGACCCCGACGTGCTGGCCTGGCACGATCCGGTGCATCCGCGGTTTCGCGCGATTTTTTCCGAGGCGATGGCGCTGCGGCGGATGATCGAACCCGAGGCCGCGGGCCTGGCCGCCCTGCGCGCCAGCGCCGGACAGAGCCGCGCCATTCTCGAGGCGGCGCGCGGCCTTGCAATGACGCGGGGCGCGGTGGTTCAAGGGCTGGCTGCCGACGGACGGTTTCATGCGACGGTGATTGCCGCCACCGGCAACCTGATGCTGCGCCAGCTCAGCCCGACCATCGTGTCGATGCTGCGGATCGCCGGCGAGCAGGGGGCCAGCCGGGTCCGGTTTGACCCCGGGCAGGGCGCGGCGCATCTCGCCGTGGCCGAGGCGATCCGCGACGGGGACGCCTGCGCTGCGCGGGCGCGGATGCGGGCGCTGGCCTATCCCGATCTTGGCGGATCGGACAATTGAGCCATTGGCTTTCACGGCGGTTTGGTGTCAATCTCGGGCGAAAATCGACAAGGATTACAGTTATGAAGCCATTCCTCTTCGCCCTGCCGCCTGCGCTGCTGCTGCTTGCCGCCTGCGACGAAACCACCACCCAGGCGCGCCCGATCGCGGTGATGCCGCTGCCCGAGTCGGTGCGCGAGCTTGCCGCCCCCGGCCAGGATCTCTCGACCGCCTACCTGCGGCGGGAGGATGGCTGCTTCTGGTACCGCTACGATGGCCCCGTCGAGACCACCGATCTGCCGCTGCGTGCCACCGGCGGGGCGCCGATCTGCACCCGCCGCAGTGTCCCGGCAGAGACCCCCGCGGCGAGCTGAGCCCGCAGGGGCGGGGTGTCAGCTGGTGGCTGTGACCCCGTCCTCGGTGGCATAGAGATAGGCGGTCACGCCGGTCGCGACATGCGGGTAGAGGTCGATGATATGGGCCATCACCATCCGCACGCAGCCAGAGCTCGCCCGGCCGCCGATCGATTGCGGTAATGGCGTGCCGTGGATCCGCAGATAGGTGTCGCGGTTGCCGACATAGAGATAGAGCGCGCGGGCGCCGAGCGGATTGTTCGGACCGGGGGGCTGGCCGTCGGCCCATTTCAGATAGCGCTCGGGCTCGCGGGCGATCATCGCCGGCGTCGGCGTCCAGCCCGGCCATTTCGCCTTGCGGCGGATGGTGTAGGTGCCGGGCTCATACAGATCGCCCTTGGCAATCGCCACGCCATAGCGCATCGCGGTGCCGTCGTCGCGGATGTGATAGAGATAGCGCGCCACCGCATCGACATGGATGTCGCCCGGTGTCAGCCCCTCCTTGTGGGCCACGCGGGTCGCCAGCAGCCGCGGATGAATGCCCCAGGGGTTGCTGGTGGCCGGGTCATAGTCCGGCGGCAGCACCTGGGCATCCCAGGCGGCATGTTTGTCCGATTGAGCTTCGGCTGCGAGCGGCGCAGAGAACAGCGCGGCGCTGCTGGTGGCGATGAAATGGCGTCTGGTCAGCATCGGGTCACATCCTTGAATCGGTCACCCTCCTGAATGGCACGGGCGCAAGAGGGAAAGAAGCCACGCGGGGGCGTTTTGCGCGGGGCGGGTCCTGGACGTTACACCTAAGACGCGCGTCCGCGAAGGCAAACCGGGCTGGCGGGCACGGGGAAAACCCGTTTGCGCTTCCCCCGCTTCGGTGTAAAGCAATTGCCTATCAATCTGCCGCAGCCGGGGAGGGCGAGGCATGACGAGAGACCGGCCGAGCGTCCAGGCCCTGCCGCTGTACCTGCAGATCAGCGAGGTGCTGCTGCGCGACATCGCCGCCGGGCGGCTGGTGGAGGGCGAGCGGTTGCCGCCCGAGCGCGACATGGCGCGCCAGCATGGCACCAGCGTGACCACCCTGCGCAAGGCGCTGGCAGAGCTTGAGGGCAAGGGGCTGCTGGAGCGCATCCAGGGGTCTGGCAACTACATCCGCGCCGGTCAGGGCAGGGCGATCCCCGGCGAATACTCGATGTTCCGGCTGGAGCTGCGGGCGGGCGGCGGCCTGCCGACCTCGCGGCTGATCGATGTCGTGCCTCTGACCAAGGATCACGACTGGGGCGCGGCGGCCACGGCCAGCCGGGTGCGCCGGCTGCGGCTGCTCGGCGGCCGGCCGGCGGCGGTCGAGGAGATCTGGCTCGATGCGGATGCCGGGCGGGTCGAGGCGGCGCAGATCTCCGATTCGCTCTATCGCTATTACCGGTTGCGTCTGGGGCTCTGGATCACCCGCGCCGAGGACCGGGTGACGATTGATAGGGTGCCGGACTGGGCGCCCGAGGGCTTTGGCCCGGCGCCAGGGGCGCTGACCGGCTATGTGGAGCGCTACTCCTGGGGGCGCGGGCCGCAGCCGGTGGAGTTTTCGCGCACCTGGTTCGACACCGACGTGGCGCAATACGTGCAGCGCATGACATGAGGAGAGACGGATGACGACGACCCGCTACGGTGTCATCGGATGTGGCATGATGGGCCAGGAGCACCTCCGCAACATCGCGCTTCTGCCAGAGGCCGAGGTCGCGGCGATCTATGAGCCCGACCCGGCGATGGCTGCCGCCGCACAGGCGCTGGTGCCCGGCGCGGTGATGGCCGGCAGCGTCGAGGCGCTGCTCTCGGTGGCCGGGCTCGACTGCCTGCTGATCGCCAGCCCCAACTTCCGCCATGTCGAGCAGATGGAGCGCATCGCCGCCACCAACCCGCTGCCGCTCTTGGTGGAAAAGCCGCTGTTCACCGACCCCGCCCACCAGCCGCGGATCGAGGCGCTGATGGCGCGCTATCCGGCGCCGGTCTGGGTGGCGATGGAATACCGTTACATGCCGCCGATCGCCGCGCTCTTGGCCGAGGTCGAACAGGCCACCGGCGGGGTGCGGATGCTGACGATCCGCGAACATCGGTTCCCCTTCCTGCACAAGGTCGGCGCCTGGAACCGCTTCAACCGCTACACCGGCGGCACCTTTGTCGAGAAATGCTGCCACTTCTTCGACCTGATGCGGCATGTGCTGGGGTCAGAGCCGGTGCGCATCATGGCCTCTGGCGGGCAGGCGGTGAACCACCTGGAAGAGGATTACGAGGGCCAGCGCCCCGACATTGCCGACCATGGCTACGTGATCGTCGAGTTCGCCAGCGGTGCGCGCGCGATGCTCGAGCTTTGCATGTTCGCCGAAGGGTCGCGCTATCAGGAAGAGGTGGTCGCGGTCGGGCCGCGCGGCAAGATCGAGGCGCTGGTGCCCGGGCCGGGGCGGTTCTGGCCGGCTGATCTGGGCCCGCCGCCGGTGCCGCAGCTGATCGTCAGCCCGCGCCAGCCGAAAGGCCCCGAGACCCGCGAGATCCCGGTCGACCCGACGCTCCTTGAGGCCGGCGATCACAATGGCTCGACCTATTTCCAGCATCTCGAGTTCCTGCGCCTGGTGCGCGGCAGCCGGGCGGCGCCGGACGTGAGCCTGCACGACGGGCTGATCTCGGTGCTGATGGGCCAAGCGGCGCAGCAGTCCATGGCCAGTGGCAAGGCGGTCGATCTGGTCCTGCCGGAGGCCAATTGATACACCATTGATGCACGTGGTCCGCTGCGCTAGATTATCGTTACACGCCATCGGAGGCCCGCGCCCATGACCATCGTTCCGGTAACCTCGGGAGATCTCGACGCCGCAGAGGTGTCGTGGTTCGCCGCGCTCTGTGCCGACGATTACCGCTTTCTCGGCCAGCCCGACGGCGATCTGCGTTCGAGCTGGGAGCATTGCTCGACCATCCTGAAAACCGCCGAGCACTACGGATATCGCAACATCCTCTGCCCGTCGTCGTATCAGGTGGGGCAGGACACGCTGAGCTTTGTCGCCGGCTGTGCGCCGATCACCGAGCGGATCAACATGCTGGCCGCGGTGCGCTGTGGCGAGATGCAGCCGATCATGCTGGCCCGCACGCTGGCAACGCTCGATCACATGCTGAAGGGGCGGCTGACGGTCAACATCATCTCGTCCGACTTCCCCGGCCAGCGCGAGGACAGCGCCTACCGCTACCGGCGCAGCCACGAGGTGGTCGAGATCCTCAAGCAGGCCTGGACCCGCGACGAGATCTCCTATGATGGCGAGATCTACAAGTTCGAGGGTGTCAGCACCGACCCCGCCAAACCCTATCAGACCGGCGGCCCGCTGCTCTATTTCGGCGGCTATTCCCCCGATGCGCTCGAACTTTGCGGCAAGCATTGCGACGTCTACCTGATGTGGCCGGAAAAGCAGGACGATCTTGCCGAGCGGATGAAAGCCGTCAACGCGGTGGCCGAACGTCACGGCCGCACGCTGGATTACGGCCTGCGCGTCCACATGATCGTGCGCGAGACCGAGGCCGAGGCGCGTGAGTACGCCGACCACCTGGTCAGCAAGCTCGACGATGAATACGGCCGGCTGATCCGCGAGCGGGCGCATGATTCGATCTCGCTCGGGGTGTCGCACCAGGCCCGCGCCCGCGAGCTGGCCGATCAGTTCGGCTATATCGAGCCCGGCCTCTGGACCGGCATCGGCCGGGCGCGGTCGGGCTGTGGCGCGGCGCTGGTCGGCTCGGTCGACCAGGTGATGACCAAGATCGAGGCGTACAAGAAGATGGGCATCCGCAGCTTCATCTTCTCGGGCTACCCGCATCTCGACGAATGCAAATACTTCGGCGAGTTGGTGATGCCGCATTTGCGCACCTGCTCGCTGCCGCTGGAATATGGCAGGGTGCCCGACAGCACGCCACCGACACCGCTGGGCACGGGAGAAAGACGATGATGGACCGCGTGAGCCTGAGCGGCCTGATGGAGATGTCGCGCATCGTCTATGGCATGTGGCGGGTGGCGGATGACGCCGATACCTCGCCCGCCCATGTGCAGGCCAAGCTTGAGGCTTGTCTCGATCAGGGCATCACCACCATCGACCAGGCCGATATCTACGGCGATTACGGTGCCGAGGCGGTGCTGGGCGGCGCGTTGAAAGCCGCGCCGGGGCTGCGCGACCGGATCGAGATCGTCACCAAATGCGATATCGTCGCGCCGATCGGCAAATACAATGATCGGCGGGTAAAGTACTACGACACCTCGGCCGCGCATCTCACCGCCTCGGTCGAGGCCTCGCTGGCCAACATGGGCACCGATTACGTCGACTTGCTGCTGATCCACCGGCCCGATCCGATGATGGATCACCACGAGACCGGCCGCGCGCTCGATGGCCTCGTGGCTTCCGGCAAGGTGCGGCACGTGGGGGTGTCAAACTTCCGCCTCAACGACTGGACGCTGCTGCAATCGGCGATGACCGTGCCGCTGATCACCAACCAGATCGAGGCCAGCGTGCTCTGTGTCGACCCATTCCTGAACGGCGAGATCCCCTGGATGCAGGAGCGCGGCATTCCCCCGATGGCCTGGTCGCCGCTGGCCGGGGGGCGGCTGTTTTCCGACGACGGCAAGACTATGCGCCGCCTGCTCGAGCGGATCGCCAAAGATCAGGGTGGTGATGTGACGGCGGTGGCCATCGCCTGGCTGCTGGCGCATCCGGCGGGGCTGATCCCGGTGCTGGGTACCAACAACCTCGGGCGCATCCGCGGCCTTGCGCGCGCCACCGAGATCGAGATCGACCGGCAGACCTGGTTCGAGATCCTCACCGCCGCCATGGGAAGGGACGTGCCATGAGCCTGCAGGACAAGATGACCCATTTCATGCCCGGCACCCGGCTGGGCGAGGCCCAGAGCCGCAGCCTGCGCGGCGCGCTCTCGCGGTTTGGCACCGGGGTGGCGATTGTCACCACGCACGGGTCTGACGGACCGGTGGGCATGACCGTCAACAGCTTCTCCTCGGTCTCGCTCGATCCGCCTTTGGTGCTCTGGTCGGCGGCGCGGGCCTCGCGGCGCTATCCGCACTTCGCCGGCGCGTCGCATATGGCGATCCACGTGCTGGGCGCCGATCAGCTGGGGCTCTGCCAGGCCTTTGCCGCCTCGGCAGATGCCTTCGACGCGGCCGACTGGCACCTGGGCGAGGATGACCTGCCGGTGCTCAGGGGCTGTCTGGCGCGCTTCGACTGCGCCGCCTATGCGGAATACGACGGCGGCGATCACGGCATTCTGGTGGCCCGGGTGCTGCGCGCCACGATCGGCGAGGGCGCGCCGCTGCTCTGCTACCAGAGCCGCTTTGGCCGGTTCGATCCCGAAAGCTGATGCAAGCCGGCGCGCTGTCCGACAGGCTGGCCACGCTGCTCGGCCCGCGGTTTTCGCAGGCCGGGGCGCCGCGTGTCACGCAGACGGGCCGCCACGATTATCACGGCTGGGTGCTCGACGATCTGAGCTTCGAGTTCGATGGCGAGCCCGCACCGGCCTGGTTCCTGCGCCCCGCCTCCGGCCGGGTGCCGGCGGTGGTCTATGCTCATGCCCATGGCAATACCTACACGCTTGGCCGCGACGAGCTGACCGAGGGGCGCGCCGCGCTGCAGGGCGCTTACGGGCCCGTCCTTGTGGCGGCCGGCCTCGCCGCACTTTGTATCGAGATGCCGGCCTTCGGCGCGCGTCAGAGCCCGGACG
Organism: Marinovum sp.; assembly: GCF_034669705.1. Taxonomy (GTDB): domain Bacteria; phylum Pseudomonadota; class Alphaproteobacteria; order Rhodobacterales; family Rhodobacteraceae; genus Marinovum. The sequence goes on from NZ_JAXMOR010000008.1 coordinate 99,526, forward strand.
AAGCGGCCCGCGCCAAGGCGGCGCTCTGGCAGGGCGAGACGCTCTGGGGGCAGATGCTGGCCGAGCAGCGCGCCGGGGTGGATTTCCTCGCCGCGCATCCGCAGGTCGACGCCACCCGCATCGGCGCGCTGGGGCTGTCGATGGGCTGCACCCTGGCCTGGTGGCTGGCAGCACTCGACCCTCGGATCCGGGCCACCAGCGCGCTGTGCTGTTTTGCCGACATGGCCGAGCTGGTGCGGCTTGGCGCGCATGAACTGCACGGCGATTTCATGACCGTGCCCGGCCTGCTGCCACTGGCGCGCACCGGCCAGATCGCCGGGCTGATCGCGCCACGGGCGCTGCAGATCGCGGTGGGGCTGGGCGATCCGCTGACCCCGCCGCGCGCCTTCGAGATCGCCCGCGCGGATGTCACGGCCGCCTATGCCGGCGCCAGTGAGGCGCTGTCGTTTCATATCGAGCCTGACGACGGCCACCGCGAAACCCCGGCGATGCGCGCCGCGGTTCTGGCCTTCCTGCGCCGGGCGCTCGCCGCATGAGCCGGGGTTTGACAAGCCGGCCGGGGCCGTGTGTGACTGGCGCCGAGCAAGACAGGCGGTGCAGATCATGACCCAATCGAAGACCCTGCAAGTGGCGCTGATCGGCGCCGGCATGGTGGCAAAGACCCATGTGGCGGCGCTGGCCGAGGCCCGGGGCGTCAACCTGCGCGGCATCGCCTCGCGCTCCGGCACCAGCGCGGCGCGGCTGGCCGCGGAGGCCACGGAGCTGACCGGCGCGGCGGTGCGCACCTATGGCTCGGTCGCCGAGATCGCGGCGGATGGTGCGGTGGATATCGCGGTCATCGTCACCCCGCCAGACGCCCGCGCCGATCTGATCCGGCCGCTGGCGGCGGCGGGCAAGCATATCCTGTTGGAGAAACCGGTGGGCCGCACGGCAGCCGAGGCGCGCGAGGTGGTGGCAGTGGCCGAGGCCGCCGGGGTGCAGCTTGGCATCGTGTTCCAGCACCGGATGCGCGCGGCCTCGCAAAAGGCGGCCGAGCTGGTGGCCTCCGGCGCGCTTGGCGGGCTGGGGCTGGTCGAGATCGCCGTGCCGTGGTGGCGCGATCAGGCCTATTACGACGAACCGGGGCGCGGCAGCTATGCCCGCGACGGCGGCGGCGTGCTGATCAACCAGGCGATCCACACCATCGATCTGGCGCTCAGCCTCGCCGGGCCGGTGCGGCGGGTGCGGGCGATGGCGCGCACCTCGCGGTTTCACGCCATGGAGGCCGAGGATTTTGTCGTCGCCGGGCTGGAGTTCGACGGCGGCGCGCTGGGCTCTCTGACCGCCAGCACCGCCTCCTTTCCGGGGCGGCCCGAGACCCTGACCCTGCACTTCGACCGCGCCAGCCTGCATCTCGCCTCCGGCGTGCTGCAGCTCGACTGGCGCGATGGCCGTTCCGAGCGCTTTGGCGAGACCGGCGGCACCGGCGGCACCAGCGATCCGATGGCCTTTACCCATGCCTGGCACCAGGCGGTGATCGAGGATTTCACGCACGCGGTGAGCACGGGCCGCGCGCCGGTCTGCCCCGGTGGCGCGGCGCTGCCCAGTCATGACCTGATCGAGGCGATCACCCGCTCGGCGCAGAGCGGCGCTGCCGAGGAACTAGCGGCATGACCCGGGGTCGCCAAAGGGATTTCTATGCCTTTGGCCGCAAAGGTGGCACACTCATCCAGTCGTCGGACGGAGCCGCAGAGTTCCGCCGCGACCGGAGGCCGGACACGGCACAAGACCGACGACCCAACAGGACAATAGGGAGGATCCTGACCCATGAAAACGACCGTACTCACATCCACCGCACTGGCCGCCGGGCTGGCCGTCAGCGCCGGCGCCGCCGCGGCGCAGGAAATCCGCTTCATGTGCTATTCCGACGGCAATGAATGCGCCGTCTACGACGAGCTTCTGACCCGGTTCGAGGAGCAGAACGAGGGCGTCGACGTGGTGGTCGACGAGGTGCCCTATCAGGCCATCGTCGAGAACCTGCCGGTGCAGCTTGCCGCCGGCACCGGGCCGGACATGGCCAAGATCACCGACACCGGGGGGCTGAACGAATACTACCTCGACCTCGCGCCGCATATCGACACCGCCTATTGGGACGAGGCCTTTGGCGAGACGCTGAACTGGTACCGCGTCGGCGACCGTGACGGTTATTACGGCATGCATAGCCAGCTCACCATCACCGGGCCGTTTGTGAACGCGACGCTCTTTGAACAGGCCGGGGTCGAGATGCCGGGCGAGGGCGCGACCTGGGAGGACTGGGCCGAGGCCACCCGCAAGGTCGTCGAGGCCACCGACGCCGATTTCGCCATGGCGATCGACCGCTCGGGGCACCGGGTGGCGGGGCCTGCGGTGTCCTACGGCGCCAAGCTGGTTCAGGACGGCACCGGCACCTTCGAGGGCTTCGGACCCTTCGCCGAGGCCTTTGTCGGCTGGAACGAGGACGGCACCATGGCGCGTGACGTCTGGGCCAGCCAGGGCGGCTCGACCTATGCCGACGCGGCGCAGGAGTTCATCAACGGCGAGGTGGTGTTCTACTACTCCGGCTCCTGGCAGGTCGGTCGCATGGACGAACAGGTCGGCGATTTCTTCGACTGGAAGGTTGTGGGCTCGCCCTGTGGCCCCGCAGGTCCCTGTTCCGGCATGCCCGGCGGGGCCGGCATCGTTGGGTTCGAGCAGACCGAGCACCCCGAGATCGTCGCAAAGGTGATCGACTTCCTGGCGCAGGAAGAGATCTACGCCGAGGCCGCGGCGCGCACCCGCAACCTGCCGGCGCATCTCGGTGTCGCCAAGGCGGGCGTGGAATTCGAAGGCGCGACGCCTGCGGCGCAGGACGCGCTGACCGCCTTTGCCGCCGACCTGCCCAACGTGGCGCCCGAGGCCTTTGCCTACCAAGGCTACTCCGGCAACCGCGCGATGTATGGCATCACCGTCGAGCGGTTGAGCCAGGCCATCGTCGGCGAGCTGAGCGTCGAGGACGCGCTGGCGCGGATGGGCGACGACCTCGAGTCGGCGATGAGCGAAGCGCAATAGGCGCCTGAACCCCCGCGCCAGACCGCGCGGGGGTTTCATCGTTGACAGGGGGGAGGGGAGACATGCTGCGGATCATCACGCCCGTCATGCGGGTCATCGAGATACCGATGCTGGCGCTGCAGCGCCTTCTGGGGATCAACCGACTGGCCTGGGTCTTTCTGGCGCCGAACCTGATCCTCTTCGGGCTCTTCGCCTTCCTGCCGGTGATCCTCAACATCTTTTATGCGACGACGGGCAGCGACAACGTGTTGCTGTCGGACCGGCCCTACGTCGGGCTGCGCAACTTCGTGACGCTGACCGACTGCGGCAGCTACCTCGACCCCAATACCTGCCGCGAGGACAAGTTCTGGCGCGCGATCTGGAACACCCTGTGGTTCGTCGTCCTGCAGGTCGGCGTCATGGTGGGCTTTGCGCTGCTGACCGCGCTGATCCTGAACCGCGATATCCGCGCGCGGGGGTTCTTCCGCTCGGTGTTCTTCTTCCCGGTGCTCTTGTCGCCGGTGGTGGTGGCGCTGATCTGGAAATGGATCCTGCAGCGCGAGGGCGTGCTCAACGCCTTTCTCGACTGGACCGGGATCGGCGGCGTCAACTGGCTGGTGCAGGCGGACTGGGCCTTTGGCTGGTCGGTCTTCATTTCGGTCTGGGCGCATATGGGGTTCTACACGCTGATCCTGCTGGCCGGCCTTCAGGCGATTCCGCGCGACGTCTATGAGGCGGCGATCATGGACCGCGCCTCGGCCTGGCGGACGTTCCGACGCATCACCTTGCCGTTGCTGGCGCCGACGATGCTGGTGGTGCTGGTGCTGGCGCTGATCAAGGGGGTGCAGACCTTCGACGAGATCTATGCCTTTACCGGCGGTGGGCCGGGGACGGCGACGACCTTCATCATCCAGTACATCTACGAAGAGGGGTTTGCCGGCGCGCCGAGGCTGTTCGGTCTGGCGGCGGCGGCCTCGCTCTTGGTAGCGGGCGTGCTGGTGGTGCTGACGCTGGTGCAGCTCTGGGTGAACCGGAGGAATGTGAATGGGTGATTTAAACCTGGGGTTCAGGCCAGGAGAAGAGCCCCGCGCCTGCCTGGGCGGGCGCATCTGCACTGAGGCTGCCGCCGGGCGTTTGGTCCGTCCATCACGCCGACCTCTGGTCTTGACGCAACGGGGGACGCGCCTGCCGGGGGGCAGGCAGGCGCGGGGCGGCGGTGCCGCCCGGGATGCCGTGGCAATCGGAGACGCGAAACATGTATAGACTCTGGTCCTTCCTCACCGCCACCCGCGGCCGCGACCGGCTGCACTGGACCGACTGGGCCTCCTACGCCTATTTGATCTTCGGCGTGATGCTGATGTTCGGCCCCGTCGTCTGGCTCCTGCTGTCGAGCTTCAAATCCCCCAACGAGCTCGACCGCTTCCCGCCGCGCTTCCTGCCCTACGCGCAGGAAACCCTCGCCATCGAGGGCTTCGACACCCCGCTGCTGGCCTTCACCGTCACCGAGGGCGATCTGGCAGGCGAGACCGTCGGCCAGACCCGCCGCGCCGCCGGCCGGGCCGAGGTGGTGCTGCCGTCGGACCCCGAGACCCGCCACCGCTTGCCCGCCGACACGCTGGCGCCGATCGAAGACGTGGCCTTTGCCACCGAGAATTACACGGCGCTCTTCGAGCGCTTCAACTTCCTGCAATTCTTCTGGAATTCCACCTTCATCACGGTCATGGCAACGGCGCTGATGCTGCTGGTCAACTCGATGGCGGCTTTCGTGCTGTCGAAATACGAGTTCCGCGGCCGTACCGCCGTGCTGCTCTTGGTGATCGGCACGCTGATGATCCCGCAGACCGTGGTGCTGGTGCCGCTGTTCCTGATCGTCACGGAAATGGGCATGTTCAACTCGCTCTGGGGTGTCATCATCCCGGGCGCGGCCACGCCCACCGGCGTCTTCCTGCTGCGGCAATACATGATCACCATCCCCGACGAGATCCTCGATGCGGCCCGGATGGACAAGGCCAGCGAGTGGAAGATCTTCTGGCGGATCATCCTGCCCCTCTCGGCGCCGGCCATCGCGGTGCTGGCGATCCTCGCGATCATGTGGCGCTGGAACGATTTCCTCTGGCCGCTGATCGTGCTGACCCGGACCGAGAACTTCACCCTGCAGCTGGCGCTCAATTCGTTTCAGGGCGAATTGCAGACCGACTGGCCCAGCCTCTTGGCGATGACGGTGCTGACGCTGTTGCCGATCGCCTGCGTCTTCATGTTCCTGCAGAAATACATCGCCACCGGCATCGCCTCGACGGGCGGGAAATAGAAAGGGCGCGTATGGCACGGGTCGAACTGAGAAACGTCAAGAAATCCTACGGCGCGGTCGAGGTGATCAAGGGCATCGACCTCGATATCGCCCATGGCGAGTTCTGCGTCTTCGTCGGGCCCTCGGGCTGCGGCAAGTCCACGCTGTTGCGGATGATCTCGGGGCTCGAGCCGATCTCGGATGGCGATATCCTGATCGGCGAGGAGGTGGTCAACCGCATCCCCGCCGCCGACCGTGGGTTGGCGATGGTGTTCCAGTCCTACGCGCTCTACCCGCATATGTCGGTGCGCCAGAACCTGTCGTTCGGGCTGGAAAACATCAACACGCCTCGTGCCGAGATCACCCGCAAGGTCGACGAGGTGGCGAAGATGCTGCAGATCGACATGCTTCTTGATCGCCGCCCCAAGGACCTTTCCGGCGGCCAGCGCCAGCGGGTGGCCATCGGCCGGGCGGTGGTGCGCGAGCCCAAGGTGTTCCTGTTCGACGAGCCGCTGTCGAACCTTGATGCCGAGCTGCGGGTCGAGATGCGCGGCGAGATCGTGGCCCTGCACCGCCGGCTGCAGAACTCGATGATCTATGTCACCCACGATCAGGTCGAGGCGATGACCATGGCCGACAAGATCGCCGTTTTGCGACTTGGAAAGCTGGAGCAATTCGGCCGGCCGCTCGATCTCTACAACCGGCCTCAGAACCTCTTTGTCGCCGGGTTCATCGGATCGCCAAAGATGAACTTCATTCGCGGAAGGGTCTCCGAGACCGACCGCACGGTGATGACGCTCGAGACCGGCGAGCAGCTGCGCCTGCCCGAAGCGGGCTTTGCCCAGCGGCCGGGCGAGGCGGTGACGCTCGGCATCCGCCCGAACCAGATGCGCGCCGGCGCGGACGGGCCGATCGCGCTCGAGGTGGCGACGATCGAACAGCTTGGCGGCGATTCCTACCTCTACGGCAAGCTGCGCGACGGCACCGCGCTCACCCTGCATCTGGCCGGCCAGACCGCGGTGCGGATCGGCGAGGTCATCGCGATCACGCCCGAGACCGAGGCCGTGCACCTGTTCGACAGCGAGACCGAGCAGAGCCTGCGCCGAGATTGAGACGCAGCCGGGGCAGGTGGGCTGCCCCGGCCGCGAGGATCATCCGGGATCAGACCGCGCCGGTGTATTCGCCGCGCGCCGGATAATCCTTTTCGATGGCGAAATCGACCGCCTTGACCAGTTCCGCGAAATGCGGCCTGACAAAGGGCATGGTCTGCACCGCGCCGTAGTAAAGCGTCTGACCGGGTGAGACCAGAAACAGCCCCGGCTCGGAAAACAGCGCCGGTTCCTCGAGGCCGATCGAGGTCTTGCCCTTCGAGGTCGAGATATAGAGCCCCCATTCGCGCGCCTTGGCCAGCGGCAGGTCATAGGCAAAGCGCAGCGTGTCGGCGCCGATCTTGTCGGCCATCAGCCGGGCGCGATCCTCGCCGTCGGAGCTGACGGCGATGCAGTTGACGCCGCGTTCGGCGAAATCGGCAACGCGTTTCTGAAACTCGGTCAGGTAGTTGGCACAGATCGGGCAGTGCAGACCTCGGTAGAAACAGATCACCGTGCCGCGCTCGGATTGCTCGGCAGAGAGGTCGAAGGTGCCGTGATCCAGGGTCGGCAGGTTGAGGTCGGGGGTCTTCTTGCGGGGAATGAGCATGGGATTTCTCTTGTTGCTTTGCGTCTGATGGGTGTATTCCAGAGGTTACCGCCACAAAAATCCTGAAAATCAGACCGAAACGCCGAAATGTCCCGACACGACCGATTGACCACCCTGATCTCGCGCTTCACCCTCTCGGTGCAGCCCGCCCCGCTCGAGGCGGCGACGCTGGTGGTGCTGGCCGATGCCTCGGGCCAGCCCTGCACGGCGCTGTTTCAGCCGCGCGAGACCGGCTTCGCACTTGGCGACGCCCGCGCGGTGGTCTCGGCGGAGGTGGACTGGGGCGGCATCTCGAATCCGCTGGTCTCGGCCCTGCCGGACCGGATCGAGGTCGACCTGACCCGCGACGCGGAGACCATGGCGCTGGCCCGGCTGATCCAGGCCGAGATGGAGGCGCAGCGCTGCGGCGCCGCCTCGGTGGTCAACCGGCTGGGCGAGGTGCTGGTGGTGCGCATCCTGCGCGGCCAGATCGCCGCCGGCTCGGCCCGGCCCGGCGTGCTGGCCGGGCTGTCCGACCCGCGCCTGAGCCGCGCCATCGTCGCCATTCACGACAAGCCCGGCCACGGCTGGCGCAACGACGATCTGGCCGAGATCGCCGGCCTGTCGCGCAGCCGCTTTGCCGAGATGTTCCTCACGACCGTGGGCGAGCCGCCCGCCGCCTATCTGCGCCGCTGGCGGCTGACCCTCGCGCGGCAGGACGTCGACCGCGGCCACCGGGTTGACGCCATCGCCCGGCGCTATGGCTATGGCTCGGCCGAGGGCTTTACCCGCGCCTTTCGCAAGCAGTTCGGCGCCCTGCCGATCGCGCTGCGGCCGCGGGCTGCGGAATAGCCGCCGGGCGCTGCGCCTGCCATCAGGAAACCGGATAGCGAACATCAGAAAGTTTCAGTTTTTCCGCTGCCCCGCCTGGGTCACAGTAGCGGGGAAGCCAAGGAGACACCTGATGAAACTGTCGTTCTTCACGATGCCGATCCACCCGCTGGGCAAACCCTATGCACAGAGCCTCGCCGAAGATCGCGAAGCCTTTATCCTGGCCGACCAGCTGGGCTATGCCGAGGCCTATTGCGGCGAGCACACCACCGATCAGGCCGAGATCATCACCTCCTGCGTCGCCTTTCTGGCCAGCCTGGCCTATGAGACCAAGACCATCCGTCTCGGCACCGGCACCGTCAACATGCCCAATTCGCACCCGGCGCGGATCGCCGCCGAAGTGGCGATGCTCGACCACATGCTCGAGGGCCGGCTGAACTTCGGCATCTCGCCCGGCGGGCTGATGTCCGACGCCGAGGTCTTCGGCTCGATGGACCGCGACCGCAACGCGATGTTCGTCGAATGCATCAACATGGTGCTCGACATCTGGAAGGGCGAGGCGCCCTACAACCTCAAGGGCGAGTTCTGGGAGATCTCGACCGAACGCACGATGATGCGCGACATCGGCCAGGGCGACATCATGAAGCCCTATCAGGACCCGCACCCTCCGATCGTCGGCACTGCCGTCGCGCCGTTCTCCAAGGGCGTTTCCGCCATGGCCGAACGCGGCTGGCAGCCGATCTCTGGCAACTTCCTGCTGCCGAAATGGGCCGCCACCCATTGGCCGAAATACGTCGAGGGCTGCCAGAAGGCCGGCCTCACCCCGGACTACGCCGACTGGCGCGTCGCCAAGAACATCTGCGTCGCCGATGACATGGAAACCGCCCGCGCCTATGCCCGCGATCCGGGCAGCCCTTACGTCTACTACTACTCCCAGCTGCTCACCAAGATGCGCAAGGGCGGGCGGCTGAACCTCTTCAAGGAGGATCAGAACATGCCCGACGACGAGGTGACGCTGGATTACGTGCTCGATCGGCTGGTGATCCACGGCGATCCGCAATCGGTGGCCGACCAGATCCTCGAACTGCGCGAGGTCACCGGTCCGTTCAAGCATCTGGTCTATGCCGGCCACGACTGGACCGATTACGACCTCGGCCGCAAGGGCATGATCCTGATGGCAGAGAAGGTGATGCCGATCCTGACCGAGGCCACCAAATCCGAACCCGCCGCGACGGCTGCTGCCGCCTGACGGCGTTGCGGGCCGGTCCTCCCGTCCGGTCCGCACCCCCCCTTTCACCGCCCGTGAGGAGACCCGAGATGACCCTGACGATGACCGAGGCCAGACCGGCCGACATCGATCCGAAAGCCTTTCGCCGGGCGCTTGGCAACTTTGCCACCGGGGTGACGATCATTACCGCGCGCGCCCCCGACGGCACGCAGGTCGGGGTCACCGCCTCGAGCTTCAACTCGCTCAGCATGGACCCGCCGCTGATCCTCTGGAGCAGCATGAAGGACGCCAAGAGCTGTGCCATCTTCGAAAGCGCCAGCCATTTCGCGGTCAATATCCTGGCCTCCGACCAGATCGAGATGTCGAACCACTTCGCCCGCCGTCAGGAGGACAAGTTCGCCAGCGTCGACTACCACGAAGGCCTCGGCGGCGCGCCGGTCTTCGACGGCTGCGCCGGGCGTTTCCAATGCGAGACCTACGACAAGCTCGACGGTGGCGATCACTGGATCTTTGTTGGCCGGGTGGTGAAGTTCGACGATTTCGGCCGCGCGCCCCTGTGTTTCCACCAGGGCTCCTACGCCATGGTCTTCAACCATCCCGAGGCCTTCCCCAAGACCGACAAGAGCCCGCAGGCCGACCCGGACCGCGGCCGGATGGGCAAGCATTCGTTCTTCCTGATGCTGCGCGCGGTGCGCGCCTACCAGGAGCGCTACCGGCCCAAGCTCGAGACCCTCGGCCTCAGCGTGATCGAGGCGCGGGTGCTGCTGGTGCTCAAGGATCTGGCCGGGCAGAGCGCCGACGAACTGGTGGTGCATCTGCACGCCCCGGTGACCGAGGCGCATGCGGCGCTGGTCAATCTCGAGGATCGCGGGTTGGTGGCGGTGACCGGTGACACCTATGACCTGACCGAGCCGGGCCACGCCAAGGCGGACCAGTGCTGGAACGTCGCCGAGGCCCATGCCGACGAGGCCTTTGACGGCTTCAGCCGTGACGAGATCGACACCTTTACCAAGGTGCTGCGGCGTCTCATCGACCAATAGGTTTCCGGCTCCCCGTCGCGGGCAGGCTTCGCCCGTGGCCGGAAAGTCACCCGGTCCGAGTTCGTCTCGGGCCGGGTCGATCCGTTTGCGGCTGTCAGGAAATGCGATAAGATGCGGCTCCCGACACACGCAAATCGGATAGCCCCTGATGAAGCTGCAACAGCTGCGCTATTTCGCGGCGGTCTATGAGGTGGGGTCGTTTTCGGCCGCGGCCGAAAAGGTCAACGCCACCCAGTCCGGCCTGTCGATGCATGTCAGCCAGATCGAGAAGCGCTATGACGTCAAGCTGTTCGAGCGCTCCTCGTCCGGCGTCACCCCCACCGAGTTGGGCCGCGCCTTCTATCTCGAGGCGGTCAAGGTGCTGGCCTCGGCGCAGCATGCCGAGGACCGGCTGCAGAGCCTGTCGAAAACCGTGGTCGGTCACATCCATGTCGGGCTGATGCCCACCTTCACCCGCGCGGTGCTGACCGCGGTGCTGCTGCGCATGGGGCAGGAGTTCCCAGAGGTGCGGGTCTCGATCTCGGAGGCCTATTCCGGCGCGCTGGCCGATGAGGTGGCCGAGGGGCGGCTCGATTTCGCGGCGGTGCCGGCATCGTTCGAGCTGAACGAGGCGCTGGTCTCCAGGCCGATGGGTGATGACCGCGAATGTCTGGTTTATGCCCGCGACCGGGTGCTGCCGGTGCGCCACTCCGGCATCCACCTGCGCGAGGTCTCGCCGCTGAAGCTGGTGCTGCCGGGGCCGGGCAACGCGCGGCGCCACCGGATCGAGACCTACCTGGCGGTCAACAACATTGTGGTCTCCGACCAGCTCGAGCTCGACACCATGCACGGCACCCTTGATCTGGTGGCCAAGTCCGACTGGCTGTCGATCCTGCCGGGCATCCTCTGCCTGCCCGATCTCGACGGCAGCCGGCGCCGGGTGGTGCCGCTCGACGATCCGCCGCTCACGGTGACCTACATGATGATCCGCACGAAAAAGCGCCCGCTGTCACTGGCCGCCGAGAGCTTTTTCAACATCCTCCAGGAAGAGCTGAACTCCGCGCTCGAGATCCCCCCCATCAGCCAGCCCTGACCGGGACCGCAACGAACGAAGCAGGAGAGCGACCCTCCTGCTTCATCTTGCCGGTTAAACTCCGGGGTCCGGGGCAGAGCCCCGGGGGGTGCCGCGGCGCGCCTACATGAAGGTATAGGGCAGCCAGGTGCTGAGCTCGGGCCAGACCAGCACCAGCACCGCCACCCCGAGGATCAGGATCCAGAACGGGATCGCGCCGCGGAAGATGTCGCCGAGCGTCACGTCCGGGTCCGGCACCGCCGCCTTGACGGTAAAGACCAGGATGCCGAAGGGCGGTGTCAGCAGCCCGGCCTCGATCACCAGGATGCCGAAGATCGCGAAGGCCAGCGGATCGACGCCCAGGGTGGTGGCCACCGGGGCAAAGATCGGCACCGTCAGCAGGATGATCGAGGTCGAATCGATGAACATCCCGAGCAGCACCCAGACGGTAAAGATGATCCCCAGCACCACCGCCGGGTTCTCGCTGACGGAAAACAGCAGATCGGTGATCACCTGCGTTGCCCCGCCCATGGCCAGAAAGCGCGAATACATCGAGGCGGCGATCAGCAGGATCATGATCGGCGCGGTGGTGCGCCCGGCGCTGTAGATCGCCTCGAGCACGTCGTGGCGGGTCATCCCCTTGGCCAGCCCCAGCAGAAAGGCGCCCATGGTGCCGAAGCCCGCGGCCTCGGTCGGCGTCAGGAATCCGCCCCAGATGCCGCCGATCACCACCCCGATCAGGCCGAGGATCGCCAGCCCGCCCAGCGATTGCCGGCGCAGTTCGGCCGGGTCGGTGTCGGTGAGGCTGGGGGCCGCCTGCATCGGTGCGCACTCCGGATTGCGGATCGCGTACCAGACGCAATAGCCGCAGAAGGCCACCGCGAGGATCAGCCCCGGGATCAGCCCGGCGATGAACAGCGCGCCGATCGACTGTTCGGTCAGCACTGCCCAGACGATCATCAGGATCGACGGCGGGATCAGCATTCCGAGACAGGCGCTGCCGGCGACTGTGCCGAGCGAGAACCGCTTGTCATAGCCCAGCGCCACCATCTCGGGGTAGGCGATGCGCGAAAAGGTGGCGGCGGCGGCAATCGAGACGCCGGTGATCGCGGCAAAGACCGCGTTGCCGGCCACGGTGGCGACCCCGAGACAGCCCGGCAGCCGGCGAAAGGCGCGGTTGCAAAGCGCATAGAGGTCATTGGCCGAGCCGGATCGGCTGACGAAATCGCCCATCAGCACGAAGAGCGGGATGATGATGAAGACATCCTTGCGCAGCGCCTCATAGGCGGTGGTCGACAGGATCGACAGGCCGATGTCGAAACTGCCCATCATCCAGTAGACACCGACGAAACTGACCGTGCCGAGCGCCACCGCAAGGTGCACGCCGAGCAGGATGAAGAGCATGAGCAGGCCGAGAATGCCAAAGATTGTCAGGGTCATGTCAGGTCGGCTCCGGTCAGGGGTTTGGCCGCGGGATCGGCGAGGGGGACGGGATCGGTGTCCGGCCGGGCGGCGGGCAGGGAGCTGTCGCCATTGCGGCCGCGCAGGTCCTCGATCAGCACCGCGACATAGGCGATGGCGGCAAAGGCACAGGTTACAACCAGCAGGAAGCGCACCGGCCAGGTATAGATCCGCATCGCGCCTTCGCCCTCGTATTCGCCAAGGCGCACGGCGGTCAGCGCCGAGGGCAGCGAGGCATAGGCGATGGCAGCAAACAGCGCCGCGCCCAGCAGCCAGGCCATGATCCGCAGGGCTTGCGCGCTGCGCGGCCCGAGACGGTCAAGCAACAGCGTGGTGCGCAGCATCGAACCGGAATAGACCGCCAGCGGCAGCTGCAGGAAGGTCACCGCGATGACCGAGTTCTGCAGGATTTCCTTGGTGCCGGCGATCGGATGCAGAAACAAGGTTCTCCCCAGAACGTCTGCGATGATCAGCAAGGCCAGCAAGAAGACCCACCCAGCCGAGAGCACATGCGCCCATCGCGCAATTGCCAGTTGTTGTCTCATCACTCCTCCTCAGTGCTGATGTGCCGCTTAGCCTAGGGCCGGCGTTAACGTTCCGCAACATTTTTGTTTATCGATTGATAATTTAGTGCCACAAGGGGGTCATCACCGTGATTCAGCCGTGCGCAGATCCTGCGTGACCCTGCGGCCGGAGCACGTCACAGTAACTCAAGGGAGGAGACTTAAGATGAGTTCAGTATCAAAGACATTCGGCCGCGTGCTCGGCGCGGCACTGGGGCTGACGGTCCTGGCCACGACGGCGCAGGCAGACCGGTTCACGTTCCGGATCGGCTCTGGCCACCCCAAGGGGCCGGCGCCCTATGTGACGACGATGTCGGATTTCTTTGTCGCCGAGGTCAAGCGTCGCGCCGCCGAAGAGACCGACCACAGCGTCAACTTCATCGAATCCTACGGTGGCGGCATCGCCGGCGTGTCGGAAACGCTCGAGGCGGTGCAGCAGGGGCTGCTCGATTTCGGCGGCTTCTGCGTCTGTTTCGAGCCGTCCAACCTCTACCTGCACAACTTCCCCTATTTCGAGCCCTTCGGCCCGCAGGCCTCGTCCGACGCGATTGCGGCGGTCCGCGTGGTCTATGACAAGAACCCCTGGCTCTCGGAGGTCTTCGAGGAGGAGTTCGGCCAGCACTTGCTGGGCCTGGGCGCCTGGGACAACTATCACCTCGGCACCAAGGAGGCCTGGTCGAAGGTCTCTGACCTCAAGGGCATCAAGATCGGGGGCGCCGGGCCCAACCTGCCGTGGCTGGAGTATGCCGGCGCGGTGCCGGTGCAATCGAGCCTGCCAGAGGGCTACATGGCGCTGAAGACCGGCGTCTATGACGGCTGGCTGATGACGCCGGCGGGCTACAACGGCTTCAAGTACTACGAGCCGGCGCCCTATTACACCCTGATCGGCTATGGCGCGATGCCGGTGGTGGTGCTGACGATGAACGCCAACAAGATGGCCGGCTTGCCGGAGGACCTGCGCCAGATCATCGAAGAGGTCGGCATGGAGTGGGAGAATCGCAACGGCCAGGCGATGGACGACAGCCAGGCCGCGGGCCTTGCCGCGCTGCGTGAAAACGGTGCCGTAATCACCGAGCTGCCAGAGGAAGTGCGTGCCGAATGGGCGCAGAGCCTGGCCGAATTCCCGCGCAAGAGCGCCAAGGAAGCCGACAGCCGCGGCATGCCCGGCACCAAGGTGATGCAGGACTTCATCGACGCCGCCAAGGCCGCCGGCCACGTCTGGCCGGTGGAGTATGACCTGAAATGAGCGGTGGGCGGCGGCCATCATGTTTCCTGATGGCCGCCGCCGATTTATATAATTTCAATTGTAGGCCGTTCTGCCCGTAGCCTCTGTGGCAGGAGGTCGCAGCAGCCTCCGCCTTGTGGAGGAGGCCGCCATGAAACTCGGATACCTGTCCATCCCGCCCGCCGCCGGGTCTGGCCGCCCCGCCGGCGGATATGCCGCCGACAACCGCGCCCGCCTGGCCGAAGCCCTGGGCTTCTCCGAGTTCTACGCCGCGCGGTGCGACACCGGGTCCGGCCCGCTGGTGCTGGAAGATCAACCGCTGCTCCACATCCTGCCCGACACTCCGGCCCGCCGCCTGCCGCACCTTGTGGTGGTGGGCGACGACAGCCCCCGCAGAACCGGCCCGCTGGCCGCGCCCACCGCCTGTGCCGATGCGGTGCGGGCGGGGTCGGCCCGGGGCCATGCGCCGTTTTCGGTCAGCTGGCTCGACAGCGACATGCTGGCACGGCACTGGGCGGCGCATGTCACCGGCTGCACCCATTCGGGCCGCTGCGCGCGGGCGCAGGACTGGCGCGTCGCCCGCACTGTCATCGTCGATCCCGATGCCGCCCGCGCCGAGGCGCTGGCCAAGGCACCGGGCAGTCCCTGCCGGGACTATTATCGCAAGACCCTGCCCGCCGGCGCCTGCGACACCGCGCTCGAGGCGCTGATTGACGCCTGCGTGCTTTTCGGTTCGCCGGGCGATGTCATGGCGCGGATTGCCGCGCTCACCGAGGTCTCGGCCAGCTTTGGCACGCTCACCCTGATCGATCACGCCTGGCCCGATGCGGCCCGGGCGCGGCGCTCGATGATGCTGTTTGCCGAGGCCATGCTGGACAGCCACCACTCACTCACGCAACGCAAAGTCAGAAAGCTCGAACTCGCATGACCCAGACAAGACTTCATTCCACCGTCTCCGGCCCCGAAGATGCCCCCGTGCTTCTGCTGCTCAACAGCCTTGGCGCGACCCGGGCAATGTGGGACGCGCAACTGCCGCTGCTCGAGCGCTTTTACCGGGTGATCCGCTGCGACACCCGCGGCCATGGCCAGAGCCCGACGCCACCCTCGCCCTACAGCTTTGACGAGATCGTCGCCGATTCGCTGGCGGTGCTCGACAGCCACGGGGTGGAGAAGGCGACCGTGATGGGCCTGTCGCTCGGCGGGATGACCGCGCTCGGCATGGGGCTCACCGCGCCGGAACGGATCGAGCGGCTGGTCTGCTGCGCCGCGCGCTCGGATGCGCCGCAACCCTTCGTGCAGAGCTGGCATGACCGGCTGGCCAAGATGGCGGACGGCGGCATCGAGGCGGTCTGGGCCGGCACCATAGGCTTCTGGCTCTCGGAAGACACCCGCCGCGACCATCCCGGGCGCGAGGCCACCCTGCGCGAAGGGTTCCTGCAGACCACCGAAGAGGGCTATCGCGGCTGCGCCCATGCGCTGATGGGGCTCGACTACCTGCGCCGCTTGGGCGAGATGAAGGTGCCGGTGCTGTTTGTGGCCGGTGAGAATGACGGCGGCGCCACGCCAGACACCATGCGCGCCATGGCCGAGGCCTGCCCGGGATCGGAATTCACCGTGGTGCCCGGCGCGAAACACGTGATCAACGTCGACCGCCCCGAGGATTTCGCCGTGGCGGTCGCAGGGTTCCTCGATCTCGACGACGATCAGTCGGCGGTGGGCCGCAAGCTGGCGTAAGAGGTCATGACGGTGGCGCGATAGGCTTCGCGCCGCCCCAGCCGCTCGTAATATTCCGCCAGCGCGGGCAGGGCGGGGCGCTCGAACTCCATGGTGTAATAGCGATAGAGTGCCGCGCCGACGGGAATGTCGCCCATGCTCAGCCGGTCGCCCGCCACGAAGGGCTGATCCGACAGGCGGCTTTCCAGCACCGCGAACTGGCCGGTCAGCGCGGCGATGGCGGCATCGCGTTTCGCCGGGTCGCGCTGCGACTGCGGCAGGCGCACCAGCTGATAGAACAGCGCGATGAAATCGCTGTAGGCGTTGTTCTGGAACCACTCCATCCACATGTCGGCCCGTCCCCGGTCGGCCGCCGTGGCTCCCGCCAGCGCCCCGTCGCCATAGGCCTGCGCCAGATAGCGCACCACCGCGTTGCTTTCAAAGATCACCAGTTCGCCATCCTGCAGCGTCGGCACCTTTCGCGTCGGGTTCATCGCGAGGTATTCCTCGGTGTCGAGCCCGCCAAAGGCGCCGCCGGCATCGCGCCGCTCATAGTCCAGCCCCAGCTCCTCGAGCATCCAGAGGACCTTTTGCACGTTCACCGATGTTTTCCGTCCCCAGAGGCGCATGGCCGGTCTCCTGTCTGGCTTTTCTTATTTATCGCACGATAAATGTCTGGACTGCAAGCCCGGAATGCTTTCTGTTGGGGCGTGACCCATTCGAATCCGGCGGAGCCAAGGTGCCGACACAGAAGCGAACCCACCCCACCGGCGCCCCGGCGCCGCCCCGGCGCCGGATGTCGCCGGAGGACCGCAAGGAGGCGATCGTCTCGGCGGCGGTCGAGCTCTTTGCCGAGAGCGGGTTCGACGGCAGCACCCGCGATGTGGCGCGCGGCGCCGGGATCACCCAGCCGCTGCTCTATCGCTACTTTCCCAGCAAGGAGAGCCTGATCGAGGCGGTCTATGCCAGGGTCTTTCTCAAGAGCTGGGAGCCGGAGTGGGACGAGATCCTGCAGGATCGCGCCGTGCCGGTGCGCGACCGGTTTCAGCAATTCTACACCGCCTATACCGAGGCGATCTTTCAGCCGGTCTGGATGCGGCTCTGGCATTTCGCCTCGTTGCGCGATGCCGAGGTCTATGGCTGGTACCGCGAGGTGGTGCAGGAACAGATCCTCAAGCCGCTGGTGCGCGAACGCCGGATTGAGCTTGGCCGCAACTCCGGGTTCCAGGTCACCCCGGCCGAGCTTGAGGCGCCCTGGTTGCTGCATGGCGGGCTGTTGAACTATGGTCTGCGCCAGCAGGTGAGCGGCCCCGCCGCGCCGGGCGACCGGGCGGCGATGATCGACCAGGCGCTCGAGATGTACATGCTCTTCACCGCCAGCCAGGCGGCAGACGACACCAGCGAGGACCCCTCATGATCGATCTCTACACATGGACCACTCCGAACGGCCGCAAGGTCTCGATCCTGCTCGAAGAGCTGGGCGTGCCCTATACGCTCAAGCCGATCGACATCTCGAATGACGAGCAGTTCGCGCCAGAGTTCCTGAAGATCGCCCCCAACAACCGCATCCCCGCCATCGTCGATCACGAGACCGGCGTGCAGCTGATGGAAAGCGGCGCGATCATGCTCTACCTGGCGCAGAAGTACGACCGGTTCACCGTCGAGGGCGACGAATACTGGCGGATGATGGAGTGGCTGATGTGGCAGATGGGCGGCTTTGGCCCGATGCTGGGTCAGGCGCATCACTTCCTGAAGTACAACCCCGGCAAGGCGCCCTATGCCGAGGAGCGCTATGCCAAGGAGGCGCGGCGGCTCTACAAGGTGCTGAACACCCGGCTCGAGGGTCGCGATTACGTGGCGGGCGATGGTGCCGGGGTCTATACCGTGGCCGACATGGCGATCTGGCCCTGGGCGGCGCGGCATGATTATCACCAGATCGATCTGGCCGATTATCCCAATGTGCGGGCATGGTACCGCCGCATTCGCGAGCGCCCGGCGGTCGCGCGCGGCTATCACATGCCGAAAAAGGTGCAGGACATCCCCGAAGGGTGAGAACAGGCGGGGCGAGCGCCCCGCCGCCAGCGCCTCAGGCGGTAACGTCGACCACGACCCGGCCCTTGACCTGTCCCTTGAGGATATCACGCCCCAGTTGCGGAAGGTCCGACAGGGTCGCCGGCTGCACCATGGCCTCGAGCTTGTCCATCGGCAGGTCCCTGGCGATCCGGCCCCAGGCGCGGACCCGGTTGTCATAGGGCTGCATCACGCTGTCGATGCCCAGCAGGTTGACGCCGCGCAGGATGAAAGGCGTGATCAGCGCGCCCTCGATCGCCGCCCCACCGGCAAGGCCGATCGCCGCCACCGAAGACCCGTATTGCATCTGTTTCAGCACCCGGCCCAGCATCGCGCCGGCGACCGCATCGACGCAGCCGCCCCAGACCTCGGCCTCGAGCGGTTTGCGGGTCACCTCGGTCAGCTCGTCGCGGGCGACGATCTGCGTGGCGCCGAGGCCCTTGAGGTAGTCCGCCTGCTCTGGCCGGCCGGTGACGGCCGCCACCTCGTGGCCCAGCTTGGCGAGGATCGCGGTGGCGACGGACCCCACGCCGCCGGCCGCGCCGGTGACCAGCACCGGCCCGTCGGTGAGCCCCTGATCCTCGAGCGCCATCACCGCCAGCATCGCGGTCAGCCCGGCAGTGCCCACCGCCATCGCCTGACGGGTGTCGAGCCCCTTTGGCAGCGGCACCAGCATGTCGGCCTTGACGCGGGCCTTCTCGGCATAGCCGCCCCAGCGGTTCTCGCCGACGCGCCAGCCGGTCAGCACCACCTTGTCGCCGGGCTTGTAGCGGTCGTCATCAGAGCTTTCGACGGTGCCGGCGAAGTCGATCCCGGGCACATGCGGATACGTGCGCACCAGACCGCCGCCGGGTCCGATGCAGAGCCCGTCCTTGTAGTTGACGGTGGAATACTCCACCGCGACGGTCACATCACCCTCTGGCAGCTGGTCGTCGCTGACCTGGGTGACGCTGGCGGATGTCTTGCCCTCGTCGTTCTTTTCGACAAGCAAAGCGTTGAACATATCTGTTCTCCTTAATTCCAGAAGGTTTCGTGAACGATGGCCGGGCGCGGGCCGTCGGGCGTCTCCACCGTCAGCTCGGTCCCGTCCTCCCAATGGGTCATGCGCACCATGCCGATCGCGACATTGGTGTCGTAATCCGGTGACCAGGCGGCCGAGGACACCCGGCCCACCACCTTGTCGCCCGCCCTGAGCGGCCAGTAGCGGTCGCAGCCCGGCACCCTGTCGCCGCCGATCGAGAGCGCACGGATCTGCTTGACCGGCCCCTCCACCGCGACCCGCAGAAGCGCGTCGCGGCCGATGCAGCCGATGGCGGTCTGGGTGTTGCAGAACCGGCCGAGCCCGCATTCATGCGGCGTGTTGTCGTCGGTCATGTCATTGCCGTAGGACAAAAGCCCGCTCTCGATCCGCTCGATCAGGTTGGGGCAGCCGGCGTGTACGTCCAGCGACTGCCCGGCCTCCATCAACGCGTTCCACAGCGGCATGCCGATGTCGCCGCCCTCGACGTAGATCTCGAAACCGCCCTGCTTGGAATAGCCCGAGCGCGCAACCACCAGATCGCGGCCCTGAAACTCCAGCTGCCGGAAGCGGAAGAAGCGGATGCTGCGGACCTCGTCGCCAAAGACGGCCGCCATCAGATCCTCGGCCCGGGGCCCCTGCACCGCCAAGGGCGAGACGTCGGGCTCGTCGACCAGCACGTCGAGCCGGTAGCCATAGGCCAGCCCCTTGATCCAGTAGAGCAGGTCGCTGTCGGCAATCGACACCCACCAGCGGTCCTCGGCCAGCTTCACCGCCACCGGGTCGTTGAGCATGCCGCCGGTCTCGTCGACGATCGGCACGTAGCAGCATTGCCCCGGCAGCATCGGGCGCAGGTCACGCGGGGTGAGCCATTGCATCAGCTTGGCCGCATCCGGCCCGCGCAGCTCGACCTGGCGTTCGCAGGCCACGTCCCAGACCTGCACCGCCTCTTTCAGATGGCGGTAATCCTCTTCGATGCTGCGAAACACCGTGGGCAGCAGCATGTGGTTGTACACCGTGTAGGCCTTGACACCGGCGGCCTCGACTCCGTCGGAAAACGGCGTGCGGCGGGTCCGCCGCGAGGGGGAAATCAGCGCCATCAGCCAAGCTCCTTGATGCGGTCGCGCAGTCGGAATTTCTGGATCTTGCCGGTCGAGGTCTTGGGGATCGGCTCGAAGATCACCGATTTCGGCGTCTTGAACCCGGCCAGATGGTCGCGGCAGAAGGCGATGATCGCCGCCTCGTCGGCCTTTGCCCCGTCGCGCAGCTCGACAAAGGCGCAGGGCGCCTCGCCCCACTTCGGATGCGGCCGGGCCACCACCGCGGCGGTCTGCACCTCCGGATGGCGATAGAGCACCGCCTCGACCTCGACCGAAGAGACATTCTCGCCGCCCGAGATGATCACGTCCTTCAGCCGGTCGCGGATCTGGATGTAGCCGTCGTCGAACACCACCGCGCCATCGCCGGACCAGAACCAGCCGTCCTGCATCGCCGCGTCGGTGGCCTGCGGGTTCTTGTAGTAGCCCGTCATCACCGTGTTGCCGCGAATGGCGATCTCGCCCTGAGTCTCGCCATCCGCAGGCACCGGCCGGCCGGTCTTGCGGTCGATCACCGCGACCGCCTCGACCATCGGCAGCGCCACGCCCTGCCGTGCGCGGTGGCTGGCCTGGCTCTCGGCGTCGAGCCCGGACCAGGCGGGCTGCGGCAGGCATTGCGAGATATGGCCGTAGGTTTCGGTCTTGCCATAGACATGCATCACCTCCGCCCCCAGCGCCGCCATCCGCTCGAGGATCGCCGGCGGCGGTGGCGCGCCGGCGGTCATCACGTAGAGCGGCGGGTCGAACCGCGGCGCATCGGGGCATTCCGCCAGCATCTGCAGGATCACCGGCGCGGCGCCGAAATGGGTGACGCCCTGCGCCGTGATCGTGGCCAGCAGGTCCTGCGGCGCGTTGGAGGCGGGAAACACCATGGTGCCGCCCATCACCGCCAGCATCCAGGGGTGGCCCCAGCCGTTGCAGTGGAACATCGGCACCACCGACATATAGACCGGCCGTGCCGGCACCGCCCAGGCCGCGACCGTGCCCATTGCCATCAGATAGGCGCCGCGATGGTGATAGATCACCCCCTTGGGCCGGCCGGAGGTGCCCGAGGTGTAGTTCAGCGCCAGCGCCTGCCATTCGTCGGCCGGCAGCCCGTCGCCGGGCAACGGATCGGCGAGGAAGGCCTCGAAACTCGCCTCGGTCTGCACCGGCGTGCCGGGCAGGGGGACCTCAATGACCTCTGGCTTGTTCTCGGACAGCGCCAGCGCCGCCTTGACCAGCGCCAGCATGTCGGTCGTGGCGAGGATCAGCCGGCTGTCGGAGTGATCGAGGATATAGCCCACGGTCTCGGCCTCGAGCCGCGTGTTGAGCGCCGAGAGCACCGCGCCCGCCATCGGCACCGCGTAATGCGCCTCGAAGAGCTCGGGCACATTGGGCGCGATCACCGTCACCGTGTCGCCGCGCCCGATGCCGCGCGCCGCCAGCCCGCCGGCAAAGCGGCGCACCCGGGTCTCGACCTCGACCCAGGTGCGGCGGGTCTCGCCCTGCACCGTGGCCGGGCGGTCGCGATGGACCTGCGCCGCCCGGGTCAGGAACGACAGCGGCGTGAGCGGCACATGGTTGGCCGCCCGCGGGGGAAATGCCTCGAAATGCTCCTGCATCGCAGCCTCCCGCGGCTCAGCGTGGCCCGTGCCAGTCGATCTGGCAGATCTCGGCCGAGCGACCGTCGAAATCCCACACCCGGCCATGCGCCCGCACCCGCGACTTGGTGGCGGTGGCGACGGTGATGTCGGGGCCCATCCAGTAATCGGTGTTGGTGATCACCGTCTCCTTGCCCTGCGCATTGGTCACCGGCACGATCTCGCCCTGGATCTTCTTGCCGACCATCAGCCGGCGGGCCTTGCCCTCGGTCTCGAAGGTCACCGGCGCGCGTTCGGCGCCGAGAAATTCGCTGACCAGCATGCCGAACAGCCCGGTGGTGCCGCGCGCCGCACCGGAGAAGATGTTGACAAGGGCGTCATAGGCCGCCTCGCTGGCGGTCTCGTCGATATAGGCGGCGGCCTTCCAGTTGCCGCGGCCCATGTTGCCGGGAATGTCCATGATCAGCCCGACGTTGAGGCCCGACAGGCTCTCGTCGCCGTACGCGCCTTCGTCGATGCGGATACCAACCCAGGCCTGACAGTAGCCTTCGGTCGGCGGGTGCTTGCCGAGGCTGACCACGCAGGGGCAGAACACGGTGCAGTTGCAGTTCAGGATCAGCTCGCCCTTTATGGACCAGTCCGGGATCTTGGTGGCGTCGAGTGGCATCGTGTCCTCCCTTAGATGAGCGGTAAGGCCAGGCCGGCGGCAATCAGCGCCAAGCCCAGAGGTTTCGTCAGGTAGCGCGCGATGTCGGGCAGTTTTTCCAGTGTCATCAGCACCATGGCGAGGCCCATGAACAGCAGGTTCATGGTGCCGCCCACGAAGGCCAGCAGCATCAGCGCCCAGCAGCAGCCGACGCAATCGAGCCCCATGCGCAGCCCGTTGCGGACCGGGCCTTCCTCCCAGTGCTGGATGAAGAAGGTGAGCGGTGCGCGGCAGCGCGACAGGCAGGCATCCTTGATCGCGGTGAACTGCCAGGCACCGGCGCCGACCAGCAGTGCGGCGGTCAGCGGCACTGACAGGCTCTGGCCCAGCGCGCCCACCAGCCCGGCCCGGTAGAGGGCCACCTGCGCCCCGGCGGCGAGCAGCGAAAAGCCAAGCCAGGCGGTAAGATAGCCGCCGACGAGCTGGCCGAACCCGGTGGCGGTGACATGGCCCAGATCGTCATAGGTGCGAAAGGCGGGAAGGGCGGTGGGGGCCATCATCGCCGCCGACATCAGCGCCCACATGGCAAGGGCCGGCGCAAACCCCGAGGCGCCCAGCACCCCGCCGCAAAGCGCCTCGATCAGCCCGGTGCCATAGGTGGTCTCGAGCGCGCGCAGCTCTTCGGGCACCGCCATGGCAAAGAGCGCGAGCCAGGCCAGCAGCAGCACCGCAAAGAAGCCCAGCCAGTGAAAACGGCCGACCGAAATGCCACGCAGTGCCAGCATGCCTCTCCCCCTTGCTTGCCTTCGGCCCCCTGTCCGAGGTAAAATGCCTTACAATTAAATGTAAGACAAATGAAAAAAACTGAACGAAATCAGCGGGCCGATCTTCCGGCTCAGATTGCCAAGGCGCTGCGCGACGCGATTCTCTCGGGCGAGCTGACCGCCGACGACAGGCTGCCCTCCGAGCAGGACCTGGCCGAAACCTTCGCGGTGTCGCGGCCCACCGTGCGCGAGGCGCTCAAGCGTCTGGCGGCGCAATCGCTGATCCGGACCGAGCGCGGCGCCTTTGGCGGCGCCTTCGTGCGGCGGCTGTCCTATGACGAGGCGCAGGCCCAGCACGCCAGCACCTCGACGCTACTGC
This sequence comes from Marinovum sp., assembly GCF_034669705.1. Taxonomy (GTDB): domain Bacteria; phylum Pseudomonadota; class Alphaproteobacteria; order Rhodobacterales; family Rhodobacteraceae; genus Marinovum. The sequence continues at coordinate 123,204 of NZ_JAXMOR010000008.1, forward strand.
TGTCGATCAACGAGGTCGATTTCGCCGTCGCCTGCGAGGCGCGCTACGCGTTGGAGACCTCGGTCACCACGCTGGCCTGCGCCCGTCGCAGCACCGAGGATCTGCAGGCAATGCGGGCCGAGATCGCGCGGCAGGGGCAGGCGGGCCTGTCGGACGAGGATTTCTGTGCCTCCGACGTCGCCTTGCACCGGCGGCTGGTGGATGCGGCCGGCAACCCGATCCTGTCCTACCAGCTGGCCGGCGCGGTCGAGGCGATGCAGCCGCTGATGAACATGATTACCTTCTCCGCCCGCTCGCGCAGCGAGATCGTCAATCTGCACAGCCGCCTGACCGATGCCATCGAGGCCCGCGATCCCGCCGCCGCCAATGCGGCGCTCACCGGTCTCGAAGCCTATACGCTGGAGCTGGGGCAGGGGGTGATCGCCAGACGCCAACGGCCCCGCACCGGGTGAGATCCCTGGCCCGACGGTCCCGGACCTGCCTACGGCTTCGCGCCTCGGCCAACGCACTTTATCATCGCAGGACACCCTCTGCGAACCGCGCTTTGATTGATGCGCGGCGAGGCGGCGCGCGCCACGGGGCAGAAATCTATTGATATTATGTTTGATTGCGATATGAATATCGGTAAAAGAGGAGAATACCGATGTTATCGCAAGACCAACGCGCCGAAGCCGCCCGCACCCTGCTGGCCGCCGAACACAGCCGCGTTCAGGCCGAGCGCCTGTCGCAGACCTACCCGGGGATCGGCATCGAGGACGCCTATGCCATCAGCCGCGAGGTCGCAGAGACCCGCGCGCGGACCGGTGACCGGCTGATCGGCCACAAGGTCGGGCTGACCTCCAAGGCGATGCAGGCGGCATCGAAGATCGACGAGCCGGATTACGGCCATGTCTTTGCCAGCATGCTGATCGAGGATGGCGCGACGGTGGCGCATGCGGATTTCTGCGTGCCGCGGGTCGAGCCCGAGCTGACCTTCATCCTGAAGTCGCCGCTGACCGGGCCGGGGCTGACGCTGGAGGACGTGATCGCCGCCACCGACTGGGTGGTGCCTTCGATCGAGATCATCGACGCCCGCGTCACCGAGCCGCGCCGCATCTTCGACACAGTGGCCGACAATGGCGCCGCCGCGGGCCTGGTGCTGGGCACCGAGCGGTTCCGCCCCGAGGAGATTGACTGGCGCTGGGCCGGCGCGCTGTTCCGCCGCAACGGCGAGATCGAGGAGACCGGCATCGCCGCCGGCGTGATGGACCATCCCGCCAATGCGGTCGCCTGGCTGGGCAACAAGCTGAGCATCTACGGCGGCGCGCTCGAGGCCGGGCACATGGTGCTGTCCGGCTCCTTCACCCGCCCGGTCTGGGCCGATCCCGGGGACCGTCTGGAGGCCGATTTCGGTCCGCTGGGCCGTGTGTCGGTTACCTTTTCTTAAGACCTCAGGAGCAGACTATGCCAGCACAAGACCCGAAGTACCTGATTGGCGACAGCTGGGGCACCGCCTCTGACCTGCCGCCGATGGCCGTCGTCAACCCGGCAACAGAGGAGACCCTTTACGAGGTGCCGTGCTGCGGCCCCGACCACGTGGCCGAGGCGCTGCGCCATGCCGAGGCCGGATTTGCCGAATGGTCTGCCATTCCGGGCTGGCAGCGGGCGAAATACCTGCGCCGGATCGCCGAGGAGATCGTCAAGCGCCGAGACGATTTCGGCCGCGCCATCGCCAGCGAGATGGGGCGGGTGCACGCGATGGCGGTGGGCGAGGCGGATTCGGCCGCCGAGCAATTCGTCTGGATGGCGGGCGAGGCCGAGCGGCTCTTTGGCCAGACCATCACCTCGCGTTTCGGCGGCCATCTCAGCATCACGCCGGAGCCGGTGGGGATTGTTGCCGCCTTCAGCCCATGGAACTTTCCCCTCGGGCTGCCGGCGCGCAAACTGGCCCCGGCGCTGGCAGCCGGCTGTGTGGTGATCCTGCGGCCCTCTGAGCAGACGCCGCTGGTGGGCACCATCCTTGGCGAGTGCTGCCAGGCGGCGGGTCTGCCCATCGGGGTGGTGCAGGTGCTGCACGGCGCGCCGGAAGGCGTCTCGCCGGCACTGATGGAGGCCGAGGCGGTCCGCAAGGTCTCCTTCACCGGCTCCACGCGGGTCGGGCGGCTGTTGATGGCGCAATCGGCGCAGACCGTGAAGCGGGTGTCGATGGAACTGGGCGGTCATGCGCCGCTGATCATCTGCCCCGACGCCGATGTGCCGGCGGCAGCCCGGCTGGCGGCGAAGTTCAAGTTCATGAACACCGGCCAGATCTGCGGCTCGCCCAGCCGGTTCTTCCTGCATGCCGACGTGGCCGGCGCGTTCACCGATGTCTTCATGGCCGAGGCCGAGGCGATCCGAATGGGCGACCCGATGCTGCCAGAGACCACCATGGGCCCGATGGCGAGCCCGGCGCAGCTCGACAAGCTCGAGCGGCTGGTGGCCGACGCGGTCGACAAGGGGGCCACCCTGCGGCTCGGCGGCAGCCGGGCGCGCGACCAGAACAAGGGCTTCTTCTTTGCGCCGACGGTGCTCGAGAACGTCAGTGACGATGCCGAGATCATGTCAGAGGAGCCCTTCGGCCCGGTCGCCTCGCTGACCACCTATTCCGACCTTGGCGATGCCATCTCGCGGGCCAACAGCACGCAGTACGGTCTCGCCGCCTATGCCTTCACCCGGTCGGAGGTGACGGCGCGGCGGCTGTCGCGCGAATTGCAGTCGGGCATGGTGGGGATCAACAACTTCCTGCTGTCGCATTACGAGGCGCCGTTCAGCGGGGTGAAACACTCCGGCGTCGGCATCGAAGGCGGGCAGATGGCGATCAACGAGTACCTGACCTTCAAGACCACCCATGCGGAATTCGAGGTGCCCGCCGCCTGAACCGACCCCGCACCGGCCCTGCGCCGGTGCCTCCACGGTCAGGGGATACCGCAGCGCTGCGGTATCCCCTGTTGCGTTCAGCCCTTGAGCGGCAGCCAGACCGCCATGGTGTTGTCGTCGCGGTTGTTCCAGGCGAAATAGGGGATCAGCGTCACTGGCAGGGTGCCTGCGTCATTTGCCACCAATGGTGCATAGAGCGCCGGCGACGACCAGCCCGCCCGCCGCGCCATCGCGGTTCGCAAGAGCGTTATTCCGGCGAAAAGACCCTCGCCCGCGACAGTTTTGAACGTCGCATCGGCGGGCAGGGCGACCTCGTTGATCGTGACGCCTTCGGGCAGGTCGGCGCCCTCGAGACAATAAACCACCGGCCCGGCCATCACCGCGACCTGGTTGCGGACCTCCTCGACCTCGGGCCGCGCGGCGAGAATGCGGGGGCGGAGGTCGAGCGTCAGGTCGATCTGGTCGCCGGTGGTCCAGCGCCGCGTGAGCGCGAGGTAGCGCGGGCCTTCACCGGTCGCGTCCACCTGTTCACCATTGACGCGCACCGACGTGACCGCGCTCCAGCCCGGAATGCGCAGGTGCAGCGTCACCTCGCTGTCAGGCGCATCCTCGACGCAGAGCCGGACGTCGCCGGACCAGGGGAACTCCGAGACCTGCCGCAAGGCGATCCGCCCCGCCCCCAGCCCGGTGTCGAGCGTGTTCGACCCGTAGAGATGCACCCAGACCGCATTCCCGGCCGTCGAATAGGCCCAGCGGTGCAGCCCGGCAATGGTCCGCGTCACCTGCGGCGGGCAGCAGTAGCAGGTCCAGCGGGTCCAGCGGCGGGGTGAATCGTTGTTGCCGATGAACTGGGTCGCGCCGTTGAAGCGCAGCGGGTTGGAATAGGTGAAATGCGTGCCCGAGAGCGACAAGCCAGACAGGCCGGTGTTGTACATCACCTGCTCGATCACATCCGCATAGCGCGCCTCGCCGGTCAATTGCAGCATCCGCCAGCTCCACATCGCGTTGGCGATGTTGGCGCAGGTCTCATTGTAAGCGGTGTCGGAGGGCAGTTGATAGGGCCGCCCGTAGGCCTCGGCGATCTGCTCATAGCGCGGGTGGCTGCGCTCTGACGTGCCCTTGTGCAACGCGCCGATGCCGCCGGTGATGTACATCTTGCGGAAGGTGGAATCCTCCCAGATGCGGGTGATCGCCGCCATCAGCGGCGCCTCGTCGGTCTCCATCACGATATCCGCCGCGCCGGCCCAGAGGTAAGGCCCGGTGACCGCGTGGCCCACGGCTTCGGTCTCGTCGAGCAATGGCACGCGCGCCTGGCTCTGGTCGCCGTTGTTGCCGGGCCGGTCGGGATGGGCGCCGCGGTTCTCGACGAAGAGGCGCGCCAGCGCGAGATAGCGGGCCTCGCCGGTCTCTCGGTAGAGCTCGACCAGACCCATGATCTGCGAGGGATTGAAGCCGAAGCGGGCGAGGTCGGGGTCGCGAGGGGTGAAGGTGTCGTGCAGGTTGTCGGCGGCGCGGATTGCGATGTCGAGCAGTTGGCGGGTGCCGGTGACCTGATGGTGCAGGCAGGCGGTCGTGAAGAGATGGCCGAGGTTGTACATCTCGTGATGCTCGATGTCGGTCCAGCGGCCAAGATCGGTCAGGGTGATCTGGGTGTTGAGATAGCCGTCGTCTTCCTGCGCGGCGGCGATGGTCTCGATGTAGGCGTCGAGGCGTCGGGTCAACCCGGCGTCAGGCGACACGTCGGTCAGCAGCAGGATCGATTCCAGCGCCTTGTAGCAGTCACCGTCGCTCCAGTAACGGCCGCGAAAGGTACCGCCGCCGGCGGCCACCGCGCGGAAATTGCCGAACCAGGCGGCATTCTCGGGGTCTTCCATGGCGTCGAGCACGCTGATGATCGACTCGGTTCGGACCAAGTCCTGCTTCTCGGCCCAGAAGCCGCCGGTCCAGCGGACCGCGGTGTCGGCGGGGCGGCGCAATCGCGCGTGGCGGCTGATCGGGGTGGGGGATCCGTCCATGTGTCTGGTCTCCAATAAGTTTTTTCGGTTTCGGGGTCGGACCGGAACCGGCCGTTATGGCGGGCCGGGGCCGAAAGGCTTGCATTTTCATCCGGCTTGACGGACGATGCATAAACATAATATGTTTGATTTTATCGACAAAATGCAATAGCAACGACAAAGTAAAATCGGAGGAGGACAAGATGACGAATTTGAAGCAGAGCGTGGCCGCCGCGTGTCTGGGCCTGCCAGTGGCCCTTGGCGCGCTGACCCTGACCGCCGCGCCGGCATCGGCCGCAGGCGTGGTGCACCTGTTCCACCGCTCGGCAGCCGAGCCGATGCGGGTGCCGCGGATGGCGATGTGGAACCACTGTGCCGAGACCCTCGATATCGAGATCATCGAGAATTTCTCGCCGCCCAAGCAGTACGAGGTGCAACTGCCTGTGCAACTGTCGAGCTCGACCCCGCCCGACATCTACGCCTATTGGGCCGGCGGCCGGTCGCAGTTTCAGGCCGCCACCGGCAAGATCCGCGCGATGAACGACATCTGGGCGGAGATCAAGGACAACTACCCCGCCGGCGTCCAGGCCACCAGCACCGAGCCCGACGGCAATGTCTACACCATCCCCACGACCTTTCAGCCCAACGTCTTTTGGTACAACAAGCGCGTCTTTGCCGAGCATGGCCTCACGCCGCCGACAACCTGGGAGGACTTCCTCGACGTTGCGGCCAAGCTGAAGGAGGCCGGCGTCACGCCCTTCCTGCTGGGGTCGAAGTCCGGTTGGGAGCCGCTGTTGTGGTTCGACTACTTCGTGCTGCGGGTGGCCGGGTCCGACTTCCGCAACGGTCTGATGGCGGGCACCGAGAGCTATCTCGATCCGCGTGTGGTCGAAGCGATGGAGCTCTGGAAAGGCCTGCTGGAGGCTGGCTATTTCAATGACCGCACCTCGTCATTGGGTTGGCAGGAGATGGCCACCAAGTTCGTCACCGGCGAGGGCGCGATGGAGCTCATGGGCACATGGACCGTCGGCAACTTCATCCAGGCCGGGCTTGAGCCGGGCACCGATTTCGACGTCTTCGACTTCCCGCCGATCACCGAGGGCATCGAGCTGGCCGTCGAGGGCGCGGTCGAGGGCTGGGCCGCCAGCGGCGCGGGCGAGAACACCGACAACGCCATCGCGATGCTGAAATGCGTCTCCGAACGGGAGCCGCAGGAGCTGTTCGCCCGGCAGGCGCAGCGGATGGCGGCCAACAAGGATGTGCCGGTCGACATCTACGAGCCGGCCGCCTTTCAGGCCACCATCGAGCGGTTCCAGGACATGCTTGACGCGCCGTTCCACCAGAACCTCGAGCTTGCCACCCATCCCGGTGTGACCGAGGTGGCGAAACGAGAGCTGCCGCGCTTCCTCGCCTATCCGGACCAGTACATGAAGGTGCTGGAACTGCTGGAAGATCGCCGCAACGACGTCTTCGGCGAGAGCTGAGGCATCGCGGCCGGGCGGGCCTCCCTCCGTCTGGCCGCCCTAGAGGAGGACACTGCCATGAACGCCCGGCTCACGCCCTGGCTTTTCCTGATGCCCGCGATCTTGATCTACGGCATCTTCGGCGCCTATCCGATTTTCCAGACCTTCGCCATCAGCCTGACCAACCAGGTCGGGGTGGCGGAGCCGGGGACATTCATAGGCCTGCAGAACTACGTCACGCTGATTGAGGACGAATACTTCCTGAATTCCCTGAAAAACACCGGCATCTGGGTCATCGCCTTCCTGATCGTGCCCAATTCGCTGGCCATCACCATCGCGCTGCTGGTCAAGCAGACCTTCTGGGGCGCGGGGCTGATCAAGACGGTGTTCTTTCTGCCTCTGGCGCTGTCCTTTGCCATCGTCGGCGTGGTCTGGGGCTGGATCTACGAGCCTGACGTCGGGCTGCTGGACCAGTTGCTGATCGGGCTGGGGCTTGACGGGCTGATCGTCGAATGGCTGGGACCGGAGGCGGCGACCTATTCGGTGATCGCGGCCGCCGCCTGGCGACAGACGGCCTTTGCCACGGTGGTGTTTCTCGCCGGTCTGTCGGCGATCCCGCAAGAGCTGATCGAGGCCGCCAAGGTCGACGGCGGCACGCGTCGGCAGATCTTCTTCCGCATCACCCTGCCGCTTTTGAAACCGGCCAGCACCATCGCCGTCTCCTCGGCGCTGATCCACGCGCTGCTGGCGACCGAGATCGTGCTGACCATGACCGAAGGCGGGCCGTTCGGCACCTCCGAAGTGGTGGGCTATCGGATGTATATGGAGACCTTCTGGAACTACAAGTTCGGCTATGGTGCCGCGATTGGCGTGATCGTCACGCTGATGACCGCCACCATGGTGGTGCCCTATGTGCGCCGCATGGCCAAGGCCCAAGAACGAGACTGGAGCTGAGGCGATGACCGATATGACCACGCAAATCCAATCCCTGCCGCAGGATGGCCTCAACCGCGGCAGCCTGCGCGAACGGCTCGAAGAGCCCTTCATGAGGGGCGGCCAGATCGGGCTGCTGCTGCTCTTGGCGCTGGTGTTCTTCCTGCCGGTGCTGGGCACGCTGCTGACCGCGGTGCGCACCATCCCCGACATTACCCAGAACGGCGCCTGGGCGCTTCCGTCGAGCTACGAATGGGGCAACCTGAGCCACGCCTTTGTCGAGATGCTGCCCTATCTGCGCGCCTCGGTGATCATCACGCTGCCTTCGGTGGCGGGCACGCTCATGGTGTCGATGATGGCGGGCTATGCGCTGAGCCGGATGCGCTTTCAGGGGCGGATCTGGATGTTCCTGGTGATCGTTTCGCTCAGCTTCGTGCCGATCCACACCCAGCTGATCCCGGTGTTCCGGCTGATGTCGGACCTGGGCCTGCACGACACGTTTCTGGCGCAGATCATCGTTCACATCATGCGCCAAATCCCCTTTGCGGTGCTGATCATGACCAACTTCTTCAACACCGTCCCGGGCGAATTGCGCGAAGCCGGCCGGATCGACGGGGCCAGCGAATGGACGATCTTCCGGCGCATCTATGTCCCGGTGGCGCGGCCGGCGCTCTCGGCGCTGATCGTGCTGGAATTCACCTGGATCTGGAACGACCTGCTCTGGGGTCTCGTGCTGACCCAAGGCTCCGGCAAGAAACCCGTCACCGTCGGCATCCTGTCCTTCGAGGGCGAATACGAGATCGCCTGGAACATGGTGGCTTCCGGCGCGGTGGTCGCTGCCATCCCGACGCTGGTGGTCTTCCTCGCCTTCCAGAAACACTTCATCCGCGGGATGACGATGGGGTCGGTCAAGGGCTGAGGCCCGCCCCCCCGTCACGTTGGACAATCCCGACAAGGAGACACAGAAATGGCACATGTAACCATCAACCAGGTCATTAAGAACTATGGCGCGGTGCGGGCGATCAAGGGCATCGACGTGGGCATCGAGGATGGCGAGTTCGTCGCCCTCGTCGGCCCCTCGGGCTGCGGCAAGACCACGCTCCTGCGGATGATCGCGGGGCTCGAGGACATCACCGGCGGCACCATCGAGATCGGTGGCAAGGTGGTCAACGGGCTGCAACCCAAGGCGCGCGACATCGCCATGGTGTTTCAGAACTACGCGCTCTATCCGCATATGAAGGTGGCCGACAACATGTCGTTCTCGATGCAGCTTGCCGGCGCCTCGAAGGAGGAGATCAGGGTCAAGGTGCAGGACGCCGCGCGCATCCTCAACCTCGAGCCCTACCTCGACCGCTACCCGAGAGAGCTGTCTGGGGGCCAGCGCCAGCGGGTCGCCATGGGCCGCGCCATCGTGCGCAATCCCAAGGTGTTCCTGTTCGACGAGCCGCTCAGCAACCTCGATGCCAAGCTGCGGGTGTCGATGCGCGCCGAGATCAAGTCGCTGCACCAGCGGCTGGGCACCACGGCGGTCTATGTCACCCACGACCAGATCGAAGCGATGACCATGGCCGACAAGATCGTGGTGATGAGCGAGGGCCGGATCGAGCAGGTGGGCACCCCGCTCGACCTCTACGACGAGCCGGCCAACCTGTTTGTCGCGGCCTTCATCGGGTCGCCCTCGATGAACCTGCTGGAGGGTGAGGTTTGCGCCGGCGGCGTGCGCTTTGCCGATGGCACGATGCTGCATCTTTCGGGCACCGAAGGCTTCGAGACCGGGCGGCCGGTGATTGCCGGCATCCGCCCCGATACCTTCGAGCTGGCCGAGCGGGGCCTCGCGGTGCAGGTCAACGTGACCGAGCCGACGGGGGCAGAGACGCAGGTGGTCGGCCAGATCGGTGACACACCGGTGACCTGCCTGATGCGCGAGCGGATCAGCGGGCGATATGGCGACGTGCTGCATGTCCTGCCCCATGGCCCGGTGCATCTGTTCGACCCCGGGACCCGCCTGCGCCTCGGCACTGCCCGCGCGGCCCTCGTCAATTGAGCTGCGCCCCGCAGACAGTACCGGGGGCGGTAAGCGCCGCCCCCGCGTCCCGCTCGATGCTGGCCGGCATGGGGCTGGTGGCGCTGGCGGGCTGCATCCTTGCCACCCAGGATGCCGCCATCAAGGAAATGACCGCGCGCCACTCGCCGATCCAGATCGCCTTTGTCCGCTACGGCTGGCACGCGGTCTTTGTCGCGGCGTTCCTGTTGGCCACCGGCCGGCGGCGTCTCTACCGCACCCGCGCCCTGCCGCTGCACCTGGCGCGCGCCGGTCTGTTGCTGGTGGCCTCGCTGTCGATGTTCGTGGCGATCGCCCATATCCCGCTGTCGCAGGCCACCGTGATACAGTTCCTCAGCCCGCTGGTGGTGACGCTGCTCTCGGTGCTGTTTCTGGGCGAGCGCATCGGCTGGCGGCGGATCACTGCGCTCTGCCTCGGGTTCTGTGGCGTGCTGGTGGTGATCGGCCCGCGACTGGGCGGCGCCGCGCCGCCGCTGGTCTGGCTGCTGCCGCTGCTTTCGGCCTTCGGTTCGGCGGGCTACGTGCTGATGACCCGGCGGCTGTCAGCGCCGTCAGAGGCCGCAGCCTCGATGGCGCTGATGCCGGTGCTGTGCTTTGCCGCCCTGCTGCCGGCGCAACTGGTCTTCTGGACCCCGGTGGCGCCCATCGACATGGTGCTCCTCGCCGGGCTCGGCCTGACCGGAACGCTGGCGCATGTCGCCATTCAGCTCGGCATGCAGGCGGCGCCGGCCTCGGTCCTGTCCCCCTTCCTCTACAGCCAGGTGATCGTGGCCAGCCTCTGGGGCATCGTCTTTTTCGACGATCCGATGAGCGCGGGCTTTGTCCTTGGCACGCTGCTCATCGTCGGTGCCGGCCTTGCGATCTGGTGGATCGAACGGCCGCGACCGACCCCCTGACCTCCGAAAGAAAGCTCCCGCATGACCGCGAAGAACATCATCCTCTTCATCACCGACCAATGGCGCTGGGACACCCTGAACCAGCCCGGCCACCCGTGCAGATTGCCCAACCTCGACGCTTTTCGTGACGAGGCCACCAACCACGTCAACGCCTTCACCTCGGTCCCGCTCTGCACGCCGGCGCGGGCCAGCCTGTTCACCGGCAAATGGCCGCATCAGACCGGCACGGTGGACAATGTGCAGGGCTCGTCCTTCTATCCGCAGGGCAAACTGCACCCGAGCCACCGCACCTATATGGAGCGGCTTCAGGACGCCGGATACGCGGTCAGCTTCATCGGCAAATGGCATCTCGGTGCCGGCACGCTGAGCGAACGCGGCATCGACGCGCCGCTGAGCGACGGCGGCACCGAGCCGCTGCTGCCGCCGGTCGACCTCGAATTTGCCGAGCCGCGCAAGACGCCGTTCTATGGCACGATCACCGACGGGGTGCACCCGGACGAAAAGCGAGTGCGCAAGGCGATCGAGCGGCTGGAGAGCCTTGCGTCCGGCGACACGCCGTTCTGTCTGATCGCCTCGCTCCCCGGCCCGCATTTTCCCCATCACGTGCCCGAGGACTGGGTGCGGATGTATGACGACCTGCCCCATGACTTCATGCCCGACAACTTCATCCCGCAGTTCACCGAGACAGGCAAACCCGCGGCCCAGGGCGCGCACTACTGGCCCTGTCAGGACACCCGCGGCCTCGACCAGCAGGACTGGCGCCGCACCGTGCAGCACTACTGGGGCTTTTGTTCGTTCATCGACGATCTCTTCGGCCAGTTCCGCCGCCGCGTGACCGATCTGGGGCTCGACGAGTCCACCAGCCTCGCCTTCACCGCCGATCACGGCGAGATGCTGGGCGCGCATGGCTGGTTCGACAAGGGGCCGTTCTTTTACGAAGAGGTGATGCGCATTCCGATGCTGATCCGCGAGGCGGGGCAGGGGGCGGGCAAGGTGCGCGAGGGGTTTGTCAACTTCCGCGACCTGATGCCCACGCTGCTCGCCGAGAGCGCGGCGGCAGGGACCCTGACCCCCGAAGAGGCCGAGCGCAGCTATGACGCCACCGATCATGACCACGCGACCTATGGTTACGACGCTTATCAGGGGCGGCAGTTCAAGTTCCGCGGTATCCGCGAGGCGCGCTACAAATACGCCTGGAGCCCGCATGACATCGAGGAGCTCTACGACCTTCAGACCGATCCGCAGGAACGGGTGAACCGCGCCGGCGACCCGGCCCTGGCCGCAGAGAAGGCGCGGCTGAAGGCGCGGCTGTTCGACTGGATGAAGGCCGAGGCCGATGCGCTGGCCTTCGGCGGCTACCAACTGCCGGTCGGCAGCTATATCGACGGCCGCCCGGCGCAGGACCAACACGATCATCAGCAACATCTCAACCCGGCGTTGGCACAATGAAAATCACCGAGATCAAGACCTACATCCAGCGCGTCGACGACCGCCCCCGGGTGCTCGTCGCCATCAGGACCGACGCCGGCATCACCGGCTGGGGCGAGACCTATGCCCATGGGCCGGAGCGCGCGGTGGCGCCGATCCTCGACTACTTCGCCACGCATCTCTTGGGCGAGGATCCGCGGCGAGTGACCTACCTGCATGAAAAGCTGATGCACGTCGCCCGCTTTCCCCCCGGTGCGCTGGGGCTGGCGGCGTTTTCGGCGGTGGATCACGCGCTTTGGGATATCGCGGCAAAGGCGCTTGGCGTGCCGGTCTACCAGATGCTGGGCGGGCACATGCGCGACCGGGTGCGGGTTTATTGCACCGCCATCGGCGCGCCGGACAATGGCGTCGAGGTGCTGTCGGACCTGCATGCGGAGTTCGGCTTCACCGCCTTCAAGCTCTCGCCCTATCGCAAGCATCCGTTCGAACATCGCTGGGGCGCGGTCTGCGAGGCGACGGCGGATTACTTCCGTGGGCTGCGCGAGGGGCTGCCGTCGCATTTCGAGATCGCCTTCGATGCCCATTCCGTGCTGATGGAGGGGATCGACGCGGTGCGGCTGGCGCGGGCCATCGAGCCTTACGATCCGTTCTTCCTCGAGGAACCGCTGCGGCCCGAGCACATGCCGGCCTGGGGTCAGCTGAAGGCCAAGCTAAACATTCCGCTGGCCACCGGCGAGGCGCTTTACAACCGCCACCAGTTCCTGGCGCTGCTGAGCGCCGGCGGGGCGGATATCGTGCAGCCGGATATCGCCGTGGTCGGCGGGCTGACCGAGATGCGGCGGATCGCCGAGGTGGCGGATGCGCATTCGGTGCCGGTGGCGCCGCACAACCCGATGGGGCCGCTGGCCACGGCGCATAACGTGCATTTCTCGGCCGCCTGCAGCAATTTCAAGATCCTCGAGTACAAGGTGCACCGCGACGTGCCCTGGATCGCCGATCCCTATATTCCGGTCGATGGCCATCTGGAACTGCGCCCGGACCGGCCCGGCTGGGGGGTCGAGATCATCGAGGAGGCATTGCAGACCGAGGACTACAGCCATTGGTCGCGGCCGCTATTGCGCAAGCCGGACGGGGCGACGTCCTATGCCTGAGGCGGCTGGCCCGGAACCAAGGCCGCAGGCCGCCGCGCATCGCCGGGCCGCCCCCACGGCACGGCGATTTGGCTCCCGCCGGCGCGTCGGTCAGAGGGTCTGCGGGATTTGCCGGCATGAATTGCCAAGCACCACCATCGGATCGCCCTACTGCGGCCCCGCGATGCGCGGCTTGTGCCCGGCTTCACCCCGCCATCGCCTTGACCGCCGAGACCGTCGTCAGCTCGATATGCTGTGCGGTCAGCCGGCAGGTCTCGTCGATATCGCGCGCGATCGCCGCTTGGTAGATTGCCATATGTTCCGCCGGCGTGTCGCGGCCGCTGGGGCCGAGGCTGCGCGACAGGTGGCGGTAGCGCTCGTGATGGGCATAGACCTGGCCGCGCATGTCGAGCAGCCAGGCCGAGGGCGTGGCGGAGACCAGCGCATCGTGAAACGCCCGGTTGCGCGCCTCGATCTCCCGCGGGCCGGTGCCGCGATCCTCGGCCAGCTTCAGGCTGTGATAGGCGGCCACCAGCTGCGCCTCCCAAGCGTCATCGCCGCGGGCCAGGCTGTCGCGCAGCGCCTGGGTTTCCAGCAGGATCCGCAGCCGGCCCAGGTCCTCGACATCGGCGGCCGAAGCCTCGCGCACATAGAACCCCCGGTTCGAACGCTGCACCACCACCCGCTCGCCGATCAGCCGCGACAGCGCCTCGCGCAGCGGCGCGGCGCCGAACCCGAACTCGGCACGCAACTCGGCGATCTTGAGCTTGCGTCCCGGCCGCAGGGCTCCGGTGACGATCGCCTGCCGCAGCGTGGCATAGGCGCTCTCGGCATCGGTGACAAAGGCGGTCTGGTCCATGGGCGTCTGCCGGCTCCGGTCATGCGGGGTGTCCCTGTGTAGGGGCTGAACACCGACAATCCAAGTCCCGGGGGCGGTCCGGGGTTCAATTTCGAAACGCAGTATGCACCTGATCGCGCATCACAACAGAAAGGCGCTAGAATTCATGACGTACCCTGCCAACAGCTTTACCCGGGCCCTGCGGGCCGGCCAGCAGCAGATCGGTCTCTGGGTCACCCTCGGCAGCAATTTCGCCGCCGAAGTGGTGGCGCCGGCGGGCTATGACTGGGCGCTGATCGACATGGAGCACAGCCACAACGACTATGCCAGCGTGCTCGGCCAGCTTCAGGCCTTTGCCCCCTATGATACGGTGCCGCTGGTGCGGGTCGAGTGGAACGACGCGGTGGCGGTCAAGCGGCTGCTGGATATCGGCGCGCCGGGGTTGCTGTTTCCGATGATCCAGACGGTGGAAGAGGCGCAGCGTGCCGTCGCCGCCACCCGCTATCCGCCTCACGGCATTCGCGGCGTTTCCGGCTCGACCCGGGCGACGCAGTTCGGCCGGATCGCGGATTACACCACGCGGGTCGAGGAGGAGACCGCCGTTCTGCTGCAGATCGAGACCCAGTCGGCGCTCGACCGGGCCGAGGAGATTGCCGCGGTCGAGGGCGTGACCGGCGTGTTCTTTGGCCCCGCCGACATTGCCGCTGACATCGGCCTGCTGGGCCAGCCCACCTCGGCCGAGGTCTGGGACCGGATCCGGCCGGTGGCGCGGCGCCTGATGGACAAGGGCATGCCGGTGGGCACGCTGGTCACTGACGTGGCGCTGGCGGCGGCGCTGCTGGACGAGGGCTTCACCTTTGTCGCCTGCGGCACCGACACCGGGCTGCTGGCGCGCGGCAGCGATGCGCTGCTGGCCGACATCAAGGGGCGGATCAAGCCGGGCTGATCCCGGGTCGAGGGCTTCGGTTTGGGCTCGACTCCCTGCGCTCTAAATGCTAAACATAATATGATTAGACTTTAGATTTGCGGAGGGACCATGGTCCTGCACAAGAAGATGTATATCGGCGGCGAACTGGTGGCGGGGCAGTCCCGCCTCGACGTGGTGAACCCGGCCACCGAAGAGCGGGTGGCCACCGTCGCCGCCGCAGGCTTCGCGGATGTCGAGACGGCGCTCGAGGCCGCGCGCGCCGCCGCCCCCGGCTGGGCCGCGACACCGGTGGCCGAGCGCCAGCGCTGGATGCTGAAGCTGCGCGACGCGGTGATCGCCAGCGAGGACATGCTGCGCGACTGCATCCACCAGGAGATGGGCAAGCCCTGGGGCGGGACGCAGGAGGATTTCGACCTGCTGGAACGCTCGCTGAAGTTCTATGCCGAGGAGGCGCAGCGCCTCCACGACGAGACCCTGCGCGACCGCGACGGCACCCACGAGCATCGCATCGTCTATGAACCAATGGGCGTGGCGGTGGCCTATCTGGCGTGGAACTTCCCGCTCTTGAACCTCGCCTACAAGATCGCCCCGGCGATGGCGGCGGGCTGTCCGGTGATCATCAGGCCTTCGGCGGCGACCCCGGTCTCTGCCTACGCCGTGGGCGCGCTGTGCCACCGGATCGGCCTGCCGGCGGGGGTGGTCAACATCCTGACCACCGATGGCTATGGTCCGTCGGACGCGCTGGCGGCCTCGACCATTCCGAACCTCATCACCCTGATCGGTTCGACCAACACCGGCAGGCACCTGATGAAGGTGGGCGCGACCTCGATCAAGAAGTTCTCGATGGAGCTGGGCGGCAACGCGCCGGTGCTGGTCTATCGCGATGCCGATCTCGACCTCGCGGCGGATATCGTGACCACCGTGAAGTTCAACAACGCGGGGCAGATTTGCGTGACCCCGAACCGGGTCTTCGTCGAGCGCGCGGTCTATGACGCCTTCCGCGACAAGGTGGTGGCGCGCGCCAAGGCGGTGAAGGTGGGCTTTGACAAGCAGGCCGACATCCTCACCGGTCCGATGATCGACGGACGGGCCTGGACGCGGGTGAAGGGGCTGATCGACGAGGCGGTCGAGGCGGGCGCCCGGCTGCTGGCCGGCGGCGACCGCCCCGAGGGGCTTGCCAAGGGGCATTTCCTTGCGCCCACGGTGCTCGACGGGGTGACCCCCGAGATGCAGATCTACAAAACCGAGATCTTCGGCCCGGTGGTCAGCCTGATCCCCTTCGACGACCGCGAAGCGGTGCTTGCGCGGGCCAATGACGGCGAGGAGGGCGGGCTGGCCTCTTATATCTTTACCGCCGACCTGGCGCTGGCCGAGCAGGTGGCGGCGCGCCTGCGCTATGGCGAGGTGCAGATCAACGGCGTCAAATACGACATCTACCTGCCGCATGGCGGCATCGGGCAATCCGGCATCGGGCACGATTGCTCGCGGCTTGCCCTGAACGACTATCTTGTCGTCAAGCGCATCAGCCGGGGGCTGACCTGATGGAGGATTTCATGAAACTCGAACCGATCACCAGCACCCTGAAGATCACCAGGATCACCAGCCACGTGCTGCAATGCGACATGCCCGAGGAGCTGGGCTATTCGCAGCAGTATTACGCCAGGCGCACCGCCCATATCGTCGAGGTCGAGACCGATCAGGGCATCACCGGCTGGGGCGAATGCTTTGGCCCCGGCAACGTGGCGCTGGCCAACAAGGCGATCGTCGAAAAGGTGATCCAGCCGATGGTGCTGGGCATGGACCCGATGGACCGCGACGTGATCTGGCACAAGGTCTACAACCTGCTGCGCGATCACGGCCAGAAGGGCATGCCGCTGCAATCGCTCTCGGGCGTCGATATCGCGCTCTGGGACATAGCGGGCAAGGTCACCGGCCAACCGATCCACAAGCTGATCGGCGGGGCGCATCGGAGGCAGGTCCGCGCCTATGGCTATGGCATGATGCTGAAACGCGAAAGCGTCGAGGACCACGTGGCGCGCTTTGTCGACGAGGCGGCGGCGATCCGCGACATGGGCTTTGCCGCCACCAAGATGAAGATCGGGCTCGGTGCCCGGGATGACGTGAAACTGGCCGAGGCGGTGCGGCGCGGGGTCGGCGACGATTTCGACTTCATGGCCGACGCCAACCACGCTTACACCACGTCTGACGCCTTCTATGTCGGCCGTGCGCTCGACGAGCTGGGGGCCTATTGGTTCGAAGAGCCGATCGCGCCCGAAGACCTCGACGGCTACCGCGAGCTGCGCGCCGGGCTGAAGGTCAACATCTCTGGCGGCGAGGCCGAGTTCAATCGCTGGGGCTGGCGGGCGCTGCTGGAGAGCCGCGGGCTCGACATTGCCCAGCCCGAGGTCTGCGCGCTTGGTGGGATCACCGAGTACCTGCGGGTGCTGGCGCTGTGCCATGCGCATTTCACCCCGGTCTTCAACCACGTCTGGGGTTCGGCCATCGCGGTTGCGACCAACCTGCAGCTTCTGGCGGCGATGCCGCCGATGCCCGGCGGGCTGTTTCCGCGAGAGCCCTGGCTCGAGTTCGACACCACCGAGAACCGCTTCCGCGACCACCTGCTGGCCGAGCCGCTGGACATCCAGGGCCAGGTTGCCCGCAACGACGGGTGGATCGCGATACCTGACGGGCCGGGGTTGGGGGTGGAGCCGGACCGCGACTTCATCAAGCGCTATGAGATTGACTCGTAAGCTTCTGAGATAGAGTATTTTTCCTCTGCCGCCTGACCAGGGCGCCCCTCCGACCGCCGACGGAAACGTTAAAAAAGATAGACGCCAATCAAAAATTGATTGACGTCTATCTTTTCGCCTGTACGTTTGCCGGTGGGAGGAATCGATGGACAGGCAGACGCCAACATTGAGCGATGTGGCACGCCGTGCCGGGGTCAGCTATGCGACCGCCGACCGGGTGATCAACAATCGCGGCGGCGTGGCCGAGAAATCCGCCCGCCGGGTGCGGGCCGCCATCGAAGACCTGGGCTATGTCCGCAATGTCGCGGCCGCCAATCTGGCGCAGAGGCGGACCTATCGGTTTGCCTTTGTCATCCCCGAGGGCCCCAACAGCTTTTTCCAACGCCTGCGCAGCATCCTCGATGCCGCCTGCCCCGAGATGCTGGCGGCGCGGGTCGGGCTCGAGGTGGTGGGCGTCGCGGCCTTCGATGCGGTCGCGCTGGTCGCCTGCCTCGAACGGCTTGGCGCGCAGAAGGTCGACGGCGTGGCGCTGGTCGGCACCGATGACCCGCGGGTCTGCGCCGCGATCGATGCGCTGCGGGCGCAGGGGGTGGCGGTGCTGACGCTGGTGGCCGACGTGCAGGGCGCGCAGAGCGACGGCTATGTCGGCATCGACAACACCGTGGCCGGGCGCACCGCCGGGCGGCTGCTGCTGCTGGCGCATGGCGGCCGCGAGGGGCGGGTGCTGCCGATCCTCGGGGTCGCCACTGCCCATGACCACGCCGAACGGCTGGCCGGCATGCAGCAGACGCTGGCCGAGGCCGGCGGACGGGTCACCAGTGCGCCGCTGATCGAGGGCCGCGACCGGCACGACATCGTCGAGGCCGAGCTGCACCGGCGACTGGCCGAAGACCCCGGCATCACAGCGATTTACAGCGCCGGCGCGGGCAATGCCGGCTTGGTGCGGGTGCTCGAGGCGCAGGGCCGGTCCCGCCCGATCGTGGTGCTGCACGAGCTGGTGGGCCATTCCCGCCGGGCGCTCGAGACCGGGCTGGTCGACGTGGTGATCGACCAGCGCCCCGAAGACGAGATCCAGACCGCCCTCGACGGCCTGCGGGCCATCGCCGACCGGCGCGAGATCGGCCCCCCCGCGCCGATCGTGCCGGCGATCTACCTACGTGAAAACCTTCCGCCCGCGGCGGAGCGACCCTCTGACGGAGAGACTTGACGATGACTGATTTCTTTGGCGACCTTGCGCCGGTGCGGTTCGACCCCGAGGCCGAGGGCCTGGCGTTCCGCCACTACGACCCCGACCAAGTGGTCATGGGCAAGCGCCTCGAGGAGCACCTGCGCTTTGCGGTCGCCTATTGGCACAGCTTTGCCTGGCCCGGCGGCGATCCCTTTGGCGGCGAGACCTTTCAGCGGCCCTGGGCGTCCGACGACATGGAGGCCGCGCGGCTCAAGGCGGATGTGGCCTTCGAGCTCTTCGACCTGCTGGGCGTGCCGTATTTCTGCTGGCATGACGCCGACATCCGCCCCGAGGGCGCGACGTTCGCCGAGAGCCGCAGCAATTTCGACGCCATCATCGACATCTTCGAAGAGAAGATGGAGAGCGCCAAGGTCAAGCTGCTCTGGGGCACCGCCAACCTGTTTTCGCACCGCCGCTTCATGTCAGGCGCGGCCACCAACCCCGACCCGGATGTCTATGCCTGGTCGGCGGCGACGGTGAAGACCTGCCTTGACGCGACCCACCGGCTCAAGGGCCAGAACTACGTGCTCTGGGGTGGTCGCGAGGGCTATGAGACGCTGCTCAACACCGACATGGGCCAGGAGCTCGAGCACATGGGCCGCTTCCTGAGCATGGTGGTGGACTACAAGCACAAGATCGGCTTCGAGGGGCAGATCCTGATCGAGCCCAAGCCGCAGGAGCCGACCAAGCACCAGTATGATTACGACGTTGCCACGGTCTATGGCTTCCTGCGGCGCTTCGGGCTGGAGACCGAGGTGAAGGTCAATATCGAGCAGGGCCACGCGATCCTTGCCGGACACAGCTTTGAACATGAGCTTGCCATGGCGCGCGAACTGGGCATTCTGGGCTCGATCGACATGAACCGCAACGACTACCAGTCGGGCTGGGACACCGACCAGTTCCCCAACAACGTGCCCGAGGTGGCACTGGCCTATTACGAGATCCTCAAGGCCGGGGGTCTGGGCCGCGGCGGCACGAATTTCGACGCCAAGCTGCGGCGGCAATCGCTCGATCCGCAGGACCTGGTGGCGGCACATGTCGGCGCCATGGATGTCTGCGCCCGCGGTCTGATCGCGGCGGCGAAGATGCTCGAGGACGACGCGCTCGAGGCGCCGCGCCGCCAACGCTACGCCGGCTGGGAGAGCGCCGAGGCGCAGGCCATCCTGGGCGCCGATCTGGAGACGGTGGCAGCACCGGTCGAGGCCGGCAAGGTCGATCCGCAGCCGGTTTCGGGGCGGCAGGAGATACTCGAGAACATCGTCAACCGCTACGTTTGACAGGGAGGTATTTGCAATGAAGACGATCAAGGGCCCGGCGCTGTTTCTGGCGCAATTCGCCGGCGACGACGCCCCGTTCGACACTTGGGACGGGATCACAAAATGGGCGGCCGACTGCGGCTACAAGGGCGTGCAGGTGCCGCTCTGGGACGCGCGGCTGGTCGATCTCGACAAGTTGGCGACCTCGGCCGAATACCGCGACGAATGGGTTGGTCAGGCGCGCGACAACGGCATCGAGGTGACGGATCTCTCGACCCATATCATCGGCCAGCTGGTGGCGGTGCACCCCGCCTACGACACCTTGGTCGACGGCTTCGCCCCGCCAGAGCTGCAGGGCAAGCCCAAGGAACGCACCGCATGGGCGGTGGAGCAGGTCAAAAAGGCGCTGACCGCCTCGAAGCACCTCGGGATCGGCCAGCACGCGACCTTCTCCGGCGGGCTCTGCTGGCCCTTTGTCTATCCCTTTCCCCAGCGCCCCGACGGCATGGTCGAGACGGCGTTTGACGAGTTGGCCCGGCGCTGGCGGCCGATCCTCGACCATGCCGATGAGTGCGGCGTCGATGTCTGCTATGAGATCCACCCGATGGAGGACCTTCACGACGGCGATACCTTCGAGATGTTCCTCGAGCGGCTGGACGGGCATGCGCGCTGCAACATGCTGTATGATCCCAGCCACTACGTGCTGCAATGTCTTGATTACCTTGATAATATCGACATCTACGCCGACCGGATCAAGATGTTTCACGTCAAGGATGCCGAGTTCAACCCCACCGGCCGCAAGGGCGTCTACGGCGGCTACCAGCCTTGGGAGAAACGCGCCGGGCGGTTCCGCAGCCTCGGCGACGGGCAGGTCGATTTCGGCGCGATCTTCTCCAAGATGGCGGCCAATGATTTCGACGGCTGGGCCGTGGTGGAATGGGAATGCTGCCTGAAACACCCCGAGGACGGGGCGCGCGAGGGGGCTGCCTTTGTCAGGGACCACATCATCCGCGTCACGCCGCATGCCTTCGACGATTTCGCCGGCGGCGCGGATGAGGCGACCAACCGCAAGCTGCTGGGGATCGACCAATGAGCCGGATCAGACTGGGCATGGTGGGCGGCGGCAACGACGCTTTTATCGGCGCGGTGCACCGTATCGCCAGCCGGATCGACGACCGGTTCGAACTGGTGGCCGGCGCGCTGAGCTCGACCCCCGAGAAGGCGCGCGCCAGCGGCAAGGCGCTCGGACTGGCCGAGGACCGCTCTTATGGCTCCTTCGAGGAGATGGCCGAGAAGGAAGCGGCGCGCGACGACGGCATCGAGGCGGTCAGCATCGTGACGCCGAACCACGTGCATGCCGCCGCCTCCGCGGCCTTTCTCAAGCGCGGTATCCACGTGATCTGCGACAAGCCGCTGACCGCCACGCAGGAGGATGCCGAGGCGCTGCGCCGGGCGGTGGCCGAGAGCCAGGCGCTCTTCGTGCTGACCCACAATTACACCGGCTACCCGCTGGTGCGGCAGGCGCGCGAGATGGTGGCAAACGGCGATCTGGGCGAGATCCGGGTGGTGCAGGCGGAATATCCGCAGGACTGGATGACCGACGCGGTCGAGACCTCCGGCGTCAAGCAGGCCGAATGGCGCACCGATCCGGCGCGCTCCGGCGCTGGCGGGTCGATCGGCGATATCGGCACCCATGCCTACAACCTCGCCTGTTTCGTGACCGGGCTAAAAGGCGCGGAACTGGCCGCCGACCTGCAGAGCTTCGGCGCCGGGCGCAAGCTTGACGACAACGCCCATGTGATGCTGCGGTTCGACGGCGGCGCGCGCGGCATGCTCTGGTGCTCGCAGGTGGCGCCGGGCTGCGAGAACGGACTGCGGCTCAGGGTCTATGGCACCAAGGGCGGTCTCGAATGGGCGCAGGAAAACCCCAACGAGCTGTGGTACACGCCGCATGGCGAGCCGACGCGGCGGATCACCCGCATGGGCGCCGGCGCCTCTGACGCCGCCAATGCCGTCAGCCGCGTGCCGCCGGGCCATCCGGAGGGCTATCTCGAAGGCTTCGCCAATATCTACGCCGCCGCGGCAGAGGCGATCCGCGCGGTGCAGGGCGGCGCTGACCGCGACGCTTCGCTGGGCCTTTTGCCGGGGATCGGCGCCGGGCTCGAGGGCATGGCCTTCATCGGCGCCTGCGTGCGGTCTTCGGAGAGCAACGCCGGATGGGTGACGCTGTGACCGACCAGCCCGTCCTGTCGCTGCGCGACGTGCACAAGAGCTTTGGCCCGGTCGAGGTTCTGCACGGCGTCGATCTCGAAATCCGCGCCGGCGAGGTGCTGGCGCTGATCGGCGAGAACGGGGCGGGCAAGTCGACGGCGATGAAATGCCTCGCCGGCTACCAGCCGGTGACCTCCGGCCGGATCGTGCTCGACGGGCGGGAGGTCACGTTCGCTTCGCTGCACGAGGGCGAGGCGGCGGGGATCGTGCTGATCCATCAGGAGTTCAACCTCGCCGAACAGCTGACGGTCGAGCAGAACATCTTTCTCGGCCGCGAGCTGAAGAAGGGGTTGCTGCTCGACAAGCCCGAGATGCGGCGGCGCTCGCGCCAATACCTCGACCGGGTGAAATGCCGGGTCGATCCGGATACGCGGGTTTCGGAACTGTCGAACTCCGACAAGCAGATGGTCGAGATCGCGAAGGCACTGGGCCGCGACGCAAGGGTGCTGATCATGGACGAGCCGACGGCGGTGCTGACCAATGCCGAGGCCGCGATCCTGTTCGAGCAGGTCGAGGCGCTGCGCGCCAATGGCACCGCAGTGGTCTTCACCTCTCACAAGCTGGGCGAGGTCAAGCAGATCGCCGACCGGGTCAGCGTGATGCGTGACGGCCGGGTGGTGCAGACCGCCCCGGTCAGCGAGATGAGCGAAGACGAGATGGCCACGGCGATGGTCGGGCGCGACGTGTCGGACCTCTATCCCGAGAAACACGCGGTGTCCGAGGAAGCGCCGGTGCTGCTGCGGGTCGCGGGCCTCGACGTGCCGGGGTTTGCCGAGGGCATCGGCTTCAGCCTGCGCGCCGGCGAGATCCTCGGGATTGCCGGGCTGGTGGGCTCGGGTCGGACCGAGGCGATGGAGGGGCTCTGCGGGCTCCGGCCGGCGCAGGCCGAGACGATCGAGATCGGCGGCACGCAGGTGCAGATCCGCAAGCCCGCGGATGCCTTGAAGCACCGGCTTTGCTACCTGACCGAGGACCGCAAGCTGCGCGGGCTGCTGCTGGAAAAGGGCATGCGTGAGAACCTGACCCTGCAGGCGCTGCAGAAGTTCGGCGGCGTGCTGATCGACCAGCGGGCCGAGGAACAGGCGCTGACGCAGGCCATCGCCGAGTTCGACATCCGCGCCGGGCGGCGCGATGTGGCGGTCGGCAACCTGTCGGGCGGCAACCAGCAGAAGCTGTTGCTGGCCAAGGTGATGCAGTCCGATCCCAAGATCCTGATCGTCGACGAGCCGACCCGCGGCATCGACATCGGCACCAAACAGCAGATCTACGCCTTCCTCAGCGACCTTGCGGCCTCTGGCCACGGGATCGTGGTGATCTCGTCCGAGATGCAGGAGATCATCGGGTTGTCGCACCGCGTGCTGGTGATGCGGCAGGGGCAGATTGCCGGGGAACTCGCCGGTGAGGCGATCACAGAAGAAGCCATCGTGCGGCACGCCATGGGCGTCGGCGCCGATGCGAACGAGAGGGCAGCCTGATGGCCAGCGAAACCGTGAACATGCCGGAGCGCCGGCGCAAACTGCCGTCGATGAGCGTGCTGGGGCCGATCATCGCGCTCCTGGTGCTGGTCGCCATCGGGGCCTTCATGAACTCCAACTTCCTCGGCGCGGGCAACATCACCAACGTGCTGGCGCGCTCGGCCTTCATCGGCATCATCGCGGTGGGGATGACCTTTGTCATCACCGCCGGCGGGCTCGACCTGTCGGTGGGCTCGATGGCGGCCTTCATCGCCGGGCTGATGATTCTGGTGATGAACGCGGCGCTGCCGGTGCTGGGCGTGGGCGTGCCGATCATCCTGCTGGGCATGGCTGTGGCGCTGGTGGCCGGGCTGCTGGCGGGGCTCTTGAACGGCTTTCTGATAACCACGCTTGGGATCGAGGCCTTCATCGTGACGCTGGGCACCATGGGCATCTATCGCAGCCTCGTCACATGGCTGGCCGATGGCGGCACGCTGTCGCTCGATTTCGGCCTGCGCACCTTTTACCGGCCGGTCTATTTCGACGGCATCCTCGGGATTTCCTGGCCGATCATCGTCTTCGCGCTGGTGGTCATCATCGGCGAGGTGGTGATGAGCCGCGCCCGGTTCGGCCGCCACTGCGCCGCCACCGGCTCGAGCGAGCATGTGGCGCATTATTCCAACGTCAACGTCAACCGCACCCGGCTGGCGACCTACGCGATGCTCGGCGTGTTGGTCGGCGTGGCGACGATCATGTACGTGCCGCGGCTGGGCTCGGCCTCGGCCTCGACCGGCGTGCTGTGGGAGCTGGAGGCGATTGCCGCGGTGATCATCGGCGGCACGGTGCTCAAGGGCGGTTTCGGCCGGGTCTGGGGCACGGTGATCGGCGTGCTGATCCTGTCGCTGATCGACAATATTCTCAATCTGACCGATCTGGTCTCGCCCTATCTGAACGGCGCGATCCAGGGCGTCATCATCATTCTCGCTGTCATTCTGCAGCGCGAAGCAAAGGCGAAGGGCTGAACGCCCCGCTGTTTCCAAGGGAGGAAAGCAATGTCCTATTTGAAGACTTTCACAACCGGTCTCGCGGTGGCCGCGGTCACCGCCGGCGTGGCCATGGCGCAGGACGAAACCAAGGTGATCGGCGTCTCGATCCCCGCCGCGACCCATGGCTGGGCCGGCGGCATGAACTTCCACGCGCAAGAGGCGGTCAAGCGGCTGGAAGAGGTCTATCCGCAGCTCGATTTCGTGCTGGCGACCGCCTCTGACCCCGGCAAGCAGGTCAATGACATCGAGGACATGGTGGCGACCCGCAACATCTCTGCCCTGGTGGTGCTGCCGTTCGAGTCCGAGCCGCTGACCTCGCCGGTGCAGGCGGTGGCCGATGGCGGCGCCTGGGTGACGGTGGTTGACCGTGGCCTCGCGGTCGAGGGGATCGAGGATCTCTATGTTGCCGGTGACAATCCGGGCTTTGGCCGGGTGTCTGGCGAATACATGGCGTCGAAGATGCCCGACGGCGGCAAGATCGTCGTGCTGCGCGGCATCCCCACCACCATCGACAACGAGCGGGTCGAGGGCTTTCAATCCGCCATCGAGGGCTCCGGGATCGAGATCATCGACATGGAGCACGGCAACTGGAACCGCGACGACAGCTTCAACGTGATGCAGGACTTCCTGTCGAAGCACGAACAGATCGACGCGGTCTGGGCCTCTGACGATGACATGGCGGTCGGCGTTCTGGCGGCGATCGATGCGGCCGGGCGCGATGACGTGCAGTTCGTGCTCGGCGGTGCCGGCATGAAGGAGATGGTCAAGCGGGTGATGGACGGTGACACGATGATCCCGGCCGACGTGACCTATCCGCCGTCGATGATCGCCACAGCGATCGAGCTGACGGCGGTGGGGATGACCTCGACCGCGCCGGTCTCGGGCACCTTCACCATTGGCTCGGTGCTGGTGACGCCTGAGAACGCGGAGCAGTTCTACTATCCCGACAGCCCGTTCTGATCCTGCGGGTGTTGAGGTAAGAGAGAGCCCTCGCAGAAAACTGCGGGGGCTCTTTGCGGTGGGCTGTTCGACCTGGCTTATGCATGACGATGGCACGGCGATTTGGCTGCCACCGGCGCATTGCTCAGAGGGTTTACGGGGTTTGCTGGGACAAACTGCGTGGCAGCCCCTTCGGATCGCCGCGCCACGGCCTGACGTTGCGCTGCTCTTGCACCCGGATTATTTGCACTAATTAACCGTGCGCCAGCCGTCTTTGCAGGCAGCCGTTCGTTCTCGCTTGAGCCGTTTCCGAATACTAGAAAGCGCGTTAACAGCGGGCATTAGCCCGCCGCGCATCGCCGCGCCGCCCGGACGGCACGGCGATTTGGCTGCCACCAGCGCACTGCCCAGAGGATCTGCGGGCTTTGCAGGGATAAACTGCCTTACAGCCCCGTCGGATCGCCGCGCCGCGGCCCGACGATGCGCGGCTATCGCACCCGGATCAATGCCGTCTCACAGTCCGACAAAACCTGGCCCCTACAACCGCACCACCATGACCGAGATCTTGGCATAGCGGGTCACCCGCGCGGCGTTGGGGCCGATCATCCGGGTGGCAAAGCTCGGCCGGTGGGCGCCGACGATGATCAGGTCGGCCGAGATCTTGTCAGCCGCCTCGAGCACCTCCTCATAGACCGATCCGACCTCGACGATGCTCTGCACCGGGCCTATGTCCGGCAAGAGTTCCTGCTCCATCTGGTGGAGGATCTGCCGCGCGGCCTCGGAGGCGCTCTTGAGCGTGCCCTCCTTGAAGAACGAGCCGACGAAGGTCGTTCCATAATCCGGCAGCACGGTCACCACGCTGAGCCGCGCGTCTTCGAGCCGGGCCAGCCGGCCCGCCTCCTGAAGCAGGGCGCGGGCGTCCTTTTCGTGGGTCAGGTCGATGGCGCAGAGAAATCGCTTGCTCATGCCAGAGCCTCCTGGTGTTGCGGGGTTTGCCGCCGGCGTTGCAGCAGGAAGACGATCAGCACGAGGAACAGCGCCGGGATGTAGAACAGCTCTTTCCACACGCGGTCGGCCGGCACATCAAGCTCGACGACCTCCCAATCCCAGTCGATGCCGAGCTGTTCGGCAGGTCCGCCGAACTCGATGTTGTCGACAAAGATCTTGCCGTCCTCATCGCGAAATTCGAGGCCGGCCCCCTGCCTCAGTCGCTCCGGCCCGTCGACACCGGCGGCGCCGAGCGGCAGCAGGTAGCGCGCATCGATGGACTCGCCATTGAGGTTTTCGCCGATGAACCGCACCCTGAGAGAGGTGTCATCCGGCGCCGCCTCCGCCATCTGGAAGATCTCGGTGCTGGGCCGGGTGTCGAATTCTGGCGAGATTTGATCAAGGAAGAACCCCGGCCGGAACAGCATGAAGGCGGCAAACAGCAGGATGGCGCTCTCGTAAAGCCGCGACTTGACCATGAAGTAGTTCATCGTCCCGGCAGCAAAGAGCAGCATGGCGATGAGCGCGAATATGAAGACGAAGATCGCCTTCACCGGCCCCACGTCGATCAACAACAGGTCGGTGTTGAAGATGAACAGGAAGGGCAGCAGCGCGGTGCGGATCGAGTAGAAGAACGCCTGGAAGCCGGTCTTCAGCGGATCGCCCTTGGAGATCGCGGCGGCGGCGAAACTGGCCAGCCCCACCGGTGGCGTCACATCCGCCATGATCCCGAAATAGAAGACGAACATGTGCACCGCCACCAGCGGCACGATCAGCCCGGCCTGCGCGCCCAGTTCGACCACCACGCCGGCCATCAGCGAACTGACGACGATGTAGTTGGCGGTGGTCGGCAGCCCCATGCCGAGGATGATCGAGATCACCGCGACAAAGAACAGCATCGCCAGCAGGTTGCCGCCCGAGAGGAACTCGACGAATTCGGCCATCACCTGCCCGATGCCGGTCAGGGTTACCGCGCCGACGATCACGCCGGCCACGCCCATGGCGGCAGCAAGGCCGATCATGTTGCGGGCGCCGGCAATCATGCCGTCGGCGATATCCGCGACGCCTTCGGTGATGTGGCTGAGCACACGACCTTCACCGCGGAAATAGGCCTTGAGCGGGTTTTGCGTCAGCAGGATGAAGAGCATCGCGATGGTCGACCAGAAGGCCGAGAGCCCGGGCGACTTGCGCTCGATCATCAGCAGGTACATCAGCAGCAGGATCGGCATCAGGTAATGGATACCGGTCTTGAAGATCTCCTTGGTGGGCGGCAGGTGCTCCATCGAGTCGAGGCTCATCTCGAGGTCGGGGCCCTGCGCCGCATAGCGCACGGCGGCCACATAGGCCGCCAGCATCACCGCGATGATCACCCAGAGCGAGGCCTCGCCAAAGGCCGATCCTAGCGCGTTGACCACCACACCGGTCAGAAACAGCGTGCCGCCGGCAATCACGATCGAGATCGCGATGATGAAGATCGCGCCGAGCATGAACTTGACCGGATGCATCCGGCTGGTGCCGGTCATGCCCATCTTGAGCGCTTCGAGATGCACGATATAGACCAGCGCCACGTAGGAGATCGCGGCCGGGACGATGGCGGTCTTGACCACCTCGACATAGGAGATACCGACATATTCGGTCATCAGGAAGGCCACGGCGCCCATCACCGGCGGCGTCAGCACGCCATTGATCGACGAAGAGACCTCGATCGCGCCGGCCTTGGTGGCGGGAAAGCCCACCTTCTTCATCAGCGGGATGGTGAAGGTGCCGGTGGTGACCACATTGGCGATCGACGAGCCCGAGATCAGCCCGGTCGCGGCCGAGGCGATCACCGCCGCCTTGGCCGGTCCGCCGCGCAGGTGGCCCAGCGCCGCAAAGGCCAGCTTGAGGAAGTAGTTGCCGGCGCCAGCCTGGTTGAGCAGCGAGCCGAACAGCACGAAGAGGAAGACGAAGCCCGAAGAGACGCCGAGCGCGACGCCGAAGACGCCCTCGGTGGTCAGCCACATGTGCGACATGGCCTTCTCGAAACTCGCGCCCTTCCACTGCACCACCTCCGGCAGACCCTGCCAGGAGCCGAAGAAGACATAGGACAGGAAGAACAGCGCCACCGCCATCAGCGGAACGCCAAGCGAGCGGCGGGCAGCCTCGAGCAGCAGGACGATGCCGACGCCGGCCATGATCAGGTCGAGCGTGTTGGGGTTGCCGGTGCGGTTTGCGACGCCGCGGTAATCCCACCACAGGTAGGAGGCGGCGATGGCGCCGATGATGGCGATGACCCAGGTCAGCGCCGGAATATGGTGCCGCGGCGCGCCCTTGTAGCCGGGAAAGGCCAGGTAGGCGAGCAGCACGGCAAAGCCGAGGTGGATGGCGCGGGTCTGGGTGTCGTTCCAGACAAAGCCCACGACGAAGGGCAGGGGAGAGGCGATCCAGAGCTGGTAGATCGACCAGCAGAGCGGGATGACCCAGAGCGCGCGCCGTCCGAGCGCGTCATGCGGTGCCCTGCCACCGGTGTCGGCATCCGCCACGATATCGTCGAGCGCCGGATCGGGCCCCGGCTGTCCGCGCTTGAGTTCCATCACATGTCCCCTGTTGGCTGCGGTCGCCCTGGCCCGGCAAGAGGTCCGCGCGCCGCTTGTTGGTGGCCGGCGGCGCGTCGGGGCGCCGCCGGTTGGTTTGTGGCGCGGGGGGCGGGCCCCCGCGCCGGTCAGCTTACATCAGGCCGGCTTCGGTGTAGTACTTCTCGGCACCGGGGTGCAGCGGCGCTTCGAGACCGTCCTTGACCATCTCTTCCTTGGTCAGGCTGCCGAAGGCGGGGTGCAGCTTCTTGAAGTCCTCGAAGTTGTCGAAGACCGCTTTGACCAGCACATAGACCACCTCGTCGGGGGTGTTGGCGTCGGCCACGATGGTGGCTTTCGGACCCCACGACGTGACCTCGGCGTCATTGCCGGGGTACATGCCGCCGGGGATCATCGCCTTGGCATAGGCCTTGTTGGCTTCCAGGATGCCGTCGAGGTTCGAGGTCGACAGGTCGAGCAGTTCGATCTCGCAGGTCGAGGTCGCCTCCATGGTCGAGCCGTTGGGCAGGCCGGCGGCCCAGATCGCGGCGTCGATGTTGCCGTCGCAGAGCGCGGCGGCCTGTTCAGAGCTTTTCAGCTCGGCGGCGAGGCCCAGATCGTCGGGGGTGATGTCGTTGGCCCCCATCAGCACGTCAGCCAGGGCACGGGTGCCGGAACCGGGGTTGCCGATGTTGACCGCCTTGCCCTTCATGTCGGCGACCGAGTTGATGCCGGCGCCGGCGCGCACCATGACGTGCAGCGGCTCGGGGTGGATCGAAAACACCGAGCGCAGATCGCCATAGGGCTCGTCGCCGTCAAAGGCGCGCGCGCCCTGAATGGCGGCGGTCTGCACGTCGGACTGCACCACGCCGAAATCGAGCTCGCCGTTGCGGATGGTGCGGGTGTTGTAGACCGAGCCGCCGGTCGATTCGACCGAGCAGCGCACGTTGTGCTCCTTGCGGTCCTTGTTGACCAGCCGGCAGATCGCGCCGCCGGTGGGGTAATACACCCCGGTCACACCGCCGGTGCCGATGGTGATGAAGGTCTGGTCCTGGGCCTGGGCCGCCGTGCCCATGGCCGCCACCGCCACCGCTGCCGCGGTGAATTTCAAATGTGCAATCATCTTGATCTCCTCTGTTTCGTCTTCTTTGAGTTGTCAGACCTCGGTCAGTTGCCGGGTCTGTTCCTCCGTTGCACGTATGCGCGCTTCGGCTTCGGGGCCGACGCGGGATACCAGCATCGACATCATTGTTTCGATCAGCACAAGAGTTGCCGTATAGGATGAAAAGAAATTCGCGGTCTGTGAAGGCACGATAAACGGATGGTCGGCAACTTCAAGCGCCGGACAGGTATGGCTGTCGGTCAGCACGATGGTGCGGAACCCGTTGGCCCGCGCCACCTGTGCCGCGCGGATGCTGTCGCGGGCATAGGGCGCCTTGGTCAGCACGATCACCGCGTCGCCGGGCGACATGCTGGCGAAGGACGCCGCCAGAGAGCTGCCGCTGCGCCCGGCCACCGCCCAATTGCGGGCGAAATATTGCGCCTGATAGCAGATGTAGTCGGCAATTCCGGCCGAACCGAGCAGCCCCACCAGCAGCACCTTGCCAGCGTCATGCAGCGCATCGACCGCCGCCGAGAGCCGCTCGCCCGAGATCGTGCGTTCGAGCAGGGCGATGTTCTGGCTGCAGACCCCGGCCTGGCGGTGGAGGAAGGTTTGCGGCGCCTGGTCGCCGCGGCGCAGCTCCTCGGCCCGCTGGGCATAGGGCACCAGCCGTTCGCCCATCGCGGCGCGCTGCGTCTCGCGCAGTGATTCGTAATCCTCGAAGCCCAGGGTGCGCGCGAGGCGGGAAAAGGTCGCCGGCGACACCCCGCTCGACTGCGCCATCGCCCGAAGCGAGCGGGTCGCCACATCCACCGGGTTGGCCGCCACGAAATCCGCCGCGCGGCGCAATTGCCCGGAAAGCGTGGGATATTCGGCGCTGATGCGGTCCTCGATGGTGTCCGGCACGGAATCCCCCTCAGTCTGAAACTGACTGTTTCAAACGTTTTGAGGATTGTCAACTTCTGAAACAAGTGTTTCATGAGGTCTGCCGCGAGTGGCCGACCCCAGGAGAGACCCATGCCCGAGACCTTGCCCGAACACGCCTCAGTCGTCGTCATTGGCGGCGGTATCATGGGGTGCTCGACCCTCTATCACCTGGCCAAGATGGGTGTCAGCGATGCGGTTCTGCTCGAGCGCAACCAGCTCACCTCCGGCACAACCTGGCATTCCGCGGCACAGGTCCGCGCGCTGCGCCATTCGCACAACCTGACGCGGATGATCCAGTATTCGGTCGATCTCTACGCCCAGCTCGAGGAAGAGACCGGCCAGAACGTCGGCTGGATCCAGAAGGGCTCGCTGTCGATTGCCACCACCCAGGACCGGCTGACCCATATCCAGCGGCAAGAGGCGCTGGCGCATGCCTATGGCATCGACGCCCGCTCGATCAGCGCGGCAGAGGCCAAGGAGCGCTGGCCGCTGATGAACGCCGAGGACGTGCTGGGCGCGGTCTGGTCGCCCGACGATGGCCGGGTTTCGCCCTCGGATGTCTGCGCCGCGCTGGTCAAGGCGGCCAAGCGGCTGAACGCCAAGATCTTCGAGCAGACCGGCGTCACCGGCATCCTGACCGAGAACGGCCGGGTCCGCGGCGTCGAGACCACCCGCGGCACCATCCGCTGCGACGCGGTGGCGCTCTGTGCCGGGCTCTGGTCGCGCGAGGTGGGCGCGATGGCCGGCGCCGAGGTGCCGCTCCTGGCCTGCGAGCATTTCTACCTGCTGACCAAGCCGGTCGGGGGCATCACCGGCAACATGCCGACGCTCTCGGACCACGACAACCACCTCTATATCCGCGATGACAGCGGCGGGCTGCTGGTCGGCTGTTTCGAGCCGATGGGCAAGCCGATCGCACCGGGCGTGCTGGACGAGAACTTCGAGTTCCGGCTGATGGCCGAGGACTGGGATCACTTTGAACCGATGATGATGAACGCCCTGCACCGGCTGCCGGCGCTGGAGACGGCCGAGGTCAAATCCCTGCTCAACGGCCCCGAGAGCTTTACCACCGACGGCACCTTCATGCTGGGCGAGACTGCCGAGACCAAGGGGCTTTTCCTCGGCTGCGGCATGAACTCGGTCGGAATGGCCTCTGGCGGCGGCGCGGGGATGAACCTCGCGCATTGCATCGTGCATGGTCACACCGCCTATGACCTGTCGGAGGCCGACGCCAAGCGCTTTGCGCCGGTGTTCAACTCGGTCGAGCACCTGATGGCCCGCGCGCCCGAGATCCTCGGCACCCATTACGAGATCGCCTATCCCGGCAAGCAGCTCCAGACCGCGCGCGGGCTGCGTGCGCTGCCGCTTCAGGCGGAATACGATGCCGCCGAGGCGCGCTTCGGCCAGTTCTACGGCTGGGAGCGGCCGCTCTATTTCGGCGGCGACGCCACGCCCGAGCTGACCTTCGAGCGCGCGCCCTGGTTCGAGCAGGTGAAATCCGAGGTCGCGGCGGCGCATGAGCGCGCGGCGATCTTCGACGCTTCCTCCTTCGGCAAGATCGAGGTGCAGGGGCCGGGGGCCGAGGCCTTCCTGCTGCACGTCTGCGCCGGCTACATGGCGCGCAAGCCCGGCTCGGTGATCTATACCGCCATGCTGAACGACCGCGGCACCTTCGAGTCCGACATCACTGCCCATCGCATCGCCGAGGATCACTATCGCCTGTTCGTCGGCACCGCCGCGATAAAGCGCGACCTGGCCTGGTTGCGCCGTCATGCCGAGGGTCATGACGTCACCCTGACCGACAGCACCGAGGAGTACGCGGTGCTGGGGCTGATGGGGCCGGAAGCGGCGCGGATCGTGGCCGAATGCGGCGCGCCCGAGCTCAACGAACTGGGTTATTTCAAGGTCGGCCCGGCGCATATCGCCGGCCACCACGTGCGCGCGGCGCGGATGTCCTATGTCGGTGAGGCCGGCTGGGAAATCACCTGCCGGGCCGAGAATGCGCCGGCAATCTATGCCGCGCTTACCGGGGCAGGGGCCACGCCTGCGGGGCTTCATGCGCAGACCGCGATGCGGATCGAGAAGGGCTTCTGCGCCATGGGCCACGAGCTTGACGGCGACGTGACGCCGATCGAGACCGGGCTGGACTTCGCCACCCGCAAGGCGGGCGGTTTCATCGGCGCCGAGGCGCTCGAGACCCGCCGCGCGGAGGGGGCGGAAAACCA
The DNA here is from genome assembly GCF_034669705.1 of Marinovum sp. Taxonomy (GTDB): domain Bacteria; phylum Pseudomonadota; class Alphaproteobacteria; order Rhodobacterales; family Rhodobacteraceae; genus Marinovum. The sequence continues at coordinate 156,508 of NZ_JAXMOR010000008.1, forward strand.
GGTTGTGTCGCTCAGCTTCGACGATGCCGGCGCGGTGCCGCTGGGCCATGAGCCGATCCTCGCGGACGGCAAGATCGTCGGCCAGACCACCTCGGCGGCCTTCGGGTTCCGCGTCGGCGCGCCGGTGGCGCTGGGCCATGCGGCCGGGCTGCATGACGGGCAGCGGGTGCAGGTCGATATCGCGCGGCGGATGTATGATGCCACCGTGACGCGCGGCCCGCTGTTTGACCCCGAAGGCGCGCGGATGAAGCCGTGACGCCGGCGCCCACGCGGTCATGGCGCCGTCGTCGCGCTTTTTAGCGACTTTGTCTGGGTGATCTTGACCTGTTGGCAAGGGAATTCGCGCACTCTGCGGGTCGGACAGCAACGCCCGCAGAGTGGATCCCGACCGACATGACAGACGACCAGGCCCGACGTATCACCCAGGATTTCCTCGACCGTCAGGGCGAGGCCACGATGGCCGGCGACGTCGAGGCGACGCTGGACTTTTGCGACATCCCCTGCACGCTCGAGAGCCTGCAGGGCCGCGCCGTGGTCCGCAGCCGGGCCGAAATGCGCGCGATCTGCAACGCGTTCCTCTCCGAAATGGCGGGCAGGCGGCTGACCCACATGGTCCGCCGCTGCCTTGATGCGGTGCATAAGGACGATGGCAGCATCTGGGCCACCTATGAGACGCGCTATGTCCACGAGCGCCAGTTGCTGACCGAGGAGCCCTATCTCAGCCTTGTCATCCTCAAGCGGTGCCAAGGCCGCTGGAAGGCCAGTGGCATGCAATTCGCGGTGGCGCGCGACAGCCCGGCCAACACCACCCTCAGGGGCTGGCAGGCGCGGCGGATCCGCGTGCCGACAGAACCGGCGATGCGGCCGCCGCCCGGGGTCGCAAGCCATCGGGAAGTGTTCGAGAAACTGGCGCAGTGACCGTCCGTTGCAAAGGTCAAGTGGCACGTCGTCCCGAGGCCCGCCGCAGCCGGCGTGAAAGCGCCTGTCCGCGATGGAGCCGGGAACCCAGCCGCGCGCCAGGCAAACCCCATGCGGGCAAGGCGATTGCTGTACCTCACGCCGACCCTGCCGCCCGAGGGCGGGGGGCGGCCATTGGCGCCTTCGGCGGTCTTTCGCGCGCTTTTTGACGATTTTGCCCTTGATCGTGCCTAGCGCTCGCAGGAGGATGGCAAGCATTGATACCCTGCTCTACGGGTGGCCAAGGACCGGCGGCCTGAAATGGGGCGGGCCCGTCGCTGTTCCGTTTTCCGTGTCGCTACAAGAAGGGTGTGGGATTGGACCGATCTCGGTGCTTGCCATCTTCAGCAGAAACATCGCCCGGCCGCGGGACCCTGAGCCCGCCATCGGTCTCGTCTCCGGTCACCGGAGACCGCGCCGGCATGCCGGGCGCCGCCGGACTGGTGGCGGTCTACCTGCTGTACATGCTGGCGGCCGGCTTCGGGCGCTGGATGACCGTGATCCCCGACATCCCGATCACCGTCTGGCCGCCGAGCGGGGTGATCCTTGCCATGCTGCTGATCCGGCCGCGGCAGAGCTGGCCCTGGTGGATCGCGGTCGGCGCGGCGGGCGAGCTGACCGGCAACCTGCTGTGGTACGACAACCCGCTGATCTGGGCGCTGGGCTATATCCTCGCCAACGCCGCCGCGGTGCTGAGCGCGGCGCTGCTGCTGGCCCCTTACCTCGGCACCCCGATCCGCCGCTTCGACAGCCTGCGGCAGGTGCTGGCCTTTCTGGTGGTCGGCGTGATCGGTGCGCCGGTGATCAGCGCCACCCTCGGCAGCGCCATCGACGCCTTTGTCGGCAAGAACCCCTTTTCTGTCACCTGGCCGGTCTGGTGGCTGGGTGATGCCACCGGCATCCTGATTGCCACGCCGCTGGTGATTTCGCTGATCAACATGTGGCACGCCCGCATCCGGCCTGACGCGATGGCGGTGGTCGAGGGCGCGGCGATCGGCCTGCTGATCTTCGGCCTCACCGCATGGGAGATGATCACTGGCGCGGCGCATGCCTTTATCCTGCCGCTGCCGATCCTCTGGGCGGCGCTGCGGTTCGAGTTTCGCGGCGCGACGCTGGCCGTGCTGTCGCTGGCGCTGGCCATCGGCACCTTTGCCCAGGGCTTCCACACCGCCGAGATTTCCGCCGCGGGCGTGGTGCTGCTGCACACCCGGATGCAGATGCTGCTGCTGGTCGCCGCCGCCACCGGGGTGATCGTGGCCGCGATCACCCGCCAGCAGCGTGAGGCGGTGGCCGGGCTGGCCCGCGCCAACAGCGAACTCGAGGCCCGCGTGGCCGAGCGCACCCGGGCCATCGAGGCCGCCGAGGAACGCTTTCGCGCCACCTTTCAGAACGCCGGCGTCGGCATCAGCATCGTCGGCGGCGACGGCCGGCTCTTGCGTGTCAACGAAAGCCTGGCGCGGATGCTGGGCCGCGAGGTGGCGGACATGGAGGGGCATCCGCTGGATGATTTCACCCATCCCGACGATCTCGCCCTCAATCACGAGGCCTGGCAGCGGCTGCAATCCGGCACCGCCGATGAATACGATCTGGAGAAACGCTATCTGCACGCCGACGGCGTGGTGGTCTGGGGCCATACCACCGTCAGCTGCGTGCGCCATCCCGATGGGCGCATCGCCTACCTGATTAAGATCATTCAGGACATCACCGCCCGCCGCCGCTCTGACGACGCGCGGCAGATGCTGATGCGCGAGGTCAACCACCGCAGCAAGAACCTGCTGTCGATCGTCCAGGTGATTGCGCGCCAGACCGCCAACCATTCGCCGCAGGAATTCGTCACGGTCTTTGGCCAGCGGTTGCAGGCGCTCGCGGCCAACCAGGACCTGCTGGTCAACAACGAGTGGCAGCGCATCGACCTGACAGAGCTGGTGGAAAGCCAGCTCAGGCATTTCGGCGCCATCGGCCAGCGGGTGCGGCTCTCGGGCCCGGCGGTGGTGCTGCCGCCCGCCGCCGCCCAGACCCTGGGCATGGCGCTGCACGAGCTGGCCACCAATGCCGCCAAATACGGCAGCCTCAGCGTCGAGACCGGCTGCGTCGACATCAGCTGGTCCATCGATGACCGGGCTTTCCACATGTCCTGGCGTGAGACCGGCGGCCCCGATGTGCAGCCGCCGGCGGCCAAGGGCTTCGGGTCCACCGTGCTCGACACGATGACCGCCGCCTCGATGTCGGGCAAGGTGCGGATCGACTATTCACCAGAGGGCCTGCTCTGGGAGCTGCGCTGCCCGCGCTCGGCGCTGCGCGACGGTACCGCGGCTGGCGATCCGGCGGGCTTGTACTCGACCCCGTGATGCGGCGATAAGACAGCAGGTTTTTTTCAAGGTTTCCGGTCTGTCATGTTGCCAGCGTTCAGCGACCCCTCTGCCCTTGCCACGATTGCGCTGGCCCTGCTCGCCGGCGGGATGCTCAAGGGGGCGCTGGGCCTCGGCGCGCCGGTCATCGCGGTGCCGGTGCTGGCCTCGGTCTTCGACGTGAAGCTGGCGGTGGCCCTGATGGTGCTGCCGAACCTGACCAGCAACCTCTGGCAGGTCCGGCAATTTCGCGCGAGCCAGGTGCCGGGCCGCTTTCCTTGGGTCTTTGCCGGGGCCGGCGCCCTGGGCGCGGTGCTCGGTACCGGGCTTCTGATCTGGCTCGCGTCCGACACGCTCAAGCTGATCCTCTCGGCCGCGGTGCTGGCCTATGTCGGCCTGCGGCTGGCGCGGCCGGGGTTCATCCTGTCGCCGCTGCGGGCCGGGCGGCTGGCCGCGCCGGTGGGGCTGGTCGGCGGGATGCTGCAGGGGGCGGCGGGGATATCGGCGCCGGCCTCGGTCAGCTTTCTCAACGCCATGCAGCTGGCGCGGCCGGTGTTCATCTCGACGATCTCGCTGTTCTTTGCCGCCACCACCGCAATGCAGCTGCCGCTGCTGATCGCCGCCGGCGTGATGACGCCGGCGGTGCTGGTGGTGGGCATGCTGGCGGGCGCGCCGCTGTTTCTCGGCATGCGGATCGGCGGCCGGCTGGTCGGTGCAATCTCCCCACGGGCCTTCGACAGGATGATCCTGGTGCTGCTGGTCGGGCTCGCGTTCAAGCTGGCGGGCGACGCGCTGGTCTAATCCGACCCGGGCACCGTTACGGCCCCGGGCACCGTTACGGCATGGAAATGGTGCAGCGGCCCGTGCCCCCGACCGACAGAGAGCTGCCCGGCACCGCGGATCGCCCCGGTGACATAGGCCTTGGCGCCGCGCACCGCGGCCTCGAGCCCCGCGCCGCGGCCCAGCCCGGTGGCAATCGCCGAGGACAGGGTGCAGCCGGTGCCATGGGTGTTGTCGGTAACGATCCGCGGCCCCTCAAGCCAGATCTCGCCGCCGGCATGGATCAGCAGGTCGGGGCAGAGATCGCCCGCCAGATGGCCGCCCTTGAGCAGCACCGCCCGTGGCCCCAGCGCCAGCAGCGCGCGGGCCTGGGTCCGCATCTCGTCGCGGTCCTGCGCCTCGGGGCGCTGCAGCAGGTCGGCGGCCTCCGGCAGGTTGGGGGTGATCAGCGTGGCGCGGGGCAGCAGGATCTCGCGCAGCGCCGCCACCGCCGCCTCGGCCAGAAGCCGGTCGCCCCCCTTGGCCACCATCACCGGGTCGAGCACCAACGGACAGTCGAGCCCGTCAAGCGCCCCGGCCACCGTACGGATCAGCGCGGCATTGCCCAGCATGCCGATCTTGACCGCGTCGATCCGCAGGTCGTCGCGCAGGGCGGTGATCTGCGCCTGCAGCAGCTCGACCGAGCACAGCTCGACCGCGCGGACGCCGAGCGTGTTCTGCGCGGTCAAGGCAGTGATCGCAGTCATCGCATAGCCCCCATTGGCCGAGATCGCCTTGATATCGGCCTGGATTCCGGCCCCGCCGGAACTGTCGGATCCCGCGATGGAGAGGATATTGGGGATCATCGTGGCGCGCCTCGTGCTCTGGCGGCCGAGGGCGCGCATGCGGTCAGGGTCGCCCCTGCAGGTCCGCGCGCCTCCCTCCGCCGGCGTTATCCGGTTCAGGTTCCAAGGGTGCCTCTCAGCCCGGTCCCCCGAGCGCCCCCGTCGCTATCCCGCCGGAATCGCATTCCGGGGCGGGCGGGTCAAGTCTTTACAGAGATTTACCATAACTCTGATTCCGCGCCGAAATGCTGTAGCCGAACGTCACGTTTACGATGTAGGCCCGGCGGTCCTTTCGCCGGGCCCCGCGCCGGATCAGTTCAGTGCGCCATCGGTGATCTTGGAGGTCCAGGCGCCCTCGGGCTCCTTGGTGATCACCGGGTCCGAGCCGCCGGCCAGCAGCGTCTCGACCGTGCGCTGGTAGTCCTCTTCCGCCAGCGCGCCGTTCGAGCCGGCGGTCAGCTTGGCGACCTCGCCCATCATACGGATCTGGTGCTCTTCGGTCTGGGCGCCGGTCTCGTCATAGTCAAGCACGATCATCGCCGCCTCTTCCGGGTTCTCCTCGGCCCATTTCCAGCCCTGCATCGAGGCGCGGACGAATTTCTCCATCTTGGCCACGAACTCCGGGTCCTCGAGGTCGTCTTCCAGCACGTAGAGCCCGTCCTCCATCGTCGCCACGCCCTGATCCTGGTACTTGAAGGTCACCAGCTCCTCTTCGGAGACGCCGGCATCGAGCACCTGACCGTATTCGTTGTAGGTCATGGTCGAGATGCAATCGGCCTGGCGCTGCAGCAGCGGATCGACGTTGAAGCCCTGTTTCAGCACCTCGACCGAGCCCTCGGCCTTGCTGTCGGTGGCATAGCCAAGATGGCTCATCCACGACAGGAAGGGGTATTCATTGCCAAAGAACCAGACGCCGAGGGTCCGGTTGTCGAGGTCTTCGGGGGTCTCGATGCCGGCGTCCTTCCAGCAGGTCAGCATCATGCCGGAACTCTTGAACGGCTGGGCGATATTGACCAGCGGCAGGCCGTTCTCACGCGCCGCCAGCGCCGCCGGCATCCATTCGACGATCACGTCGGCCCCGCCACCGGCGATGACCTGGGTCGGTGCAATATCCGGCCCGCCGGGCATCACGGTGACATTGAGCCCCTCGTCCTCGTAAAAGCCGTTCTCGAGCGCCACGTAGTAGCCCGCGAACTGCGCCTGGGTCACCCATTTCAGTTGCAGGGTGACATCCTGATCCTGCGCCATGGCAGCACCGGTGAGCGCGGTCGTGGCCAGCGCGGCGGCTAGGAAGGTCTGTTTCATCTGTTCTCTCCTGTTGGACTTATTTTATGTCTTATTGGGTCGGTCACCCCCGCTGCGAGGGATGCCAGAAAGTCAGGGTCTTCTCGGTCAGCGCGATGATCCCGTAGACCAGCGTGCCGGTGAGCGCCGCGACAAGGATTGCCGACCAGACCAGCCCAAGGTCAAGCTGTCCGATCGAGGTCGAGATGCGAAACCCCAGGCCCAGCGTCGGCGAGCCGAAAAACTCGGCAACGATGGCGCCGATCAGGGCCAGGGTCGAGGTGATCTTGAGGCCGTTGAAGATGAAGGGCAAGGCCGCAGGCAGGCGCAGGCTGCGCAGGGTCTGGCGCCAGCCGGCGGCATAGGTGTGCATCAGGTCGCGCTGCATCGCCGAGGTCTCGTGCAGCCCGGCCACGGTGTTCACCAGCATCGGGAAATAGACCATCAGCACCACCACCGCCGCCTTGGACTGCCAGCCGAAGCCGAACCACATCACCAGGATCGGCGCGGTGCCGACGATCGGCAGCGCGGCCATGAAATTGCCCAAGGGCAGCAGCCCGCGGCGCAGGTAGTCGAACCGGTCGACCATGAGCGCCGTCAGGAAGGCCGCGGCGCAGCCGATCACCCAGCCCGAGAGCGCGCCCTTGAGGATGGTCTGCACGAAATCCCCCCAGAGCATCGGCAGGTTGGCGGCGAAGGTGGCGGCGATCTGGCTTGGCGGCGGCAGGATCACCGTCGGCACGTCGAGGCCACGCACGATCAGCTCCCACATCACCAGAAGCGTCGCGCCAAAGATCAGCGGCACGGCGAGGCGCCCCGCGCGGGTGTCGCGGGCGGCGCTGTTGGCAAGGCGGATGTTAAGCAACCAGCCGGCGGCCCAGACGACGAGTGCTGCGATCACCTGGATCATGCGCCCATCCCCATGCGCTGCAGCGCCCGGCGTTCCACCGCGCTGATCGCCCAGACCAAAAGCGCCGCCAGCGCTGCGGCCAGAAACAGCGCCGACCAGATCTGCACTGTCTGCCCGTAGTAGCTGCCCGCCAACATCCGCGCGCCGAGCCCGCCCTTCTGCACCGGCAGTTCGCCGACGATGGCGCCCACGAGGCTGGCGGCGACGGCAATCTTGAGCGAGGCGAAGAGATAGGGCACCGAGGCCGGCAGCCGCAGTTTCATCAGGATGGCGGCGGTCGTGGCATTGTAGGTGCGCATCAGGTCCATCTGCATCGCGTCGGGGCTGCGCAGCCCCTTGACCATGCCGACCACCACCGGAAAGAACGACAGATAGGCCGAGATCACCGCCTTGGGCAGCAGGCCCTGCACGCCGACCGAGTAGAGCACCACGATGATCATCGGCGCCAGCGCCACGATCGGGATGGTCTGGCTGACGATCGCCCAGGGCATCACCGACATGTCCATGACCCGCGAATGCACGATCCCCACGGCGAGGAGGATGCCGAGTCCGGTGCCGATCAAAAAGCCCACCATGGTGGCGTTGAGCGTGACCAGCGCGTGATGCAGCAGGCCGCGGTTCGACAGGCTGCCGGAGTTCACCAACCCGCGGCGGCCCTGGGTTTCCTCCACCCAGGTGGATTTGTAGAGCTCGCCCACCACCTGATGCGGTGCCGGCAGGCGTGGTCGGTCGAGGCTCCAGCTCTCGCCGAGCGCATGGGTGTTGGCCGCGATCAGCGCCCAGTTGCCCATGTCACGCCGCGCCACCGCGGTTTCCGGCTGGATGGCGACGCCGGCGCGTTCGGCGCGGGTCAGCGTTTCCTGAACGTTCATCGGCACCACGGCAACATACCACAGGCCGATCAGCGCCAGCACCACGGCGAGCACCGGCGGGACATGGCGCAAGGCCGTCCCTGACCTGCTCCGGGTCCTCTGGGTCAGTGTTGCTTCAGCCATGGTGTGGCCCTCGGACCGGGAGGTCCCGGATCAAGTCCGGGACGCGGGGGTGGGTTGCCGCATGCGTGGCGCGCCACGGCCCATGCGCCGGGGCCTCGTCGCCGCGGGCGAGGTCCCGGATCAGGTCCGGGACTGCGGTGTGTTGCGCTGCGCTCATTCCTCGTACCCCGCGCGCAGGCCTTCGCGTACCCGATGGGCGATCTCGATGAACTCGGGCGTGTCGCGGATATCGAGCGGGCGCTCGGCCGGCAGCGGGCTTTCGATCACGTCGGTGATCCGCCCGGGCCGCGGCGACATCACCACGATATGGGTCGACAGATAGACCGCCTCCGGGATCGAATGAGTGACGAAGCCGATGGTCTTCTGCGTCCGCGCCCAGAGCCGCAGCACCTCTTCGTTGAGCCGGTCGCGCACGATCTCGTCGAGCGCGCCGAAGGGTTCGTCCATCAGCAGCAGGTCGGCGTCGAACGCCAGCGCGCGGGCAATGCTGGCGCGTTGCTGCATGCCGCCCGACAGCTGCCAGGGAAACTTCTTCTCGAAGCCGCTCAGATCAACCAGGTCGAGGACCCGGTCGATGCGCTCTTTCTGCTCGGCGCGGGAAAACCCCATGATCTCGAGCGGCAGGGCGATGTTGCGGCCGATGGTACGCCAGGGGTAGAGCCCCGCCGCCTGAAAGACATAGCCATAGGCGCGCGCGCGCCGGGCCTCGTCCGGCGTCATGCCGTTGACCGTGAGGCTGCCGCCGGTGGGCTGTTCCAGCGCCGCGATGCAGCGCAGAAAGGTCGTCTTGCCGCAGCCCGAGGGGCCGATGAAGCTGACGAAGGCGCCTTTCGGGATGTCGAGGGTGATGTCGCGCAGGGCGTGCACCGGGCCGTCGCCGGTCTCGAAGGTCAGGTCGAGGTGCTCGGCGCGGATCACGATCTCTTCGGCTGCCTTGGCCGGTCTGTCCATGGCGATCACCTTGGGGTCGGCCTGGGGGGCGGGAATGCTCACGGGTTGGGTCTCTCCTCTTGAACCTGGCTGGCGGGGCGACACCACGGCAGTGTCTCGCCCGGCCGCGGGGCGGTGATGCAACATCTGTGCACTGATACCACGTCACTGCGGCGTCGCAGCACCTGCGGAGACCGCGCGGGCGGCAGCCTCCCGGACCCGGACTGCAACGGTCGGACCGCGGTGCCGCGCGGGCCGGTCCGGAAGGCAGGCCTCACCGCGTCACACCCCACTCGCCGGAATGCCGGACCGCGCGACCGGCCGCGGCGCGGTCAGTGCCTTCCACTTCGACAGCGCCGTGTTGGTCGCAGTATTCGGCGTGCGTTTGACGAATGCGCCGTGGCCCTCCTGGCTGCGCAACTCGCCGTCGTGCACCGCCACATGGCCGCGGGTCAGGGTGAAACGCGGCAGGCCCTTGACCTCTTTGCCCTCGAAGACGTTGTAATCGATGGCAGAGACCTGCTTGTCGGCGGTGATGGTCTTGGTCTTCTCCGGGTCCCAGACCACGATATCGGCATCCGCGCCCGGCAGGATCGCGCCCTTCTTCGGGTAGCAGTTCAGCACCTTGGCAATATTGGTCGAGGTCACGGCGACGAATTCCTCGGGCGTGAGCCGGCCGGTCTCGACGCCATGGGTCCAGAGCATCGGCATCCGGTCCTCGAGCCCGCCGGTGCCGTTGGGGATCTTGGTGAAATCGCCCACGCCGTAGCGTTTCTGCTCGGTGGTAAAGGCGCAGTGGTCGGTGGCGACGACCGAGAGCGAACCGGATTGCAATCCGGCCCAGAGGCTCTCCTGATGCTTGAGGTTGCGGAACGGCGGCGACATCACGCGGCGGGCGGCGTGGTCCCAGTCGGTGTTCATGTATTCGCTCTCGTCGAGCGTCAGGTGCTGGATCAGCGGCTCGCCCCAGACCCGCTTGCCCTGCTGGCGGGCGCGGCGGATGGCCTCATGCGCTTCCTCGCAGCTCACATGCACCACATAGAGCGGCACGCCGGCCATGTCGGCGATCATGATGGCGCGGTTGGCGGCCTCACCCTCGACCTGCGGCGGGCGGGAATAGGCATGCGCCTCGGGGCCGGTGTTGCCCTCGGCCAGCAGCTTCTGCTGCAGGTCGGCAACCACATCGCCGTTCTCGGCATGGACCATGGCGATGCCGCCCAGTTCTCCGATGCGCTGGAAGGAGGCGTACATCTCATCGTCCTGCACCATCAGCGCGCCCTTGTAGGCCATGAAGTGCTTGAAGGTGTTGATGCCGCGCTCCTTGACCACGGTCTCCATCTCGTTGAACACCTGCTCGCCCCACCATGTCACGGCCATGTGGAAGCTGTAGTCGCAATGGGCGCGGGTCGATTTGTTGTCCCACATCTTGAGCGCGTCGAGCAGGCCTTGCCCCGGCGACGGCAGCGCGAAATCCACCACCATGGTGGTGCCGCCGGCCAGCGCGGCGCGGGTGCCGCTGTCGAAATCATCGGTGGAATAGGTGCCCATGAAGGGCATCTCGAGGTGGGTATGCGGGTCGATGCCGCCGGGCATGACGTAGCAGCCGGTGGCGTCGAGGGTTTCGTCGCCCTTGAGGTCGGGGCCGATCTCGGTGATCTGGCCGTTTTCTACAGCCACGTCGGCCTTGTAGGTCCGGTCGTGGGTGACGATGGTGCCGTTCTTGATGACTTTGGTCATGTGCGTGTCTCCCTGCGTGACGCAGTCCCGGACCTGATCCGGGACCTCAGAGAAACGAGGCCTCCATCACCAGATCGGACCATGTCGGATTGTGATGTTTGATCAGCGCGTCTTTCCATGCGCGGCGCCAGCGTTTGAGTTTGCGTTCCCGGGCGATGGCCTCGGGCAAGCTCTCGTGGGTTTCGAAATAGACCAGCTTGTGAATGCGATACTTGCCGGTATGCGTTGAACCGAGGCCCGAGCGGTGCTCGACCATGCGCTTGGGCAGGTTGCCCGTCACGCCGATGTAGATCGCGGTGTTTGAACGGCAGGCGGCGATGTAGGTGTGAAAGGCCATACCGCATATTTGGTGCGCCACGGTTAACACGGCCTTTACGCAGTCCCGGACCTGATCCGGGACCTCTTGCGCCACGATGGAGGTCCCGGATCAAGTCCGGGACTGCGGCGGAGGGTGCGGCTGAGCTCACCTCTCGATCCCCGCCGTCTCGACCACCGCGTGCAGCAGCACATCCGCCCCCGCCTTGGCCCAGTCTTTCGAGATCTCCTCGGCCTCGTTGTGCGACAGCCCGTCGACGCAGGGGCACATCACCATCGCGGTCGGTGCCACCCGGTTGATCCAGCAGGCGTCGTGGCCCGCGCCAGAGATGATGTTGCGGTGCGAATAGCCCAGCCGTTCGGCGGCATTGCGCACCGCGGTGACGCAGCCGGCGTCGAACTCCACCGGGTCGAAACCGCCGACCTTCTCGAACGCCACCTCGAGCCCCATGTCGTCGCAGATCTCCCGCGCCGCGGCGGTCATCTGCGACTCCATTTCCTCGATCACCGCAAGCTGCGGCGAGCGCAGATCGACGGTGAAGACCGCCTTGCCGGGGATCACGTTGCGCGAGTTCGGAAACACCTCGATATGGCCCGCCGCGCCCACCGCATCCGGCTTGTGCGCCCAGGCGATCTGGTCGACCTTCTCGAGGATACGCGCCATCGCCAGCCCGGCGTTCTTGCGCATCGGCATCGGCGTCGAGCCGGTGTGGCTTTCCTTGCCGGTCACCGTGACCTGGGTCCACGACAGGCCCTGGCCGTGGGTGACGACGCCGATGTCCTTGCCCTCGGCCTCGAGGATCGGCCCCTGCTCGATGTGCAGCTCGAAGAAGGCATGCATCTTGCGGGCGCCCACCTCTTCCTCGCCCTTCCAGCCGATCCGTTCCAGCTCGTCGCCGAAGCGCTTGCCGTCGTGATCCTCGCGGTCGTAGGCCCAGTCCTGCGCATGCACCCCGGCAAAGACGCCCGAGGCCAGCATGGCCGGGGCAAAGCGCGTGCCCTCCTCGTTGGTCCAGTTGGTCACCACGATCGGATGGCGGGTCTTGATGTCGAGATCGTTCAGGGTGCGGAGGATCTCGAGCCCGCCCAGCACGCCCAGCACCCCGTCATACTTGCCCCCCGTGGGCTGGGTGTCGAGATGGCTGCCGACATAGACCGGCAGCGCCTCGGGGTCGGTGCCCTCGCGGCGGGCGAACATGTTGCCCATCTGGTCGAGCCCCATGGTGCAGCCCGCCGCCTCGCACCAGCGCTGGAACAGCGCCCGGCCCTCGCCATCGGCATCGGTCACGGTCTGGCGGTTGTTGCCGCCGGCGATGCCGGGGCCGATCTTGGCCATCTCCATGATGCTGTCCCAGAGACGGTCGCCATCAATGGTCATGTTGGCTGTCGGTTCGGTCATATCATCCCCTGTCGGTCGTAAAGGCCATTTCGGCTCTGATTGAATTTGACCATCCGGTCAAAAGAACGCTACCACGGGAGAGAGGTCAGTCAAGGCACTCTGTGGCGTGGCGGGCAAAAGGTTGATTTTCGGGCAGGACAAGCAGCGCATGACAATTCAATCGGCAATCGCGCAAGGCGCGGCGCGGCGCACCGCCGAGGGCAAATCGCGCACGCGGATCCAGCTGCGCAACCGCGAGCTGATCCTTCAGGCCGCGCTGCAGGTCTTTTCGCAATACGGCTTTCGCGGCGCGACCCTCGACCAGATCGCCAACGAGTCGGGCCTGTCGAAGCCCAACCTGCTCTACTACTTCCCCTCCAAGGAGGCGATGCACCAGGACCTGCTGCAGGCGCTGCTCGAGACCTGGCTCGACCCGCTGCGCGCGCTTGACCCCGAAGGCGAACCGCTGGAGGAAATCCTGGCCTATGTGCAGCGCAAGCTGCAGCTGGCGCGCGATTACCCCCGCGAAAGCCGGCTC
>NZ_JAXMOR010000009.1:0-135616 GCF_034669705.1 Marinovum sp.
CAACTTCATGGACGACCAGGGCTACGACGCCGAGCTCTACTTCACCGACACCGACGAGAACACCTTCAACATCACCCTCAAGAAATTCGCGAAAACATAAGGCGGGCAGCGCTGCCAGCCACCCCGGAACACCCGGGGCAGACCAACGACACGGAGACGCAATATGACTATAAAGAACTACTTTCCCGGCAGCGAAACCACGCTTTTTGACGCCGGTGGCGGGCTGACGCGCCGGGTGGGCGCCCATAATGACAACCTCATGGTTGTCGAGGTGCATTTCGAGAAAGGCACCGTGGCCGCGCGTCACCATCACCGGCACGAGCAGATCACCTATGTCGTCTCGGGCAAATTCGAGTTTACCGTCGGCGACGAGACCTATGTCGTCTCGGCGGGCGACTCGCTTTACAAGCAGCCCGACATCGAACACGGCGCAACCTGCCTCGAGGCCGGGACGCTGCTGGATGTCTTTACCCCGCATCGGGAAGACTTCCTGTGAAAGACAATCCTCAAGAACAACTAAACGGAGTACACGGCATGACCAAACCTGTCATCGGTTTCATCGGTCTCGGCCTCATGGGCGGCAACATGGTGGAGAACCTGCAGAAGCGGGGCTACGAGCTGATCGTGATGGACCTCAACAAGGACGCCGTCGGCCGCGTCGTCGAGCGTGGCAACGCGCGCGAGGCCGCGTCGGCCAAGGAGCTGACCGAGGCCAGCGATATCGTGATGCTCTGCCTCACCAAGTCCGAAGTGGTCGAGAGCATCGTCTACGCCGACGACGGCATTCTGGCCGGCATCAGCGAAGGCAAGGTGCTGATCGATTTCGGCACCTCCATTCCCGCCTCGACCCGCAAGATCGGCGCCGACCTGGCCGAAAAGGGCGCCGGCATGATCGACGCGCCGCTGGGCCGCACCCCGGCGCATGCCACCGACGGCTTGCTCAACATCATGGCCGCCGGCGACAAGGAGACCTTCGACAAGGTCAAGCCGGTGCTCGACGAGCAGGGCGAGAATGTCTTCTACCTTGGCGCGCTCGGCGCCGGTCACACGACCAAGCTGATCAACAATTTCATGGGCATGACCACCGTCTGCACCATGAGCCAGGCCTTTGCCGTGGCCGATCGCGCCGGCGTTGACCGCAAGCAGCTCTACGAGATCATGTCGACCGGTCCGTCGAACTCGCCCTTCATGGGGTTCTGCAAGAACTACGCCGTCGACGGGGTCAGCGACCTGGGCTTCTCGATCAACAATGCCAACAAGGACCTGGGCTACTTCCTGCGGATGGCCGAGGACCTGGGCACCCGCGCCGAGATCGCCGAGGGTACCTCGCACAACCTTCAGGCCGCCGTCGACGCCGGCATGGGTGAGGGCAACGTGCCGGAGATCTTCGACTACTTCATGAAGCTCGAACGGTAAGCTGATATCAGCGGTGCCGCCGACAGGCCGGCACGACCGGCCGTCAGGCCGGCGGAAGGGGGCCCGGCGCCCCCTTTTTGCCGTTGCGCGCACGGCTCGCGCCACCGCTGCACAGTCGGATGATTCGTCCGGCAGCCTGGCGTTGCGGTTGCGGTTTTGATTGATTCTTCCGCGCAATCCCCTATTTAACCGGATGGCCAGAGTTTATCCGTAGAGATGGGCGGGAAATCGCCGGTTGATGTGGTCGGATCTGCCTGAGAACGCGTGCGGCTTGGCAAAGAGGCGTTTGTAACGGATATTGATAAATGGGCGGATGGGGAGCTTTGGCATGTTGAAACTTATGGACACTCCGATGGCGCGGACCTCGACCGACATGGTGTTCAACACGCTGTACGACCAGATCTCGACCCTGAAGCTCTTGCCCGGCACCAAGATGTCGGAGGCCGAGGTGGCCAGCCGCATGGGCGTGTCGCGCCAGCCGGTGCGCGACGCCTTCAACCGGCTGGGCAATATGGGCCTGCTGACGATCCGGCCGCAGCGTGCCACCGAGGTGCGCGGCTTTTCGCTGGAGGAGATCCAGAATTCGCGCTTCATCCGGCTTGCGGTCGAGCTTGAGGTGATCAAGGAGGCCTGTGCCGTCTGGGATGACACCCGGGCCGAGCAGCTCGCAGCCAGCATCGACGCACAGCAGGCGGCGATCGATGCCGGCCAGAACGACCGGTTCCACGAGATGGACTATGATTTCCACCGGCTGATCTGCGAGTTGGGCGGTCTGCCGCTGGCCTTCGACACCATCGAGCGTTGCAAGCAGACGGTCGACCGGCTCTGCATGCTGAGCCTCGGTCAGGTGCGGGCGGTGACCGATGTGATCACCGACCACCGCGATATCGCGCAGGCGCTGTCGGACCGTGACGACACGGCGGTGCGGACGGTGATGCGGCGCCACTTGCGGCGGTTGGATGACACGATCACCCGGATCCACACCCAGCACGCCGAGTACTTCGAGTAAGGCGGCGCTCACGCAATCGTGGGGCGATTTGCCGGCTCGGGACCGCCGGGGTTCTTGGATTGCGCGGCAAAGACGCTAGAGTCAGGCGCAGTGACAGACGCGGTTCCTGACAGGGCCCCGGCACATCAGATCAGTGCGGGCCTGTCCCACGGGAGAGTGACCATGCCCATTTATCCAATCACACGTCGGAGCCTGATTGCCGCCAGCGGTGCCATGCTGGCGACCGGCCTGATCTCGCCCCTGCAGGCGCAGGCGCTGGCGCCGACGCGCTCGATGCGGGGCGGGGCAAACAACTACCTTCCCGGTGCGCCCGTGGTCGAGCGGATCGGGGGTGGCGGGTTCTGGATGTCGGGCACGGTGCGGCGGGCCGGCGATGGCGCGCCGCTGGCCGGGCAGCGCATCCAGGTCTGGGCCCATACCACCGAAGGCCATGAGCGCGACCCGCACAGCCACGGTGCGACCCTGACCGACGAGGACGGCCGCTTTCGGCTGGAGATGCCGCAGATCGTGCCGGCCTTTGGTCAGCCGCACGGCCACCTGGCCTATGACAGCGGCGAGTACGAAACGGTCTTTCTGCGCCCGGTGATGGCGCGTGCCAGCGACAGCAGCCTGGAGGCGCATTTCGTGCTGAAGCCGGCCTGAGCGCCGATGCGGGCTGGGCGGATCTGGACGGTGCTGATCTCGGCGGGGCTGGGCCTCGTCCTCTTTCTTCCCTTGATCGCGGCGGTGGGCAGCCCGCTGCTGGCCTATCGCCAGCCGGTCTATATCGCGGCCGGGCTGGCCGGGGTGCTGGGGCTGATGCTGCTGGCGCTGCAGCCGCTATTGGCAGTGGGGGCCCTGCCGGGGATATCGATCCTGCGCGGGCGGCGCTGGCACCGGCTGGCGGGCGGAGCGCTGGTGCTGGCGGTGGTGGCGCATGTGGCGGGGCTCTGGATCACCAGCCCGCCGGATGTGATCGACGTGCTGCTGCTGCGCTCGCCGACGCCATTCTCGATCTGGGGCGTGATGGCGATGTGGGCGGTGTTTGCCAGCGCCGCGCTGGCGCTGTGGCGTCATCGGCTGCGGCTGGCGGTCTGGCGGGTGGTGCATCGCGGCCTGGCGCTGGTGATCACCGCGGGCACGGCGGTGCATGCGGCGCTGATCGAAGGCACGATGGAGCCTCTGACCAAGGGCGCGCTGTGCATTCTCGCGGTCGGAGCGACGCTTGCGGCCATGGCCGCGCGAAACTCGGCCAGGTAAGGCGCGAGAGGTGCAGATCCGCCTTGCACGCTTGGGCGGGGGCGCATAGAAGACCCCAGATTTGAACTAGGCGGGCTGGGACTCGCCCTTGAACTTATGGGGAATGGGATGCAGGTCACCGAGACTCTGAACGAAGGTCTGAAGCGCGAATACGCGATCACCGTCAGCGCCGCCGAACTGGACGAGAAGGTCAACGAAAAGCTTGCCGAGGCGCAGCCCGAGATCGAGATGAAGGGCTTTCGCAAGGGCAAGGTGCCGATGCCGCTGCTGAAAAAGCAGTTCGGTCAGCGCCTTCTGGGCGAAGCGATGCAGGAAACCATCGACGGTGCGATGAACAAGCACTTCGAGGACAGCGGCGACAAGCCGGCGCTTCAGCCCGAGGTCAAGATGACCAACGAGGACTGGAAAGAGGGCGACGACGTCAATGTCGAGATGTCCTATGAAAAGCTGCCCGAAATCCCCGAGGTCGACCTCAAGTCCATCTCGCTCGAGAAGATGGTCGCCAAGGCCGGTGACGACGAGGTCGACGAAGCCCTGAAGAACCTCGCCGAGACCGCGCAGGACTTCCAGGCGCGCGACGAAGGTGCCGCGGCCGAGGATGGCGACCAGGTTGTGTTCGATTTCGTCGGCAAGGTCGACGGCGAGGCCTTCGAGGGCGGCTCGGCCGAGGATTACCCGCTGGTGCTGGGCTCCGGCTCGTTCATCCCGGGCTTTGAAGAGCAGCTGGTCGGCGTGAAGGCCGGTGAAGAGAAGGACGTGACCGTCTCTTTCCCCGAGGACTACCAGGCCGAGCATCTGGCCGGCAAGGAAGCGGTTTTCTCCTGCACCATCAAGGAGGTCAAGGCGCCGGTCGCGGCCGAGCTCGATGACGAGCTGGCCAAGAAATTCGGTGCCGAGTCGCTCGATGCCCTGAAAGAGCAGATCCGCGAGCGGCTGGAAGCCGAGTACAACGGTGCCGCGCGCCAGGTGACCAAGCGGGCGCTGCTGGATGCGCTGGACGAGAAGGTGAAGTTCGAGCTGCCGCCGACCCTGGTCGAAGCCGAGGCCAAGCAGATTGCGCACCAGTTGTGGCACGAGGAAAACCCCGAGGTGCAGGGCCACGATCACCCCGAGATCGAGACCACCGAAGAGCACAACAAGCTGGCCGAGCGCCGCGTGCGTCTTGGGCTGCTGCTGGCCGAGCTGGGCCAGAAGGCCGAAGTGCAGGTGTCCGACGCCGAGATGACCCAGGCGATCATGAACCAGGCGCGGCAGTACCCGGGCCAGGAACGCCAGTTCTTTGAATTCGTGCAGCAGAACCAGCAGATGCAGCAGCAGATGCGCGCGCCGATCTTTGAAGACAAGGTCGTCGATTACATCCTGGAGCTGGCCGACGTGACCGAGAAAGAGGTCTCGAAGGAAGAGCTGCAGAAGGCTGTCGAAGAGCTCGACGAAGAGTAAGTTCTTTCCTCAGGGAAATGTCAGAGGCCGTCCTTCGGGGCGGCCTTTTGCATTTGCGGCGGTCATTTCAGCCGTTCGAGCCGGCCCTTGCGCTTTACGATGTTTTTGTAATCCCACTGGATATCGCGGGCCTCGGAGAGCCATTGCGCCAGCGCCCCGGGGTCGACCTGCGCGGGTTCGGTGTAGCGGACCTCGGCGGCCTTGAAGGAACCGCTGGGCGTCAGGCCGGGGGTTTCGAAGGTTTGCCCGCTCCAGAACATCAGGCGGACGCAGGACTTGAGCTTGCTGTAGCCGGCAATCGGGTTGCCCTCGAGAAACCAGACCGGGTGGGCGTGCCAGATGCGGCTCTCGGCCTTTGGCAGGCCGCGGTCGAGTGCGGCGCGGAGCAGGTCGCAGATCTGCCGGTCTGGTTCGGATTGCGCGCTGTGGTAGGCGTCTATCGTGGCGGGCTGCATGGACGCAGGCTAGCGCAAGACGGGGGCGGGTGCCAAGGCAGGCGCCGGGCCGCCACGAAAAAAGGCCGCGCCCGGGAGAGCGCGGCCTTTGCAATGTCGAGCGACTGGCGCTTAGCGGTCTTCGTCGGCCGCATCTTCCGGCGTGTCCACCACGTCGGAGCGGTTGTCGTCGTCGTCGTCATCGGCGGCGGAGCCGATATCGTCGAACAGTTCGGCGATCTCGAATTCGGCAGCGGCTTCTTCTTCCGCGGCCAGTTCCTGGATCGATTTGCCCGAGGCCTGCAGTTCGGCCTCTTCGGGCGAACGTGCAACGTTGAGGTTGATGACGGCCATCACCTCGGGGTGCAGGTGCACCTCGACTTCGTGCAGACCCAGTTCCTTGATCGGCTGACGGATCAGAACCTGCTTGCGGTCGATCGAGAAGCCTTCCTCGGTGGCCACGTTGGACGCGTCACGTGTGGTGACGGAGCCATAGAGCGAGCCGCCGTCGGAGGCTTGGCGAATCACGACGAACTGCTGGCCGTCGAGACGGGACGCCATGTCCTCGGCTTCTTTCTTGGTTTCGAGGTTGCGCGCTTCGAGCTGGGCTTTCTGGGCTTCGAAGGACTCGATATTGGCCTTCGACGCGGTCAGCGCCTTGCCCTGCAGCAGCAGGTAGTTGCGGGCGAAGCCGGGCTTGACGTCGACGACATCGCCCATCTGGCCGAGCTTGGCCACGCGTTCGAGAAGGATGACTTGCATGTGCTTTACTCCTTACTTCACGGCGTAGGGCAGAAGCGCGAGGAAGCGGGCGCGTTTGATAGCGCGGGCCAGTTCACGTTGCTTCTTGGCCGAGACGGCGGTGATCCGGGACGGCACGATCTTGCCACGCTCGGAAATGTAGCGCTGCAGAAGACGGGTGTCCTTGTAGTCGATCTTGGGTGCATTGTCGCCCGAGAAGGGGCAGACCTTGCGGCGGCGGAAAAACGGTTTTGCGGCCATGGGTTAGCTCTCCTTCGACTTAGCGGCGTTCACGACGGCGGTCTTCGCGCTCGTCACGTTTCTGCATCTGGACCGACGGGCCTTCGGCGTGCTCGTCGACCTTGATGGTCAGCACGCGCATCACGTCGTCATGCAGGCGCATCAGGCGTTCCATTTCCTGCACGGCGTCCGACGGGGCGTCGGAGCGCATGTAGGCATAGTGGCCCTTGCGGTTCTTGTTGATCTTGTAGGCCATGGTCTTGACACCCCAGTACTCGGTGTCGACGACCTTGCCGCCATTGTCGGTCAGGACGGTGCCGAAATGCTCGACGAGGCTTTCGGCCTGCGCGCCGGAGAGATCCTGGCGCGAGATAAAGACATGCTCGTAAAGGGGCATGTGCACTCCATTTATATCAAGGCGCATTTCAAAGGGCGGGGCCAAGTCCTTTCGCCCCCGACCCACGAGAGACTGCGCGGTTCATACGTCTTGCGAAAGGATAGCCTCGTATACAGGCTCAGGCCGGGATGGCAAGGGCCCAAGGTGCCACGGCCGGGGCCGGCGAACGCTGCCCTGCGGCATGACTATCTAAGGTTGTTTTGTCTCGTCGTCTTCTTTTCCCGATTGCGCCGCATTCCCGCCCCAATTCGCGACGAACCTCGTCTTAACACCAAGGCCACAAGGAGAAGCCCGATGACCACCGCCAACCACTTCATGACAGTCGACCACACCCAACGGGTTGCACCGTCACCGGCCACGATTGCACGCTGGTTTACGAGGGTGGTGGGACTGTCGCTTCTGGCGTTCAGCCTTGGCATGTGGATTTCTCCCGGCGCGACCACGCTACCGGAGCTCATGATGATGAAGCTCTGCGCGTCTTTCTTCTCTGCGGTGACCGGCGGATACCTGCTGTATTGCGCCCGCACACCGAAGCCCTCCGAGGGCTGACACGTCAATACGGGCTCATCACCCGGACCAAACTGACCGGCTGTCCGCCTGATCGGCGCAGCCGGTTTTTCTTTTTGAAATCTCCGCACTGCGGCGTGGCATAGACATTGCAGTCGGGTTTCGTGGCGCGTATCCATGATAAAACGACGCTGCAACAGAGGGATGGTATGGGCCGCGCATTTGTATTTCCGGGACAGGGGGCACAGTCGATCGGCATGGGCAAGGCCTTGGCCGATGCCTATCCGGCGGCACGCGCCGTCTATGACGAGGTTGACGAGGCACTTGGTGAAAAGCTCTCTCACCTGATCTGGGAAGGCGACGCGGCTGAACTGACCCTGACGCAGAACGCCCAGCCGGCGCTGATGGCGACCTCGCTGGCGGCGATGCGGGCGCTGGAGGCCGAGGGCATCGAGGTGACCTCGGCGGAGTACGTGGCCGGGCATTCGCTGGGCGAATATTCCGCTCTGGCAGCGGCCGGCGCGCTGAGCGTGGCCGATTGTGCGCGGTTGCTGCGCACGCGGGGGAAGGCGATGCAGGCGGCGGTGCCGGTGGGCGAGGGCGCGATGGCGGCGCTGCTCGGGCTCGACCTCGAGGGCGCGCGCAAGGTGGCGGCCGAGGCCGCCCAGGGCGAGGTCTGCGCGGCGGCGAATGACAACGACCCCGGTCAGGTGGTGGTCTCGGGGCACAAGGCGGCGGTGGAACGCGCGGTCGAGCTGGCCAAGGCCGCGGGCGCGCGACGCGCGGTGCTGCTGCCGGTGAGCGCTCCGTTTCATTGCGCGCTGATGGAGCCGGCGTCGCATGTGATGGCCGATGCGCTTGATGACGTGGTGATCGGTCAGCCCAGGGTGCCGCTGGTGGCCAATGTGGTGGCCGAAGCGGTCACCGATCCGGCGACGATCCGGTCGCTGCTGGTAAACCAGATCACTGGCGCGGTGCGCTGGCGCGAGAGCGTGCAGTGGATGGCCCGCAACGGGGTTACCGAGATCTGGGAGGTCGGGGCCGGCAAGGCGCTGATCGGCATGGTGCGGCGGATCGACCGCGACATTGCCACCCGCAACGTCGGCACGCCCGAAGACGTGGCGGCGGCGAAGGATGCGCTGGCCTGAGGGTCGGCACGCAAGACAGAGATAAAGAGGAAGAGCGGATGTTTGATCTGACCGGAAAATCGGCGCTGATTACGGGGGCCTCCGGCGGCATCGGCGGGGCGATCGCCAAGGCGCTGCACGGCGCCGGCGCCACCGTCGGACTGAGCGGCACGCGCGAGGCGCCGCTGCAGGAGCTTGCGGCGGAACTGGGCGACCGCGCGCATGTGCTGCCCTGCAACCTCAGCGAGATGGCCTCTGTCGAGGCGCTGCCGAAACAGGCCGCCGAGGCGATGGGCGCGGTCGACATTCTGGTGAACAACGCCGGCATCACCCGCGACAACCTGTTCATGCGGATGTCGGATGACGAATGGGAGAGCGTGCTCTCGGTCAATCTCACCGCCTCGATGAAGCTCTGCAAGGGCGTGATGCGCGGCATGATGAAGTCGCGCTGGGGGCGGATCGTGAATATCTCGTCAATTGTCGGCGCCACCGGCAACCCGGGGCAGGCCAATTATGCCGCCTCGAAAGCCGGGATGATCGGCATGGGCAAATCTCTGGCTTATGAGGTCGCGAGCCGCGGCATCACGGTGAACGCGATCGCGCCGGGGTTCATCGCCACCGCGATGACCGACAAGCTGACCGACGACCAGAAGGACAAGATCAACGTGCAGATCCCCACCGCGCGCATGGGCACGCCCGAGGAAATCGCCGCCGCCGTGCTCTATCTGTCGAGCCCGGAAGCCGGCTATGTGACCGGCGCGACGCTGCATGTGAACGGCGGAATGGCCATGATCTGACGCCATGACCGGTTCTCCCGGAAAGCGTTTGCCAATCGCTGCTCTTATGCTATAGGCGCGTGGAAATCCGGGGGGGCTCGTGCTGGCCTGGATCGACCTGCTTATGCGGGGAACAGGCCAAAGGCCTACCGCCGCCTCGGGAGGGGCAAGTAAAGTTCGAACCCCTCGGGGCACGGGCAAAACAGGGCCAAAGGCCCAAGACGATGAGGATTAAAGATATGAGCGACGTCGCAGATCGCGTTAAGAAAATCGTTGTGGAACACCTCGGTGTCGAAGAGAGCAAGGTCGTGGAAGGCGCGTCGTTCATCGACGACCTCGGCGCCGACAGCCTCGACACCGTGGAACTGGTGATGGCGTTCGAAGAAGAATTCGGCATCGAGATCCCCGACGACGCCGCCGAGAACATCCAGACCTTCGGCGACGCAGTCAAATTCATCAACGACGCGAAAGAAGCGTAAGACCGCTTTGATCCGTCGGGATTGTTCGAAAACGGCGTGCCTGAAAGGGTGCGCCGTTTTCCTGTTTCGGGCCGGGCCTCGGGGCCGGGTGTGACGATGCTTTTCACGTGACCGACTGGCGGGCCTTGGGGCAGGATTTCGATACGCGGGGGCTTGCCCATCGGAGATCGCTTTCCCTTGCCCCTCTTCCCCCTGTCGGGGTATGAGCGTGCAACTTGTTTCAAAGGGGCAACACCATGCGCAGAGTAGTTGTGACAGGGCTTGGTCTGGTGACACCGCTGGCTTGCGGCGTCGAGGAAAGCTGGAAGGCGATTCTGGAAGGCAAATCGGGCGCGGGCACCATCACCCGGTTCGATGCCAGCCATCTGGCCACCACCTATGCCTGCGAAGTGCCGCATGGCGACGGCACCGACGGCACCTTCAACGCCGATGACTGGATGGCGCCGAAAGAGCGCCGCAAGGTCGATGATTTCATCCTTTACGGTATTGCCGCCGCCGAGCAGGCGGTGAGCGACGCCGGCTGGAAGCCCGAGGACAAGGAAAGCCTTGAGGCCACCGGCGTGCTTATCGGCTCGGGCATCGGCGGGCTGAACTCGATTGCCGAGACCGCCATCCTGATCAAGGAGCGCGGGCCGCGCCGGGTCTCGCCGTTCTTTATTCCCGGCGCGCTGATCAACCTGATCTCGGGTCAGGTGTCGATCCGCTATGGCTTCAAGGGGCCGAACCATTCGGTGGTAACCGCCTGTTCGACCGGCGCCCATGCGATTGGCGATGCGGCGCGGATCATCAAGGACGGCGATGCCGAGGTGATGATTGCCGGCGGCGCAGAGGCCGCGATTTCCGAGATCGGCATTGCCGGGTTCAACGCCTGCAAGGCGCTCAGCACCAAGCGCGGCGACAAGCCGACCAAGGCCAGCCGGCCCTATGACGCCGATCGTGACGGCTTTGTCATGGGCGAGGGCGCCGGGGTTGTCGTGCTTGAAGAATACGAGCACGCCAAGGCGCGCGGCGCCAAAATCTATGCCGAGGTCGTGGGCTACGGCATGTCGGGTGACGCCTATCACATCACCGCGCCGTCCGAGGATGGCGAGGGTGCCGAGCGTTGCATGAAGATGGCGCTGAAGAAGGCCGGTGTCGGCCCGTCGATGATCGATTACATCAACGCCCACGGCACATCGACCATGGCCGATGTGATCGAGTTGGGCGCGGTCGAGCGGCTGATGGGCGAGGCGGCCACCAAGGTGACCATGTCCTCGACCAAATCGGCCACCGGGCATCTCTTGGGCGCGGCCGGCGCGATCGAGGCGATCTTCTCGATCCTGGCAATCCGTGACCAGGTGGCGCCGCCGACCATCAACCTCGACTACCCGGCGGTGGAGACCAAGGTCGACCTGGCCGCCAATCAGAAACGCGAGCGCGAGATCAATTACGCGCTGTCGAACTCCTTTGGCTTTGGCGGCACCAACGCTTCGGTCATCTTCAAGAAGGTCTGAAATTCATGTGGCGCAGCATCGCCTCCAATGCCCTGAGCTTCTTTGTCGTCGCCATCTTTCTTGCTGGCGGCGCCTTGCTTTGGGCGCAGGGGGAATACACGGCCGAGGGGCCGCTCGAAACGCCGATCTGTCTGGAAGTGGCGCGCGGGTCGAGCTTTTCGCGGGTGTCGCGGCAGCTGGCCGAGCAGGGCGCGATTTCAAGCGGGTTCCTGTTCCGGGTTGGCGCCGATTATGCCGACAAGACCGGTGATCTGAAGGCGGGCTCGTTTCTCGTGACCGAGGGCGCGAGCATGGCCGAGATTATCGATACGGTGACCCGCGGCGGCGCCAGCACCTGCGGCACCGAGGTGGTGTACCGCATCGGTGTCAACCGGGTGACCGCCGAGGTGCGCGAGCTTGACCCCGAGACACAGCGCTTTGTCGAACTGGCGAAATTCGTGCCCGGCGAGGAAGAGATCCCCGAGGATTACGCTCGGGTGCGCGCGGCCAATGATACCCGGTACCGGATCGCGCTCGCCGAGGGCGTGACCAGCTGGCAGGTGGTCGAGGAGATGAAGGCGCTCGACGTGCTGGAGGGCGCGGTGGCGGAGCTGCCGCCGGAGGGCTCTCTGGCGCCGGACAGCTATGAGCTGCGGGTTGGTCAGACCCGGGCCTCGATCCTTGAAGAGATGCAGCGGCGACAGACGGCGATCGTGGCCGAGGCCTGGGCCAACCGGGTCGACGGGCTGCCGCTGGGCTCGCCGGAAGAGATGCTGACGCTGGCCTCGATCATCGAGAAGGAAACCGGCATTGCCGGCGAGCGTCGGATGGTGGCGAGCGTTTTCGTCAACCGTCTGAACGAAGGCATGCGGCTGCAGACCGACCCGACGGTGATCTATGGCATCACCGAGGGCAAGGGCGTGTTGGGCCGCGGGTTGCGGCAGAGCGAACTGCGCCGGGAGACGCCGTATAACACCTATGTCATCAATGGCTTGCCGCCGGGACCGATTGCCAACCCGGGTGCCGCGGCGATCCAGGCGGCGGTCGATCCGGAGGACACCGACTTCCTGTTCTTCGTGGCGGACGGCACTGGCGGCCATGCCTTTGCCGAGACCCTGGCCGAGCACAATCGCAACGTCGCCCAATGGCGCCAGATCGAGGCCGAGCGCAGCGGGAATTGACGCGCTCCTCGGCCCCTCGCGGGGCCTCCTCGCCCCGAGGAAACGGTGAGGTAACAAAGGGTTAACCCTCTTTTCCTTGACCCGGCGACCGATCTCTCCTATAAGTTGTGACATGCTGGAAGACATGGGCAAGCGGCCCCCGGGGAAACCCGGGCGGCCGCTTTTTCGTGTCGCTCGTGCGGGGGCAATCCCAGCATGGAAGGTGAAGCAATGACACTCATCACCCCGAAACAGGATGTGGACCGGCTTGAAGGCAAGCTGTTGGTGGTTCGGGAAAGCCTCGAGGAGTTCGAGGCGGCGCTGAGAGACCTGAAGCAACAGGTCCGCAGCGGGGAGGTCACGGCACTCAAGGATGTCAGCAAGACGCTCGCGGAAATCCGCGGCTGGATGAAGCTGGCGATGGAAACGGAGGCGCAACTTGCTGAATATGCACGAAGGGAAGCGGCCATTGAAGGCGCATACGGGATCGACCTCGACAAGGCCCGATCTGAGATCGGGTGCCGTCTTGCTAAGCTGCGCAAGTGCTGCGGTGCAGGACGACTTCCTGAATAGTCTCGGCGAGGGAGAGCTTCTGGCTCTCCCTTACCTGTTCGAGTTCTGGGCGCATCCGCACCAGTCGCCCCCCGAGGGCGACTGGCGGGCCTGGGTGGTGCTGGGCGGACGTGGCGCCGGCAAGACCCGCGCCGGCGCCGAGTGGGTGCGCGGCATGGTGGAGGGCGCGCGGCCAAGGGATGCGGGCCGGGCCGCGCGGGTGGCGCTGGTGGGCGAGACCTATGACCAGGTGCGCGACGTGATGGTCTTTGGCGACAGCGGTATACTGGCTTCGTCGCCGCCGGACCGGATGCCGAAATGGGAGGCCAGCAGGCGACGGCTGGTCTGGCCCAACGGTGCCGAGGCCAAGGCGTTTTCGGCCAATGACCCGGAGGCGCTGCGTGGCCCGCAGTTCGATGCTGCCTGGGTCGACGAGCTGGCGAAGTGGCCGAATGGCGAGGAAACCTGGGACATGCTGCAGTTTGCCTTGCGGCTGGGCGAGGACCCGCGGGTCTGTGTCACCACCACGCCGCGCAATGCCGAGGCGTTGAAGCGGTTGCTGGAGGCGCCCTCGACAGTGGTGACCCGCGCGCCGACCGAGGCCAACCGGGCGCATCTGGCCGACAGTTTCCTGCGCGAGGTGCGGGCGCGCTATCGCAATTCGCGGCTGGGGCGGCAGGAGCTGGACGGCGAGATGTTGAGTGACGTCGAGGGCGCGCTCTGGACGCACGAGTTGCTGGACGGCTGTCGCGGGCGGGAGGTGCCCGAGCTTGACCGGATCGTGGTGGCGGTCGATCCGCCGGTGAGCGGCCATGCGGGCTCTGACGCTTGCGGCATTATCGTCGCCGGGGTCAGGATGGCGGGCCGGGTGCAGGACTGGGAGGTGCATGTGCTCGAGGATGCCAGCGTCGCGGCGGCAAGCCCTGCGACCTGGGCCGAGCGTGCGGTGCGCGCCTATCACGAGCATCGGGCGGATCGGATCGTGGCGGAGGTCAATCAGGGCGGCGATCTGGTGGAAAGCGTGATCCGTCAGGCGGATGGGGCGGTGGCCTATACCGCGGTGCATGCCAGCCGCGGCAAGGTGGCGCGGGCGGAGCCGGTGGCGGCGCTCTACGAGCAGGGCCGGGTGTTTCACGGCGAGGGGCTGCGCGCGCTGGAGGAACAGATGTGCCTGATGGCGTTGCGCGGCTTCGAGGGCAAGGGCAGCCCGGACCGGGTCGATGCGCTTGTCTGGGCGCTGACGGAACTGGTTGTTTCTGCGCAGGAAAAGCAGCGGCCTCAGGTGCGTACGCTGTGATGGGGCGGGGTTAACCATTTCGTAGCATAGTGGGTCTTGTGAGGCCGGGGATGCCTCCGGCGGGAGTTTAAGGGGCAAGATGAAGCGGCGCCTCTGCGCTGGTGTCCAAGGACGACAAGGATGACCTGGGCGGGCTGGCAACGGCCCGGCCGCGGGAGAGCTGTGCCCAAATCGGGCGATCAAGGAGCACGGGACGCGATGTTTGAATTTCTGCGGCGGGACGACAAGGCGGAGAGCGCGGGCGAGACCAAGGCCAGCGCCACGGGGCGGGTTGTGGCCTGGCAGGGCGCGGGGCGCGTGGCCTGGAGCCCGCGCGATGCGGTCTCGCTGACCCGGGCGGGCTTTGCCGGCAACCCGGTCGGCTTTCGCGCGGTGAAGCTGATCGCCGAGGCGGCCGCGGCGCTGCCCTTGGTGCTGCAGGACGCCGAGCGGCGCTATGAGGTGCATCCGCTGCTGGCCTTGCTGCGGCAGCCGAACGCGGCGCAGGGGCGGGCGGAACTGCTCGAGGCTCTGTACGGACATTTGCTGCTGTCGGGGAATGGCTATGTCGAGGCGGTGGCGGGCGAGGCGGGCCTGCCGCTGGAACTGCATGTGCTGCGCTCGGACCGGATGTCGCTGGTGCCGGGGCGGGATGGCTGGCCGGTGGCCTATGAATACGCGGTGGGCGGGCGCACGCATCGGTTTGACGTCACCGGGCCGGTTTCGCCGATCTGCCACATCAAGAGCTTTCATCCGCAGGACGACCACTACGGCATGGCGCCGATGCAGGCGGCGGCGATGGCGCTGGATGTGCACAACTCGGCCTCGCGCTGGTCGAAGGCGCTGCTCGACAATGCGGCGCGGCCTTCGGGGGCGATCGTCTATCGCGGGGCGGATGGCCAGGGGGCGATGAGCCAGGAGCAGTTCGAGCGGTTGAGCCATGAGATCGAGAGCAACCACCAGGGCGCGCGCAATGCCGGCCGGCCGATGCTGCTGGAAGGTGGGCTCGACTGGAAGCCGATGGGGTTTTCGCCCTCGGACATGGAGTTTCACAAGACCAAGGACGCGGCGGCGCGGGAGATCGCCCTGGCCTACGGGGTGCCGCCGATGCTGCTGGGGATCCCCGGCGATGCGACCTATGCGAATTACCAGGAGGCGCATCGGGCGTTCTATCGGCTGACGGTGCTGCCGCTGGCGGCGCGGGTGACCGCGGCCTTGTCGGCCTGGCTGGCGCAGTTCGGCGGCGAGGCGGTGGAGCTGAAGCCCGATCTCGACCAGGTGCCGGCGCTCTCGGCCGAACGCGAGGCGCAATGGGCACGGGTGAGCGGCGCGGATTTCCTCAGCACGGCGGAGAAGCGGCGGCTGCTGGGCCTGCCGGCGGAGTGTGACGATGGGTGAGCGGGTGGGCTTCGAGGCCTTCGATTGCGCGCCGGCGCTGCGCCTCGAGGCGCATGAGCGGGTGGCGGAGTTGCAGTTCGCCGCGATGGCCAAGCGGCTGGATCGGATGGAGGCGCTGCTCGAGCGGTTGGAGCGGCGGTTGTGGCTGGCGGTCTATGGCGTGGCGGCGGCGATCGTGGGGCAGGCGTTTCAGAGCCTGTTGGTGGTGCAGTGAGGGGCGGGCGCGGTGGGTTGCAAACCCACCCTACGGGAGATGGATATGGAACTTGAGACGAAATTTGCGCAGTTTGACAGCGGTTTGAGCGTGACCGACGGGCAGGTGATCGAAGGCTATGCGAGCCTTTTCGGGGCCTGCGACCAGGGCGGTGACGTGGTGGCCGAGGGGGCCTACGGGGCCTCTCTCAAGCGGCTGGCTGCGGAAAAGCGTCAGGTGCGGATGCTCTGGCAGCATGATCCGGCGCAGCCGATCGGGGTCTGGGACGAGGTGCGCGAGGATGGTCGCGGGCTTTACGTCAAGGGGCGCATTCTCGAGGCAGTCGAGAAGGGGCGCGAGGCGGCGGCGCTCTTGGCGGCGGGGGCGATCGACGGGCTGTCGATCGGCTATCGCACCAGGCGGGCGGTGAAATCGGAAAAGGGCCGGAGGCTCTTGCAGGAGCTGGAGCTTTGGGAGGTGTCGCTGGTGACCTTTCCGATGCTGCCCAGTGCGCGGGTGGCGGCCAAGGGCGAGAGCCCTGAGGCCCCCCTGCGGGAGATGGCGGCGGTCTTTGAGGCGGCGCGTCAGGAGATCGCGCGCAAACCCTAGCGCGGGACATCAGGAGAAGCGGATGGAAATGACCGATGCGACGGCAGCGGGCGGGGATCCTTTGTCCCCGGCTGAGGAGATGAAGACCGCGGTGGGCGGATTTGTCTCCGAGTTGAAGGCCTTTCGGGCCGAGATCGAAACCCGAGTTCAGAAGCAGGAAGAGAAAATGACCATGTTTGAACGCAAGACCCTTGCCGCGGCCCGCCCGGCGCTTGCTGCCACCGATTACGACGCGCCGCATCAGAAGGCCTTTGATGCCTATCTGCGGTCTGGCGATGACGACGGGCTGCGCGGGCTGGAGCTTGACCACAAGAGCCTGTCGACCGCGGTGAATTCCGACGGCGGCTACCTGGTCGATCCGCAGATGTCGGAGACCATCCGGGCGGTGCTGCATTCCGGCGCCTCGATCCGCGCCGTGGCGACGGTGGTGAATGTCGAGGCGACCTCCTACGACGTGCTGGTCGATACCACCGACCTGGGCGCCGGTTGGGCCAGCGAGACCGCGGCAACCGCCGAGACCGGCACGCCGACCATCGACCGGATCACCATCCCGCTGCACGAATTGTCGGCGCTGCCCAAGGCGTCTCAGCGTCTGCTTGACGATGCGGCCTTTGACATCGAGAGCTGGCTGGCCGGGCGGATTGCCGAGAAGTTTGCCCGCGCCGAGGCCGCGGCCTTTGTCACCGGTGACGGTATCGACAAGCCCACCGGCTTTCTGACCCACCCGGTGGTCGACAACGAGATCTGGGACTGGGGCAATATCGGCTATGTGCCGACCGGCTCTGATGGTGCGCTGGGCAACGGCGATGCGATCATCGACCTGGTCTATGCGCTGGGGGCCGAATATCGCGCCAATGGCACCTTCGTGATGAACTCGAAGACCGCCGGAGAGGTGCGCAAGCTCAAGGACGGTGACGGCCGCTTCCTGTGGTCCGACGGGCTGGCGGCGGGCGAGCCGGCGCGGCTCCTGGGCTACCCGGTGCTGATTGCCGAGGACATGCCGGACATCGCCAGCGGCGCGGATGCGATTGCCTTTGGCGATTTCGCGGCCGGTTACACCGTGGCCGAACGCCCCGATCTGCGGGTGCTGCGCGATCCGTTCAGCGCCAAGCCGAACGTGCTGTTCTATGCCACCAAGCGGGTGGGCGGCGATGTCAGCGATTTTGCCGCCATCAAGGTGCTGCGCTTCGCCGTCTCGTAACCCGGGATGGTGAGGCCGGGGGGCCGGTGGCCCCTCGGCGGGCGCGCGCCGGGAGACCTGCGTTGTCTGGCTGCTCCCCCCGTTCGAGCAACGTGGGTGGCGCGCGCCTGAACCCGGGGTTCAGCGATCAGGGGCCGGTAAGGCAGAAGACGGAGTTACCGAAATGATGTTGGTAGAAGAGACCAATGTGCCCCTCGCGGCGCTTCCGGTCGAGCAATTCAAGGCGCACCTGCGGCTGGGCAGCGGGTTCACCGGCGCCACGGTCCAAGACGCGGTGCTCGAGAGCTTTCTGCGCGCCGCCATGGCCGCGATTGAGGCGCGGACCGGCAAGGCGCTGATCCTGCGGGCGTTCACCTATACGCTGGAGCGCTGGCGCGACCCGGCGGTGCAGAGCCTGCCGGTGGCGCCGGTAGCGGCGGTGAGCGCGGTCACGATCACCGATGCGGGCAGCACATCGGAGGTCGTGGACCCCGGCGACTACCGGCTGATCGCCGATGGACAGGTGCCGCAGCTGCGCGCCACCGGATCGTGCCTGCCGACGATCCCGACGGGCGGCACGGTGGCGGTAGTGTTCAGCGCCGGCTATGCGCCGGACTGGGCCGGGCTGCCGGCAGACCTGAGCCAGGCGGTGATGCTGCTGGCGGCGCATTACTACGAATACCGCGACGAGACGACGCTGGGCCAGGGCTGCATGCCGTTCGGTGTGACCTCATTGATCGAGCGTTACCGGAGGCTGCGCGCGGGCTTTGGCGGGGTGCCGGGATGAGCGCGCCGCGGATGACCCGGGCGCTGGTTCTGGAGGCGCCGCAGGACGTGCCCGATGGCGCCGGTGGCTTTGACCGGCTTTGGCTGCCGCAGGGCACGCTCTGGGCCGAGGTCTCGGCGCGGTCGGGGCGGTTTGCGCGCGGTGCTGCGGGGCCGCACTCGGTGAGTGGGTACCGGATCGTGGTGCGGGCGGCGCCTCTTGGCGATCCGCAGCGGCCGGTGGCCGGCCAGCGGTTTCGCGAGGGCGCGCGGGTCTGGCGGATCGAGGCGGTGACGGAGCGGAGCGCAGAGGCCCGGTATCTGACCTGTTTTGCCGAAGAGGAGGTGGCGGCATGAGCTATGCGGTGGCGGCAGCCTTGCAGGAGGCGGTGTACCAGAAACTCGCAGGCGACGCAGCGTTGGGCGCGATTGTCGGATCGGCGATCTATGATGCGGTGCCGGCGGGCACCCTGCCGCCGATCTACGTGACATTGGGGGCGGAAACGGCGCGGGACCGGTCTGACATGACCGGCCAGGGCGCGGCGCATGACCTGCGGATCTCGGTGATCACCGAGGCGCAGGGCTTTCAGCAGGCAAAACAGGCGGCGGCGGCGGTGAGCGATGCGCTGGGTGCGGTGCCGCAGACGCTGAGCCGCGGACGGCTGGTGGGCCTCTTCTTTCGCCAGGCCAAGGCGGCGCTGGACCGAAGCAGCGGCACGCGGCGGATCGACATGATCTTTCGCGCGCGTGTGGAAGACAACTGACATTCTCAACCGGAGGACGCGACATGGCGGCTCAAAACGGCAAGGACCTTCTGATCAAGGTCGATCTCAGCGGCGCTGGGCAATTCGAAACCATGGTGGGGCTGCGTGCCTCGCGGATCAGTTTCAATGCGGAGCAGGTCGATGTGACCTCGCTGGAAAGCGCCGGCGGCTGGCGCGAACTGCTGGGCGGCGCAGGCGTGAAGAGCGCAGCGATCTCGGGCGCGGGCATCTTCAAGGATGACAGTACCGACGAGCGGGCGCGTCAAATCTTTTTTGACGCCGAGGTACCAAATTTCCAGGTGATCATCCCGGATTTCGGCACCGTCGAGGGCCCGTTTCAGGTGACCAGCCTCGAGTATGCCGGCAGCCATGATGGCGAGGCGACATACGAGCTTTCGCTCGCTTCTGCCGGTGCGCTCACCTTCGTGGCGCTCTGAGCGATGGGCAATCCGTGGCGGGGTGAGGTCAGCCTGGTGATCGACGGCGAGGCGCAGGTGCTCAAGCTGACGCTGGGCGCGTTGGCCCAGCTGGAAGAGGCGCTGGCCGAGGGATCGCTGGTCGACTTGGTCGAGCGGTTCGAGGCGGGGCGGTTTTCCAGCCGCGATGTGCTGGCGCTGATTGTGGCGGGATTGCGCGGTGGTGGCTGGCAGGGCGGAGCGGCGGACTTGGTGCAGGCCGAGATCGCCGGCGGACCGATGGGCGCTGCGCGGGCGGCGGCGGAGCTTCTGGCGCGGGCCTTCATGCTGCCGGAGGTAGAGCAGACGTGAGCCGGATCAGCTGGCCAAGGCTGATGGCGGCGGGGATGCGCGGGCTGGGGCTGAGGCCGGCGGAGTTCTGGGCGCTGACCCCGGCCGAGCTGATGCTGATGCTGGGGGTGGGGGGCAGCGGTGGCGCGCTGACGCGGGACCGGCTGGAGCAGCTGATCTCGGCCTTCCCGGACGATGAGAAAGGAACGGAGTGATGGCGGAACTCGACGGACTGGACGATCTCGATCTGCAGGTCGACGCGCTGGCGCAATCGCTGGGCGCGGCGGGCTCGCTGGCGGCAGGGTTAGATAGCGAACTCAAGCGGATACATCAGACATTCTCGGCCACCGGCGACCAGGCACGCGCCTTGGGCACGACGCTTTCGGGCGGGCTGCGCAAGGCAATCGACGGGGTGATCCTGGACGGCATGAACCTGTCGGACGCGCTGGGGGTGGTTGGCAAGTCGATGATCAACGCCGCTTTCAACGCGGCAGTGAAACCGGTGACCGATCACTTCGGTGCGCTGCTGGGCGGCGTGATGAATTCGGCCATGCCATTCGAGAAGGGTGGCGCCTTCAGCCAGGGGCGGGTCACACCCTTTGCCACTGGCGGCATCGTCAACGGTCCGGTGCAGTTCCCGATGCGTGGCGGCATGGGGTTGATGGGCGAGGCCGGGCCAGAGGCGATCATGCCGCTGACACGCGGCCCGAACGGCAAGCTCGGTGTTCAGGCGCAGGGCGGCGGTGGCGGCCCGATCAACGTGGTGATGAACATTCAGACGCCGGATGCGCAGGGCTTTCAGCGCAGCCAGAGCCAGATCGCGGCGCAGATGAGCCGGGTGCTCGCGCGCGGCAGTCGCAACAGGTAACCGGGGAGGGGAGACAATGGCTTTTCACGAGGTGCGGTTTCCCGCCAACCTGAGCTTTGGCTCGGTCGGCGGGCCAGAGCGGCGAACCGATATCGTCACGCTGGCCAACGGGTTCGAGGAACGCAACACGCCGTGGTCGCAGTCGCGGCGACGCTATGATGCCGGCGTCGGCATGCGCTCGCTCGATGACATCGAGCGGCTGGTCGGCTTCTTCGAGGCGCGTCAGGGCCAGATGTACGGCTTTCGCTGGAAGGACTGGTCGGATTACAAATCCGCCCCGCCGAGCCGCGAGGTGGCCTATACCGACCAGGTGATCGCTCTGGGGGATGGCGCCTCGGTGACCTATCCGCTGATCAAGACCTATCGTTCCGGCGCGGCCGAATACGCGCGGCGGATCGCCAAGCCGGTGCAGGGCACGGTGCGCATGGGGGTGCAGGGCGACGAGCTGCAGGAGGGCGTGCATTACGAGGTCGACGTAACCACCGGTCTGGTGAGTTTCGCCTCGCCGCCGCTGCAGGACGTGGAGATCACTGCGGGCTTCGAGTTCGATGTGCCGGTGCGCTTCGACACCGACCGGATCGCCACCTCTGTGGCCTCATTCCAGGCCGGCGAGGTGCCCTTGGTGCCGGTGGTGGAGGTGCGGCTGTGATGGCGTTGTCAGAGGCCCTGGCGGCGCATCTGCAAAGCGGTCTGACGACGCTGTGCCGCGCCTGGGCGATCGATCGCGCCGACGGGGTGTCCTTCGGCTTTACCGACCATGACCGCGAGCTGAGCTTTGACGGCCTGAGCTTTCGCGCCGATACCGGGCTCAGTGCGATGGCGTTGCAGCAGGGCACCGGGCTCTCGGTCGACAATTCCGAGGCGGTGGGCGCGCTGATGGATGCTGCGATCACCGAAGAGGACATCCTCGCAGGCCGCTATGACGGCGCGGAGGTCCGGGCCTGGCTGGTGAACTGGCGCGACGTGGCGCAGCGCCACATGCTGTTTCGCGGCACTATCGGCGAGATGCGGCGCGTGGACGGGGCCTTCGAGGCCGAACTGCGCGGGCTGGCGGAGGCGTTGAACCGGCCGTTCGGTCGGGTCTATCAAGCGCCGTGCACCGCGGTGCTGGGGGACGGCGCCTGCGGCTTCGACCTCGCGACGCCGGGATATGTCTGGGAGGGGCCGGTGCGGGAGGTCGACGAGACCTCTTCGGTGGCGGTTTTCACCGACAATGGCTTCGAGCCGGAGTGGTTTCAGCGCGGGCGGATGGATGTGCTCTCTGGTGCGGCGGCGGGGCTCTTCGGGCCGATCAAGCGCGATACAACCAAGGCCACAGGGCGGCGGATCGAGCTATGGGAACCGCTCAGGGCGCAGATGGTGGCGGGCGACCTCGTGCGGCTGACGGCGGGCTGTGACAAGCGGATGGAGACCTGCCGCTTCAAGTTCGACAACCTGCTCAACTTCCGCGGCTTTCCGGATGTACCCGAGGATGACTGGCTGATGGTCAACCCGGCGCGGGCCGGTGCAACAACCGGCGGGAGCCGGCGATGAGCGGCGTTGGTGACGCGGTCGTGATGGCGGCCCGAGGCTGGATCGGCACGCCCTACCTGCACCAAACCTCGGTCAGGGGGGCCGGCTGCGATTGCCTCGGCCTTTTGCGCGGGGTCTGGCGCGAAGTGATGGGGGCCGAGCCGGAGCCCGCGCCGGCCTATAGCCGCGACTGGTCGGAGCCGCAGGGCGAGGAGCGTCTGTGGCAGGCGGCCCGGCGGCATCTGAGGGGCCGCAGCGGTCCGCCGGCGCCCGGTGACGTGCTGCTGTTTCGCATGCGCGCCGGCGCGGTGGCCAAGCATCTGGGGCTTCAGGCGCGTGTCGGTGCCGGGGCCAGCTTCATTCATTCCTACAGCGGTCACGGCGTGATCGAGAGCCCGTTGAGCACCCCATGGGCGCGGCGCATCGTGGCCCGGTTTGCCTTTCCAGAGGAGATCACCTGATGGCGACGATCGTTCTTTCCGCGGCTGGGGCCGCCCTTGGCAGCGCCGTTGGCGGCACCTTCCTCGGTCTGTCGATGACCGCCGTCGGCCGGTTCATCGGTGCCTCGGTGGGCCGGGCCATCGACCAGCGGCTGATGGGGCAGGGCTCGGAAGTGGTGGTCGAGGGCAACCGCATCGACCGCTTCCGCGTCAACCGCGCCGGCGAAGGCGCCCCGATGGCACGCAGCTACGGCCGCACGCGGATGTCGGGGCATGTGATCTGGGCCAGTGCCTTTACCGAACACGTGACAACCAGGAAGAGCGGCGGTGGCGGTGGCAAGGGTGCGCCGTCGCAGCCCGAGGTGAAGACCACCACCTATTCCTACTCGGTGAGCCTGGCGATCGCGCTCTGCGAGGGCGAGATCACCGGGATCGGCCGGATCTGGGCCGATGGCGAGGAGATCTCGCGCGAGGACCTGAACCTGCGGGTCTATCCAGGCAGCGCCGATCAGCTGCCGGACCCCAAGATCGAGGCGGTGGAGGGCAGCGGAGCGGTGCCGGCCTATCGCGGCACGGCCTATGTGGTGCTGGAAGAGCTCGACCTAGCGCCCTTTGGCAACCGGGTGCCGCAATTCAGCTTCGAAGTGACCAAGCCGGTGCAGACCGGCACGCTCGAGGGTCCGGCAGAGGTGCCGCACAACCTGCGCGGCGTGGCGCTGATGCCGGGAACCGGGGAATATGCGCTGGCCACCACCCCGGTGGCCTATCGCTACGGCGACGGGCATTCGCGGATGGCCAATCTCAACTCGCCCTCGGGGTGCAGCGACCTCGAAACCTCGCTCGACCAGCTGGTGGAGGAATGCCCCAACATGGGCGCGGCCTCGCTGGTGGTAAGCTGGTTCGGCGATGATCTGCGGTGCGGCGACTGCATAGTTCAGCCCAAGGTCGAGCAGACGCAATTCGACGGCCGCGGCGCGCGCTGGCGGGTAAGCGGTCTGCCGCGCAGCCAGGCCGAGGTGGTGGCACAGGACGGCGACGGCGCGCCGGTCTATGGCGGCACGCCCTCGGATGGCGCGGTGCTCGAAGGCATCCGGGCGTTGCAGGCGCGCGGCCAGGCGGTGATGTTCTATCCCTTCATCCTGATGGAGCAGCAGGCGGGCAACGGCCTGCCAGACCCCTACAGCGACGCCGAGGATCAGCCGGTGCTGCCCTGGCGCGGGCGGATCACCACCTCTCTCGCCCCCGGACGGCCCGCCAGCCCCGACGGCACGGCCGCGGCCGAGGCCGAGGTGGCGGCGTTCTTCGGCACGGCGCAGGTGGGCGATTTCTCGGTCGAGGGGCAGACCGCGGCCGGCGGCGGGGTGATCGATGCGCTGGGCGGCGCGACGGAGTTGATCGGCCGGACGGTGGATTATTCCGGACCTGACGCGTGGAGCTATCGTCGTTTCATCCTGCACTACGCCACGCTTTGCGCCGCGGCGGGTGGGGTGGAGGCCTTTTGCATCGGCTCGGAGATGCGGGGCCTGACGCAGATCAGGGGCGCCGGCGGCAGCTTTCCCGCGGTTGCGGCGCTGGTCGAGCTGGCGGCGGACGTGCGCGAGATCCTCGGGCCGGGGGTGAAGATCGGCTATGCCGCCGACTGGTCGGAGTATTTCGGCTATCACCCGCAGGAGGGCTCGGGTGACGTGCTGTTCCATCTCGACCCGCTCTGGGCCGATGGCAACATCGATTACATCGGCATCGACAATTACATGCCGCTGTCTGACTGGCGCGAGGGCACGGAACACGCCGACGCGGGCTTTGGCGCGATCTACAATCTCGACTACCTGCGCGGCAACGTGGCTGGCGGCGAGGGCTATGACTGGTACTACGACACGCCCGAAGCGCTGGCGGCGCAGCGGCGCGAACCGATCACCGATGGCGCCCATGGCGAGCCTTGGGTGTTCCGCTACAAGGACATCCGCAACTGGTGGTCGCATCCGCACCACAACCGCATCGGTGGCATCCGGCAAGAGGAGCCGACGGCCTGGGTGCCACAGAGCAAGCCGGTGTGGTTCACCGAATTCGGTTGTGCCGCCATCGACAAGGGCACCAACCAGCCCAACAAGTTTCTCGATCCGAAATCCAGCGAAAGCAGCCTGCCGCGGTTCTCGAACGGTCGACGCGACGAGCTGATCCAGCGGCAATATCTGCGGGCGGTCACCGACTTCTGGTCCGATCCGGCCAACAATCCGGTGTCCGAGGACTACGGCGGCCCGATGGTGGACATGAGCCGCGCCTTTGCCTGGGCTTGGGACGCACGGCCGTTCCCCGCCTTTCCCGGCAATGACGCACTGTGGAGCGATGCCGGGAACTACCGCCGTGGCCATTGGCTCAACGGGCGGGTCTCCGGCCTGTCACTGGCACGGCTGGTGGCCGAGATCTGCGAGGAGGCCGGGGTGCTGGCCTATGACGTCTCCGGGCTGCATGGCTTCGTGCGCGGCTATAGCGTGGCCGACAGCGGCGACATGCGGCGCCTGCTGCAGCCGCTGATGCTGCGCTTCGGCTTTGACGCGGTCGAGCGCGACGGGGTTCTGCGGTTCCTCATGCGCGACGGGCAGACCCCCCACGAGATCGACGCCGAGCGGCTGGCGCTCAGCCCCGATCTCGACGGCACGTTGATGCACGCCCGCGCCTCGGAGGCGGAGATGGCCGGCCGGGTGCGGCTCGAGTTCATCCGCTCGGACGGCGATTACGACACCATCGCCGAAGAGGCGGTGCTGCCCGATGACGCCACCCACACGGTGTCGCGCAGCGAGATGCCGCTGGTGATGACCCGCGCCGAGGGCCGCCAGACGGTGGAGCGCTGGCTGGCCGAGGCGCGGGTGGCGCGCGAACAGGCGCGCTTTGCCCTGCCGCCGTCCCGGCTTGATCTCGGGCCGGGCGACGTGGTCTCGCTGCCCGAGGAGGGCGGCCGTGCGCTCTACCGCGTCGACCGGATGGAGACCGGCCGCGAACAGATCATCGAGGCGGTGCGGATCGAGCCGGAGGTCTATGACCCGGTGGATGTGCCCGAGGAGCCGGGCAGCGTGACGCCCTTCGTGGCGCCGGTGCCGGTGCTGCCGCTGTTCATGGACCTGCCGCTGATGACTGGCGACGAGGTGCCGCATGCACCGCACCTGGCGCTGGTGGCCAAGCCCTGGCCGGGCACCGTGGCGGTCTATGCCTCGGCGCAGGATACCGATTACGCGCTGAGCGACACCTTCGCCGCCCGCGCCACCTTTGGCGTGACCGAAACGCCGCTGACCCGGGCGCAACCGGGGCTGATCGACCGCGGCGACGCCTTGCAGGTCAAGCTCACCACCGGCGTCTTCTCGTCGGTGACCGAGGCGCAGCTGCTCTCCGGTGCCAACCTCTGTGCGATCGGCGACGGCACGCCGGACGGCTGGGAGCTGTTCCAGTTCCGCGACGCGCAGCTGATCGACGCCGACACCTGGCTGCTGAGCCACCGGCTGCGCGGCCAGCTCGGCACCGATGCGCTGATGCCGCAGACCTGGCCCACAGGCTCTTACGTGGTGCTGCTCGACAGTGCGCCGCAGCAGATCAGCCTGGCTTCCTCGTTGCGGCGGGTGTCGCGGC
The DNA here is from genome assembly GCF_034669705.1 of Marinovum sp. Classification (GTDB taxonomy): domain Bacteria; phylum Pseudomonadota; class Alphaproteobacteria; order Rhodobacterales; family Rhodobacteraceae; genus Marinovum. The sequence goes on from NZ_JAXMOR010000009.1 coordinate 26,359, forward strand.
ACTACCGCATCGGGCCGGCGCGGCGGCCGGTGGGCGATGCGTCCTATACCCATGAGGAACATGCCTTCGACGGCAACGGGCTGCGACCCTACAGCCCGGCGCATCTGCGCGGGTCATGGCAGGGCGGCGACCTGCAGCTGAACTGGATCCGGCGTACCCGCGTCGATGGCGACAGCTGGGACCTGGCCGAGGTGCCCTTGGCCGAGGCGCGCGAGGCCTATCTGCTGCGGGTGCTCGATGACGGCGGGGTGCTGCGCGAGGTCACGGTGGACACGCCGGGCTTTGCCTATACCGCCGCGATGCAGGCCGCGGATGGGGCCGGCGCGGGACTGGCGGTCGAGGTGGCGCAGCTGTCCGACATCTACGGCCCCGGCCTCTTTGCGCGCTGGGCGGGTTGAGCCGATGCGGCCGGTTCTGCATGGCGATGTCACCGCGGCGGCGCGGGCGCTGCTGATGGTGCCGGAGAGCGCGCGCGAGGCGCTCTGCCACCGGATGATCGAGGAGGCGGATTTCGCCGACCGCTACGCCAAGCGGTTGGGGCGGCCGCACCGGCTTTGGGGCAATGGCACGCTGATGGCTGCGGCCCGCGCGCGGCCGCTGGCCGATGAACCGGCGTTGGGAGAAGCGCGCTATTGCCGCTGCCTCGAGCAGGTGTTCCGGGCCTTGCTCGACTGGCGCGCAGCACGGCAAACTGCGGCGCGGCGACGCTGATGTCTGCCGGTCTATGCCCCTGGTCGGACAGGGTTTTCGCCGATTGATCAGGTATGGAGATGGCCTCGATCACAGGTTTGCATTTGGCCTTGGCGACAGAGGTGTTATATCTAGGGACACGGACACCGGAGACGAGGATGCCATGGCCCGGACACAGACGCATATTGCACAGGTCGACCCGATCTGGGCGCGGGTTCTCGACGAGGCGGAAACCGCGGTCGCTGACGAGCCGCTGCTGGGCGGGCTGATCCACCAGAGCGTGCTGCATCATCCCTCGCTGGAACGCGCGCTGAGCTACCGGATTTCGCTGAAGCTGGCTTCTGGCGAAATGTCCGAGCAGATCCTGCGCGAGATCTGCGACGAGGCCTATGCCGGTGACCCCGGTCTGGGCAATGCCGCCCGCGCCGATATCTCGGCGGTCTATGACCGCGACCCGGCCTGCCACAGGTTCCTGCAGCCGCTGCTGTTCTTCAAGGGCTTCCAAGCGGTGCAATCCTATCGCATCGGTCACTGGCTCTGGCAGCAGGGCCGGCGCGATCTGTCGTATTTCATCCAGATGCGGGTGTCCGAGGTGTTTGGCATCGACATTCATCCGGCCGCGCGGATCGGCAAGGGGATCATGATCGACCACGCCCATTCCATCGTCATCGGCGAGACGGCGGTGGTCGGCGACAACGTCTCGATGCTGCATTCGGTGACCCTCGGCGGCACCGGCAAGGAAGAGCAGGACCGCCACCCCAAGATCGGCGATGGTGTGCTGATCGGCGCCGGTGCCAAGGTGCTTGGCAATATCCGGGTGGGCAACTGCTCGCGCATTGCCGCGGGCTCGGTGGTGCTGTCTGAGGTGCCGCCGTGCAAGACCGTGGCCGGCGTGCCGGCGCGGATCGTGGGCGAGGCAGGCTGCGCGCAACCGGCGATGTCAATGGACCAAATACTGTCGTCCGGGGCGTGAAGGCCGTCGCGGAAGTCACTGATCTCAAAAGATTATACGAGGTTAGAGGCCGGCTTTGATCTGCCGTCTGTCGGTCGTCCGGGTTGTCTTTCCGGGGCGCTTGGAGGCGCGGGAGTTTTGCCCCGTAAGTCTTTGATTACACGCGGGTTACCGAGATCGGCGGCAGGTTGATCCCCGCCACCTGTGCCGCGCTTTCGCTGTAGTTGAACCAGAAGGTCTCTGTGCCGGTGTCGCGCCGGCGCACGCCCTCCGGCATCTCGCTGACCTCCAGTCCGACTTTGTCGCAGGCCCAGCCCAGCACCCGTGCGAGGGCGGTGTCGTCGAGCCAGCTGGTGACATAGGCGAACTGTCCGCTGGCCATCAACACCGGCTCACCATCGATGGTTTCCTCGATCACGTCCGCCGAAGTCTCGACAAACTCGCGGTAGAGCGTCACCGCACCGGCCGACTTCAGCGCCACCGGCATGTCGGGCCGCAGGCTCTCGACACGCGAGACCACGGCGTCGAGCCCCGGCAGCGCCGGCGGCAGCGGAACCGGGATCTTCATGCTCTCGGTGCGCGCGCCGGTCCGCGGGCCCAGCAGCACCACCGCTTCGCTCTCAGCCAGCGCCGTCTTCATCGCCTCCGACAGGTGCATCGCCCCCGGCACGGCCACCAGCCGATAACCCGAGAGATCGCCGCCGGGCCGCAGAATATCGACCGAGAGCCCGAGCCTGCGCAGCCCGCGATACCAGTCGAATACCAGGTCGAAATAGCGCAATCCTTGGCCATGCGGCTGGATCTGCCAGGCCCAGTCGGCCTCGTAATCGAACAGCATCGCCACCGGGGCCTGCGCCGTGGCCACGTCCGGCGCGTGTCGTAGCTCCGCCGCCACCGTGCGCGCCTCATGGATCGCCGGCGCATCGACGCTGTCGGGCCGCAGCATGCCGGCGTGCATCAGTTCCTGCGCCATCGGCGCCTGCCGCCAGCGGAAATAGCAGACCGCCTCGGCGCCATGGGCAAAGGCCTCCCAGGTCCAGAGCCGCACCATGCCGGGCAGGGGCGCCGGGTTGTAGGGCGCCCAGTTCACCGGGCCGGGCTGCTGTTCCATCACCCAGAGGCGGCCGCGGCCCACCGCACGGTAGAGGTCGTGGTGGAAGGCCTGAAAATCCGGATCGCCCTGCCGCGCATAGGTGCGGCGATGGGCGTCGGTGGCGGTCACCCGATCCTCGAGAAACCCCAGCGGATAGCTGTCCCAGGCCGCGATCTCGAGATCGTTGCCCAGCGTGTAGTGATCGAAATCGGTAATCTTTCCCATGTAGTTATGGGAGATCGGCGCCTCGGAGTGCCGGCGGATGATGTCGACCTGCAGCCGGTTGAAACTCACCACCTCGTCCGAGGCGAAGCGGCGGAAATCCAGCACATGCGAAGGGTTCGGCTCGGTCACCGTCAGGTTGGGCAGGTCGATCTGCTCGAAACTGTCGTACTCCATCGACCAGAAGACATTGCCCCAGGCGCGGTTCAGCGCGTCGATGTCACCGTCGTTGCCTTGGCCCGGGTAACGCGCGCGCAGCCAGCGGCGAAAGCTCTGACGCGCGGTCTCGGAATAGGACAGCACGGTGTCATGGCAGGCGTATTCATTGTCGGTCTGCCACGCGGCGACATGCGGGTTGCGCCCGTAGCGCTCGGCCAGCTTGCCGACGATCACCGCACAGTCGTCGCGGTAGCCCTGATGCGAAAAGCAGTAGTGCCGCCGCGAGCCGAACTTGCGCGGCCGACCCTCGGCATCGACGGCCAGCATGTCGGGGTGACGGTCGACCATCCAGCGCGGCGGCGTCGCCGTCGGCGTGCCCAGCACCACCTTGAGACCGGCGGCGCCCAGCACCGCGATGGCGTCATCGAGCCAGCCGAAGTCATACTGCCCCGGCTGGGGCTCGAGCCGCGACCAGGCAAACTCGCCGATCCGGACCCAGGTCAGCCCGGCCTCTGCCATCCGCCGCGCGTCCTCTGGCCAGATGTCGCGCGGCCAGTGTTCGGGGTAATAACAGGTGCCGAGCGTCCGCTTCATGCAGGCCGGCCTGCGTCATAGGCGGCGACGATCGCGCGGGCCTTTTCGCCCACCTCGGCCGCGCTCATGCCGGGCTTGTAGAGCGCCGAGCCGATGCCGAAACCGGTCACGCCCGCGTCGAACCACTCACCGAAGTTCTCGGGGCCCGCGCCGCCGACCGCATAGGTTTTCGTCCCCTTGGGCAGCACCGCCGAGATCGCGGCGAGGCCCTTGGCGCCGACCAGAAAGCCGGGGAAGAACTTCAGACCATCGGCGCCATGGCGCAGCGCGGTGAAGCACTCGCTGGGCGTGGCGACGCCGGGGAATGACTGCATGTTCAACGCTTTGGCGCGGTCGATGACCTCGGGGTTGCAATCGGGCGAGACCACCAGCGTGCCGCCGACGGCCTGCAACTCATCGACCTGTTCCGGCGTCAGAACGGTGCCGGCGCCGATGGTGGCGCGGCCCTTCAGGCCCTCGGCGAGGATGCCGATCGACTTGAAAGGGTCTGGCGAGTTCAGCGGCACCTCGATCCGGTCGATGCCGGCGGCGACCAGCGTCTCGCCGATCTCGAGAACCTCGCCGGGGGTGACCCCGCGCAGAATGGCAATGATTTCGCGGCTCATGTGTTGCTCTCCTCATGGGCGGCCTTCAGGCCTGCCAGAACGATATCGGCGCCGTCGGTTTCGCGGACCGAGGCGCCCTGCGGCGTCAATGCCGCGGTGTACAATGCGTTGAGTTTCGGCGCGCCGATCAGCACGATCTCGCGGCCGAGCCAATAGTCCTTTGCTCCGGCGATCTCGAGCCCCATCAGCAGCCCCGACAGACGCGCCCGCGAGGTGGCGGCATCGGTGCCGTCGAGCAGCGATCCGGCGCGCAGCGAGAACAGCCGGGCGGTGAATTTCTGCGGGGTGCCCATTGCGTCGCTGACCGCCGCGTCAAAGGCCGCTTGGTCCCAGCCGTCGCCGGAGACCGAGTGCCGCAGCACCGACTGGCCCGACAGCAGGGCAAACATCTCGCCGGTCATAAAGGTGCGGAAGCTGACGATCTCTCGCGCCGAGATATGCACCCACTTGGTATGGGTGCCAGGCAGGCAGAGCACGCCGTCGAAGTCCGGGTTCTGCGCCAGAAAGCCGGCGATCTGGGTCTCCTCGCCGCGCATCACGTCGGGCGGGCTGGCCTGAGAGACGCCGGGCAGGATGCGCACCGCGAGCCGCGGGTCGCGCACCTCGGGCGTCACCGCCTGCGCCACGCCGGGCGCGGTGCAGGGCGTGGTGATATAGGGCGCCTCGTGCCAGCCCTGCCGCGCGCCCACCATGCCGCAGGCGATCACCGGCACGCTGCCCTCGGCCGGCAGGTGGTCGCCCACCAGCCGCAGCAGCTCGGGCTCGAAGCCTTCGCGCGTGAGCGCGCCCATGCCCTTGTCAGAGGTGACCATCCCGATCACCCCGTGCTTGCCCATCAGCCAGGCCCTCAGGTTCGACGTGCCCCAGTCGACCGCGATCCATTCTGCAATTTCAGTCATTCAATCAGCCTGTTACAACAACTCCGCCATCCACGACCATGGCCTGGCCGGTCATCATCCGGCTGGTCTCGGACGCCAGGAACAGCACCGCATCGACGATGTCCCGGGGCGCCAGATGATCCTTGAGGCACTGCCGCGAAAGATGTTCGGCCAGCGCCTCCGGCGTGGCCCACATGTCGAGCTGTTTTTCGGTCAGAACCCAGCCGGGGGCAAGGGCGTTTACCCGGATTTTATCCGGTCCAAGCTCGCGTGCGAGCGAGCGGGTCATGCCGTTGATGCCGGAATTGGCCGTGGTGTAGCCGACAAAGCCGGCGTTGCCCATCATGTAGCTGATCGAGGAGAAGTTGATGATCGCGCCGCCACCGGCATCCCGCATCCCCGCGATCACCGCCTGGCAGGCAAAGAAATAGGCCTTGAGGTTGATCGCCTGGCACCGGTCCCAGTAGGCCTCGGTGACCTCTTCCACCGCGTGGCGCTGGTCATTTGCGGCGTTGTTGACCAGCGCGGTGATCGCGCCATGCGCCTCGGCGGCCTCGGAGATGCAGGCCTTCAGCCGGTCGATATCGGTGATGTCGCAGGGCAGATAGAGCGGCCGGCGACCGTGTTTTGCCGCCATCTCGTCGCAAAACCCGCCAGCATCCGAGCGCTGGACAAAGGCCACCTGCGCGCCCTGCGCCATGAAGCCGTCCGTGATCTCGGCACCGATGCCGGCCCCGCCGCCGGTGATGAACACGCTCTTGCCGTCGAGGTCATGAAAGGTTGCGGTGCGGGGTACTGCTCCGGGGTCGGCGGCCTTGTCCGAAGTGCCATCCCCGGCGCAATTTCGGCGGTCAACACTCATACCAAACTTCCTTTCAAGACCCACATGGTTTCCGGAAAGCTCCAGGGCAGGGTCAGCCCGTGGCTCATCAGGTAGGCACCGGACAGCACCAACTCTCGGGTCTTGATCGCCTGATCGCCGCGCGACAGCGCCGGTGCATCGCCGCGATTGAGCAGCTCGATCCGATAGGAGCGATCCGGCGACAGCCGGGTCAGCCGCAGCGGGCGCGGCGCGATCTGGTCCGAGGTGGCGGCCTTGCCGGCAAAGACCACGAACTGGCTGCCGCCCTGTTCCAGTTGCTGCTCGGCGATCACCGCCGGGTCGGAACTGTCGAGCCGCAGGATATCGGCGCCGGCCAGCCAGTGGCGGTTGTCCTTCCACCAGCCGGTGACCTCGGCCAGCACCTGCGCCTCGTCTTCGGTGAGCTCGCGCGGGTCCATCTCGAAGCCCATGTGCCGCTGCGCCGCCACCCAGGCCCGAAAGCGGATGTCGAGGGTGCGGCCCGAGGTGTGGCAGGTCCGCGGGCCGACATGGCTGCCGGTCACCACCATCGGCAGGAACAGCGCCGCGTTGTGCTGCATCTTCAGCCGCTCGACCGCATCGTTGCTGTCGGACAGCCAGACCCGGTGGGTGCGCTGCAGGATGCCGAAATCGATCCGCCCGCCGCCGGAGGCGCAGCTCTCGATCTCGACCCCGGGAAAGGCCGCGCGCAGCCGGTCGATCAGCGCGTAGGAGCCGCGGGTCTGCGCCGCATCGGGCATCGGCAGCACGCGGTTGTGGTCCCATTTGATGTAGTCGATGTCATTGTCGGCCAGCACCCGGCCGATGCGCTCGAAGAGGAAGTCGCGCACCTCGGGCAGCGCCATGTTGAGCGCCATCTGCTGGCGGCCGAGGATCTGGTCTGCGCCACCAAGCGCCCAGTCGGGGTGAGCGCGAAAGACGTTCGAGTTCTCGTTGATCATCTCCGGTTCGAACCAGATGCCGAAGGACATGCCGAGCCCGTGCACGTGGTCGATCAGCGGCGTCAGCCCTTCGGGGTACTTGCGCGGATCGACCTGCCAGTCCGACAGCGAGCGGGTGTCATCGTCGCGGTCGCCAAACCAGCCGTCATCAAGCACGAAACGCTCGGCCCCGAGCGCGGCCGCGCGCGCGGCGATCTCCTTCAGCTCGGGCAGGTTGTGATCGAAATAGACCGCTTCCCAGCAATTGTAATGCACCGGCCGCGGGCGGTCGGGATCGGGGAAGCTGACGATCCGGTCGCGCAGGTGGCGCTGGAACGCCACTGCGCAGCCATTGAGCCCGTCGTCAGAAAACATCGCATAGAGCGATGCGGTGGCGAAGGTGGTGGCCGGGGCGGTCTCGATCCGGGAGGCATGGCCGAACTGTACCTGTCGGCGACCGTCCGGCAGCTCTTCGGCGATCATCCGATGGCCGCCGGACCAGCCGTAGTGGAAGCCATAGGCATGGCCTGAGGCATTGGTCGCGCCCCGGCAGGGCACGATGAGGCCGGGGAAATGTTCGTGCCCGGTGCGGCCGGTGCGGTTCTCGCGGTAGCGGATGCCGGCGGACCAGGCGGTGCGGTTCATCTGGAACTCGCCACACCAGCGGCCGGCGAAATCGATCATCTCGTCGCTGGCCTGCGGCGCGGGAAAGACCGGCGCGGAAAGCCAGTGCAGGTGCATCGGCTCTGTGGCCTCAATCTCGGCGCGGGCCTCGATCACATGGGTCTGCGGATCGATGGTGAAGTCGGCGCGATAGGTCAGCACGCCAGATTGATCGCGGAAGGTGAGGGTCAGGCGGTTCTCGGCCGCTTCGGCGCTGTCGAAGCAGAACTTCGGCAGGAACGGCTGGCCCGATCCATCGCGGATCACCAGCCCGGGCTGGCCGGGAAAGCTGCGGGTCGCTTCCGGGCAGAGCGACAGTTCGGGGTTGGTGTCAAGCATGCCACCGGTGACGTCGATGGCATGGGCGTGCGCGAGGGTGTCGAGGTCTTCGCCGTCGGGCAGGCGCGGCCCCCAATAGACCACCTCGGCGAGGTGGTCCTTTTGAGAGGCGAGCACCAGCGTCTGACGACTGTCGTCCAAACGCCAGCTCTGGATCATTTCACGGCTCCGAGGGTCAGACCGGCGATGAAGTGACGCTGCATCAGGAAGAACATCAGCACCGGTGGCAGGGCGGCGACGATCGAGCCGGCCGAGACAAGGTGCCAGGCGGCGACCCACTGGCCGTTGAGCGAGTAGAGCCCGGCGGTGATCGGCTGGTTGTCGGCGCCCTGGGTCAGCACGGTGGCCCAGAAGTAATCATTCCAGATGAAAGTGAAGATCAGCACCGAGAGCGCCGCCAGCGCCGGTTTCATCAGCGGCATGACCACGTACCAGAAGATGCGGATCTCCGAGATGCCCTCGACACGCGCCGCCTCGATCAGCTCGTAGGGCAAGGCCTTGATGAAGTTGCGCATGAAGAGCGTGCAAAACCCGGCCTGAAAGGCGATGTGGAACAGCGCCAGCCCGTACCAGGTGTTGTACATGCCGAGATCGAGCGTCAGGTCGCGCACCGGCACCATCAGGATCTGGAACGGCACGAAGTTGCCGGCGACGAACATGAAGAAGATCAGCAGGTTGCCCTTGAACTTGTAGACCGCCAAGGCAAAGCCGGTGAGGCAGGAGATGCCGACCGCGCCGATCACCGTCGGGATCGTCACCTTGAAGGAGTTCAGGATGTACTTTCCGATCGGCGTCTGCTCGAAGATCGCGGTGTAGTTCTCGATCAGGTTGAAGCTGGTGGGCCAGCCCCAGTAGTTGCCGGCGGTGATGTCGCCGGCCGAGCGCACCGAGGTCAGCGCCACGGCGATCAGCGGCAGCAACCAGACGATCAGTGCGATCGGCAGGGCTATGCGATAGAGGGCCCGGGTGCCGGCGGAGGTCTTTTCGATCGGGGTCGGAAACATCTCAGAGACCTCTCTCGTCGCGGTACATTTTGTAAAGAAAACCGGTGATATAGACCATCATGATGAGGAACAGCACCACGGCGATGGCCGCGCCATAACCCATGCGGAAGCCGTATTCGCTGAACGCCTGTTCATACATGTAGAAGGCCAGCACCCGTGAGCTGCCCCAGGGGCCGCCGTCGGTCATGATCGAGATCAGGTCGAAGCTGCGCAGCGCGCCGATCACGGTCACCACGATGGCGATGAAGGTGGCCGGGCGCAGCTGTGGCAGGATCACGTACCAGAGCATCTTGACCCCCTTGGCATTGTCGAGACGCGCGGCCTCGATCTGCTCGGGATCGACGGCGTTCAACCCGGTGAGATAGAGGATCATGCAATAGGCGGTCTGCGGCCAGAGCCCGGCGGCAATGATGCCGTAGGTGACGTAATCCTCGTTCGCCAGCACCGCAATCGGCTCGATCCCGAACCACCCCAGCGCGATGTTCATCAGCCCGTAGGTGGGATCGTAGAACCAGGCAAAGACCAGGCCGACCACCACCTGGGAGATCACGAAGGGAAAGAAGAACAGCGACTTGTAGATCCGGATGCCGCGCACCGTCTGGTTGAGAAACAGCGCCACCATCAGCCCGCCGGGGATTGCCAGCATGTAGAGCACCAGCCAGATCACGTTGTTCTTCAGCGAGGTATAGAAGGCCTCATCGTCCATCAGCTCGACATAGTTGTCGGTGCCGACCCAGGTTGCCTCGCCCAGGCCGTCCCAGTCGTAAAACGAGATGTTCACCGACTGGAAGATCGGGATGACCACATACATCGCGAACATGAAGATCCCCGGCGCCAGGAACAGCCAGGGCGCCAGGCGCTGCTGGTTCTGCTTCCACCAGGTCTTCTTGGCGGGCGGATGGGTGTCGGGAAGGGCAGGGGCGGTCATGGCAAGTCCTCGGGACAGGGATGCGCCGTCCCGGGCTTGACCCGGGACCTCGTGTTTCGGTTGCGCGGCGGCGGGCAGGGGAAAGGGCCCGGATCAGGCCTAGGGCGCGCGAGTCCGCGGGGGAGGCCCCGGACCAGGTCCGGGGCGCCCGGTCACCGGGCGACGGCCGTCACTTGTAGACCCGTGCGCGGACCTTCTCGAGCCGCTCGAGGATCTGCTCCATGCGCTCGGGCTTGACCATGAATTCCTGGAAGCCCTCCATGCCCGCCTTGGCCATCTCGGCCGGGTAGTCGCGGTCAAAGAACTGCGCGATGCCGCCGTCGGTCTTGCTCAGCATCTCGTAGCCGGCCTGCAGGAACTTATCGTCGCCGACTTCAGAGTTCTTGTTGATCGGCAGCTGTCCGAGGGTCTTGTTGATCTCGGTCTGCACCTCGGCGCGGGCCAGATAGGCGAGGAATTTCTTCGCGTCCTCCTTGTTCTTGGCGTTGGCCGGGATGTGGATGGTGTCGGTCGGTGCCTCTTCGGCCATCGCCACGTCTGGGTTGATCTGGGGGAACTGGAAGAAGCCCAACTGGTCATCGGTGAGCCCGGCGTCGCGCAGCGGCGCCACCGCGAAGTTGCCCATCACATACATCGCCGCATCGCCCTGAACCATCGGTGCCAGCGCCTCCTGCCAGGAATAGGCGGCGTGGTTTTCGAGGAAGAAGCCGGCGTCGATCAGCTCTTTCCAGTTGTTCATCGTGGCGACGACGCGCTCGTCGGTCCAGGGCACCTCGCCCTTGCCGAGCGCCATGTGGAAGTCATAGCCGTTGGTGCGCAGGTTGAGGTAGTCAAAGACCCCGCCGGCGGTCCAGAGGTACTTGGTGCCGATGGTGATCGGGGTGATGCCGGCCTCGGTCAGCGTGGCCCCTGCGGCCTTGAACGCGTCCCAGGTGGTGGGCACGTCGATGCCGTGCTCATCGAAGATGTCCTTCCGGTAGTACACGCCCCATTGGTAATAGGTATAGGGCACGCCCCAGATCTTGCCATCGATGGTCATCGAGCCGACCGAGGAGGCCAGCGAGTCCTTCAGGCCGTTCTCTTCCCAGACATCATCCACCGGCTCGAACAGCCCGGCGTTGACATAGGGCAGCATCCGGTTGCCGGCGTACCAGTTGGCAAGATCGGGCGCATCGGCGGTCAGGAAGTTGCGGATCGAGGTCTTGTAGCCCTCGTGGTCGAACAGGTTCCAGGTGACCGTGACATCCGGATGCTCGGCCTCGAACCCCTTGATCAGCGCCTCGAAGGCGGCCTTGGGCGCCGGATCGGACGTGTCGGTATTGATCACCAGTTCGCCGGCCAGTGCCGCCGAAGACAACATGGTAGACGTGGCCAAGGCCGCCGCCAGTTTCAACGATTTGTAGAGCATCTCTCTCCCTTTCTCCTCCACCGTGCAAGCTAGTCCCAAATAATGGAACAAAAGTTTTGCATGTTGATATACTGACGCCCGGATGCTACAAAAGTCAAGAATTTCCTCCCCGGGTTTTCCGGGCGTCGGGACAGCAGGCACGCGGATGAACAAGCACGTGACATCGGATGGAACCGTCGGCAAAGCCCTGGAATTGCTCGATATGGTCGTGGCGTTCGGCCGCTCGGTGCGGTTCTCCGAGGTGCTGGAGGTCAGCCCGTTCCCCAAGGCCACGACCCACCGACTGCTGCAGACCCTGACCAACCAGGGTATGCTGGCGTTTGACGAGGATCGCCATGTCTATGTGCCCGGCATGCGGCTGGTGCGGATGTCGCGCCATGCCTGGACCCAGTCGTCACTGGCACCATTGGCCCAGCCCTTCGTGGCGGCGCTGGCGGCGGATGTGAGCGAGACGATCCACCTGGCGCAGATGGAGCGGGGGCGGGTGATCTTTGTCGAGAAGACCACGCCGAAGACCGGCTTCAAGACCATGGCCACCCCCGGCCGCCGCTCGCCCGCGCATTGCACCGGGGTGGGCAAGGTGATGCTGGCCTTCATGGATGCGGCCCGCCGCACCGAGGCGCTGGACGGCCAGAGCTGGGAGGGGTTCACCCCCAACACCCACCGCAGCAGCGACACGCTGCTGCCGGAGCTCGAGCAGATCCGTGCCGAGGGCGTGGCTTTTGACCGCGAAGAACACGAACAGGGCATCATCTCGATTGCCGCGCCGATCCTAGGCGGCTCGAGCCGGGTGATCGGCGCCCTGTCCGTGGTGACATCGACCTTTCGCATGTCACTGAAGGATATCGAGAAATTCCGGCCCGCCTTGCAGCGGACGGCGGCGCAGATCGGTGGAGAGGCGGCCGGCTGGCCGTATCCGATCGCGCAATGAAGAGCAGCCAGCATCCCGAGGGAGAGGAAAGAGAATGTCAGGTGTCGCACTCCACAGCGCCGTGAAACGCTATGGCAAGGTCGAGGTCATCCACGGTGTCGACCTTCAGATCGAGCATGGCGAGTTCTGCGTCTTTGTCGGCCCCTCGGGCTGCGGCAAGTCGACTCTGCTGCGGATGATCGCCGGGCTCGAGGAGACCTCCGACGGCCATATCTCGATCGGCGGCCGCGACGTGACCCGCGCCGACCCGGCCGAGCGTGGCGTGGCGATGGTGTTCCAGACCTATGCGCTCTACCCGCATATGACGGTCGAGGAGAACATGGGATTTGGCCTCAAGATGAACGGCCACCCGAAGGAGGAGATCAGGACCAAGGTCGCCGAGGCCAGCCGCATCCTCAAGCTCGACGACTACCTCGCGCGCAAGCCCAAGGCGCTGTCTGGCGGCCAGCGCCAGCGCGTCGCCATCGGCCGCGCCATCGTGCGCGGGCCGGAGGTGTTCCTGTTCGACGAGCCGCTCAGCAATCTGGATGCCGAATTGCGCGTCGACATGCGGGTCGAGATCGCCCGGCTGCACAAGGAAATCGGCGCGACGATGATCTATGTCACCCACGACCAGGTCGAGGCGATGACGCTGGCCGACAAGATCGTGGTGCTGCGCGCCGGCCATATCGAACAGGTCGGCAGCCCGATGGAGCTTTACCAGGACCCCGACAACCGCTTTGTGGCGGGCTTCATCGGCTCGCCCAGCATGAACTTCCTTGCGGCGCGGGTGACCGGGCAGGGGGTGGTGGTGCCCGGGCTCGACAACATGGCGGTGCCGGCGACGGTGGCGCTGCCGGCCGAGGGCAGCGAGGTGATCCTCGGCATCCGCCCGCAGCACCTGAGTGTGCGCGAGGCCGAGAGCCCGGTGCGGATCGACATCCGCGAGCGGCTGGGCGGGGTGGCCTATGACTACCTGATCTCGGCCAGCGGCGAACGCATCATCGTCGAGACCCGCGGCGACGAGGCGATCCCCGAGGGCACCGGCATGGCGGTCAACTTCGATCCTGAAAACGCGATGTACTTCGATGCCGCGACCGAGGTGCGCCTGCGCTGACCGGCGCGCCGGTCCGGGTGGAAAAACGGCGCGCTCGGCAACGGGCGCGCAGAATTGCGCTGGCCTGACGCGCGCGAATGTGCTGAAACCGAACGGGGGCGCAAAAGGTGATGGCTGATTTCTGGCCATTCGAACAGAACCGCGGGCGCCGAGACCGAAAAACGAACGCTGGGCACGTGAAAACGCGCCGAAAGGGAGGCAGACGAATGACCCATATCCTTGCCATCGATCAGGGCACCACCTCGACCCGCGCCATGGTGTTTGATGGCGCGCTGGAGATCGTGGCCTCGGCGCAGGAGGAATTCACCCAGCACTTCCCGAACAGCGGCTGGGTCGAACATGATCCGAAGGACCTGTGGGAGACCACGCTCACCACCTGCCGCAAGGCGATCGAAGCCGCTGGCGAGATTGCCGCCATCGGCATCACCAACCAGCGCGAGACCACCTTGGTCTGGGACCGCGAGACCGGCGCGCCGGTCTACAACGCCATCGTCTGGCAGGACCGGCGCACCTCGGAGATGTGCAAGGCGCTCAAGGAGGACGGGGTCGAGGAGATGGTGACGGCGCGCACCGGCCTGTTGCTCGATCCTTATTTCTCGGCCACCAAGCTGGCCTGGATCCTCGACAATGTCGACGGCGCGCGGGCGCGCGCCGAGGCGGGCGAGCTGCTTTTCGGCACCGTCGACAGCTGGCTGGTCTGGAACCTGACCGAAGGCCGCGCGCATGTCACCGATGCCACCAATGCCGCCCGCACCATGCTCTATGACATCCACAAGGGCCGCTGGTCACAGACCATCTGCGACAGGCTGAACATCCCGCGTGCGATGCTGCCGGAGGTCAAGGATTGCGCCGCCGATTTCGGCGAGACCACGCTTCTGGGCGGCACCATCCCGATCCTCGGCATCGCCGGCGACCAGCAGGCGGCGACGGTCGGGCAGGCCTGTTTCCAGCCCGGGATGATGAAATCCACCTACGGCACCGGCTGTTTCGCGCTCCTGAACACCGGTGACACGCCGGTGCGGTCAAACAACCGCCTGCTGACCACCATCGCCTATCAGCTCGACGGCACGCCGACCTATGCGCTCGAAGGCTCGATCTTCATCGCCGGCGCGGTGCTGCAATGGCTGCGCGACGGGCTCAGGCTGATCGGCGCGGCCAGCGAGACGCAGGCGCTGGCGGAAGCGGCCGACGACGGCCAGCAGCTGATCCTCGTGCCGGCCTTTACCGGGCTGGGCGCGCCCTATTGGAACGCCGATTGCCGCGGCGCGATCTTTGGTCTTACCCGCGGCTCCGGCCCGGCGGAACTTGCCCGCGCGGCGCTGGAAAGCGTCGGGTTCCAGACCCGTGACCTGCTCGAGGCGATGTGCGCCGACTGGGACGGCGCCGGCGACACCGCGCTGCGCGTCGATGGCGGGATGAGCGCCTCGACCTTCGCCATGCAGTTCCTCGCCGACATCAGCGGCGCGCCGGTGGAGCGGCCCAAGGTGCTGGAGACCACCGCCATGGGCGCGGCCTGGCTGGCCGGCCACAAGGCCGGGATCCTGCCGGAGATGGCGGAATTTGCGCAAAGCTGGGAATGCGACGCGCGGTTCGATCCGGCGATGTCGGAGGACACCCGCAACGCGCGCTACGCGGGCTGGCGCAAGGCGATCAAAGCCACCATCGACGCCACCGGCTGAACACCTGAGGTCTGCGGTCAGGCCCTTGGCGCTCAGGCGAGCAGCGCCAGGGGGGCCTCCAGACCGTCCTTGATCGCCGCCAGAAGCTGTGCACCGAGCGCGCCGTCGATCACCCTGTGATCGACCGAGAGGGTGACCGACATCACCGTTGCCACGCCGAGCGTGCCGTCCTCCTGCACCACCGGTCTGTTCACCCCGGCGCCGACCGCGAGGATGGCGCCATGTGGCGGGTTGATCACCGCGTCGAAATTCTCGATCCCGAACATGCCGAGGTTGGAGATCGCAAAGCTGCCGCCCTGATACTCCTGCGGGCTGAGCTTGCGGTCGCGGGCGCGGGCGGCGAGGTCTTTCATTTCAGCCGAGAGGGCCGAGACCGATTTCTGATGCGCGTCGCGCAGCACCGGAGTGAAGAGCCCGCCTTCGATGGCCACGGCCACCGCCACGTCCGAGGGCGTCAGCCGCAGGATGCGGTCGCCGGCCCAGACGGCGTTGGCATCGGGCACCTGCTGCAGGGCGGCGGCGCAGGCCTTGATGATGAAATCATTGACCGAGAGCTTGATCTCTCGCGCCGCCAGCTGACGGTTGAGATCGGCGCGCAGCGACAGGAGCGCGTCGAGCCGGATGTCACGGCGCAGGTAGAAATGCGGGATCTGCTGCTTGGCCTCGGTGAGGCGCGCGGCGATGGTCTTGCGCATGCCGTCAAGCGGCACCTCCTGGTAAGCGCGGTCGGCATAGAGCGCGGCGACCTGGCCGGCACTGGCCGAAGGCGGCGCGGATTTCGCCGTCTCGGCCGGGGCCTCCTCCGCCCTTGCGGGCGTCTTCGGCGCGCTTGCCGCCTCGACATCCGCCTTGACGATGCGGCCGCGCGGGCCCGTGCCCTTGATTTGCGAGAGGTCGAGCCCCTTGTCCTCGGCGATGCGGCGGGCCAGCGGTGAGGCGAAGAGGCGTTTTCCGTCGCTGGAGGTGGCGAGGGGAGGCTCTGGCTCAGGGGCCCGGGCGGGGTCTTTCGCCGCGGCGGTTTCAACCTCGTCGGACGCGCCGGCGGCAGTGGCCTCGCCGCCATTCGCAGCGGGGGCGGCTTCGGTGAGATCCTCGGCGGATTCGCCCTCCTCGAGCAGCAGGGCGATCGGGGTGTTGACCTTGACCGCGGCGCTGCCAGCCTCGACCAGAAGCTTGCCGATCACGCCCTCGTCGACCGCCTCGAATTCCATCGTCGCCTTGTCGGTCTCGATCTCGGCCAGCAGGTCACCGGAGGAAACACTGTCGCCTTCCTTGACCAGCCATTTCGCCAGCGTGCCTTCTTCCATCGTCGGGCTGAGGGCGGGCATCAGGATCTCGGTGGGCATGGTGTCGTCTCCGGACAGGGCACTGGGGGCGCTTGTGGCGGCGGGGGAAGCGAGGGGCCAGCCCCTCGCGCTCCCCGGAGTTTACGGGCAAGATGAAGGGAGCAGGGTGATGGTGTCAAAGGGTGGTTTGGCGCTCTGGCCGCGGGCGAGGCGGGTGATGGCGGTTTCGATCTTGTCCTTGTGGCCGGCCATCCAGACATAGGCCTCCTGATGGCTGGGCCGTCCGCCGGGGCGCAGATCGGCGGCCAGCCGCTCGGGCACCAGGGCGGTGACCTCGCGGCCGTCGACCACATGGGTGACCCGGTAGCACTCGGTCTCGATATCGCGGCCGTGGACCTGCATCAGCGGTAGGTGACCTTCTTCACCGCGGCGATGACCTCTTTGGTCGAGGTCAGGGCGTGTTTCTCGAGGTTGGCGGCATAGGGCATCGGCACGTCCTTGCCGGTGCAGTTGATCACCGGGGCGTCGAGCCAGTCGAAGGCCTGTTCCATCAGCAGTGCGGTGATCTGGTTGCCGATCGAGCTGCGCGGGAAGCCTTCCTCGACGGTGACGCAGCGGTTGGTCTTGCGCACGCTCTCGAGGATCGCTTCGGTGTCCATCGGGCGCAGGGTGCGCAGGTCGATGACCTCGGCCTCGATGCCCTCCTCGGCCAGCTTTTCGGCCGCTTCCAGCGCGTAGGTCATGCCGATCCCGAAGCTCACGAGGGTGACGTCCGAGCCTTCCCGCCAGGTGCGGGCCTTGCCGAAGGGCAGGGTGAAATCCTCCATCACCGGCACCTCGAAGCTCTTGCCATAGAGGATCTCGTTTTCGAGGAAGATCACCGGGTTGGGGTCGCGGATGGCGGATTTCAGCAGGCCCTTGGCGTCGCTGGCAGAATAGGGCATCGCCACCTTGAGCCCGGGGATATGGCTGAACCAGGCGGCGAAATCCTGACTGTGCTGGGCGGCGACCCGGGCGGCGGCGCCGTTGGGGCCGCGGAACACCATCGGCGCGCCCATCTGGCCGCCGGACATGTAGAGCGTCTTGGCCGCCGAGTTGACGATCTGGTCCATCGCCTGCAGGGCGAAGTTGAAGGTCATGAACTCGACGATCGGTCGCAGCCCGCCAAAGGCCGCACCCACCGCGAGGCCGGTGAAGCCGTGTTCGGTGATCGGCGTGTCGATCACGCGTTTGGGGCCGAATTCGTCGAGCAGGCCCTGGGAGATCTTGTAGGCGCCCTGGTATTCGCCGACCTCCTCGCCCATCAGGAAGACATCGCCGTCGGCGCGCATTTCCTCGGCCATGGCGTCGCGCAGGGCCTCGCGGACGGTCTGCTGCCGGACCTCGGTGCCGTCCGGCCAGTCGGGCTCCGCAGGGGGGCGCGTCTGTTCCGGGCTTGATCCGGGGGCGGCCTTTTCGGTGTCTTCCTCAGGCTCGGCGTCGCGGGGCTTGGCGGGAGGCCCCGGCTCGGGGGCCGGGGCGGGCTTGGTGTCTATGTCCGCGGGGCTTTCGCCCTCTTCGACCAGCACCGCGATGGGGGTGTTGACCTTGACGCCCGCTGTGCCCTCGGTGACGAGGATCCGGCCCAGGGTGCCGTCGTCGACCGCCTCGAATTCCATCGTCGCCTTGTCGGTCTCGATCTCGGCGATCACGTCGCCGGAGCTGACGCTGTCGCCTTCCTTGACCAGCCATTTCGCCAGCGTGCCCTCTTCCATCGTCGGTGAGAGGGCGGGCATGAGGATCTCGATCGGCATGGGTCAGGCCCCCGCGTCAGAGGGGGCGAGGAAACCCACGATATTGCCCTGGCCGTCCTCGACATAGGCCGCGCGGCCGATGCCGGGGTAGTCGGTGGGCGGCAAGGCCTCGGCACCGCCATTGTCCAGCGCCCAGGCGTAGCGGTCGTCGCAATCGGCGACCTCGAAGGTCAGGGTGCAGCCGCGCACCGGGGCGCCAGCGGCGGGGGCGTCGCCCATGCGTCTCATCAGCCCGCCGGTCAGTGGCGGCTCGATGCCGGGACCGGAGACGAGAAAATACTCTTCGTCCTCGAAGCCGGGCATGGGATCAAAGGACCAGCCGAAAAGGCCGGAATAGAAGCGTTGTGCCGCCGCGGTGTCGGTGGCGTGGATCTCGAAATGTGGCATCAGCGGGCCTCCGCATAGATATCGGTCCAAAGCTCCTCGAGCGCGGGCTCGGGGCTCTCGCGCGCGAAGTCGGCGGCCTTGCTGACCACCTGCTTGATCTCCTTGTCGATCGCCTTGAGGTCTTCCTCGCTGGCGTGCTTGCCCTCGAGCAGCAGGGCGCGGACATGTTCGATCGGGTCGCGCTCCTCGCGCATCTTCTGCACCTCTTCGCGGGTGCGGTATTTTGCCGGGTCCGACATCGAATGGCCGCGGTAGCGGTAGGTCTTGACCTCGAGGATATAGGGGCCCTTGCCGGCGCGGCAGTGGCCCACCGCCTTGTCGCCCGCCGCCTTGACCGCCAGCACATCCATGCCGTCGACCACCTCGCCGGGGATGCCGAAGGCCTCGCCGCGGGTGTGCAGATCAGGCGTCGAGGTCGAGCGCTGCTGGGCGGTGCCCATGGCGTACTGGTTGTTCTCGATCACGAAGATCACCGGCAGATCCCAGAGCGCGGCCATGTTGAAGGTCTCGTAGACCTGGCCCTGGTTGGCGGCGCCATCGCCGAAATAGGTAAAGGTGACGCGGCCGTTCTCCTTGTAGCGGTCGGCAAAGGCGAGGCCGGCGCCGATCGGCACCTGCGCGCCGACGATGCCGTGGCCGCCGTAGAAATGCTTCTCCTTCGAGAACATGTGCATCGAGCCGCCCTTGCCCTTGGAATAACCGCCCTCGCGGCCGGTGAGCTCGGCCATCACGCCGCCGGGGTCCATGCCGCAGGCCAGCATGTGGCCGTGGTCGCGGTAGGAGGTGACGCGCTTGTCGCCCTCTTCCGCCGCCGCCTCGAGGCCCACGACAACCGCTTCCTGACCGATGTAGAGGTGACAGAAACCGCCGATCAGCCCCATGCCGTAAAGCTGGCCGGCCTTTTCCTCGAACCGACGGATCAGCAGCATGTCGCGGTAGTACTGCGTCAGCTCGTCCTTGGAGACATTGGGTTTTTTCGCAGCTCTGCGCGCGGCCATGGCGGCGCCCTCCCGGTGGCGAATTGTTTAGTGTTAAACTAAGCCTAGCCCAGACGGGCACCGGGTGGAAAGGGGGCTTTGACGCTGCGTCTGCGAAGCGGTCAGCGGATGACGATCTCGTCCGAGCGGATCAGCCCGAGCACTTCGCGCGCCTGCTGGTCGAGCAGGTCGAGGTCGAGATAGGCGTCGGAGAGCCGGCGGGTGAGGTTCTCCATCTCGGCCAGGTCGGCGCGCAGCGCGTCGCGCTCGGCCTCGAGCCTGGCGGCATTGTCGAGGATTTCCGCCCGCCGGAACAAGCCATAGTCGCCCTGCACGGCGGCAAAGGTGAAATAGGCCCCCAGGGTGAACGCGATGGCGAACACGCTTAACGGGACGATGTTCCGGCGGGTCGGATTGCTGCTCATGGTCTGCCTCGAATGCATCTCTGACGGATGCTGTAGAGGCAGTATGGCACAGGTGATTCGGGAAGGGAATCCCCTGAGTCGGAGGTTTGCAGAATTTCTCTGTCATTGCCGCCGGGCCGTGCCGGGATGAATGTTAGGGAGCGCTAGCCAGCCGCCGGACCGCACAAAAATTGACAGTCAGATCAAGGGTCTGTAGGCTCTGCGGGGTCATTCGGACCCTCGGGAGATCCGGCCGTCGAAGGTTGCGGATCGATCCGCTTCAGATGTCGTTGATGCAACAGACCAACCGAAAAAGGGCGGCCTTTTCAGACCGCCCTCCCATCTCGGACCGAGCGCCTCAGCCCGCCTTCGACGCCTCGTAGATCGAGGAGATCGCGTCACCCAGCATGGCGTCGAATTCCTCGTCGCTCTGCTGCGCCGAGAGACCTTCGGTCAGCCCGCGCGAGAAACTGGCGATCAGCCCTTCGTTGCGGGCCAGCAGGTCGTTGGCCTCGGCGCGGGAATAGCCGCCCGAGAGCGCCACGACGCGCATCACCTTGGGGTGGTCGATCAGCGGCTTGTAAAAATTGGCCTCCGACGGCAGCGACAGTTTCAGCATCACCTGCTCACCCTCTGGCAGGGCGTCGAGGTGCTTGACGATCTCGTCGCGCAGGATCGCCTCGGCCTCTGCCTTGTCGGCGATGGTGATGGTCACCTCCGGCTCGAGGATCGGCATCAGCCCGGCGGCCTTGATCTGCCGGCCGACCTCGAACTGCTGCGAGACGATGGCGTTGATGCCGGCCTTGTTGGCGGCGTCGATCACCGAGCGCATCTTGGTGCCGTAGACCCCCTTGCCGACCGCGCGGGCGCAGAGCGCGTCGAGATCGGGGATCGCCTTCATCAGCTTGACGCCGTCGGTCGGCTCGCAGAGCCCCTTGTCGACCTTGAGGAAGGGCACGACGCCGCATTCCTTCCAGAGGTATTCGGCGGTGGGCGTGCCGTCGATCTCGCCATCCATGGTGCGCTCGAACAGGATCGCGCCGATCACCTTGTCGCCCGAGAACGCCGGCGACTTGATGATCCGGGCGCGCATCTCGTGGATCAACCCGTACATCTCCTCGTCGCCGGAATAGGCGTCTTCCTCGATGCCGTAGAGACGCAGTGCCTTGGGGGTCGAGCCGCCCGACTGGTCGAGTGCTGCGATAAAGCCGTCTTTGTTGGCCATCTGCTTGGCCATAGCGTCATTGCTCATGGAAATGTCCGTCCCGAAAGTTGATCCCCGGGGCCTGAAGGCCCCACGCCCCGCAGTGGTAAGCGAGGGGAGGGACGCTTGCAATGTGCGCCGCAGTGTGATGGCGCTAACATTCTAGTATGGTGTCAATAGGGCGGGTGTGTTGTGGGGGGTGGACGACCCGGGGCTGCGCCCGGGTCCTCCTCTGTCGTGCCGCAGGCTCAGCCGAGCGCGGCGACGCCGGGCAGGGTCTTGCCTTCCATCCATTCGAGGAAGGCGCCGCCGGCGGTGGAGATATAGGAGAAATCCTCCGCCGCCCCGGCCTTGTTGAGCGCCGCTACCGTGTCGCCGCCGCCGGCCACCGAGATCAGCTTGCCGGCCTTCGACAGCGCGGCCGCCTGTTGCGCGGCGGCATTGGTGGCGCGGTCGAAGGGTTCGATTTCGAAGGCGCCCATCGGGCCGTTCCAGATCAGCGTCTTGGCGGTTTCCAGCACCGCCGCCACCTGTTTCACCGTCTCGGGTCCGGCGTCGAGGATCATCGCGTCGGCGGGGCAGGCGTCGGCGGCCACGGTCTCGTTCTCGGCACCGGCCTTGAACTCGCGGGCCACCACAACATCGACCGGCAGCAGGATCTTGCAGCCGGCGGCCTCGGCCTTGGCCATGATCTCGCGGGCGGTGTCGGTCATGTCATGCTCGGCCAGCGATTTGCCGACGTCGATGCCTTGGGCGGCGAGGAAGGTATTGGCCATGCCGCCGCCGATCACCAGATGATCGACCTTGCTGACGAGGTTGCCCAAGAGGTCAAGCTTGCTCGAGACCTTGGCACCGCCGACCACGGCGACCACCGGGCGCTCGGGCTTGCCCAGGGCTTTCTCCAGCGCCGAGAGCTCGGCCTCCATCAGCCGGCCGGCGCAGGACGGCAAGAGCCGCGCGACGCCCTCGGTCGAGGCATGGGCGCGGTGGGCGGCCGAGAAGGCATCGTTGCAATAGACGTCGCCCAGCGAGGCGAGAAACTGCGCCATCTTGGGATCGTTCTTCTCCTCCATCTCGGAAAAGCGGGTGTTTTCCACCAGCACCACCGAACCGGCATCGAGGCTGTCGAGCGCATCCCGCGAGGGGCGTTCGATGAAGATCACGTTGCGGCCCAGCGCGCTTTCCAGCGCCGGAACCACCTGGCGCAGGCTCATCTCCGGCACGTGCTTGCCCTTGGGCCGGCCGAAATGCGCCAGCATCACCGGGGTGCCGCCCTTGGCGAGGATATCCCGGATGGTCGGCACGATGCGCTGAATGCGGGTGTCATCGGTCACTTTGCCGTTATCCATCGGCACGTTGATGTCGACACGGGTCAGCACCAGCTTGCCGTCGAGGTCCATGTCGTCGAGAGTTTTCCAGCCCATCTTGGCAGTCCTTCCCTAGGGTTCAGGTTGCGCCTTGTTTGGCCGCTAACGCCCGGCGGGTCAATCGCGTGCTTGCCGAGGGGGCCATGGCAAATTAGGTATCGTGCCAATTGCATGCAGAGGAGGCCCCCATGGCCGAGATCAAGGACCCCGAAAACACCATCCTGGTAGAGCTCAAGAACGGCACCGTGACCATCGAGCTTCTGCCTGACGTGGCCCCCAAACATGCCGAGCGCATGAAGGAACTGGCGCGCGAAGGCCAGTATGACAACGTCGCCTTTCACCGGGTGATCGATGGTTTCATGGCGCAGACCGGCGACGTGCAGCACGGCGACATGGAAGACGGGTTCAACATCCGCATGGCCGGCACCGGCAGCTCTGACAAGCCCGACCTGCCGGCCGAGTTCTCCAAGCTGCCGCATGACCGTGGCACCCTCGGCGCGGCGCGCTCGCAGAACCCGAACTCCGCCAATTCGCAGTTCTTCATCAACTTCAAGGACAACCATTTTCTCAATGGCCAGTACACCGTCTACGGCCGGGTCATCGCCGGCATGGAACATGTCGATGCCATCACCCGCGGCGAGCCGCCTGCGGAGCCGGACCGGATGATCTCGGTCAAGGTGGCCGCCGATGCGTAAGCTGGCGCTCGCCTTCACGCTCATGGCCGGTCCGGCGCTGGCCACCGGTCTCGAGATCGAGATCGAGGGCGCGGCCAATGGTACCGTGGTCATCGACCTGTTCGAGGACGTGGCACCGCAGCACGTGGCGCAGATCACCGAGCTGGCCGAGAGCGGTGCCTATGACGGAGTGGTCTTTCACCGGGTGATCGACGGCTTCATGGCGCAGACCGGCGACGTGCAGTTCGGCAACATGCAGGGCGAGGGGTTCTCGCTGCAGATGGCCGGTCGCGGCGGATCGGACCTGGCGGACCTGCCGGCGGAGTTCTCCGACCGGGCGTTCGAGCGCGGCGTTGTGGGCATGGCCCGCTCGCAGAGCCCGAACAGCGCCAACTCGCAGTTCTTCATCATGTTCGAACCGGGATATTTCCTCAACGGGCAGTACACCGTGGTCGGCGAAGTGACCGAGGGCATGGATGTGGTCGACGCGATCAAGCGCGGCGCCGGACCCAATGGCGCGGTGACCGGCGAGGCCGACGTGATGAAGACGGTGAGCGTCACCGAGTGATGCGTCGCCCCGGTGCGACCGCGCGCCCCGGACCTGATCCAAGGCCTCCCGGTTGCGGAGGGCGAGGTCCCGGACCTGGGTCCGGGACGCGAAACTGGTGACGCACGGGCGATCAAACCCGCGTGCGGGGGGCTAGGCAACAGCCCCCCGCGCGGCGCATCCTGAGGCAAAGGGGATGCACCATGACTGTCAGGACGATGTTACTCGCCGCCGCCTGCGCGGCTTTCGCCACTCTGGCCACGGCAGATCCGCGGGCCTGGCGGGGCGAATGGCCAAAGACCGATTTCAGCAAGACCACCGTTCAAGACTGGTCCGAGATCCTCTCGGGGGGGCCGCCCAAGGACGGCATTCCCGCGCTCGACGACCCGGGCTTCATCCCGGTGGCGCGCGAGACCCGGATCGGCGCCCGCGAGCCGGTGATCACCGTCGAGATCAAGGGCGCCCGGCCGCGGGCCTATCCGATCCGCTACCTGACCTGGCACGAGATCGTCAATGACACCGTGGGCGGCGTGCCGATCGCCGTCACCTTCTGCCCCTTGTGCAATTCCGGCATCACCTTCGACCGCCGCAGCCGCCACGGGGTGCTGAGCTTCGGCGTCTCGGGCAAGCTGCGCAATTCGGACATGGTGATGTATGACCGGCAGACCGAGAGCTGGTGGCAGCAGGCGATGGGCGAGGCGATCGTCGGCCGGCTGACCGGCACCACGCTCAACACCCTGCCGACCTGGATGGAGAGCTGGGCGCAGTACAAGGCGCGCAACCCCGACGGGCTGGTGATGGCCGAGCCGGCATGGAACCGCGACTACGGCCGCAACCCCTATCGCAACTACGACACCTCGAAACGCCCCTTCCTCTACAGTGGCGAGATGCCGCCGCACGGGGTGCCGCCGCTGATGCGGGTGGTGCGGGTCGGCGACCAGGCCTGGCCGCTGTCACGTTTCGAAAACCGCGCCGAGATCACCGAAGCCGGGGTGACGCTGAGCTGGACCGAGGGGCAGGCCTCGGCGCTGGATGCCGGCACGATCAACCAGGGCCGCGAGGTCGGCAGCATCCGGGTGCGCAATGCCGCCGGGCGTGATCTGGCGCATGACGTGATGTTCGCCTTTGCCTTTCATGCCTTCTGGCCCCAAGGGCGCTGGATGATGGGCCGCTAGCCGCGCGCGGTCCGGGCCCGCCGGCTTGAAATCCGGGCGCGGGGCTGGCATATCCACAGCCGGAGGACGACCTCCCCATACTGGACCACGGCCGGGACGACCCGGCAGCCTCGATGAGGATGCCATGCGCTCTCCGCTCGACCGTCTGCGCCACGCGCTCAGCTTTGAAATCATCGCCCTGATCATCGTCGTGCCCCTCGGGGCGCTGATCTTCGGCTTTCCGATGCAGGATATCGGCGTGGTCGGCGTCGTCAGCGCGACGCTCGCGACCCTGTGGAACCTGGTCTACAACTACGGCTTCGACCTGATCCTGAAGCGCCGTTCCGGCACCACGCAAAAGACCCCGCGCCAGCGTGTGCTGCATGCGGTGCTGTTCGAGGCCGGGCTCCTGCTGGTGCTCTTGCCGTTCATCGCCTGGTATCTCGGGATCTCGCTCTGGACCGCCTTCGTGATGGACATCTCGTTTGCCGGCTTCTACCTGGTCTATGCGCTGGCGTTCAACTGGCTCTACGACTGGCTGTTTCCGCTGCCGGAATGGTCAACGCAGCCGGCGGCGGAGTGACCGGCCGGGCAGGGGCCCGGCCTCAAGTGCGCCTGTCTCAGCCCGAGCAGCTCGCCCCGCCCAGCACGCAGAACTTGGCGCAATGCGGGTGGTTGAGCGCGACCGGGCGCTCGGCCTCGGCCAGGGTCTCGCCCAGTTCGAACTCGGGCTCATAGGGCAAGAGCGTGCAGGCCAGCACCGAGAGACGGCCCGCGCCCTTGCGCTTGACCACCATCCGCGAGGAGGCGCACATCACCTCTTTCGGTGACTTGCCGAGGATGTCCCAGCAGGCGGTGGTGATCTCCGGCACCTCGACCTTCACGTCCATTTCGGGAAACAGCACGGTCTCCGCCGGGCTTTCGGCATCGATGGCAAAGCCTTCCTCGGCGAAGAGCCTGGCAAAGCCCGCCCGCGCCTCGGCCTCGCTCTCGGCCCAGACGATCCGCCCGGCGACCGCCATGTGGACACCCGCGTCGCGCAGCCAGCGCATGCCGTCGAGCGTGGCGTCATAGCTGCCCTGACCGCGTTCGGCGTCATGGTGCACCCGGCTCCAGTGGTCGAGCGAAATCCGAAAGGTCAGCTTGTCTCCGTACTGCGCCTGCAGCTCTCCGATCCCCGCCTGAACCCGCTTGCGCATCATCGGCCGCATGGCATTGGTCAGGATCAGCACCTCGTAACCCCGCGCCAGCGCGGTGCCCGCCATCGCCACCATCTCGGGGTTCATGAAGGGCTCGCCACCGGTAAAGCCGATCTCGCGCACCCCCCAGGCCCGCGCCTCGAGCTGGTCGAGATAGCCCGCCATTTCGGCCTCGGTGATATAGACCAGCGCATCGTTGCTGGGCGAGCTCTCGATATAGCAGTTGGCGCATTCGATATTGCAAAGCGTGCCGGTGTTGAACCACAGGGTCTGCGGATCGCTCAGCGCCACCGTGGCGCGCGGCTCGCCCTTGGCGGTCAGCGCCGGGTCGATGAACTTGCCAGCATTGGCGTCGGAAAGCGTTTGATCTTTCATGAGTTTGTCGCATATCTCCGGTTTCTTTCGGGGTAACCCGCACCGGGAACGTTGCCAATGCTCAACACCCGGGCTGACGCCATTGTGAAGCGCCAAATGCATGTTAGACTTCCGGCAGCCAACGGGGTAGTGAGACACCGACGCCGTAAGTTAGCGCTAACAGCGCCGCGGCACAACTGATCCAAGTCTTGCAAAAGACTGAATGACAGCAAAAGGATAGCCCATGGTTTCACGTGTCATCCCTGTGAACCCGTTCGATCTCGTGGTGTTTGGCGGAACCGGCGATCTGGCCCGCCGCAAGATTCTGCCCGGCCTGTTTCGCCGCTTTTGTGCCGGCCAGATGCCGGAAGGCGCGCAGGTGATCGGCGTCGCCCGGTCCGAGATGGACGCCTCTGCCTATCGCCAGATGGTGCGGGAGGCGATCAACGAATTCGACGGCGCGCGGCCCGAGACCTGCCCGGAGCTCGAGAACTTCCTGTCGCACCTCAACTACGTTCAGGTCGATGCGCAGGGCGAGGGCGGCTGGCAGGAACTCAAGGAGCTGCTGCGCAAGGACACGGTCAAGGCGTTCTACTTCTCGGTCGCGCCGTCGCTGTTTGGTGACATTGCCGAGCGGTTGAAGAACAAGGGACTGGCCAAGCGCGACGCCCGTATCGTGGTGGAAAAACCCTTCGGCCGCGATCTGGCCTCGGCGCGGGCGCTCAACAAGTCGCTGGCGGCCTATTTCAACGAGGATCAGATCTACCGGATCGACCACTACCTCGGCAAGGAAACCGTGCAGAACCTGATGGCGGTGCGCTTCGGCAACATGCTGTTCGAACCGCTGTGGAACAGCCAGTACATCGACCATATCCAGATCACCGTGGCCGAGACCGTCGGTGTCGGCGGCCGTGGCGGCTATTACGACAAATCCGGCGCGATGCGCGACATGGTGCAGAACCACCTGATGCAGCTGCTGTGTCTGATTGCGATGGAGCCGCCGGCGCGCTTCGAGCCGGATGCGGTGCGCGACGAGAAGCTCAAGGTGATCCGCGCGCTCGACCCGGTCGAGCCGCATCAGATCGTCCGCGGCCAGTATGACGCCGGTGCCGACAGCGAGAGCTATCGCGACCACGCCGAGAACCCGCGCTCGCGCACCGAGAGCTTCGTGGCGATGAAATGCCTGATCTCGAACTGGCGCTGGGCCGGCACGCCGATCTATCTGCGCACCGGCAAACGGCTGAAGGCGCGCACCAGCGAGATCGCGGTGGTGTTCAAGGAAACGCCGCATTCGATCTTTGGCGAAGACGCCGGCCGGCACCGCAACATCCTCACTATCCGGCTGCAGCCCAACGAGGGCATGGAGCTGGGGGTGACGATCAAGGAGCCGGGGCCGGGGGGGATGCGTCTTGTGGATGTGCCGCTCGACATGTCGTTCTCCGACGCGCTGGGCCCGGATGCCGAAGAGGTGCCCGACGCCTATGAACGTTTGATCATGGATGTGATCCGTGGCAACCAGACGCTGTTCATGCGCGGTGACGAGGTCGAGGCCGCCTGGGCCTGGACCGATCCGATCATCGAGGGCTGGGAGGCGCGCAGCGATGTGCCCAAGCTCTATGATCCGATGTCGTCAGGCCCCGAGGACGCGCTGATGCTGATGCACCGGGATGGGCGGAAATGGCGGGAAATCAAGGGCTGAGCGCCCGGCACCGCACGCCTTAATCAGAAAGGACAGGTCATGGAATTCATTGAATACGCCGACCGCGAGATGCTGACGATCGACGTTGCCAACAAGCTGGCCGGCGAGCTGCGCTCGGCGCTGGAGCATGAGGACCGGGTGCTGATGGCGGTGCCCGGCGGCACCTCGCCCGGACCGATCTTCGACGATCTCTGCGCCGCCAATCTCGACTGGAGCCGGGTCGACGTGATGCTCAGCGACGAACGCTGGGTGCCGGAGGACAGCGAGCGCTCCAACACCCGCCTGCTGCGCGAAAGGCTGCTGGTCGAGCGGGCGGCGGCGGCGCGCTACCTGCCGCTCTATCTGCCCGGTGCCGCGCCCGAGGACCGGATGGCCGAGCTGACCGAGACAATCACCCCGCGGCTGCCGATCCAGGTGCTGCTGCTGGGCATGGGCGCCGACATGCACACCGCCTCGCTGTTTCCCGGCGCCGACAATCTCGCCCGTGCGCTCGACCCCCGCGCGCCCGCCCTGATGGCGATGCGTGCGCCCGGCGCGCCGGAGCCGCGGATCACCCTGACTGCGCCGGTGCTCGACGGGGCGATGTCGAAACATGTCGTCATCTTCGGCGATGAAAAGCGCGCCGCGCTGGAGCGTGCCCGCAGCCTCAAGCCCGCCGAGGCGCCGATTGCCGCGGTGCTGTCGCAGGCGCTGGTGCACTGGGCGCCCTGATCCCCTCAACCGTCTAATGAAGGACATCGCCTCATGTGGACCAAGCTGACCTCTCTGGCGCAGGCCGCCGAGACCCGGAAGATCACCGACTTGTTCGAAAACGCCAATCGCGCTGCGGAGTTCTCGACGCGTTTCGACCAGACCCTGTTCGATTTCTCCAAGACCAACATTGACGCCGAGACCCTGACGGCGCTGCTGGATCTGGCCGAGACCGCCGGTGTCGCCGCCAAGCGCGACGCGATGTTCGCCGGCGAAAAGATCAACCAGACCGAGGGCCGTGCGGTGCTGCATACCGCGCTGCGCAACCTCGACGGCGGGCCGGTTATGGTCGACGGCGCGGATGTCATGCCCGGCGTGCTCGAGACGCTGGACCGGATGGAGGGTTTTGCCAACGACGTGCGCGACGGAAGCTTTACCGGTCAGGGCGGGGCGATCACCGATGTGGTGAACATCGGCATCGGCGGTTCCGATCTCGGGCCGGTGATGGCCTACAAGGCGCTCTCGCCCTACGCCGACGGGCCTCGGGTGCACTATGTCTCGAACGTCGACGGCGCCGATATCGCCGACACGCTGCGCGGGCTGAACCCGGAGACCACGCTGGTGATCGTGGCCTCGAAAACCTTTACCACCATCGAGACCATGACCAATGCCCGCACCGCGCGGGCCTGGATGTCAGAGACCGTGTCGGATCCGGCGGCGCAATTCGCCGCGCTGAGCACCGATCAGGAGAAGACCGGCGCCTTCGGCATCGCGCCAGACCGGGTTTTCGGCTTCGAGGACTGGGTCGGCGGGCGCTATTCGGTCTGGGGGCCGATCGGCCTGTCGCTGATGCTGGGCATCGGGGCCGAGGCCTTCCGCGCCTTTCTGCGTGGTGGTCAGGCGATGGACCGGCATTTCTGTTCCGCCGATTTCGCCGAGAACATGCCGGTGCTGCTGGCGCTGGTCGGCATCTGGCACAACCAGGTGCTGGGCCATGCCACCCGCGCGGTGCTGCCCTATGACAACCGGCTGGTGCGCCTGCCGGCCTACCTGCAGCAGCTCGAGATGGAGAGCAACGGCAAGTCGGTCGCCATCGACGGCTCGGACCTGACCCACAACTCCGGCCCGGTGGTCTGGGGCGAGCCCGGCACCAACGGCCAGCATGCCTTCTATCAGCTGATCCATCAGGGCACGCGGGTGGTGCCTTGCGAATTCCTCGTTGCCGCCGAGGGCCACGAGCCCGACCTCGCGCATCATCACCAGCTGCTGGTGGCCAATTGTCTGGCGCAATCCGAGGCGCTGATGCGCGGCCGCACGCTCGACGCGGCGCGCGAGAAGGTGGCGGACAAGTTCGAGGGCGACGAGCTGGAGCGGCAGGCCCGCCACCGGGTGTTCCCCGGCAACCGGCCCTCGACCACGCTGGTCTATCCCAAGCTGACGCCGGAGATCCTCGGCCAGATCGTGGCGCTCTACGAGCACCGGGTGTTTGTCGAAGGCGTGATCCTCGACATCAACTCCTATGACCAATGGGGCGTCGAGCTGGGCAAGGAGCTGGCCACCGCGCTGGGGCCGATCGTGGCCGGCGAAGAGAGCGCGGAGGGCAAGGACGGCTCGACCCGTCAGCTGGTGGATTACGTGCTGAAACACCGCGGCTAGCGGCGGCGCGCCCTCCCGGCGGCGCGCCGGGCGCTTTTATCGCAGCCGTGTTGGCTGTGGCTGGCGGAGCAGGGGGGCGCTGCCCCCGTCGCCTTTGGCGACTCCCCCGAGGGTATTTTTGAACAGAAGAAGACTGGATCGCAGGGTCTCAGCCGGAACGAAAAAAGGACGGGAATGAATCCCGTCCAAGTTTGTAGAGCTGGTGGTAAAAACAGGTTCCAGCCAGAAGGCTAGAACAGGCCTTGCCAACCACCACGGACAAGGGCCGTCTCGCCGCCGCCCTGGATTGTCAGCACCAGCAGCGAGAAGAGGAACCCTGTCGCGTGCAGGAATTCCCAGATCGCCGCGGGTCCGTAGACAGCAGAGGGGGCGGAAAAATCGAAAAGAATGAGCACCGTGATGAGGACCATCGCCGAGAAGGCGATGATGCGGGTGCGGATGCCGAGCATCAGCCACAGCGCGAAGATGGCCATCAGCAGGACCAGCGGAACGGTCAGGAAGCGAAACTGCGACACGTAGTCGAAATTCATCCACGAATGGGCAAAGGGACCGTCGTAGGCACCGATCGTGGTCAAAGCGCAGACCAGCAGGGTGTACCCACAGAACAAGCGAGCCGTCAGGGTCATGTAGCGTTGGTATTTCATCACTGCCTCGATGGGATCGTGTTTTCTTTTGGTTGAGTTCATCATATTTAACAAAATTAGCAAATCAACTACAAAGGTGCATGTGAGATGCGGATTAACCGTCTCTGAGGGCCAAATTTTCCTCTAAGCTATTGGATATAAGGAGAATTTATGTGTGCACGTTAGGGGCGAGTGTTGTTTGCGGCTAGGTCGTATGTAAATCGAGGTGATTTACTCGCGCGCGTGATTGAGCGCATTACGTGGCTCGGCACTGCGTCATTTGCCGAGTGGTTTTCGGGTGCCGGCAATAGCCTGAGGCTATGAAAGCTGACGCGGGAGTATCCGAAGGAAAGCAAAATTGAGGCGTCAGTGCGCCTCCGGTCCCGTTTTTCGGCAGCGTTTCGCCGACCGGGGGCTTTGCATCCGCAGAAAGACGCCGGTGGGCACAAACCTGCTGGCCGCGGCAAAATGCAGCGCTAGGTTCGCGCGCATGGACATCAGAATTAGGAGATACCCATGAAACTCCCGAGCCTTGCGGCAGCAGCCTTTGCCATCACCGGTCTGGCCGCCTGCGACTCGCTCACCCCCGAACAGCGCTCTGTCGTTGGGGTGACCGGCGGTGCGGCAGCGGGCCTGATCGCAGCCTCCGCGCTTGAGGCGGACGACAACTGGCGCCTGATCGCAGCGCTGGCTGGCGCGGCCGCAGGCACCGTCGTGGCGCAGAACACCGCCACCGGAAACTGTGCCTACGCCCGTGGCGACGGCACCTATTACACGGCGCCCTGCTGAGGCGTCTGACCTGATCCGGCGGTGTCCCTCTGTCTGGGGCACCGCCACCCCGGCCGGTCATGGCCGGCTTCATGCACGCACACATGACAGCCCAGAGCCGCCCGGTCATTACCGCATGCTGCACCGCGTCATGGCTTTGCCGACACCCTCTGAAAATCGATAATTCCGGGTCTATAGGCTGCGCCTATGCCCGGGGTGGTGCGGCTTTGCCCCGTTCTTCTGCTGGGCGCGCGATTCGGCCTTCGGTTGTGCGAACTGGCCCAGTCGGTCGGGGCGGCGTGCTGGGCCCGTGCGATTCGCCCCTGCGGGAACGCAAAACGGGCCCCTCCAGGTGACTGGAGAGGCCCGCGGATCGGCGCTTTGGCCAAGGTTTATGTCTTGAGGATCGAACGGCCGGCATATTCCGCGGTCTCGCCGAGGATCTCCTCGATGCGGATCAGCTGGTTGTATTTCGCCAGCCGGTCGGAGCGCGCCAGCGAGCCGGTCTTGATCTGGCCGCAGTTGGTGGCGACCGCGAGATCGGCGATGGTCGCATCCTCGGTCTCGCCTGAGCGGTGCGACATCACGTTGGTGTAGCGCGCGCGGTGCGCCATATCGACGGCCTTGAGGGTTTCCGTCAGGGTGCCGATCTGGTTGACCTTGACCAGCATGGAGTTTGCCACGCCGCGTTGGATGCCGTCGGCCAGGCGGGTGGGGTTGGTGACGAAGAGATCGTCGCCCACCAGCTGGATCTTGTCGCCGAGCTTGTCGGTGAGGATCTTCCAGCCGTCCCAGTCGTCCTCGGACATGCCGTCCTCGATCGAGATGATCGGGTAGTCGTCGCAGAGCGCGGCGAGGTAATCGGCATTCTCTTCCGAGGTCAGCGACTTGCCTTCGCCCTTGAACTCGTACTTGCCGTCCTTGAAGTACTCGGTCGCGGCGCAGTCGAGCGCGAGGTAGATATCCTCGCCCGGGGTGTAGCCGGCCTTTTCGATCGACTTGAGGATGAAGTCGAGCGCATCGCGGGTCGAGCCCAGCTCGGGCGCGAAACCGCCTTCGTCACCAAGTCCGGTGGACATGCCGGCGGCCGAGAGCTCTTTCTTCAGCGTGTGGAACACCTCGGAGCCCATGCGCACCGCTTCGCGGATGTTGGTCGCGCTGACCGGCATGATCATGAATTCCTGGATGTCGATCGGGTTGTCGGCATGTTCGCCGCCGTTGATGATGTTCATCATCGGCACCGGCAGGACCCGCGCCGAGGTGCCGCCGACATAGCGGAACAGCGGCTGGGCGGTGTAATCCGCCGCCGCCTTGGCCACCGCGAGCGAGACGCCGAGGATCGCATTGGCGCCGAGACGGGCCTTGTTGTCGGTGCCGTCAAGCTCGCACATCGCCATGTCGATCGAGACCTGCTCGGTGGCGTCCATGCCGACGATCTCGTCGGCGATCTCGCCGTTGACCGCGGCGACCGCCTCAAGCACGCCCTTGCCCATGTAGCGGCTCTTGTCGCCGTCGCGCTTTTCCACCGCCTCATAGGCGCCGGTCGAGGCACCCGAGGGCACGGCGGCGCGGCCGATGGTGCCGTCGTCCAGGGTCACGTCGACCTCGACGGTCGGGTTGCCGCGGCTGTCGAGAATTTCGCGCGCAAAGATGTCGATAATAGTGCTCATGGGCTTGTCCCTCATGACGATAAAGTTGCCGCATCCTTAGCAGAGGCCTCGGGCTTTGGGAACCGGGTTGGTTAGCGCTAACAAGCTCTGCCGGCAGGAGAGTTCCCGCGATCCTGCCCCTGGGGCCTGCGGGCGGGCCGGGGCGCCCCGCGAATCTGCCCTCAGGCGGCGGCCATGGCCAGGCGATGCTCGCGGTAGAAGGTGTAGAGCCCGGAGGCCAGGATGATCGCCGCGCCCACCAGGGTCAGCGTGTCGGGCCGGTCGCCCAGCACGATCACCCCCAGCCCCATGGTAAAGACCAGCCGGCTGTAGCGGAACGGCGAGACGATGGCCGCCGGCGCCAGCCGCATCGCGGTGGTGACGAGGTAATAGCCCGTGGTGGTGACCAGCACCGCCACCGCCACATGGCCGAAGCCCGCGCCGCCGGTGGACCAGTCCGGCCCCATGATCAGCATCAGCACCAGCCCCGCCGGCACCGTCGCGGCGAACCCCCAGGTCGAGAGCGTCAGCGAGTTGACCGCATCCGGCACCCGCCGGGTCAGCAGATCGCGCGCCGCCAGGCCACAGGCCCCCATCGCCACCAACAGCGCCGCCGGCTCGAAGCCCGCCATGCCCGGCCGGATCACCAGCAGCATGCCGACCAGCCCGGCAAAAATCGCCGCCCATCGCCGCCAGCCCACGGTTTCTCCCAGAAACAGCGCCGCGCCGAGGGTGACGAGCAGCGGCGTGGTCTGCATGATCGCCGCCACCATCGGCAGCGGCGTCCAGGCGATGCCGGTCACCATGCCCAGCGCCGCGAGGATCTCGGCGCCGTTGCGCCACATGACAGTGGGGTGCCAGAAGGCCGGGCTGAACACCGGGATGCGGCGCACCGCGGCCACCAGCATGAACAGCAGCGTGCCGCCGAGGCTGAGAAAGAACATCACCTGTCCGGGCGGCAGGCTGTGCGCGGCCAGCTTGATGAACAGGTCGCTGAGCGCGAGGCAGGCCATCGACGCCGTCATGAAAAGGATCGCGCGCAGCACCAGCATCGGTTTGCTTTCAATGTGAAGTATCGGGCCCTGCCTATCCTGCGGCGGCGGGGATTCCAAGCCTGCTCATTTCTTGAGCGGCACGCCGTAAAGTTCCAGCCGATGCCCCTTGAGCCGGTAGCCCAGCTTCTCGGCGATCTTTTCCTGCAGCGCCTCGATCTCGGGGTCGACGAATTCGATCACCGCGCCCGAGTTCATGTCGATCAGGTGGTCGTGGTGGTCGCGTTCGGCATCTTCATAGCGCGCCCGGCCGTCGCCGAACTCGAGCTTGTCGAGAATGCCGGCCTCTTCGAACAGCTTGACGGTGCGATAGACCGTGGCGATCGAGATCGCCGCATCGCGGGCCGAGGCGCGGGCATAGAGCTCTTCGACGTCCGGGTGGTCGTCGCTGTCCTCGAGCACCGCCGCGATCACCCGGCGCTGGCCGGTCATGCGCAGGCCCTTGGCTTCGCAGCGTTCCAGAATGGTGTGGTTCATGATTTCGTCCGGCTGTCGTCACGCCGGCCGAGGTCTAGGCGATTTGCCCCGCGCGGGAAAGCCCCGGCAAGGGTTTTCTGCCGCCCGCTGCCGTGTCGGCGCGAGCATTGGACAAAAATGTCTAGACGGAATCGCAAGGTCCTCCTACCGTCGCCTGAGATGCCGGGGGAGCCTGCCATGAAGTCGCATTACCGCGTGGTCGTGATCGGTGGCGGTGTCGTCGGCGCTTCGGTGCTCTATCACCTGGCGCGCTACGGCTGGACCGATGTCTGCCTGATCGAGCGTGACGTGCTGACCGCTGGTTCGAGCTGGCATGCGGCGGGGGGCTTTCACGCGCTGAATGCCGATCCCAATATCGCCGCGCTGCAGGGCTATACCATCGACCTGTTGTCGGAGGTCGAGGCCGAGAGCGGCCAGTCGATCGGCTTGCATATGACCGGCGGCATGCATCTCGCCGGCACGCCCGACCGCTGGGAGTGGTTGCAGGCCAATTACCGCACCTTTCAGTCGATCGGCATCGACGACGTGCACCTGATCACCCCCGAGGAGGCCGGCCGCCTGTCGCCTGTGCTGAGCACCGAGGGCATTCTCGGCGGCATGTGGGCCGACCGCGAAGGCTATGTCGACACCACCGGCACCGTCCACGCCTATGCCGGTGCCGCGAAAAAGCGTGGCGCCGAGGTGATCGAGCACAACCGGGTGCTCGAACTGCACCAGACCGGCGGCGGCTGGCAGGTGGTGACCGAACAGGGCACCGTGACCTGCGAGCACGTGGTCAACGCCGGCGGTCTCTGGGCCAAGCAGGTGGGGCGGATGGCCGGGATCGAGCTGCCGGTCTCGCCGCTGGCACATCATTACCTGATCACCGACACCATCCCAGAGCTGCAGGGGCTCGCGCGCGAATTGCCGATGTGCGTCGATCTCGAAGGCTTCACCTATTCGCGGCAGGACCAGCAGGGGATGCTGGTGGGGATCTACGAGCTCACCCCGAAACACTGGATGATGGACGGCGCGCCGTGGAGCTATGGCATCGAGCTGTTGCAGGAAGAGCCTGACCGCATCGAGAGCGAGCTCTACCACGTGTTCCGCCGCTTTCCGGTGCTCGAGAGCGTCGGCGTCAAGACATGGGTGCATGGCGCCTTCACCTTCTCGCCAGACGGCAACCCGCTGGTCGGCCCGGTGCGCGGCAAGCCCGGCTACTGGTGCGCCTGCGCGGTGATGGCGGGGTTCCTGCAGGGCGGCGGGGTCGGCAAATCGCTGGCGGAATGGATGATCCACGGCGAGACCGAGGCGGATGTCTTTGGCATGGACGTGGCGCGCTATGGCGAATACGCCGCCAACAAGCGCTATATCCGCGAGACCACCGGCCAGTTCTATTCCCGCCGCTTCGTGATGACCTATCCCAACGAACAGCTGCCCGCCGGCCGGCCGCTGAAGATGGCCCCGGCGCATGACGCGATGACCGACGCCGGCGCCCGCTGGGGGGTGAACTTCAGCCTTGAGGTGCCGCTCTACTTCGCGCCGGACGGCTTCGAGGAGCACCCGAGCCTGCGCCGCTCAAACGCCTTCGATCTGGTGGCGACCGAGGTCCGCGGCGTGCGCGAGGCGGTGGGGCTTCTGGATATCTCGGGCTTTTCGCGGTTCGAGGTGAGGGGGCCGGGGGCGGCGGCTTGGCTTGACCGGATGATGGCGGGTCGGTTGCCGGCGCCGGGGCGCGCGCGGCTGGCGCCGATGCTGAGCCGCTCGGGTCGTCTGAAGGGGGATCTGACGGTCTTCAACTGGGGCGATGGCGCGTGGTGGATCATGGGCAGCTATTACCTGCGCGACTGGCACATGCGCTGGTTTGCCGATCATCCCGCGTCCGGCGTGCATGTCGGCGATATCTCCGACACCATCGTCGGCTTCGGTCTGGCCGGTCCCAATGCCCGCAAGGTCCTCGAACAGCTCACCGAGGGGCCGGTCGGCGAGTTGCCGTTCATGGCCTGCGGAGATTTCGACATCGGGCTGATCCGCGCCCGCGTCGCCCGGCTCTCGGTGACCGGCGCGCTGGGTTACGAGATCAACTGCCACGCCGCCGACCACATCGCGCTGCGCAGCATGTTGATGGAGGCCGGGACGGAGCTCGGGTTGCGCGAGATCGGCTACGAGGCGCTCGGCAGTCTCAGGCTGGAAAAGAGCTTCGGCATCTGGTCGCGCGAGTTCACCCAGATCTACACCCCGGGCCAGACCGGCCTTGACCGATGGATCGACTGGGACAAGGGCGATTTCATCGGCCGCGCCGCAGCGCTGGCCGAGGGTGATGGCCCCGGCCCCGAGCGGGTGATTGCCACGCTGGCGATCGAGGCCGAGGATGCCGACGCCAGCGGCTACGAGCCGGTCTGGCAGGGCGACAGGCGCGTCGGCTACGTCACATCGGGCGGCTACGGCCACGCCGTCGGTCTGTCGCTGGCGATGGCGATGCTTGACCGCGCGGCGGCGGCGGAGGGCACCGCGCTCACGGTACACGTGGTGGGCCGGGCGCGGGCGGCGCGGGTGATTGCGCCCGCGCCCTACGACCCTTTGGGCAAGGAGATGCGGTCATGACGGGCGAGGACACAAGGGCCCGCCGGCGCAAGCGCGCGCCGCGCGGTGCCGAGGCGCACCAGCGGCAGGTCACCTACACCGAGCTGCGCAGCCCGTTCCCGGTCATGAAGGCCTTTTCGGATGACAGGATCGAGGCGATCCACGAGGCCGCGCTGGGCCTGCTCGAGACCGCCGGCATCAAGGTACTGCTGCCAGAGGCGCGGCGGATCCTGAAAACCGCCGGTGCAAGCGTCGACGAGGCCAGCCAGATGGTGCGCCTTGGCCGCGAGATCGTGCGCGCCGGGCTGGCCACCGCGCCGCGACGGGTGGTGGTGAAGGGCGGCCGGCCCGAGCGCGACGTGACGCTCGCGCCGGGCCGGCTGGTGTTCCAGCCCGGTGGCGGCACGCCGCATGCCGCCGACCGGCTGCGCGGTCGCCGCCCCGGCACCGGGCGGGACTTTCGCGAGCTGGTGCAGATCACCCATAATTTCGACGCGCTGCAGATGGTCTCGGCGCTGCTCGAGCCGCAGGACATCGCCCCGGCGCTGCGCCACTACTTCATGATCGAGGCGCAGCTGACGCTGATGGACAAGGCGCCCTTTGTTTATGGACGCGGCAGCCCGCAGGTCCGCGAGAGCTTCGAGATGATCCGCGAATTCAGGGGCTTGTCGGACGAAGCTTTTGTATCGGATGCGTGGGGCTACACCGTCATCAACACCAATTCGCCGCGCCAGATCGACATTCCGATGGCGCAGGGGCTGATCGATTTCGCCCGTCACGGCCAGATGGTGATTGTCACGCCGTTCACGCTGATGGGGGCGATGGCGCCGATCACCGTCGCCGGCGCGATGACGCTCAGCCATGCCGAGGCGCTGGCGGCGATCACCCTCAACCAGCTGGCGAAACCCGGCGCGCCGGTGCTCTACGGCACCTTCACCTCCAACGTCGACATGAAATCCGGCGCCCCGGCCTTTGGCACGCCGGAGCATTTTACCGCCTCGCTCGCCGCCGGCCAGCTGGCGCGTCATATCGGCCTGCCGTGGCGCTGCGCCAGCGGGGCGGCCGGGGCGGCGGCGGATGCACAGGCCGCCAACGAGACCCAGTTCGGCCTCTGGGGCTGCCTGCTGTCGGGGGCGACGGTGGTGATCCATGCGGCGGGCTGGCTGGAAGGCGGGCTGACGCTGGGCTATGAAAAGCTGATCACCGACATGGAGGTGCTGAACATGGTGGCCGAGCTCTGCACGCCGACCTCCGCCGCCGAGGCCGAGCTGGCGCTCGACGCGCTGGCCGAGGTGCCGCCGGGCGGGCATTTCTTTGGCTGCGCCCACACCATGGCGCGCTACCAGACCCAGTTCTATCAGCCGCTGGTTGCCGATTGGTCGAACTTCGGCCGCTGGCAGGAGACCGGCAGCCAGACCGCCACCGAGCGCGCCACGGGCGTCTGGCAGGGCATCCTAGCCGCCGACGCGCGCCCCGAGGTCGACGCGGCACGGGTCGCCGATCTGCACGCCTATATCGCCAAGCGCAGCGCTGCGGGCGGCGCGGCACCGGAAAGCTGAGGCCCCGGGATGGCAAACGGCCCGCTGCTGCACCGAGACGATCCTGACAAGGCGCCGCTGACCGGCCATGTCAAGGTGACCCGCGAGGACTGGCTCAATGTCGCGCGCGACATCCTCGTCACCGACGGGGTGGCCGAGGTCAAGGTGCTGGCGATCGGCACCCGGCTCGGCGTCTCGCGCTCGAGCTTCTACTGGTATTTCAAGAGCCGCAAGGACCTGCTGGGCCAATTGCTCGACGATTGGGAGGCGCGCAATACCGCCCGCATCGAGGCCCATTGCGCGGTCGAGGCGGCGACGATCACCGCCGCGGTGTGCAGCTTCTTTCGCTGCTTCATGGACCCGGCGCAGTTCGATCAGGGCCTGGATTTCGCCGTCCGCGAATGGTCGCGCCGCGACGGCCAGGTACGCCGGCGGATCGATCTGGCCGACAAGGCGCGCATCGCCGCCGTCACCGCGATGTTCGCGCGGTATGGCTATGACAGCTACGAGGCCGATGTCCGCGCCCGCATCCTCTATTTCATGCAGCTGGGCTACCACGCGCTCGACCAGACCGAGCCGATGGCCGACCGGCTGGCGCGCACCCGCGGCTATCTGCTGGGGTTCACCGGGCAGGAGGCCGACCCACAGGCGCTGGCGGCATTCACCGCCTTTGCCGAGCGCCTCGGCTGAGCCGCATTGCCGCGCCGCCGGGCCGCGTGTAGTCAGCGCGGGCAGACGGGACGGGGCAGGGCATGACACAGGGCGGACGGGCATTGGGCATCGCCGCGGTGATCGCGGCGGCGGCGCTTTGGGGCACCACGGGTACGGTGCAGGCGCTCCTGCCGGACGGCAAGGAGCCGCTGGTGGTCGCTGCCCTGCGGCTGGCCTTTGGCGCCGCCGCGCTGATCGGTCTGGCGGCGCTTCGGGTCGAGAGCCGGCGGGCGGTCCGGGCCTTGCCGCTGGCCGGTGTGGTTGTCGCCGGGCTCGCGATCGGGCTCTACAACCTGTTGTTCTTCTGGTCAGTTCTGGAAACCGGCGTGGGCGTCGGCACTGCCATCGCGATCGGCTCGGCGCCGCTCTGGGTGACCGCCTATGAGGGGCTGATCCGCCGCCAGTTGCCCGACCGGAGGCGCGCCCTGGGCCAGGCGATCTCGATCTGCGGCGCGGCGCTTCTGGTGATGTCGGGCGCCGGCGGCGCGGGCTCGGTCTTCGGCGTCACCCTCGCGGCGCTGAGCGGCGCGGCCTATGCCGGCTATTCGCTGATCACCAGCCGCATCAGCCAGTCGGCACCCTCGGCCACTGTCGCCGCCGCCACTTTCACCGTCGCTGCGGTCGCGGTGCTGCCGGTGTTCTGGGTCGCGCCGCTGGGCTGGCTCGCGGCACCCGGCGTCTGGCCGGCGGTGGCGTTCCTCGGGCTGTGCGCGACTGGCGTCTCCTATGCGCTCTACACCTGGGGGCTCGGCCGGGTCGCGGCCTCGACCGCGGTGACCCTGGCCTTGATCGAGCCGCTGACAGCCTGGGGGCTGGCCACCGTGGTGGTGGGCGAGGCGCTGACGCCGTCGAAACTCGCCGGCGCGGCGCTGCTGATCGTCGGGCTGGCGATCGTCACCGCCTGTCCCCGGCGCTGAGCCTCAGGCGAACGCGACAAATTTTGCGAACGGCATCTCGCGCAGCCTGGTCCCGGTGGCGGCAAAGATCGCGCCGGCCAGCGCCGGGGCGGCGGGCGGCACCGGGGGCTCGCCGATGCCCCGGATATTGTCGCCGTTCTCCAGCCCGCGCACCGCGATCTCAGGCGCCTGAGAGAGCCGCATCGCCGGGTAGCCGTCATAGTTCGACTGCTGAGCGATCCCGTCCTCATAGGTGATCTCGCCGTGGATCGCATGCCCCAGCGCAAAGATCACGCCGCCCTGCACCAGGTTCTCGAAGTTCACCGGATCGAGCACGCGGCCGACCTCGGCGGCGACCCAGACGTTTTCCAGCTTGATCCCGTCGTCAGTCACGCGCACCTCCACCACCTCGGCGCAGCGTACGCCAAAGCTCGTGGTCAGCGCCACGCCGCGGCCGCGGCCTTCGCCCAGCACGCCCTGCCAATCGCTCATCTCGGCCACCGCCTCGAGCACCTGCCGCGCCAGCGGGTCGTTGCAGAGCCGCAGCCGCTCTTCCAGTGGGTCGGCACCGGCGGCATGGATCAACTCGTCAAGCGCGGCATTGTGGAAGAAGCCGGCATGCGAAGCGCCAACCGAACGCCAGGACGAGACCGGCGCCAGCTCCGGCGCGCGGTAGCCGGTAACCCGGTGGTGCGGAATGGCAAAGGGCGCGTTCCAGGCGCCCGAGACGATCTGGCTGTCTGGGCCGGGCACCGAAATGCCCTGACGGCCCATCTGTGACACCATCACCGAGGGGCTGGCGATATCCAGGTCCAGAGCGGTGACCTTGCCGCCCGATACCGCACCACGCAGCCGCGCCATGGCGATCTGGCGGGGGAAGTCGTGGGTCATGTCCTCTTCGCGCGAATAGGTCAGCTTGACCGGCACGCCGGGCATCTGCACCGCCACCTCCGCCGCGCGTTTGACCACCTCGTCCTCGAGCCTGTGGCCAAAGGAGCCACCCATCATTTGCACGTGCAGGGTCACGTCCTCTGGCGCGATCCCGGCAATCGCGGCGACGTTTTTCTGAACGAAGCGCGGGACCTGCGTGCCGGTCCAGACCTCGGCCTTGCCATCCTCAACGCGCACGATGGCAGAGATCGGCTCGAGCGGCGCATGGGCGAGATAGGGCGCGCGGTACTCGGCCTCGATCACCTCGGCCCCGGCCAGCGCGGTCTCGATATCGCCGTCGTCGCGCTGCCGGCTGTCCTGCCGGTCGCGGGTGAAGGCCGCGGCCAGCGCCTGCCAGTGGTCGTCCATGCTGGCGGGCATCTCGGACGGGCCCCATTCCGCCACCACCGCTTCGGCCGCGCGAAAAGCGCGCCAGGTGTTGTCGGCCACCACCGCCACGCCGCCAGTCACCGGCAGCACTGCCTGCACGCCGCGCAGCTTCTCGGCCTCGGTGGCGTCATACCCCAGCAGCGCGCCGCCCTGTGCCGGGTTCAGCTTGACGGCGGCATGCACCATGCCGTCGATCTCGAGATCGATGCCATAGACCTGCGTGCCGGTGCTCTTGGCCAGCATGTCGATCCGCTGCATCGGCTTGCCCAGATAGCGCCAGTCGGCGGGTGGGCGCAGGGCCACGTCCTGTACCACGTCGACCCCGGCCAGCGCCGGGATCAGCGCGGCATAGGGCAGGGCGCGGCCGTCCGGCAGGATCACCGTGCCGTTTTCGGTGCGGAGCGCGCTGGCGTCGAGCCCCTCCTGTTTTGCGGCGGCGGCTTTCAGGGTTTCGCGGGCCGAGGCGGCGGCGCTGCGCAGCTTGTCGAACTGGTCTGGCACCGTGGTCGAGCCGCCGGTGATCTGCATGCCCATCATCTTCATCACCGCGCCGACGGCGGTTTCGGCGACATTGCGCATCAGCCCGGCCGAGGGCACCGAAAACTCCGCCGCCTCGGCCGCGAGCGCAGTGTTCCAGTAGGCCGCGCCCGGCGGGCCGGGATCGACGCGCACCTGCGCGAGGTCGAGGTCCAGCTCTTCGGCCAGCAGCGCTGCCTGAACGTGATAGGCGCCTTGCCCCTTGTCGGCGCGCGGGGTGATCAGCGTCACACCCTCGGCATCGAGCCGCAGGTAAGGCGTAAGCGCGACCTCGCCTTCGGCCAGCGCCCCGTCCAGCGGGTTCTCATGCGGTGTGCGCACCGCATAGATGCCAAAGGCCACGCCGCCGGCCACGGCCACGGAGCCCACCAGAAAGGCGCGGCGGGAGTAGGTCTTCAGCCGGCCCATCTCACGCCTCCCTGAGGGTGGCGGCGGCGGTGTGGATCGCGGCGCGAATGCGGGGATAGGTGCCGCAGCGGCAGAGGTTGCCCGACATCACATCGTCGATCACCGCGTCGCTGGGGTCGGGATCCTCGGCCAGCAGGGCCGCGGCCTGCATGATCTGGCCGGACTGGCAATAGCCGCATTGCGCCACCTGATGCGCGACCCAGGCGGCCTGCACTGCGTGCAGCGCTTGCGGTTGGCCCAGCCCTTGAATGGTGGTGATTTCGGCGCCTTCGGCATCCTCGGCCCAGATCTGGCAGGACCGCACGGCCTCGCCATCCAGATGCACGGTGCAGGCGCCGCATTGGGCGATGCCGCAGCCGTATTTGACGCCCTTGATCTTCAACTCGTCGCGCAGCACCCAGAGCAGCGGCATGTCGGCCTCGACATCCACCTCATGGGCCACGCCATCCACGGTCAGTTTCATCGCAATGCCCCTTTGCCCTGTCCCCTTGCAGATAGGGACAGGGCAGGGCGGTCGCTATTCTGACGTAGCGGCAGGCTTCGGGGTCAGGCGGCTTTGGGGTCGCTGACCTCAAGGTGACCCGCGCTCCACAGCGCCGGGCAGACCTCGGCCTCGGCCTGACCGTTGCGCAGCCGGCGGCAGGCGCCGGTGGGGATGTCGCGGGCCATCAGCACCGGGTCGGTCATCATCGCGGCGGTTTGCGGCGCCAGCGCCGCATGGGTGCCGTCGAGCGAGACATTGACGTCGCAGGGCAGGAACACGCTGGCCCCGCCGACACCGGTGTCGGTCAGCGGCTGGCCAAAGGGCACGCCCACCGCGCCCAGCACGCAGACGGCGGTCTGCAACTCGATCGCGCGCGCCCTGGCACAGCCGAAGACCCGGTTGTAGCCGGTG
The DNA here is from genome assembly GCF_034669705.1 of Marinovum sp. GTDB lineage: Bacteria > Pseudomonadota > Alphaproteobacteria > Rhodobacterales > Rhodobacteraceae > Marinovum. Next base: position 70,209 of record NZ_JAXMOR010000009.1, read on the forward strand.
ATCATGTCGGTCTTGGCCGGGATGATGACGAGGTCGAGATCGAGCGCGCCCAGCCGCGACCAGAGGTCGGTGAACTCGCTGTCGAGACAGATGATCATCGCCAGCCGCAGGCCGTTCCACTCGATCACGTTGATGCTCTCGCCCGGCGCGGTGGTGCCACCGGCGCCCTGTGCCTCGAGCGGGGTGAGGCTCAGCTTGTCCTGGGTGTGGCGCCCGCCCTCCGGGGTCAGCAGCCAGGCGCGGTTGAAGAAGGCCGGTGCGCCCTTGACCGGCGGCGCGGCACAGGGAATGGTGCCCGGCAGGATCGAGACGCCGTGGCGCGCGGCCATCGCGGCGATGGCGTCAAGCGCGAGCGCCCCGGTTTCGGCCAGGTAGGAGAGGGTCTGCGCCGGGACCATGTCGAGCGGGGCAAAGCTCAGCCACTGGGCGCAGGCGAACTCCGGCAGCACCAGCATCTGCGCGCCGCGGGCCGCTGTCTGCGCGGCGCGGGCGTCGAGCTGGGCGAGCCAGGTCTGCAGGTCGGGCACCGCAGGTTGAAGATTTGCGGCCCAAAGGTCGATCGAAACATGTTCCACGGAGGGTGTCTGCCTTGTTGCAAGAGGTCCACCGCAAGTAGGACGGCGGCGCGCAAAGGCAATGGGCGTTGGGTTTTCGGGCCCGTCCGCGAAGCGCGCCCCCGGTCGCCGAAGGACCGGGGATGCGCGCGCGGGCCCCGGTCAGAGCCGGTTCAGCAACGCCCGCGTCGGCCAGGCGTCTGCCGGTATCCCCAGCTCCTGCTGCACCTTCTGCACCGCGTCGCGGGTGCCGGCGCCGAGGATGCCGTCGATCTCGCCCACGTCATACCCGCGCGCCTGCAGCTTGCGTTGCAGCTGTTTCATCTCTTCGCCCTCGAGCCCCGGCTCGGGAGTGCCGGCATTGAACACGGCGGCGCCTTCCAGCCGGTTGGCGAAATAGGCAGCGGTGAGCACATAGACGAAGCTCTTGTTCCACTCGAAATAGACGTTGAAGTTCGGATAGGCAAAGAAGGCCGGCCCCCGCCGCCCCTGCGGCAGCACCAGCGCGGCGGGCAGATCGGCGGCGGTGCCCTCGCGCACCCGCACGCCCATCGCCTGCCACTCAGAGGCCGGGCGCGGCTGGTCCAGCCCGGTCAGCGACCAGTCGAGATCGGACGGCACCGTCACCTCCTGCAGCCAGGGCTCATTGGCGCGCCAGCCCAGGTCGCGCAACATGTTGGCACCCGACAGCAGCGCATCGGGGGCCGAGGTCTTGAGGCTGACCTTGCCGTCGCCATCGCCGTCGACGCCATTGGTCAGGATGTCCTCGGGCAGCATCTGCACCATGCCGATCTCGCCGGCCCAGGCACCGGTGGTGGTGCGCGGGTCGAAACTGCCCTGCTCGTAGAGCTCGAGCGCGGCAAAGACCTGCGGCCGGAACAGCTCGGGCCGGCGGCAGTCGTGGCTCAGCGTCACCAGCGCGTTCAGCGTGTTGAAATCGCCCTGGACCTGTCCGTAGTCGGTCTCGAAGGCCCAGAAGGCCAGCAGAACGCCGGGCGAGACGCCGTAATCGCGCTGCATCCGGTCGAAGACCTCGGCGTAGCGCCGCGCGTTGGCCTTGCCGTTGTCGATCCGGTTCTGGCTGATCAGCCGGCGGGCGAAGTCGGTAAACGGCATCTGGAACACGCCCTGCCGCCGGTCGGCGCGCAGCACCTCAGGGTCCTGCCGCACGTTCGCGAAGAAGCCGTCGATGGCCGTGACCGAATGGCCCTTTTCGGCGGCCTCGGATTTCAGGTCGGCGACGAACTGGGAAAACGTGCCGCCGCACGCCTGATCCATGGCCGAGGTGGACTGGGCGGGCGAGGACAGGGCAAGGGCGCAGGCCAGCACGGCCGCGCTGCGGGAAACGTTCATGAAGGACCCTCTGACTGAGAAACTGTCCCGCGCAACCTAGCAGCCAGGGCCGGGGTCACAAGCGCGAACCAGACGGGCGCGGCGCGGGGCGCGCCGGGACCGACCGGCCGTTTTACAAAAATTCGTCAAAGTTAATCACTTGTTAAGGAATAGGGCAGAGGCTGATAGCCATGGGCGCGAGGGGCTGACACGGCCTGTCGAAGGGCAGTGTCCATGCATAGCCCCTGTCACGGTTGGGTCCGCGTCGGGATACCGTCTGATGGCGGGGACCAATTGCGAAATCTGGCAGGGCTGGTCTTCAGTACCGGTGTCCTTGGCAGGGCAGGTTGCCCGGGCAGGGCCGGGATTGCGGGCAAGGCCAATAGCGTCGAGGTCACAAGCATGCATGTACTCATCGTGGAAGCCAATCCGGCGCTCGGCCTGATCTGGACCCGACATCTCGAGCGTCTGAGCGCCCGGGTGGTTCTGGTCGATGCCGAAGGCGCGGCGATCCAGGCGCTGACCGATACCGATTTCGAGGTCATCATCCTCAACCTCGATCTCGCTGGCGGCATTGCGTTGACGGTGGCCGATTTCGCGTCCTACCGCCAGCCAGAGGCGCGGGTCATCTTTGTCACCAATGCCGGCTTCTTCTCGGACGGCTCGATCTTCCAGTTCTTTGGCAATGCCGCCGCCCTGCTGCCCTGTACCACGCCGCCAGAGGATCTGGCGGCGCTGGTCGAACATCACGCCGCCACGGGAAGCGAACTGTCGCGCCCGTGAGGGGCGTCAAAGTCGATCTCGGGGCCGATCGGCACGATCCGGTCCGGATTGATGCTGTCCTGGCTGTAGTGGTAGTGGCGGCGGATATGGTCGAAATCCACCGTCTCGGCCACGCCGGGCACCTGGTAGAGTTCTCGGGTGTAGGCCCAGAGGTTGGGGAAGTCGACGATCCGCGCACGGTTGCACTTGAAGTGGCCGTGGTAGGCATGGTCGAAGCGCACCAGCGTGGCAAAGAGCCGCCAGTCAGCCTCGGTCTGCCGGTCGCCCATCAGGTAGCGGTTCCGGCCCAGCCGGTCCTCCAGCCATTCGAGCGTGTCGAACAGCGGGTGCACCGCGTCGTCATAGGCCTCCTGCGAGGTGGCGAAACCGGCCTTGTAGACGCCGTTGTTCAAGGTGTCATAGATCCGGTCGTTGACCTCTTCGATCTCACCGCGCAGATCCTCTGGCCAGTAGTCGTCGTGGTTGCCGGTGATCTCGTCGAAGGCGCCGTTGAACATCCGGATGATCTCAGCGCTCTCGTTCGAGACGATAGTCTTGCGCACCTTGTCCCAGAGTACCGGCACCGTAACCCGGCCCGAGACCTTGGGATCGGCCTTGAGGTAGATGTCGCGCAGGTAGGGCAGGTCGTAGAGCCGGTCGCCGGTGGCACCGGGATAGGCGGCGTCCAGCTCCCAGCCGTCAGTGAGCAAGTCTGGGTGGACCACCGAAACGCCGATGTGGTCCTCGAGCCCTTTCAGCTTCCGGAAGATCAGCGTGCGATGCGCCCAGGGGCAGGCGAGGCTGACATAGAGGTGATAGCGGCCGCTCTCGGCCGGAAAGCCGCCCTCGCCGCTGGGGCCGGGGCTGCCGTCGCTGGTGATCCAGTGGCGGAATTTCGCGGAGGAACGCTTGAAGGCGCCGCCGGTCTTCTCGGTGTCGTACCCTTGGTCGTGCCATTCGCCGTCAATCAGAAGTCCCATGTCATCCTCCTTAGTTGACAGAAGACATAGCCATTAAATTCGCAGGCAACACCGGAACGACCGCGCAAGCCCTGCGCATGGCTGCACAATGGGCGACGGCCCCACCACGAGCCGGGCCAGCGGCGTGCCGCCGTGACGGTTCTAGTAAGGCAGTTTATCCCGGCACCTCCCGTAGAACCTCGAAAGGCACGGCCTGCGGCAGCCAAGGCAGCAGCCCGTCACGCCAAAGGCGTGCAACGATCATCGACGCGGTGCGACGGGGCGGGCAGCCGCTGGCCTCTCGCACTTTGCATGCAAAGTGCTGTCGGCATGCGTCTGCTATGCAAACGCCGAGAGACCGGCGGCCTTCGGCCTTGTTCCGGGCCGGAGCTTCGCCTCGACCTCATATTGCCAGCGTTGGGTGCCGGGTTGGCACCTCTCACTACCTCAGTTACGAGGCCACCAGAGCAACCCGACTACTGCAAATCGCTGAACGCCGTCTGCAGCCGCGCCACCGCCTCCTCTACCCGCGCCCGCGGGGTGGCGAAATTGAACCGCAGGAAGCTCTCGCCGCCCTTGCCGAAGGTCGGACCGTGGTTCACCGCGATCCGGGCCTGCTTTTCCACCCGGCGCAAGAGCTCCTCGTGCCCCATCCCGGTGCCGCTGAAATCGGCCCAGGCCAGATAGGTCGCCTCCAGCGGCATCGAGCGCACCCCCGGCAGCCCGTTCAGCCCCGCGTCGATCAGCCGGCGGTTGCCGTCGAGATAGTCGACCAGCGCATCGACCCAGTCCGCCCCCTCGGGGCTGTAGGCGGCCTCGATCATGTGCATGCCAAAGGCGTTGCCCGAGATCCCCAGTCCCGCCATGGCGGCGGAATAGGCCTGCCGCAGCTTGTCGTCGGGGATGATCGCATGGCCGGTGTGATGGCCGGCGAGGTTGAAGGTCTTCGAGGTGGCGCCCAGCACGACCAGCCGCTCGCGGGCCTCTGGCGCGGCCAGGTCGGTGGCGAGGAACCTTTGGCCGGGAAAGACGATGTCCTGATGGATCTCGTCCGACACCAGCACCAGATCGTGCCGGGCGCAGAAGTCGGCCACGCCGCGCAGTTCTTCGGCCGTCCAGACCCGGCCGCCGGGGTTGTGCGGCGAACACAGCAGCAGCACCTTCTCGCGGCCGGTCATCTGCGCATCCCAGGCGTCGAAATCCATCTCGTAGCGGCCGTTTCGATCCGCCAGCTGGCATTCAACCGCCACCCGGCGCGCGGCGCGGATGATCCGGCCGAAGGCGTGATAGACCGGCGACATCACCACGATGCCGTCACCGGGCTCGGAAAACGCATGGATGCACAGCGCGGCACCGGTGACCACGCCGGGGGTATAGCGGATCCAGCTCTCCTCGATCTGCCAGCCATGGCGCTCCTGCATCCACCAGGCGACGGCGGCATTGGTGGCCGAGGGATCGCCAAAGTAGCCATAGACGCCATGGGCCACCAGCGCCTCGAGCTTGGCCTGTACCGATTGCGGCGGGCGGAAGTCCATGTCGGCCACCCACATCGCGATACCATCCTCGGGCGAGACGCCGTAATGACCCTCCATCGCATCCCACTTCGAGCAATGGGTGCCGCGGCGGTCGATGATCTCGTCGAAATCGGGGGACATGTTCACACTCCTGACGTTTGCCCGGACGCTAGCAATTTGACCCGCGGATGCAAGACCCGCCGATTGCCCCGGCGCGCACGCTCGGCTAGAGCAGGCGCATGCAACTCTCCGATTTCGATTTCGACCTGCCGCAAGACCGTATCGCCACCCGCCCGGCGCGGCCGCGCTCCTCTGCACGGCTGCTGGTGGCCGAGGGCGCGCGTGTCACCGATGCCCATGTCTTCGACCTGCCGGACTGGCTGCGGCCCGGCGACCGTCTGGTGCTCAATGACACGCGGGTGATCCCGGCGCGGCTTTCGGGTACTCGGGCGCGCGACGGCGCGCAGGGGCCGACCGAGGCGCGGATCGGCGTGACGCTGCTCGAGCCGCAGGCCGATGGCACTTGGCAGGCGCTGATCAAGCCGCTGAAGAAGGTGGCTGATGGCGAGGTGATCCGCTTCTCTGATGCGCTCTCGGCGGTGATGGAACGGCGCGCCGAGGGGCAGGGCTTCTTGCGCTTCAACCTTGCGGGCGAGGATTTCGACACCGCCCTGGCCGAGGCCGGCGCCATGCCCCTGCCGCCCTATATCGAGGCGCTGCGCCCGGCCGACGACCGCGACCGCGAGGATTACCAGACCGTCTGGGCCGCGCGCAGCGGCGCGGTGGCCGCCCCCACCGCCTCGCTGCATTTCGACGCGGCGCTGCTGGCGGCGCTGCGCGACAGGGGGATCGCCTTCACCAAGGTCACGCTGCATGTGGGCGCCGGCACCTTCCTGCCGGTCAAGGTCGACGATGTGACCACCCACAAGATGCACGCCGAATGGGGCGAGGTCAGCGAGACCGCCGCCGCCGAGATCGCGGCGACGAAAGCCGCCGGCGGCCGGGTGATCCCGGTCGGCACCACCGCGCTGCGGCTGATCGAGACCGCGGCGCGCGACACCGGCGCGATCCGGCCCTGGCAGGGCGACACCGACATCTTCATCTATCCCGGGTTCCGGTTCCGCGTCACCGATGCGCTGATGACCAATTTCCACCTGCCACGCTCGACCCTGATGATGCTGGTGGCGGCGCTGATGGGCCGGGAGTGCATCCTCCGGGTCTACGATCACGCGATCGCCGGGGGCTACCGTTTTTTCTCTTACGGCGATGCCTCGCTCTTGATCCCGCAAAGCTAATCTGAGAGGCGTCACCGGACGCCCGCATTGAGTCGCTTTCGGGCCAGCGTTGACACCGAACCGGCGCTAGGGTGCCGGAAGCGAAGGGGATGAGCCGATGATGGCCGTGGTCTCGAACGCCTGGGCGTTGCTCCTGGGTATCATGCTGTTGATGGTCGGCAACGGTCTGCAGGGCACGCTGCTCGGCGTCCGGGGCGAGATCGAGGGCTTCTCGACGCTCGAGATGTCGATCGTGATGTCGGCCTATTTCGTGGGCTTCCTCGGCGGCTCGCGCATGGCGCCGGAAATGATCCGCCGGGTCGGCCATGTGCGCGTCTTTGCGGCGCTGGGCTCGTTCATTTCCGCCGTGCTGATCCTCTACCCGGCGCTGACCCACCCGATCGCCTGGACGCTCGGCCGGGTGATCATCGGCTTCTGCTTCTCCGGCGTCTATGTCACCGCCGAAAGCTGGCTCAACAACGCCGCCACCAACGAGACCCGCGGCCAGACGCTCTCGGCCTACATGATTGTCCAGATGGTGGGCATCGTTGCCGCACAGGGCCTGCTCCTGGTGGCGGACCCGTCGGGCTATGCGCTCTTCGTCATCATCTCGGTGCTGGTCTCGATCTCCTTCGCGCCGATCCTGCTGTCGATCTCGCCGACGCCGGCGTTTGACACCACCAAGCCGCTGAGCCTGCGCGAACTCTATGCCATCTCGCCGCTGGGCTGCGTCGGCATGTTCCTGCTGGGCGGCGTGTTCTCGGCACAGTTCGGCATGGCGGCGGTCTATGGCGCCGAGACGGGGCTGTCGCTGGGCCAGATCTCGATGTTCGTCTCGGCGTTCTATATCGGCGCGCTGGTGGTGCAATACCCGCTGGGCTGGCTGTCGGACCGGATGGACCGGCGGATGCTGATCCTCGGCGCGGCGCTGGTCTGCGGCCTTGGCGCGCTTCTGGGCGCGCTGACCGGCGGGTATTTCCCGGTGCTGCTGGTGGCGGCCTTCATGATCGGTGGCATGTCGAACCCGCTCTATTCGCTGCTGATGGCCTATACCAACGACTACCTGCAGGTCGAGGATATGGCCGCGGCCTCCGGCGGGATGATCTTCATCAACGGTGTCGGCGCCATTTCGGGCCCGCTGATCACCGGCTGGGCAATGGGGTTCTTCGGCCCGACGGGCTATTTCCTCTACATCGGCGCGCTGATGATCCTGATGTCGGCCTATGCGGCCTATCGCGCCATGGTGCGCCCCGCGGTGCAGGTGGAAGAGACCACCTCCTATGCGCCGGTCGCCCCCTCGGCGACCATGGTCGCGGTCGAATTCGCGCAGGAATACGCCGTTGCCGAGGCCGAAGAGGATGAAAAATCTGAATAAAGTGTTAACTCTGTCGCAAATCGTGAACACACTCTGCGGAAACATCCGGTACCGTGAAGATCACGGGGGTGAACGCAAGGAGACCAGAGATGGCAGCACCCGAGGATATTCTGGCCTTTTGGCTGGACGAAATTGGCCCCGAGGGCTGGTACAGGGCCGACGCGGCGCTTGACGCGACGATCCGAGAGCGGTTCGAGGCGGCCTGGACCGGCGCGATGGAGGGGCGCTACGGGCTGTGGCTGACCTATCCCAGCGGCACCCTGGCCTATCTGATCCTGCTCGACCAGTTCTCGCGCAACATGTTCCGCGGCGAGGCCCGGGCCTTCAGCTCGGACCGGCTGGCCCTGGCCGCGGCCAAGAGCGCGATCACCAAGGGCTATGACCTCAGGATCGACCCGCCTGCGCGGCAGTTCTTCTACCTGCCGCTGATGCATTCCGAGAACCTCTGCGATCAGGAGCGCTGCGTGCGGCTGATGGCCGAGCGGATGCCGGATGCCGATGGCAACCTGCTGCACGCCCGCGTGCACCGCGAGATCATCCGCAAGTTCGGCCGCTTTCCCTATCGCAACGAGGCGCTGTCGCGCCGCGCCACCGCGCCGGAACAGGCCTTCATGGCCGAGGGCGGTTATGGCGAGACGCTGCAGGAACTCGAGCAGGCGAGCTGAGCGCAGGGTGATTGAAGCCCGCCGGGCCTTGGGCTAGCGTTCCCCGACACCAGCCGGGGAGGGCGCTTGAATGGCAGGCCAGAGCTTTGACATGATTGTAATCGGGGCCGGGCCCGGCGGCTATGTCGCCGCCATCCGCGGCGCGCAGCTGGGCCTCAAGGTGGCGATCGTCGAACGCGAGCACATGGGCGGCATCTGCCTCAACTGGGGCTGCATCCCGACCAAGGCGCTGCTGCGCTCGTCCGAGATCCTTCACCAGATGCAGAACGCCGCAGCCTACGGGCTCAGTGCCGAGGGGGTGAGCTTCGATCTCGACGCCGTTGTCAAACGCTCGCGCGGGGTGGCGAAACAGCTCAACGCCGGCATCGGCCATCTGATGAAGAAGAACAAGGTGACCACCGTCATGGGCACGGCGACCCTGCCGGCAAAGGGCAAGGTCACCGTCAAGACCGACGGCGGCACCGAGGAGCTGACCGCAAAGAACATCGTGCTCGCCACCGGCGCCCGCGCCCGCGAGCTGCCGGGGCTCGAGGCCGACGGCGATCTGGTCTGGACCTACAAGCACGCGCTGACCCCGCCGCGCATGCCGAAAAAGCTGCTGGTCGTGGGCTCGGGCGCCATCGGCATCGAATTTGCCAGCTTCTACAATACCTTGGGCGCCGAGACGACCGTGGTCGAGGTTCTGGACCGCATCCTGCCGGTCGAAGACGCCGAGATCTCGGCCTTCGCCAAAAAAGCCTTCGAGAAACAGGGCATGGTGATCCGCGAAAAGGCGATGGTGAAACAGCTCGACCGTTCCAAGGGCAGCGTCACCGCCCATATCGAGCAGGGCGGCAAGGTGACGAAAGAGGATTTCGACACGGTGATCTCGGCGGTGGGCATCGCCGGAAATACCGAGGGCCTCGGGCTCGAGGAGTTGGGCGTCAAGGTTGAACGCAGCCACGTGGTCACCGACCGCCACTGCCGCACCGGCATCGAGGGGCTCTACGCGATCGGCGATCTCGCCGGCGCGCCCTGGCTGGCGCACAAGGCCAGCCACGAGGGGGTCATGGTGGCCGAGCTGATCGCCGGCGGCACCCCGCATGCGGTCGACCCAGAGGCGATTGCCGGCTGCACCTATTGCCAGCCGCAGATCGCCTCTGTCGGCCTCACCGAGGCGCAGGCGAAAGAGGCCGGCCACGACATCAAGGTCGGGCGCTTCCCCTTCATCGGCAACGGCAAGGCGATCGCGCTCGGCGAGCCGGAGGGGCTGATCAAGACGGTCTTCGACGCCAAGACCGGCGCGCTGCTCGGCGCGCATATGGTGGGGGCAGAGGTGACCGAACTGATCCAGGGCTACATCGTCGCCCGCCAGCTCGAGACCACCGAGGAGGACCTGATGAACACCGTCTTCCCGCATCCGACCCTGAGCGAGATGATGCACGAAAGCGTGCTCGACGCCTTCGACCGCGCCATCCACATGTGAGCCAGAACGGGGCTATGTCCCTCATGACGGCACCACTCACCCCCGGATATTTATCGACCCAAGGAAGCCAGGGACCCGCTCCCAGGCTTCATCTTGCCAGATAAACTCCCGCCGGAGGCTCCCGCAGCCAGCCAGATACGCGACGCCCACGAAAAAGGCGCCCCCGACAACAGGGACGCCTTCCAACAGGTCAAACGCGCCGGTCTCAGCGCTTTTCGATGTCCACGTAATCGCGCTCGGTCTCGCCGCGATAAAGCTGGCGCGGACGGCCGATCTTGTTCTGCGGATCGGTCAGCATTTCCTTCCACTGGCTCACCCAGCCCACGGTGCGCGACAGCGCAAAGATCGGGGTGAACATCGAGGTCGGGAAGCCCATCGCCTCGAGGATGATGCCGGAGTAGAAATCGACGTTCGGGAAGAGCTTCTTCTCGGCGAAATAGGGATCGTTCAGCGCCGCCTCTTCCAGCGCCTTGGCGGTCGCCAGCACCGGGTTGTTCTCGACGCCAAGCAGGTCGAGCACCTCGTCGGCGGACTGTTTCATCACCGTCGCGCGCGGGTCGAAGTTCTTGTAGACCCGGTGGCCAAAGCCCATCAGGCGGAACGGATCGTTCTTGTCCTTGGCGCGTGCGATATACTCGGGGATGTTCTCGGGCGAGCCGATTTCCTTGAGCATCTCGAGGCAGGCCTGATTGGCGCCGCCATGTGCAGGCCCCCAGAGGCAGGCGATGCCGGCCGCGATACAGGCAAACGGGTTGGCGCCGGACGACGAGGCCAGACGCACCGTCGAGGTCGAGGCGTTCTGCTCGTGATCGGCGTGCAGGGTGAAGATCCGGTCCATCGCGCGGGCGAGGATCGGGTTGACCTCGTATTCCTCGGCCGGAACCGAGAAGCACATGCGCAGGAAGTTCGACGCGTAGTCGAGATCGTTGCGCGGATACACGAAGGGCTGGCCGGTGTGGTACTTGTAGGCCCAGGCCGCGATCGTCGGCATCTTGGCGATCAGCCGGATCGAGGCGACCTCGCGCTGCCACGGGTCGTTGATGTCCGTCGAGTCATGGTAGAACGCCGACATCGCGCCCACCACGCCCACCATGATCGCCATCGGGTGCGCATCGCGGCGGAAGCCGCGGAAGAAGTACTGCATCTGCTCGTGCAGCATGGTGTGCTTGGTCACCCGGTTCTCGAAATCCTCAAGCTCTGTCGCCGTCGGCAGGTTGCCGTAGAGCAGCAGGAAGCAGACCTCGAGGTAATGCGATTTGCCGGCCAGCTGGTCGATCGGGTAGCCGCGGTGAAGCAGCACGCCCTCTTCGCCGTCGATATAGGTGATGGTGGAGTCGCAGGCCGCCGTCGAGGTGAAGCCCGGATCATAGGTGAAGACACCCGCCTGGCCATAGAGCTTGCGGATGTCGAGCACGTCCGGCCCGACGGTGGGGCTGTGGATCGGGAGCTCATAGCTCTGATCGCCAATCGTGAGCTTCGCGGTCTGTTTGCTGTCTGCCATGGTCATCCCTTCGTCCTTGAGCCGCGCAATCCTGCCTCGGCAATCTGTAAAGTCACGTGACGGTCAATCGGTAAATGCACCCTCAACCGGCATTCTTCGCGGCCTGGGTCAGTCGCAGGATAGTCTCGTCCTTGCCCAGTACCAGCATCATGTCAAAGACGCTGGGGGTCACCGTGCGCCCGGCCAGTGCGGCCCTGAGCGGGCCCGCCATCTTGCCGAATTTGATCCCGAGCTCCTCGCCGACCCGGGTTGTGACCGCCTCCAACTCTTCCCGCGACCAGCTAGCATTTTGCAACTGCGGCGTCAATCTGTCCAGTATACCACGGGATACATCGTCGAGGGCCTTGGCCGCCTTCTGGTCTGGTTGGACCGGCGCATCTGTCAGGGCAAAATGAGCCTTTTCAATGAGTTCTGGGAAGGTCTTCGCGCGTTCCTTGAGGCAGTACATGGCGCTGAGCATTTTTGTCTCCTGCGCCTCGCTCAGCGGTGGCTGCCCGCTGACGGCCAGATATGCCTGCAATTCTTGCAGCAGTGCAGCATCGTCTGACACGGCAATATGCTGGCCGCAAAGATTTTCCAGTTTCTTGAAGTCGAACCGCGACGGTGATTTGCCGATCCCGTCGAGCCCGAACCATTCCACGGCCTGGGCGTCGGTAAAGAATTCGTCGTCGCCGTGGCTCCAGCCCAGCCGCGCCAGGTAGTTGCGCACGCCGGCGGCCGGATAGCCCATGGCCTGGTATTCCTCGACCCCGAGCGCGCCGTGACGTTTCGACAGCTTCTTGCCGTCGGGCCCGTGGATCAGCGGGATATGCGCCCAGACCGGCACCTCCCAGCCCATCGCCTGGTAGATCATCATCTGCCGGGCGGCATTGTTGAGGTGATCGTCGCCGCGGATCGCATGGGTGACCCCCATGTCGTGATCGTCGACCACCACCGCCAGCATGTAGACCGGCGTGCCGTCTGAGCGCAGCAGCACCATGTCATCCAGTTGATCGTTGCGGATGGTGACGTCGCCCTGCACCTGATCGCGGATCACCGTGGTGCCGTCCTGCGGTGCCTTGATGCGCACGACGTAGGGCGCATCGGGGTGGCCCGCCGGATCGGCCTCGCGCCATGGCGAGCGGAACAGGGTGGACTTGCCCTCGGCCTTGGCCGCCTCGCGGAAGGCGGCGATCTCGTCCTGCGACGAGAAGCACTTGTAGGCCTTGCCCTCGGCCAGCAGCTGATGCGCCACTTCGGCATGGCGGTCGGCGCGGGCGTTCTGGCTGATCACCTCGCCGTCGTGGTCGAGACCCAGCCAGTCAAGCCCGCGCAGGATCGCATCGGTGGCTTCCTTCGTCGACCGCGCGCGGTCGGTATCCTCGATCCGCAGCAGAAACTTGCCGCCGCGGCCGCGGGCATAGAGCCAGTTGAACAGCGCGGTGCGGGCGCCGCCGATGTGAAGGAAACCTGTGGGCGAGGGGGCGAAACGGGTCACCACCGGAGAGACGTCGGACATGGGGGCCGTTAACCTTTCGATAACCATGGCGGGATAGCTTGGGGCCTGATTACCCTCCGCAGCGGGCGGGAACAAGCATGAGGATGTGGCACGCAGTCGGACAGGTGATCCTCGCCCAGCGGGGCGCGCTGATGCCCTGGTCGCCGGTGATGCTGGGCCTTGGCATCGGGGTCTACTTTGGCCTGCGGCAAGAGCCGGCGTCCTGGCTGCTCGTCCTGCTGGGTCTCTCGGCGACAGGCGCCTTTCTCGCGGCCTGGCGGGCCGGGCCTCTGCTCGGGCCCGGCCTCGTGGCGCTTGGTCTGCTCGCGGCAGGGGTGGTTCTGGCCGGCGCGCGGGCCCAAATGGTGGCGGCGCCGGTGCTGGATTTCCGCTACTACGGCCCGATCGAGGGGCGGGTCATCGGAATTGACCGCTCTGCCTCGGGCGCCTTGCGGCTGACGCTCGACGAGGTGCGCCTGCGCCGGGTGCGCGACACGCCCGAACGGGTGCGCATTTCCCTGCACGGCCCGCCGGGCACCACACTGGAGCCGGGCCTGCGGGTGATGACCACCGGCCACCTGTCGCCGCCGCAGGGCCCGGTCGAGCCCGGTGGGTTCGACTTCCGCCGCCATGCCTGGTTTCTCAAGATCGGTGCGGTGGGCTATGCCCGTGTACCGCTTCTGGCCAGCGCTCTGCCTGATGGCGATCAACCGGTGTTTGCCCTGCGCATGCGGTTGTCAGGCGCGGTGCAGGCGGCGCTGCCCGGCGAGGTCGGCGCCTTCGCCGCCGCGATCACCACCGGCGACCGCTCGCATATGGGAGAAGCCACCAAGCAGGCGCTGCGCGACACCAACCTGGCGCATCTGCTGGCCATCTCCGGCCTGCATATGGGGCTTCTGGCGAGCTTTGTCTTCGGTGCGGTCCGGCTGGCGCTGGTCATGGTGCCGCCGCTGGCGTTGCGCGTGCCGGTTCGCAAGATCGCGGCCGTCACTGCGCTTTTGTCCTCCGCCGGGTATCTCGCGCTGTCGGGCGGCAATGTCGCGACCGAGCGCGCCTTTGTCATGGTGGCGGTGGCCCTGGTGGCGATTCTGCTCGACCGACGGGCGATCAGCCTGAGGGCGGTGGCAGTGGCGGCGATGATCGTGCTCATCCTGCGGCCCGAGGCCTTGCTTGGTCCCGGGTTCCAGATGTCCTTTGCCGCGACGACCGCCCTGGTCGCGGTATTTTCACGGCTGCGCGGCGCCCCGCAGGTGATGCCGCGCTGGCTCTGGGCCGTGGTCGCGGTCATGTTGTCCTCGGCGGTGGCGGGGTTTGCCACCGCGCCGGTCGCCGCCGCCCATTTCAACCGCATTGCCCAATGGGGGCTGTTGGCAAACCTCTCTACCGTCCCGCTGATGGGCGTGTTGGTGATGCCCTCGGCAGTGGTCGCCGCCTGCCTCGCCCCCCTTGGCCTAGAGGGTCCGGCACTCTGGCTCCTCGGCCGGGGACTTGCCTGGGTCCTGACCGTAGCGCACGAGATCTCAGGCTGGGACGGCGCGCTGCGCCATGTGACGGCGCCGGGGCCCTGGGTTCTACCGCTCATGGCGGGAGGCAGCCTCGTCGCCATGCTCTGGCGCGGTCGTCTCGCCGCGTTGGGGGCCCTGCCGATCGTTGCCGCCCTGTCGCTTTGGGCTGACACCGAGAGACCGGACGTGCTGATCGACGATACCGGCAGCCTCGTCGGACTCCTGTCCGCCGAGGGACGGGCGTTGAGCCGACCGCGCGGCGCCGGTTTCGTTGCTCAGGTCTGGCTTGAGAACGACGGCGACGGAACCGACCAGGTTGGCGCTGCCGGTCGCTGGCCAAGTGTCTCAGGCTGGGACGTGCAGAGCGGGCGGGCCATGGCCAGATTGCCGGGCGGCGGCACCCTTTGGCATATCTCCGGGAAACGCGCCCGGGCTGACTTTCCAGGCTGCGCCGGTGCGGATGTGGTGGTTTTTAACACACCGGGCCTTCTGCCTGACGACTGTCTCATCTTTACGCCAGAAAACCTCCGCGACTCCGGAGCGCTGGCGCTCGCGTTTGTCGATGGTACTCCCGTGGTGACCACAGTGGCAGAGCGCAGCGGCCGACGCCTGTGGACTCCCTAAACTCAATAGGTCCGGATCAATCCGACGAGCCGGCCCTGCACTCGCAGCTTGTTCTCGGGCACGACGCGGGTTTCATACGCCGGATTGGCGGCCTCAAGCTCAATTGCACCGCCGCCGGCGCGACGATAACGCTTCAGCGTCGCCTCCTGACCCTCGATCAGCGCGACCACGATATCCCCGTTATCGGCAATGTCGGTTTCCCGGATTACCACGACATCGCCATCGTTAATTCCGGCGTCGATCATGGAATCACCTTGAACCTCAAGCGCGTAGTGCTCCGACCCATGCCGCAGCATCTGGCCGGGCACTGCAACGGAGTGCGACGCGTGGCTGATCGCTTCGATCGGTACGCCGGCCGCGATCTTGCCCATCACCGGCAGTTCGGTCACATGCATCGAACCGCCCTGCGCGCCCCGTGGACCCGGCCTGCCGCCATCGATCACCTGCGGCGGAAAGCCCTGTGTCGCCGCGGTCGGGGCACCACCGAGGGATTCGGGCAATTTGACGATTTCCAGCGCACGTGCCTTGTGCGCGAGCCGCCGGATGAACCCACGTTCCTCGAGCGCGGTGATCAACCGGTGGATGCCGGATTTCGACCGAAGGTCGAGCGCCTCTTTCATCTCGTCGAAGGAGGGCGGAATACCGTCACTTTGAATGCGCCTGTTAATGAAATCCAGCAAGTCCAGTTGCTTCTTCGTCAGCATGTCTCTCGCCCTTCAACGTGATGTGATTGCCTTTTGTTCTACGCATGTTCCCGTTTTGTGTCAACGGTCCCGTCGATAAACTGCGGAGAATACTGCTAAAATCGTTTGAAGCGACTAAGAATTTCTTAACTTCCTAGTGAAATATACTCCATCATCTCGCCGGCTTTGCGCGCCCTGTCTCTGGGCGGACGGACCAGAAGTGCGTTGGCTTGCGAGAGAACGTGAAGGAGGGCGGAATCCTGGGCGGCGAAGGGCGCGATGCCGTCAGGGGCCAGCCTGGCACGCATGTAATGCTCGCGCGGGCCATTTGCGGCAATGTCGATGGCCAGCGGTGCTGCTGCGCGGGGGGCGGCCTGCGCCGGAAGGCCGGTCATGGCGCGGATGACCGGAGCGAGAAAGACATGGCCGCAGACCATGGCCGACACCGGATTGCCCGGCAGGCCAAGCATCATGGCCGCGCCTAGACGTCCCGCCATCAGGGGCTTGCCCGGGCGCATGGCAACCTTGTAGAACGCGCGCTCCATGCCGCGTTCGGCCGTGACTTCGGCCACGAGGTCATGATCGCCCACGCTTGCCCCGCCGATGGTGACGATCAAATCGGCGTCGGCAGCAAGGTCGAGTGTCTGGGCAAGCGATGTCCTGGTGTCGCTGGCAATCGGCAGAAGCCGGGGTGCCGCGCCAAGATTGCGCAGAAGCGCATGTAGTCCGAGCGTATTCGAGGCGATAATCTGATCCGGTCCGGGTGTCTCGCCCGGCATGACAAGTTCGTCGCCGGTCGAGATGAGCGCCACGTTTGGCTGTCGTGCAACTGTGACTTTCGCCACGTTCATTGATGCCAGCAGCGCGATGTCTTCGGGTCTCAGTCGGCGCGGCGCCTTGAGGCGTGAACCGGCTTTGAAGTCTCCGGCGGCCGGTCGGATATGCATGCCGCTGTCGAGATTGTCACGAAGCTGGATCATGTCGTTCTGCCGCACGACATCCTCCTGAATGATCACTCGATCGGCGCCGACGGGGACCGGTGCCCCGGTGAAGATGCGCACAGCCTGACCAGAACTGACTGCGCCGTCAAAGCGATGACCGGCAGCGGATTCGCCGATAACAGCGAAGCGCGCGCCGGGCCGCGCCTCGGCGGCTGCAATCGCATACCCATCCATGGCAGAGGCGGCGAAGGGAGGCTGATCGCGGGTGGACACTGCGTCTTTCGCGAGAACTCTCCCAGAGGCTTGCAACAGCGACAGTTCTTCGGTGGACAGGCTGGGCGCAAGCGCGAACAGGTGATCGAGAGCCTCGGAAATCGCTATCATTTCGCTTCGTAACGTCCTGATTTTCCGCCGTCTTTCAAGGTCACGCGAATGCCGCCGATCTCCATCGACTTGTCCACTGCCTTGGCCATGTCATAGACCGTGAGGGCAGTGACCGACACGGCTGTCAGCGCCTCCATTTCAACCCCGGTCTGGCCGGTGGTCTTGACCGTCGCGGTCAGCCGCAGACCAGGGAGGTCCGCATCCGGCGTCAGGTCAACGGCAACCTTGGCGATCGGAAGAGGATGACATAACGGAATGAGCGCTGACGTCTGCTTGGCGCCCATGATCCCGGCAAGCCGTGCCACCGAGATGACGTCACCTTTCTTCGCGCGACCTTCCATAATGATATCAAAGGTTTCGCGCGACATCTTGATGTGACCTTCGGCGGTGGCGATGCGTGAAGTGACCGCCTTCTCAGAGACATCGACCATATGGGCGTCACCCTTGGCGTCGAAGTGCGTGAGGTCAGCCATGGGCGGGCACCGGGGTGGCCAAGAGGCTGCGGGTGGCAGCGGCGACGTCATGCTGCCGCATCAGGCTCTCGCCGATAAGAAAGGTGCGGGCGCCGTAGCTGGCCATGTCGGCGAGATCTGCCGGGCTGGTGAGACCGCTTTCGGAGACAAGGATCCGATCCTCGGGAATACGCTTCGAGAGCTCGCGCGTGGTCTCAAGAGTGGTCTCGAAGGTCTTGAGATTGCGGTTGTTTACGCCGAGCAGGGGCGACTTCAGTGAAAGTGCGCGCTCGAGCTCGGCGCCGTCATGTACCTCTATAAGCACATCCATGTGCCAGGACATGGCCGCGTCCTCAAGCTCTTGCGCCTGCGCATCGGAGACGCTGGCCATGATGATCAGGATGCAATCGGCCCCAAGCGCGCGAGCTTCGACGACTTGATAGGTGTCGTAAAGGAAATCTTTACGAAGTGCCGGCAAGCTGGTGGCGTTGCGGGCTTCGGTGAGGAAACTCTTGGCGCCTTGAAAGGAGGGGGTATCGGTCAATACGGACAAACAGGTTGCGCCGCCGGTCTCATAGGCTCGGGCAAGCGCCGCGGGATCGAAATCGGCGCGGATCAGTCCCTTTGACGGCGACGCTTTCTTGACCTCGGCGATCAACCCATAGCCGGTGCGTGAGGCGTGTCGCAAAGCCTCGGCGAAACCGCGCGTCGGGCCGGCGGCGCGGGCGGCGTCTTCGACGGCAGAACGCGGGGTCGTGGCCTTGTCGGCGGCAATTTCTTCGAGCTTGTAGGCCTTGATCTTGTCGAGAACGGTCTGGGTCATCTGCCTGTCCAGTCTATCGCGGGGGTGCCTTGCTTCTTAAGCCACTCGTTGACCCGACTAAAGGGCCGCGAGCCGAAAAATCCACGCCGGGCCGAGAGCGGCGAGGGATGCGCGGTCTCGATGCGGAGGTGTTGCGGATGGGTCAGCCGGGCGCCAAGCTTTTGCGCCGGCTTGCCCCAGAGCAGAAGGGCGCGGGGCGATCGGTCGAGCTCGGCCAGGATGTCGGTGGTCAAGTCGGACCAGCCGAGCTTGAGGTGGCCGCCGGCCTCGCCCGTCGGCACGCTGAGCGCTGTGTTGAGCAGCAGGACGCCCTGGTCGGTCCAGAAACGCAGGTCGCCGTTGGCGGGGCATTGGCCGAGGTCCGCCGCCATCTCGGTATAGATGTTGCGCAGCGAACGGGGCAACGGCGCGACATCGGGCTCGACCGAGAAGGCAAGCCCATGGGCATGGCCGGGCGTCGGATAGGGATCCTGCCCCAGGATCAACACCCGGACCTTGTCCGGCGGGCAGGCCTCGAGGGCTGCGAAGGTCTGCGATGCCGGGGGCAGGATGACGCGCGGGTCGGACTGCAATGCCTGTTGGACCGAAGGCCATGACCGGGCAAAGAACGGCAGGTGAGACCAGGCCTGAGGCACGTGCCACCCGGTCAGTGGGTGGGCGCTGAGTTCTGATTCAGTCTCGGGTCTGGATGAGGACTGGTTGTCGCGCGCATTGTCCGAGGTCTGGTTCGGCGTGTTGCCGGGCCTGTGGTCCGGAGAGTGGCCAGACACTCGGACCGGCGAATAGCCACGCGCTGGGTTGGTGCCTTGGTCTGATGGCTGGCCCGTCGAGTGGTCCTGAGCTTGGCCAGACGATCGGACGGGCACCGGGCCGCGCCCCTGCTTGGACCCTTGCTCCGATGCTTGGCGCGACGTTTGCTCGGGCAGGTCGTCAGGGCGGCTCATGGGCCCTGGGTGGCCTGGGCCAGCGCGATGATCCGGGCCTTGGCGGCACCGCTGTCGATCGATTGCGCGGCCAGTTCGACGCCGGTTTTCAGGTCGGGCGCCGTCTCGGCCACCACCAGCGCCGCGGCGGCATTGAGCAGCACCGCGTCGCGATAGGCCGAGAGCTCGCCGTCGAGCAGTGCGGCGAAGGCGCGGCCATTGGCCTCGGGCGCGCCGCCGAGGATTGCCTCGAAGGGATGTTCCGGCAGGCCGGCGTCCTCGGGGTGGATCTCGCGGTCGGCGACCGCGCCGTTCTCGAGGGCGGCGACCCAGCTGACGCCGGCGATCGACAGCTCGTCGGTGCCGTCGGAACCGTGTACCAGCCAGGCGCGCTCGGAGCCCAGGGCGAGCAGGGTCTCGGCCATCGGCCGGATCAGATCGCGGGAAAACGCGCCGGTGAGCTGTCGCCTGACCCCGGCCGGGTTGGTCAGCGGCCCGAGGATGTTGAAGATCGTCCGGGTGCCGAGCTCTTGCCTTGTGGGCATGACATGGGCAATGGCGGGGTGGTGCATCGGCGCCATCATGAAGCAGATGCCGGTCTCGGCCAGGGCGCGTTCGGCCACCTCTGGCCCGACCATGACGTTCACGCCCATCTGGGTCAGCGCATCCGCCGCGCCGGACTTCGACGACAGGTTGCGGTTGCCGTGCTTGGCCACCGGCACCCCGGCGCCGGCCACCACGAAGGCGGTGGCGGTCGAGATATTGAGCGTGCCCTTGCCGTCGCCGCCGGTGCCGACGATGTCCATCGCCCCCACCGGCGCCTTGACCGGGTGGCACTTGCCACGCATCACCGAGGCGGCGGCGGCATATTCCTCGACCGTCTCGCCGCGGGTGCGCAGCGCCATCAGAAGCCCGCCGATCTGGCTCGGCGTGGCCTCGCCCGCGAACAGGATGTCGAAGGCGTCCTCGGCCTCCTGGCGGGTCAGCGGGCGGTCGGCGGCAGCACCGATCAGCGGCTTCAGGCGATCGCTCATGCCGGCACCTTCATCAGGTCGGTGAAGTTGCGCAGCAGCGCGTGGCCATGTTCCGAGCGGATCGATTCCGGGTGGAACTGCACCCCGTGGATCGGTAGGGTCTTGTGCTGCAGCCCCATGATGGTGCCATCTTCGAGCTCGGCCGTGACTTCGAGACAGTCTGGCAGGCTTTCGCGTTCGACCACCAGCGAATGGTAGCGGGTGGCGTCGAAGGGCGTGGGCAGGCCGGCGAAGACGCCTTTGCCGGTATGGTGCATCCGGCCCATCTTGCCGTGCACGATCTCGTGGCAGCGCACCACCTTGCCGCCAAAGGCCTGGCCGATCGACTGGTGCCCGAGGCAGACGCCCATCAGCGGAAGGCCGGTCTCTGCCGCGGCCGCGACCAGCGCGAGGCAGATGCCGGCCTGGTCGGGATCGCAGGGCCCTGGCGAGAGCAGGATGCCTGCGGGGTTGAGCGCCATCGCCTGCTGCACGTCGAGCGCGTCATTGCGATGCACTTGCACCTCGGTGCCCAGTTCGCCCAGATAATGGACCAGATTGTAGGTGAAACTGTCGTAATTATCGATGAGCAGCAGCATGGGATGAACTTTGCCGTTAGGGGCTGGGAAGGCAGGCCTTCACCGCAGTATAAGGATCGGGGTATACATGTTCAGGCTTGGCCGCCAGCGTCAAGGGGCGGAGGGGGCTTGCGCAGGGCCGCGCCCGGTGAAAAAGAGACGCGGTCCGGGTTCGAGGAGTAGCAGTCATGGCACATAATTTCGTGGCGGGAGCGCTCGCCGGCGTCGTCGTGGCGGGGATCGGGGCAGGGACCATCTCGGTGCTGATGGGGCCGGTGCTGTCGCCAAGCCCGCAGGTGACCGAGGCCGTCGTCCCGGTGACCAGCGCGCCGCCGCCGGCCGCCGAACCCGATGCGCTGCCCCGCGCGGGCACAGGCGATGGCGTCTCGCCCCAGGCCCCGTCGCCGGGCATTCCCGAGCCTTATTCCGGATCGGAGCCGGCCGCAGCCGTCGATACGCGCTCGGCCGAGCGGCCGGAGACCGGCGCGGTGGCGGGTCTCGGCCCGGTGCCCGCGGGGGAGGCGGGCGAAGAGGCGCAGCAGGTGGTGGCGCAGAGCGATCCGCCCCTGCAACCCGGCGCACCCGCGCCGCAGCCGGCGCAGCCCGAGGCCGACGAGCTGTCGATCTCGAACAACCCGGTGCAGCCGCCGGCGCCGCTGGTCGAGGAGGCCGCGCCGCAGATGGGCGCGGTTGCGCCAGAGGTCGAAGACACCCCCGTCGTGCCGCGGGCCGAAGCCCCGGTCAGCGCCGCGGAGGAGGACCCGGAGCGCACCGAGGCTGAGCCCGCGGGAGACGCCGGGGTGAGCGCCGGCACCAGCGCCGCTGTGCCAGAGGCCGCCGAAACGCCGCCCGCCGCCGAGACGCCAGACGGCAGCCTGTCGACTGAGCCGCCGGCGGTTCCCTCTGCCGAGGCCGAGGCGCCGCGGATCGCCGAGGCGCCGCAGCAGCCCAGCGGCGCGCAGGAGCCGCCGAGCGTGGTGGAGGTGCCGGAACAGCCGTCCGCGCCGGTTGCAACACCGGTGACCGAGGCTGCTGCGCCTGAGGTGGAGACCGCCGAAACCCCGACAGATGTTGCCCCCGAGGTAGAGACCGCGTCGCCGCGTGAGCCTGTCGCGCCAGAGGTCGAGACCGCCGAGACCCCGGCGGATGTGGCCCCCGAGGTCGAGACCGCGTCACCGCGTGAGCCTGTCACGCCAGAGGTGGAGACCGCCGAGACCCCGGCGGATGTGGCCCCCGAGGTCGAAACCGATGCGCCGCGTGAGCCGGTCGCGCCTGAGGTAGAGACCGCGGAGACCCCGGCAGATGTGGGCCCTGAAGTAGAGACCGACGTGCCGCTGGAGCCCGTCACGCCTGAGGTCGAGATGGCCGAGCCCCCGGCAGACGAGGCCCCTGAGGTAGAAACCGCCGCCCCGCCGCAAACCGAGGTCGCGGCGCTCCCCGAGGAGGAGGCCCCACAGGCGGAGGAGCGGCCGCAGGTCTCCTCGCTGATCGACCGCGACAGCGACGGCGACGGGCGGCCCAGCATCGGCACGCCGGCCCGCACGCTGACCGACCGCGCCAGCGGCGTGACCACCGGCCGGCTGCCCTCGCTTGCCGCCGAGCCAGAGGCGGAGGACGTGCGGCGCCGCCCGGTCGAGCGCTTTGCCGAAAGAACCGATGTCGAGGCCGACAAGCCGCTGATGTCGATCGTGCTGATCGACGACGGCAACACGCCGATGGGGCTGGAGGCGCTGGAGTCCTTTCCCTATCCGATCACCTTTGCCGTCGATACCGGCTGGGCGGGCGCGGCGGCGGCGATGCGCGCCTATCGCGACGCCGGCTTTGAGGTGATGGCGCTGGCCAACCTGCCGCAGGGCGCGCAGCCGCAGGATGCCGAGGTCTCGCTGGCCTCGGCGCTCTCGGCGGTGCCCGAAGCGGTGGCGGTGCTCGAAGGCGATGCCGGCGGGCTGCAGGCCAGCCGCGCGGTCTCGGACCAGGTCGCCGATATTCTTGCCGACAGCGGCCACGGGCTGGTGCTCTACCCGCAGGGGCTCAACACCGCGCAGGCAATCGCCGCCCGCGCCGGGGTGCCCGCGGCGGTGCTGTTCCGCGATTTCGACAGCAAGGGGCAGAGCGCGACGGTGATCCGCCGCTTCCTCGACCAGGCGGCCTTCAAGGCGGGGCAGGAGGGGGCGGTGATCATGCTCGGCCGGCTGCGCCCGGAGACGATCTCTGCGCTGCTGATCTGGGGTCTGCAGGACCGCGCCAGCCGGGTGGCCTTCGTACCGGTGAGCCGGGTGCTGCTGCCCGACGGCACCGACAGCTAGGCCAGCGAGGCCCGATCAGGCAAAGGGCTTGTCCGGGCGCAGCAGCGCCTGGTCGCTCTCGGTGAGCTGGCTGAAGGTGCGGAAACCGGCGCCGCGCCCGACCTTGAGCGCGCTCGACATGCCGCGGCCGAGATGCTCCCAGACGATGCGCGCCATGCGGTGGCTGTTCTCGCTCTCATGGGTGATGCGGGCGGTAAAGCCGGTCCAGGTGCGGTTCTCGAGCGAGGGCACCCGGTGCAGGAAGGTGAACGAGCCGCTGGTCGCCCCGCGCCGCGCCACCAGCGCCGCCACACCGCGATCCTGACGATAGAAGAAGCCGCCGAACTCGCGGCCCCGCGGGCTTTCCGGCAGGCCGACGCGCGACATCGCCTCGCGCGCCTCATGCCCGCGCACAAAGCAGAAGTCGCCGAGCCGGTAGACATAGACCAGCGCCTCGACGAATTTCTGCTCGTCCATGAAAGAGCGGCGGATGAACCGGTAGAAGCCGTCGGGCAGCAAATCCTGGCCGATCTGGGTCACCTCCGGGCCGAGAAACCCGGCCAGTTCCGGGTGGTGCATCACGAAGCCCGAGGTTGTTGCAATTTGTTCCACCGGCTCGAGCAATATACGCGCATCAACGTCAAAGAAGGTGCAGATCCGATGCAGCACGTCCGGGCGAGGAAAGCTCTCTCCGCTCAGGTAACGGTTGAACTGGGTGCGATTGATGCCAAGATCGCGGCACAGGGCGGAAATCGACGGCGCGTCGCGGCACAGATGCTTGAGGTTTGCGCCGAACATGGCGCGCAGTTCGGCAGGCGAAGCGGTGGATCGGGACTGTGTTGTGGCAGGGTTGGGCAAAGTCTGAAGTCTCGCGGCGTGTGAGGCGGTCTTTTACGGTGCAAATCACGGAAGAAATTCACGAATCCGGGCGGGAGACCATGGAAATGATGCTGCTTCGCGTCAGGCGACGCGGATTAGCTTCAAACCTGACCCAAGCTGGCACAAATTACAAGAGTTCCTGACCCTCTCCGGACATTCGCAAGACTGAAATTTGTGCCACATTTGACAGCAACGAGACGCAATAAAGGTGAACGCGATGTCACTTGGACGCATGTGCGGGGTGGTGCTTTGGGCCAATCCTGACGACCAGAAAGCGGTGGTCTGGTGCGAGGATCAGGGCAATCTGGCCTTCTACCTTGAACCGCAGGATACCGCGTTGTCTGGCGTGGCGCTGGATGCCGGCGATCTGATCGAATTTGAGCTGCGCGAGGAGCCGCAGTTCCGCCGGGTGACCAACCCGACGCTGCTGGTGCAGGATCATGCGCCGGAGCTTGTCGCCAAGCTGGGCCGCTGCGCCAATTCCGCCGGTGCCGCGTCTGCGGGCACAGAGGCTGGCAGCAGCAAGAGCAACAGCAATGTCGTGCCCTTTCCGCGGGCGCGCGACTGGGCCCAGTCGCTCTCGACCCCGCAGGTCATCGCCTGATCCGGAGCTCGGCCGCACGGTGGGGGTGCGGCACGCAGGGAAACGCCGCCGTGAACCAGGGGTCACGGCGGCGTTTTTCGTGTCGGGTGCCGGCTGTCTGCAGGGCCGGCGCGGTCAGCGGATGTCGCGGCTCACTGCGGCCCGCGACTGATCGCTGCGACGCCGGTGCGCGCCACCTCGACGAGGCCCAGGGGCCGCATCAGCTCGGCGAAGGCGTCGATCTTGTCGGGCGCGCCGGTGATCTGGAAGACGAAGCTCTCGAGCGTCGAATCCACCACCTGCGCGCGGAACACATCTGCCAGCCGCAGCGCCTCGACCCTGTCGTCACCCTTGCCGGCGACCTTGATCAGCGCCAGCTCGCGCTCGACCGAGGGGCCTTCGACAGTCAGGTCATGCACCTCGTGCACCGGCACGATACGGCCGAGCTGTGCCTTGATCTGCTCGATCACCTGCGGCGTGCCGGTGGTGACCACGGTGATGCGGCTGAGGTGACCGGTATGGTCGACCTCGGCCACGGTGAGGCTTTCAATATTGTAGCCGCGGCCGGAAAACAGCCCGATCACCCGCGCCAGCACCCCCGGCTCGTTGTCGACGATGAGGGTCAGCGTGTGGCGTTCCTGCACGTCGGAGAAGTTCGGCCGCAGGTTGTAGGCGGAATGCTTCGATGAGCCTTTTTTGATCTTAAGCGCAGACATGATCTCTTCTTCCGTTTGAAAATACCTTGGGTGTCCGGGAGCAGAGCCCCGGACATGGCGACCTCAGACCATCACCGCGCCCTTGGAGCCGATCGCATCCTTGGTCGAGGCTGCGCCCAGCAGCATCTTGTTGTGCGGCTCGCCCGACGGGATCATCGGGAAGCAGTTCTCGTGCTTTTCGACCAGGCAGTCGAAGATCACCGGCCCGTCGTGGTTGATCATCTCGATGATCGCATCGTCGAGCTCGGCCGGGTCCTTGACCAGGAAGCCCTTGGCGCCGAAGGCCTCGGCGAGCTTGACGAAATCGGGCAGCGCCTCTGACCAGGAGTGCGAATAGCGCTCGCCGTGCAGCAATTCCTGCCACTGGCGCACCATGCCGAGGCGCTCGTTGTTGAGGATGAACTGCTTGACCGGCAGGTCGAACTGCACCGCGGTGCCCATCTCCTGCATGTTCATCAGCCACGAGGCCTCGCCGGCGACATTGATCACCAGTGATTTCGGATGCGCCACCTGAACGCCGATCGAGGCCGGGAAGCCGTAGCCCATGGTGCCGAGCCCGCCGGAGGTCATCCAGCGGTTGGGATCCTCGAAGCCGAGGTATTGCGCCGCCCACATCTGGTGCTGGCCGACCTCGGTGCAAATGTAGCGGTCATGCCCCTTGGTCAGCGCCTCGAGCCGTTCGAGCGCGTATTGCGGTTTGATGCCTGGACCGTCGTTCTTGTAGCTCAGGCAGTCGACCCGGCGCCAATCCTCGATCGACGCCCACCATTTCTGCAGCCCCTCGCGGTTGACCTTGCGGCCGCGCGCCTTCCAGACCTTGAGAATATCTTCGAGCACATGGCCCACGTCGCCGATGATCGGCATGTCGACGCGGATCACCTTGTTGATCGAGCTGGGATCGATGTCGATATGCGCCTTGCGGCTGTGCGGGCTGAAGGCATCGAGCCGGCCGGTGATCCGGTCGTCGAACCGCGCGCCGATGTTGATCATCAGGTCGCAGCCGTGCATCGCCAGATTGGCCTCGTAGAGACCGTGCATGCCGAGCATGCCGAGCCAGGCCTTGCCGGAGGCAGGGTAGGCGCCGAGGCCCATCAGCGTCGAGGTGATCGGAAAGCCCGTGGCCTCGACCAGTTCGCGCAGCAGCTGGCTGGCGGCGGGGCCGGAGTTGATCACCCCGCCGCCGGTGTAGAACACCGGGCGTTCGGCGGTCTCGATCGCTTCGACCAGCTCGGTGATGGTCTCCATGTCGCCCTTCACCCGCGGCTGGTAGTGGCCGAGGTCGGCCTTTTCCGGCGGGGTATAGGTGGCGGAGGCGAACTGCACGTCCTTGGGGATGTCGATCAGCACCGGGCCGGGGCGCCCCTGGGTGGCGACGTGAAAGCCCTCGTGGATCAGCGAGGCCAGGTCCTTGGTGTCCTTGACCAGCCAGTTCATCTTGGTGCAGGGGCGGGTGATGCCGACGGTATCGGCCTCCTGAAAGGCATCCGAGCCGATCATGAAGGTCGGCACCTGGCCGGTGAGCACCACGATCGGGATCGAGTCCATCAGCGCATCGGTCAGCCCGGTCACCGCGTTGGTCGCGCCGGGGCCCGAGGTCACCAGCGCCACGCCGGGCTTGCCGGTCGAGCGGGCATAGCCCTCGGCGGCATGCACTGCCGCCTGTTCGTGGCGCACCAGAATGTGACGGATGGCGTTCTGCTGGAACAGCTCGTCATAAATCGGCAGCACCGCCCCGCCCGGATAGCCGAATACCGTGTCCACACCCTGATCCTTCAGGGCCTGAACCACCATCTTTGCTCCGGTCATCTGACGTGTCATCTTGTTGCTCCGTTCATGACGTCATCCACTTGCTTGCGCGCACAAAAAAACCCCCGAAAACTTCGGGGGCGCATGGGGTACCGTTCAGGGTGTCCGTTACCGGCCCATGCGCCACTTGACTACTACGACGACTAGACGTGCCATTGAATGCGACCTTCCTTGTGCGTGGGCGCGACACTAGGTGAGCCCGGCCAGAGGGTCAACCGCTGTTTGGCCGGTTTTCTTTGCAAAAGTTGCCCGGCAGGCGGCTCTGACGACAGGAATGCAAACTTCATCCCGGCCTGGCACACCCTCGCGCGGCGGCTGAGGGGCCCCTGCGGCGGCCGATCCGGGACCGGCGACCGAGCCGCTGCGGCGTCAGCGCTAACAGTCAATTAACAAGACAAATATGACCGGATCACAAGCACTTGCCTGTCGTTGCGGCAGCGAGCAGATCGCTTGCTGCGCTGCAACCAAACCCCTTCGGATGCAAGTGCAAAAATTTTCGAATCCGGAAAATGTGGGTATTTCCACAGCCCGCCTCAGCCGCTAACCTCCGGCACGTTACCAACGATCCGCCACGTCCCGGCCGGCGCCAGCCGCAGGCCGGGACGTGGCAGAAAAAAACCAATGGGAGGTATGAATGGATCGTCGTTCATTTTTGAAGAATTCCGCACTCGGCGGCACCGCGGCCGCGGCCACGACCCTGGCCGCGCCGGCCTATGCCCAGGGCAAGCGCACCCTGCGCCTGGTGACCTCGGTGCCGGAGGGCTTTGCCGTCTTTGACGACGCGGCACAGTATTTCACCGACGCCGTCAACGCGATGTCGCAGAACCTGACCATCCAGAAGAACCCTGCCGGCACGCTCGTCGGCGCCTTCGAGGTGTTCGATGCCGTGACTGCCGGCCAGGCCGACCTCTATCACTCGGCCGACTACTACTTCGGCGGCCAGCACCCGGGCTACTACTTCTACACCGCCGTGCCCTTCGGCGGCACCGCCCAGGAGCTGATCAACTGGTACGAGCATGACGGCGGCAAACAGCTGCACGACGAGCTGGGCGAGATCTTCGGTCTGAAATCGTTCCTCGCGGGCAACACCGGCCTGCAGCCGGGCGGCTGGTTCAACAAGGAAATCAACTCGGCCGAAGACCTGCAGGGCCTGAAGTTCCGCATGCCCGGCCTTGGCGGCCGCGCGCTGGGCCTTGCCGGAGCCTCGGTGCAGAACGTGCCGGGCGGCGAGATCTATCAGGCGCTGTCCTCGGGCTCGATCGACGGTGCCGAGTGGATCGGTCCCTTCGCCGACGAACGCCTCGGCCTGCAGGAGGTCTGCGACTTCTACTACACCGCCGGCTTCCACGAGCCCGGCTCGGCGCTGTCGTGTGCCTTCAACCGCGACGTCTTCAACGAGCTCGACGCCGAAGATCAGAAGATCGTCGAGATTGCGGCCCAGGCGACCCACTACTGGTCGCTGGCGCAGAGCTATGCCAACAACGCGGCGGCGCTCGAGCGGCTGCAATCCGGCGGCACCAAGCTGATGACCTTCCCCGATGACGTCTGGGAAGCCTTCGGCAAGGCCTCGAGCGAAGCGCTCGACGAGCACATGGGTGACGAGCTTTATGCCCGCATCCGCGAAAGCTTCAACGCCTCGCTGAAGAAATCGTCGCGCTGGACCTCGGTCTCTGACGACGCCTATCGCCAGCAGCGCGACCGCGTTCTGGGCTGATCGGCCCGACACCCAACTGAAATGAGGTCCCCGGCACCCGTGCCGGGGGCCTTGCTGTACCGACGGCGGGGATCTCCGGGTCCGGCCGGAGGTGGGGATATCGAAAGGGAGCAAGATGCTGGACGGTCTCGTTTGGGCGCTGCAGAACCTCGTGCTGGCGTTCTGGAACCTCGCCACCGCGCTCGTCAACTGGTCACAGTGGATGAGCTGGACTGGCGGGCTGGACACACCCGAGGACAAGGCGGCGCTGATGCGCTTCATCTACTACGGCGGCTCGACAGAGCTGTTCTTCGTCGCCTTCACGCTGTTCCTGGTGATCTTCATCGCAGGGATCTTTGCCAACCGCTTCCTCTGGGGGGTGGTGATCGCGCTCGAGGGCTTTGCCAACGGCATCGGCCGGTTCTTTGCCTGGGCCGGCATCCTGATGGTGATCCAGCAGATCCTCATCGTCTTCAACCAGCGGATCTTCGCGACGCCCGAGATCGCACTCGGCTTCGGCTCGGTGCTGACCCGCGACATCAGCTGGTGGGCCGAGGAGCTCAAGCTCTACAATGCGATGATCGTGGCGCTCTGCGTCACCTATACCTTCGTGCAGGGCGGGCATGTGCGCGTCGACCTGATCTATTCCTCGATCTCCTTCCGCGCCAAGCGCATCGTCGACATGATCGGCTGCATGATCTTCATGATCCCGGCGGCGGTGCTGACCTGGATGTACGGCTGGTATTTCCTCTGGCGGCATCTGGTGGTGCCGAAACCCTCGGCCTCCGACACGCTCGACCGGCTGATCGCCAAGGCCCGCGCCCTGCGCTGGAACGTCGAGACCATCGGCTTTTCGCCCAACGGGTTCGACGCCTACTTCCTGTTCAAGATCCTGCTCGTCGCCTATGCCGGGCTGGTCTTCATCCATGCCTGGGCCTTCTTCTACCGCTCCTTCCTGGAGTGGCGCGAAGGGCCCGAGTCTGAGCACAAATACCTCGACCGTGACGTCCTCGGCAGCGAAGAAGCCGAGCTCGTGCACGCGATCGAAGAACATCACTAAGGGGCAGGGCACATGCTATTCGGACTTGATGGCGTCGAGATCGGCCTGATCATCGTCTTCCTCTGCCTCTTCGGGGGCATCCTTTCCGGCTTTCCGGTGGCCTTTGCCATCGGCGGCGCCGGCATCATCTCATTCGGCATCATCGCCGCGCTCGACAGCGCGGGGTTGCTCTTGCACCAGGCGATCGACACCGGCTCGGCGATGTATTCCGACCTGGTGGCCCAAGGGGTGCGGCCGGATTCGATATCGGTCTTCCGATACCCCGATCTGCCACGCTACAGCGAACCGGTCTTCCCGCGCGGCTGGGAAGTGGCGCTCGACCGCAACATTTCCTTTGTCGTCAACCGCATGAACGAGCGCGTGCTGGCCGGGCAGTCGATCGAGACCCTGCTGGCGGTGGCGATGTTCGTGCTGATGGGCATCACACTGGAACGGTCGCGGATCGCCAATGACCTGCTGACCACCATGGCGCGGGTCTTCGGCCCGCTGCCCGGCGGCCTCGCGGTCTCGGTGGTGGTGGTGGGGGCCTTCCTTGCCGCCTCGACCGGCATCGTCGGCGCGACGGTGGTGACCATGGGGCTCCTGTCGCTGCCCACCATGCTGCGGGCGGGCTATTCACCGCAGCTCGCCACCGGGGTGATTGCGGCCTCGGGCACCCTGGGCCAGATCATCCCGCCGTCGATCGTCATCGTCCTGCTCGGCACCCTTGCGGGCGATCTCTATTCCGCCGCACAGGAAGAGCGCGCCACGCTGGTCGGCTGTACCGATGCGCTGACCTATCTGGGCGAGCCCGCGGTGGTTTCGGTCGGCACCCTGTTCCAGGCGGCGCTGCTGCCCGGCATCCTGCTGGCCGGGCTCTACGGGCTCTATGCCTTTGGCTACGCGCTGGTGAACCCCTCGAAGGCCCCCGCGGTCGAGTTGGGCGACGCCAATGGCGAGCCGGTGACCCGTGGCGAGGCCATGACCTGGTTCCTCGGCGTGCCGGCGCTGCTGATCGTCGGCATGATCGCCCTCGGTCAGGTCGGCGTGATCGGCTCTCAGGACGTGACCGTCGACAGCTATTCCGACGCCGGCGAAACCGCCAGCCTGCGCACCAATGTCGGTGCCGACTGCCGCGCGGCGATGATCGACCTGCACGGCCAGGAGGCCTGGGACGCGGCGATCGCCGAGCAGCAGACGATCAACGAGGCCGGCGGTGTCGAGCAGGCCCGCGAGCTGAGCGAGGAAGAGCGCGAGACCCTGCGCCAGACCAAGCTGGCCAACAGCCCGGTGATCGGCACCGGCGTCGCGGTGGGCTTTTTGCTGCTGGCGCTGGCGCTCAGCGTGGCGCGCGGCGTTTCGCCCACCGCCGAGCCCTTGCCGCTGGTGGTTGGGGCGGTCGGCGTGGCGATGGCGCTGTTGTTCGATGCGCTCTTCATCTCGCCGCTGACCAGCTCTGGCGTGACCTTCCTGATCCTGCTGCTGCCCTTGGCGCTGACCCTCTGGGGGGTGCGCTATGCCGCGGGGATCCTGTCGCAGAACGAGCTTCTGCGGGTGGTCTTCCCGCCGCTGGTGCTGATCATCGCGGTGCTGGGCTCGATCCTCGGCGGCATCACCAACCCGACACCGGCAGCCGCGCTTGGCGCCGGCGGGGCGATCATGCTGGCGGCCTATCGCAAGCTGGCGGATGAGAACCGCTCGGGACGGATGATCATCTGGACTACCTTCGCAGTGGTGATCATGATCCTGGTGGGCGTGAACTTCGATCTGCGGATCGGGCTGGCCGATGTGGCGCTGGAGAGCTGGATCGCCTATCTGGTGGCGCAGGCGGCCTATCTGTTTGCCATCTTCGGGCTGTTCTATGCGCTCTGGGTGCTGTTTGCCGGCGGGGTGCTGACCCCGGTGGTGCGCGAGACGGCCAAGGTGACCTCGATGGTCTTCACGATCCTGATCGGCTCGCAGCTCTTGAACCTGGTGGTGATCTCCTTTGGCGGCGAGCATTACATCCAGACGTTCCTGCAGAGCTTCGACAACGAGTTCAAGGTCTTCCTGATCGTGATGCTGGTGCTCTTCGTGCTGGGGTTCGTGCTCGACTTCCTCGAGATCATCTACATCGTGATCCCGATCGTCGGCCCGGTGATCTATGGCGGCACGTTTGACCCCAAGTGGGTGACGATCATGATCGCGGTCAACCTGCAGACCTCGTTCCTGACGCCGCCCTTCGGCTTTGCGCTGTTCTATCTGCGCGGGGTGGCGCCCAAGGAGGTGACGACGGGGCACATCTATCAAGGCGTGCTGCCCTTCGTGCTGATCCAGGTGGTGGGGATCGCGATCCTGTGGTTCTTCCCGGCGATCGTGACCATCGTGCCGGATTTGATCCCGAACTAGGGTTCGGAGCGTTGCGGGGAGGCCGGGCCGGGGGTCCGGCCTTTTCCGTTGGCGGTGGGTTGGAAACCCACCCTACGCGAATCGGTGGGGAATTTTCCAAGCGCGTTAACAGCGGGCAGCGCCCGCCGCGCATCGCCGGGCCGCTCCCAGGCGCGGCGATTTGGCCGCCACCAGCGCTGCCCTCAGAAGTTCTACGGGCATTGCCGAGATAAACTACCATAGGGCGCCGATGGGTCGCCGCACCACGGCCCTGCGATGCGCGGCTCTGAACCGTCGCAATCGGTCCGCGCGCGTTAACAGCGGGCAGCGCCCGCCGCGCATCGCCGGGCCGCCCCCAGGCGCGGCGATTTGGCCGCCACCAGCGCTACCCTTAGAAGTTCTACGGGCATTGCCGAGATAAACTGCCATACAGCGCCGATGGATCGCCGCACCACGGCCCTGCGACGCGCGGCTCTGGACCGTCGCAACAGGTGAAAGCGCGTTGACAGCGGGCAGCGCCCGCCGCGCATCGCGCCCGCACCTTCGGGAATTTTCAGCCCATGGAACCGTCGCCCTTTTCGCGCATTGTCCTTGTGAGGCTAGACACCACGGACAGTGACCCATCATGCGCGCATGCATCATACTCAACCCGGCGTCCGGGCGGGGCGACCACAGGGGCGACGAGGTGCGCGCCGCGGCCGCCAAATATCCCGAGGTCGAGATTCGCGAAATCCCTTCGCCGAAGAAACTCTCCGAGACCGTCGAAAAGGCGCTGGCCGACGGCTGCGACCCGATCATTGCCGCCGGCGGCGACGGCACCATCGGCGCGCTGGCCTCGGCGCTTGCCGGCACCGGCGTCACCTTGGGCATCCTGCCGATGGGCACCTTCAATTACTTCGCCCGCAGCCTCGACCTGCCGCAGGATCCCGCCGAGGCGCTGGAGATCGCACTCAACGGCGCCTCGCGCCAGGTGCCGATCGGCGATGTCAACGGACGCATTTTCCTCAACAACGCCAGCCTCGGCGCCTATGCCTCGGTGCTCAGCGTGCGCGAGCACGTCTATCGCAACTGGGGGCGGAGCCGATTGGCGGCCTATTGGTCGGTGATCGTCGCGATGACCACCATCTACCAGTCGCTCAAGATGAAGATCACCGTCGACGGCGAGACCCACCAGCTGAAATCGCCGATGGCCTTCGTTGCGATCAGCGCCTACCAGCTTGACGAGTTCGACCTCGACGGCGCCGAGGCGATCAAGCAGGGCAAGCTGGCGCTCTTCGTGGCCCGCGATGTCGGCCGGCTGCAGCTGCTGTGGCGGGCGTTGCGGATCTTTTTTCGCGGCGCGCGGTCGGGCACCGATTACGTGCTGCTGACCGGCGCGGACATCACCATCGAGACCCGCCGCAACAAGCGCCTGATCGCCCATGACGGCGAGAAGGAGCGGATGCCCGGCCCCTACCGTTTTCGCCTGAGACAGGGCGCGCTGACCGTCCGGGTGCCGCAAGACGCCGAACAGGCCGCGTGATGCGGCTGGCTCTGCTCTCCGACCTGCACTTCGGCCGCGCCAGCCCCGAGCTGGTGCCGCCGCTGCTGGCGGCGCTCGACACCGCGGCACCCGACCATATCGTGATTGCCGGCGATTTCGTGCAACGCGCCCGCGCCAGCCAGTACCGAATGGCGCGCGACTTCGTCGACCGGCTGTCGGTGCCCTGGATGGCGGTGCCGGGCAACCATGACATCCCGCTCTTCAACCTGCCGGCCCGCCTCGGCTGGCCACGCCGCGCCTATCGCCGCTGGATCGCCAAGGACACCGAGCCGCTGCTCGAGACGCCGGGCTGCCTTGTCATCGGTCTCGACACCACCGACCGCTGGAGCCGACAGGGCGGGCGGGTCGATGACACGCAGATCGCCCGCGTGGCCGGGCTGATCCGCGACAATGCCGCCCACCGCATCGTGCTGATCGCCGCCCATCATCCGTTTCACCAGGGCGAGGATATCGCCAAGAAGCTGATGCGCGGCGCGCCGCAGGCGCTTGAGGCCTGGGCCGAGGCCGGGCCGCATGTGATCCTGACCGGTCACCTGCACCAATGGCTGGTCGAACCCTTCGTCTCGCGCAAGAACCGCTCGGCCACCCTGCAGGTGCACTGCGGCACCGGGCTCTCGACCCGGCTGCGCGGTGAGCCGAACGAGTTTGCCCTGCTCGACATGCACGACCGCGCGGTCGAGATCCGGCGGATGGTGGCAGAGGGGGCAGAGACCGGTTTTGTCGAGGCCGGCAACTGGTGCTTCGAGATCGACGCCGGAAACTGGGGTCTGTCGAAGAGCTGAGGAAGCTCAGCGCCGCTTGGGGCTGATGTCCGGCAACGAGATATTGGCCACCTGCTCGGCAATCGGGTCGGTCGACAGCGGATGGTGCTCGGCGTCATAGTCATCGGGATCGCGCATCGGCACCCAGCGCCCGCCGCGATAGACCTCGAGCCCGGCGAATTTCGCCTTGTAGCCCATCTTGGGGCTGCCCGGCACCCAGTAGCCGAGATAGACAAAAGGCAGCCCGGCCTCGCGCGCGATCTCGATGTGATCGAGGATCATGTAGGTGCCAAGGCTCTGGCGCGGCAGTTCGGGCTTGTAGAAGGAATAGACCATGCTGAGCCCGTCATCGAGCACATCGGTCAGGCAGACCGCGGTCAGGCTGCCCTCTGTCCGGTCGGTATATTCCACCACCCGCGAGCGGATCGGCGTTTCCTCGATCATCGCAGCGAATTCAAAGACATCCATATCGGCCATCCCGCCCTCGGCGTGGCGGCTCTCGAGATAGCTGCGGAACAGGTCGTACTGCTCGTCGGTGGCCCAGGGCGAGGTCGCCCGCCGCGCGAGATGGTCATTGCGCCTCAGGGTGCGCTTCTGGCTCTTTGACGGAGCAAAGGCCTCGACCGAGATGCGCGCCGACATGCAGGCGGCGCAATCGGTGCAGGACGGCCGGTAGAGCACGTTCTGCGACCGTCGGAACCCCTGTTTCGACAGGCTGTCGTTGAGTTTCTCGGCGCTCTCGCCCTGGAGCGCGGTGAACAGCTTCCGTTCCAGCCGGCCCTCGAGATAGGGGCAGGGCTGCGGAGCCGTCACGTAGAATTGCGGCGCGAGCGGAAGCGTGTGGCGCATGAGAGGATCCCTTGACTTGGCAAAAAGATAACAACGAAACCCGCCGTCGCCAAGCGCAAGACTTGGACGACGGCGGGGATTTGCGTGGGTCAGGGGGACGGGCGCGGTGCCCCGGCTCAGGCCCGGCGGTTCACCATCACGGTGCCAAGCACCATGTCGGTCAGGCCCTGGCCGCGTTCCGAGGTGATCATCAGCACCATCGAGCCCAGCTGGACCAAGGCCATCAGGCAGCTCAGATAATAACCCGTGGTGTGCAGGAAGGCGCCGCCAAGGTCGAGCCGCGCGCCTTCCGCGCTGCGCAATTCGACCGACATCACCCGCATCCCAAGGGTCGCCGATCCGCCTGAGATCGTCATCACCCGGTAGATGAAGCCGATGAAAGCATAGAGGAAGGGAAGGAAAAACAACCCGATGAAGGCCGTGAATGGCAGGGCGATCAGGGTCAGGCCGAGAATCAGGCCGACGTCGATCAGCCAGGCCAGCAGGCGTTTGGGTGCGATGTCGGCGTAAAACTCGGGGTGGTACTGTGGGTCGGGCAGGGCGGCGGTGTGCATCATGTCCTCCGTTGGGAAAGGTGCCCCCGCGTTTTGGGGGGCACCCGGTCGTGGTCTCATGCGGCGGCCGGGTCAGGCGTCCCGGCGCGGGTCCGACGCGGCATCATCCTCGGCACGGGCCTTGGCGGCCTCGCGGCCACGGTCGTCCATGAACTGGTCGAACTCGGCCTTGTCCTTGGCGGCGCGCAGCCGTTCGAGGAAGGCTTCAAAGCTCTCCTGCTCTTCCTGCAGACGGCGCAGGGTCTCTTCCTTGTAGGCGTCGAAAGCGCTGTTGCCAGAGGGTTTCATCGCGTTCCAGCGCGCCGCGTGGCGACCGGTACGGTAGGAAGATTTGCAGGACTTGCCGAACATGCGTTTGCTCCAGATCATGTAGCCGAGAAGGGCGAGGCCAACTGGCCAGAAGAAGATGAAGCCCAGGACCATCGCAGCAATCCAGGCGCCTTTGCCCTTACTGTCGAGCCAGGCCTCGCTACGCGAGAACCAGCCCTGTGTGGACCGGATCGGGTGGACTTCGGTTGCGACGGTTGTCATCGGGGCTCTCCGTTGTTGGTTTCGATGTGAATGTCTTTCACATTACATCAGATGGGACGCCCGCCCCCGGCCCGCAAGTCTCCATGTGAATGTTTTTTACATTTATTTTGACTCTGCAATGAAATCAGAAGCTTGCGCACCGGTCAGCGGTTCGAGAGCCGCCGAGGGCAGGGCAAAGACATGCCGCGGCGTGCCGCCGGCGGCCCAGATTTCGTCGAAGTCCAGCAGCCGCGGGTCCAGAAAGGCCCGGATCGGGTTCAGGTGGCCGATCGGTGCCACGCCACCGATGGCAAAGCCGGTCTGTGCCCGGATCAGCGCCGCATCGGCCCGGCCCAGCGGCTCGCCGGCCAGCGCGCTGGCCTTGCCATCATCCACCCGGTTGCCGCCGGCGGTGAGAAACAGGATCGCCTCGCCGCTCACCGCGCCGCGAAAGATCATCGATTTGGCGATCTGGTCGAGATGGCAGCCCACCGCCTCGGCTGCCTCCTGCGCGGTGCGTGCCTGTCCCACCTCGACGATCGCACTCTCGATCCCCGCCGCCTCCAGCGCCCGCGCCACCCGTTTCAGCGATTTGCTCATGCCTGTCTCCTTTGCCTCCGAAAAACCGAACGCCCGCCCCGAGGTCAAGCCACCCCTGCTTCTTCTGTTCACAAATACCCTCGGGGGAGGCCGCAGGCCGGGGGCAGAGCCCCCAAAGCCCCGACAGCCACAGGGCCCCGATCACCGCCACTTGACGCCATCCCACCCCCATGCACAACGTGCGCCATGACTTTCGCCAGCCGCATCACCCGCTTGCCCCACGCCTTCGAGCCCGACCGCGGCGCCGAGACCCGTGCGCTCTTTCCCGACGTCGACCCGGCCATCGGCGAGCTGCTGGCGGGCACCGGCGGCTGCAGCCCCTATCTCAAGTCGCTCTGCGAGAAAGAGCAGGACTGGATCGCCCCGGCCTTCGACGATGCCGACGCCGCGCTCGCGGCGCTGTTTGACGACCTGCGCGAGACACCGCCCGACCGGCTTGCCTCGGCGCTGCGCCGGGCCAAGCGGCGGGTGGCGCTGCTGTCCGGTCTGGCCGATCTCGGTGGCGTCTGGTCGCTCGAAGAGGTCACCGGCACGCTGACCCGCTTTGCCGATCTCGCCACCCACCTGGCGATCCGCGCCACCGTCGGGCATGAACTGCGCCGCGGCAAGATCCCCGGCAAGAGCGAAGAAGATGCCGAGACCGGCGCCGGCATGGTGGCGCTGGCGATGGGCAAGATGGGCGCGCAGGAGCTCAACTACTCCTCGGACATCGACCTGATCTGCCTGTTCGACGAAACCCAGTTCGAGCGCGACGACTACCACGAGGCCCGTGCCGCGCTGATCCGCGCCACCCGCAAGATGGCGGCGATGCTCAACGATCAGACCGGCGAGGGCTATGTCTTCCGCACCGACCTGCGGCTGCGCCCGGATGCCTCGGTGACGCCGGTCTGCATGACCATGGAGGCCGCCGAGCGCTATTACGAGAGCATCGGCCGCACCTGGGAACGCGCGGCCTATATCAAGGCCCGTGCCTGTGCCGGCGATATCGCCGCCGGCGAGGGCTTTCTCAAGACTCTGACCCCCTTCGTCTGGCGCCGTCACCTCGATTTCGCCGCCATTCAGGACGCCCATGACATGCGGCTCCGGATCCGCGAGCACAAGGGGCTGGGCGGCCCGATCACCCTGCCGGGGCACAACATGAAGCTCGGCCGCGGCGGCATCCGCGAGATCGAGTTCTTCACCCAGACCCAGCAGATCATCGCCGGCGGCCGCGACCCCGAGCTGCGGGTGCGCGGCACCGTCGAGGGGCTGGCGGTGCTGGCCGACAAGGACTGGCTGCCCGCGGACCTGGCCGGGAAGCTGACCGAGCACTACCGCTTTCACCGCGAGGTCGAGCACCGGCTGCAGATGGTGGCTGACGCCCAGACCCAGACCCTGCCGAATTCCGACGAGGGCTTTGACCGGATTGCCGCGATGATGGGCACCGACCGCGCCGCGCTGCAATCTGATCTGATGGCGCGGTTGACCGAAGTGCACGACAGCACCGAAGGGTTCTTTGCCCCCGATCCAGAGACCGGCGGCCCGGCGCCGAACGTCGATTTCGACAGCGGCGTCACCAGCCGCTGGCGCAGCTACGCGGCGCTGCGCAGCCCGCGGGCGGTCGAGATTTTCAACCGCATCCGCCCCGAGATCCTCCGCCGCCTGGCCGAGACCGAGCGGCCCGACGATGCGCTCAATGCCTTCGACGGCTTCCTGTCGGGCCTGCCCGCGGGGGTGCAGCTGTTCTCGCTCTTCGAGGCCAACCCGCAGCTGATCGACCTGCTGGTCGATATCGCCGGCACCTCGCCGGCGCTGGCGCGCTACCTGTCGCGCAACTCCGGCGTGTTCGACGCGGTGATCGGCGGCGATTTCTTTGCCGACTGGCCGGGCGAGGCGGCGCTGACCGAAGAGCTGACAGAGGTGCTGGCGCGCGAGGGCGACTACGAGCGCAAGCTCGACGCTGCCCGCCGCTGGGCCAAGGAATGGCACTTCCGCATCGGCGTGCATCACCTGCGCGGGCTGATCGATGCCGGGCAGGCGGGCGGCCAATATGCCGATCTCGCCAGCGCCAATCTCGCCGCGCTCTGGCCAGAGGTGGTGGCCCAGTTCGGCCGCAAGCACGGCGCGCCGCCGGGGCGCGGCGCGGTGGTGCTGGGCATGGGCAGCCTCGGCGCGGCGCGGCTGACCTCGGCTTCCGACCTTGACCTGATCGTGATCTACGACGCCGAGGGCGTCGAGGCCTCGGACGGCCGGCGGCCGCTGCCGGCACGCACCTATTACGCAAGGCTGACCCAGGCGCTGGTCACCGCGATGACCGCGCCGATGGCTGAGGGGCGGCTTTATGAGGTCGACATGCGGCTGCGCCCCTCCGGCACCCAAGGCCCGGTGGCGACCTCCTGGCAGAGCTTCGAGACCTACCAGCGCACCGAGGCCTGGGTCTGGGAGCACCTGGCACTGACCCGCGCCCGGGCGGTGGCCGGGGCGGCGGACCTGGGCGCCGATGTCGAGGCGCTGCGCCGTGACCTCTTGGGCACACGCCCTGGCGACGAGGTGCTGCGCGAGGTGGCCAAGATGCGGGCGCGGATCGCGGCGGCGAAATCCCCCGAAGGCGTGCTCGATGCCAAGATCGGGCCGGGACGGATGCAGGATATCGAACTGCTGGCCCAGGCCGGCGCGCTGATTGACGGCTGCGCGGTGCGCGACACCGGCGAGGGGCTCTCGGCGGCGGCGCGCGCCGGGGTGATCTCAGAGGCCGAGGCAGGCTATATCGCCAAGGCCTATGACCTGCAGGGCGCGCTGCAAATGGCCTCGCGGTTGCTCAGCGACCGGCCGCTGAACCCCGAGAAGCTCACCGGCGGCGGGGCCGGTTTCGTGCTGCGCGAATGCGGCGCCGAGACGCTGGGCGATCTCGGCGGCATGCTGGCGGATTACCGCGATCAGGCGGACCAGGCGATCAGCGGTGCGCTAAAGCGGGCAGAGGAGGCGTGATGGCCAAGGGCGATGCATTGGACCCGCGCGGGTTGATCCACGAGAGCTACCGGATCGAGGGGATCACCGAGGGCGAGTGCCGGTCGATTTTTCTCGACTGGGCGCTGGCGGTAGAGGGCGATGTCGGTGAGAGCATCGATGCGCTTCTGGCGCGTCACGGGGTGGCCGCGCCGGACCACCCGATGACCAAGGTGCTGCGCGAGGGCCGCGCGCCGGCCGCGAAACCGCGCCGCCGCGGCGGCTGGCGGTCGCGCGACCGGTAGGGCTCAGTTGCGGGCCAGCGCCGCGGCTTCGCGGGCGAGCTCTTCGATCGCCTTCCAGTCGCCGGCCTGCACCAGGTTCTTGGGCGCGACCCAGCTGCCGCCGCAGCAGAGCACGTTGGGCAGGCTCAGGTAATCCGGTGCATTCTTCAGCGAGACGCCACCGGTCGGGCAGAACTTGATCTGCGGCAGCGGCGCGCCGATCGAACCCAGCGCCTTGGCGCCGCCATTGGCCTCGGCGGGAAAGAACTTCTGCACGGTATAGCCGCGTTCGAGCAGGCGCAGCGCCTCGGTGGTGGTGGCGGCCCCCGGCAGGGTCGGCAGATCGGCGGCTTCGACCGCGTCGAGCAGACGGTCGGTGCAGCCCGGCGTCACGCCAAAGCGCGCGCCGGCCGCCTTGGCGTTCTGCACGTCCTCGGGCGTCAGCAGGGTGCCGGCGCCGACGATGCCGCCCTCGACCTTGGCCATCTCGCGGATCACGTCGAGCGCCGCCGGC
Organism: Marinovum sp.; assembly: GCF_034669705.1. GTDB lineage: Bacteria > Pseudomonadota > Alphaproteobacteria > Rhodobacterales > Rhodobacteraceae > Marinovum. The sequence continues at coordinate 110,921 of NZ_JAXMOR010000009.1, forward strand.
GTCCGCAAGGTGACCTCGAGCGCGGGCAGGCCGCCGGCCACCAGAGCCTCGGCCAGTGGCCGGGCATGGGCCACGTCCTCGACCACGAGCACCGGGACAACCGGCGCGCGGCGACAGAGGGCTTCGGTTTCCTTGGAGGCGTCTTGGGGGGTCATGTCTTTCAGGCTCCTGAGCATGTGGCCGGCGGCGGGAGCCTCCGGCGGGAGTTTATTTGGCAAGATGAAGAGCAGGGGTCACACAACCACGGCAGCCCCGTTGGATGCAAGCCCAACATTCTGCCGGAAGGCCTCGAAAAGCTCGCGTCCGACGCCATGGCCGTTGCCGGAGAGATCGACGGTCACCGCCTCGCGACTGTCGAAATCCTCGACCAGCGCCTCGATCCTGCCGTTGGTGGCATCGACGCGAACGACATCGCCGTCGCGCAGCTTGGCCAGCGGACCGCCGGCGGCGGCCTCGGGCGAGATATGGATCGCCGAGGGCACCTTGCCGGAGGCGCCCGACATCCGCCCGTCGGTGACCAGCGCCACCTTGAGACCACGGTCCTGCAGCACCGCGAGGGTGGGGGTCAGGCCGTGCAGTTCTGGCATGCCGTTCGACTTCGGCCCCTGGAAGCGCACAACAATCACTGTGTCCGAGGTGAACTCGCCGTTCTTGAAGGCCTGTTTCACCGAATCCTGGTCATGGAACACCCGCGCCGGCGCCTCGATGATGTGCCGCTCCGGTGCCACTGCCGAGACCTTCATCATGCCATGGCCGAGGTTGCCGTACATTTGCTTGAGCCCGCCGGTCGGTTGGAAGGCCTCGCCCACCGGGCGCAGGATCTTGTCGTTCTGGCTCACCTTGGCGCCGTCTTCCCAGACCAGTGTGCCGTCCTTGATCTTGGGCTCCTGGGCATAGGCGGCAAGCCCGCCGCCCATCACCGTGGTGGTGTCACCATGTAGCAGGCCCGAGTCCAGCAGGTCGCCGATCATGAATCCCAGCCCGCCGGCGGCGTGGAAATGGTTCACGTCGGCCAGGCCGTTGGGATAGACCTTGGCCATCAGCGGCACGGCGCTCGAGATCGCGTCGAAATCTTCGAGCTCGAGCTCGACGCCCGCGGCCCGCGCCATTGCCGGCAGGTGCAGCACAAGGTTGGTCGAGCCGCCGGTGGCCATCAGCCCGACGATGCCGTTGACGAAGGCCTTCTCGTCGAGCACGTCGCAGACCGGGGTGTATTCATTGCCCAGCGCCGTGATCGCCAGCGCGCGTTCGGTCGCGGCCTCGGTCAGCGCATCGCGCAATTCGGTGCCGGGGTTGACAAAGCTGGTGCCTGGCAGGTGCAGCCCCATGAACTCCATCAGCATCTGGTTGGTATTGGCGGTGCCGTAGAAAGTGCAGGTGCCCGGGCCGTGATACGAGGCCATCTCGGCCTTCATCAGCTCGTCACGGCCAACCTCGCCGGTGGCGAACTTCTGCCGCACCTTGGCCTTTTCGTCGTTCGGCAGGCCCGAGACCATCGGCCCGGCCGGGATGAACAGCCCGGGAATATAGCCGAAGGTGGCGGCGGCGATGATCAGCCCCGGCACGATCTTGTCGCAGACGCCGAGGTAGACGGCGGCGTCATAGGTGTTGTGGCTGAGGCTGACACCGGTGGCCAGTGCGATCACGTCGCGCGAAAACAGCGACAGCTCCATGCCGACCTGGCCCTGGGTCACCCCATCGCACATCGCCGGCACCCCGCCAGAGACCTGCGCGGTGCCGCCGGCGCGCCGGGCAGCGGCCTTGATCAGCTGCGGATAGGTCTCGAACGGCTGATGCGCCGAGAGCATGTCGTTGTAGGCGGTGATGATCCCGAGGTTGGGCGCCTGGGTGGTGGCAAGCGTCTGCTTGTCGTCCATCGCGGCATAGGCATGGGCCTGGTTGCCGCAGGTCAGGTGGCCGCGGCGCGGGCCTTCGTCGGCGGCGCGGCGCATCTTGTCAAGATAGGCGGCGCGGCGCGCCTCGGAGCGTTTGCGAATTCGGTCGGTGACATCGGCAATGGTGGGGTTCAGGGTCATGCTGGCTCCTATCGCGGCGGCGGCTGCACCGGGGCTGTTAGCGCTAACTTCTGCTGTCTTCTAGCCGCGGGTCCCGGTGATTGCAAGCCTCGTGCCGGGCAGAAGATAGCACATCCCCGGGGAATGGCGACGGGTCTTTCCTCGGCGCGCATTTGCCCCTATCAGCGGGGCATGACAGATTTACCCGTGATCCGCCTGAAACCCAAAGCCAACGCCCGCGCCATCCGCCACGGCGCGCCTTGGGTCTTTGCCAACGAGGTGGTCACCGACCGCCGCACCCGCAACATCGAGCCCGGCGCGCTGGCAGTGCTCGAGGATGCCGACCGCACGCCGCTGGCGCTGGTGGCGGCCAATCCCACGTCCAAGATCATTGGCCGGGTGTTGTCGCGCGATCCGGGCGAGGTGATCGATCAGGCCTGGTTCGCCGCCCGCCTCGGCAAGGCCCTGGAACTGCGCGCGCGGCTCTACGAGGCGCCGTTCTACCGGCTGGTCCATGCCGAGGCCGACGGTCTGCCGGGGCTGGTGATCGACCGGTTCGGCGACACCGCGGTGCTGCAACCCAATGCCGCCTGGCTCGAGGTGCGGCTCGAGGCGCTGACCGCGGCGCTGCAGGAGGTCAGCGGCGTCAGCCATGTGCTGAAGAATGCCGCCGGCCGCACCCGCGCGCTCGAGGGGCTCGACGACACCTCCGGCGTGCTGGCGGGGCAGGCGCCGGAGGCGCCGCTGCCGGTGACGATGAACGGTGCCACCTACATGGCCGATCTCACCGGCGGCCAGAAGACCGGGCTGTTCTTCGACCAGCGCGACACCCACGCATTTGCCGCGCGGCTGGCGGCGCCGGGGGCCGAGGTCCTCGACGTCTTCTCCCATGTCGGCGGCTTCGGCCTCGCGTTGCTGGCAGCGGGCGCCGGCAAAGCCACCTGCGTCGATGGCTCGGCCCCGGCGCTGGCACTGGCCGAGGCCGGCGCGGCGGCCTCGGGCTTCGGCGACCGGCTCAGCCTGCGCCAGGGCGATGCCTTCGACACGCTCACCGCCCTGGCCGAGGAGGGCGCGCACTTCGACGTGGTGATCTGCGACCCGCCGGCCTTCGCCCCCTCGAAACAGGCGCTCGACGCCGGCTTGCGCGCCTACGAGCGCATCGCCCGTCTGGCGGCGCCGCTGGTCCGCGAGGGCGGCTACCTCGGTCTCTGTTCCTGCTCGCATGCCGCCGATCTCACCGCCTTTCGCACCGCCTGCACCCGCGGCATCGGCCGCGCCGGGCGCCAGGGCGCGCTGATCCACACCGGCTTTGCCGGCCCGGACCACCCGCTGATGCCGCAACTGGCGGAATCGGGCTATCTCAAGGCGCTGTTCTATCGGCTGTGAGCGGTTCCCTGCGTCTTCTGGCCGTCAAATATTCCTGGGGTGAGGCCGCAGGCCCAGGGGCAAAGCCCCTGATCCATCCCGATCCGGAGTCCCGACGATGAAGGTCCTGCTCGACGCCTGCGTGATCTACTCCACGGTGATGCGCGAAATGCTGCTCGGCGTGGCGGCGCGGGGCGTCTTCACCCCGCTCTGGTCGGCTCGCATCCTCGAGGAATGGGCCCGGGCAGCGCGCAAGATCGGCCCCCGCGGCGAGGCCCAGGCCCGCGGCGAGATCGCGCTGCTTGCGATTGACTGGCCCGCGGCCGAGGTGACCTTTAAGCCCTCGCTCGAAGACAGGCTGTGGTTGCCCGACCCGGCGGATGTGCATGTGCTGGCCGCAGCGATCGCCGGCTCGGCCGACATGATCTGCACCCTCAACGCCAAGGATTTCCCGCGTCAGCTGCTGGCGGAAGAGGGGCTGTCGCGGCTCGATCCCGACGGGTTGCTGCACGGCATCTGGCAGGCGCAGCCCGACCTGGTGGCCGAGGCGGCAGGAGAGGTGCTGGCCAAGGCCCGCAGCCTGTCAGAACACGACTGGCAGATGCGTCCGCTGCTGAAAAAAGCCCGGCTGCCGCGCCTCGCCAAGGCCCTGGCGTAGGGTGGGTTTGCAACCCACCGCTCTCACACCAATCGCCCTGTCACACGACAATCCCGCCACGTACACCGCATGGTGGGTTTGCAAACCACCACCTCCAATCGCTCTGTCCGAACACACCCCGCCGCGGCCATGTCCCTCCGTAGGGTGGGTTTCCAACCCACCGCGCCCCCGTGCGTCCCGCCGCCGAAGGTGGGTTCACAAACCCACCCTACGACCGCCAGCGTCCCTCGAGCTTCTCCAATGCTGCCACCCGGTCGGCGGTCTTCGGATGGCTCATCAGCCAGGCCGGCGCGGCGCCCGCGCGCTTCGCGGTCAGCGCGTCGAGCTTGTGAAACAGGCTGATCTGCGCCTCGACGCCGATCCCGGCCTTGGTCAGCAGCGCCGCGGCATAGGCATCGGCCTCGTATTCATCCGAGCGCGACAGCCGCGCCGCCAGAAGCGAGGTCAGCGCCCCGGCAATCCACACCCCGATCCCCGGCAGGAAGCGGCTCAGCACCATGCCAAGCGCGGTGCGCAGCGCATTCTGGCCCGAGAAATCGATCATCCGCCGCCGCGAATGGCCCAGCGCCACGTGGCCCAGCTCATGGGCGATCACGCTGGCCATTTCCTCGGCACTCACCTCGCCGTTGCGATACTTGCGATAGAAGCCGCGGGTGATGAAGATCCGCCCGTCCGGCGCCGCCAGCCCGTTGACCGGGTCGATCTCGTAGATATGTACCCGGATCCGCGCCAGGTCGAGCGCCGCCGCCATCCGGTCGGTCAGCTTCTTCAGCGCCGGATCGGCCAGTTCGGTCGAGCGTGCGTCAAGCTCCTTGCGCGTGCGCCAGGCCGAGAAGTGATACATCGCCAGGGCGTAGAGGATGGCGAGCAGGATGGGGGTGAACTTCAGCATCTCTCAGATATGGGGGCCGCGCGGCCTCATGTCGAGAGCGCCCGTGCGCGGGCCTTGCGCAACCGCGCGCGCAACAGCCAGCCAAGGCCCAGCGCCACCGCCGCCGCCACCAGGAACCCCGAGGCATTGGCCGCGAAATCCGCCACCAAGACCAGGTGGTCGGCAAAGCCGTAGCCCAGGCCGATATAGCCCCCGGCCCAGATCGCCTCGCCGGCGGCATCCCAGAGGGTGAACCGCAGCCAGCCCAGACCGCTGGCGCCGGCGACGAAGTTGACATAAGGCCCCAGCGGCGCCACCAGCCAAGTCGAAAAAAACACGCCAAGACCGCCGCGCCGCGCCACCAGCGCCCTGGCGCGGGCAATCAGGTCGGCCCGGTTCGGTCGTCGCTCTGCCAGCCGGTCAAGCAGCGGCGCACCACCGCGACCGATGGCATAGCCGGTCTGGTCGCCGGCCACCGCCGCCAGCCAGGCCGAGGCAAACACAGTCACAAACTCCAGGTCGCCCGCCGCCACGAAGGCGCCACCGGCCAGCATCAGCAGCGACGAGGGGATCGGCACCAGCAGGCACGACAGGAAACAGGCCGCCGCCAGCAGCCAGACTCCATAGGTGGCGACAAGCTCGAACAGTGCATCGCTCATCCGCGTGGCCCCGGCCCGAGCAGCCGATGCGCCGCGCGCTCGGCCTCGATTGCGGCGACCACCCGCGCGGCGATCTCTTCGAGGCTCACACCGTCGCGCGCCGCGATCTCGGCCAGGGTAATGCGGCCACTGCCCGGCCGGAGGTCGAGCGCCTCGGCCACCACCTCCGGCGGCACATGCCAGGAATGCGCCACATAGCGCGGGGTCATCCAAGGCTCGATCGCCTGGTTGCGATGCGTCGGATCGGCCCAGTAGATCCAGAAGGCCACGGTCCGGATCGCGAAAAAGGCCATCACCGCCAGCGCCAGCACAAAGCCGGCCAGAAGCAGCTTGTTGTCGCGCCAGAGCAGCGTCAGGGCGTGGGTCATGGGCGGCCTGCCTTCGGAGGCGAAGCACGATCTGGCTCGCGCAGGCATTGGGGCAGGGGCTGGGCGTCAGGGGTCATGGTCCCCAGACTAGCGGTCACCGGCAAACGGACCAAGCCCCGATCCATGCGCCGATCCATGCTAGGGCGGCGTTTCCCCGGCCTTGGCGCGGGTCATGTCATCGACCTTGCCGCGCAGCGCCCGCAGCAGCTTGGTGCGCTCCGTCCGCTCGACGCCGTAGCCGAGGTTCCACGAGTAATCGAAGTCCGGCACCTGCGCGCCGGTGACGTGCTGCACCATGGTCTCGATCTTGTCCAACCCCTTGGCCAGCGCCGCCTCGCGCGTCTCGCCACGGTCGTATTCCTCCCAGAGCGCCAGAAGCCGGACGGTCACATCTGCCGGCAACCCCTCGCAGAGCTCCTGCAGGTCGGCGCGCTCGCGGGCGGATTTGTCATCCTCGGGAGCCTGGTAGATGGCCGGCACGTCGCCCGAGATCGCCTCTCCCAGATCATGCACAAGGCAGAGCCGCAGGAGCTGAAGCAGGTCGACGCCCTTGAGCTCGTCTTCGAGCAGCAGCACCAGCAGGCAGAGCGACCAGCTGTGCGCCGCCACGCTCTCTGGCCGGCCAGCGCCGGTGCGGGCCGAGCGCAGGGTGTCCTTCAAAGCCTCGGCCCGTTGCAGGAAGCCCAGCAGCCGGTCGAACCGGTCGGGCGGGGTGTCTGGATTGGCTGTCATCCGGCCAGAGTGGCGGGCCACGCGGGGATTCGCCAGCCTGTCGCGCCTGTGCGGATTTCCGCACTGACCGCCGCTAACCCTGTGCGGTTTTCCGCACGGGGTGGCGCGAGCAAGACGGCGCTCTGACGGCCTGAATTCACAAAATCAGAGGCTTATGGGTCGATCCTCATGTTGCCTCATAAGCTCTTGAGCGGTTTTTCGCCTCGGGCTTTAGTACCGGCAGCGGTCCGGGGTCACCCCCCGGACCCGTCAACTCTTGGGAGGAGAGACCAATGAAAGCATTCCTGACAACCGCCGCCACCGCCGTGGCCCTGACCGCCACCGCCACCACCGGCGCACTGGCCGCCTGCGACGATGGCGAGATCGTCATCAAGTTCGCCCATGTCACCAATACCGACAAACACCCCAAGGGCATCGCCGCCTCGCTGCTGGAAAGCCGCGTCAACGAGGAGATGAACGGCAAGGCCTGCATGGAAGTTTTTCCGAACTCGACGCTCTACAACGATGACCAGGTACTCGAGGCGATGCTGAATGGCGACGTGCAGCTGGCCGCGCCTTCGCTTTCGAAGTTCGAGCGTTTCACCAAGCAGTTCCGCATCTTCGACCTGCCGTTCATGTTCAAGGACATCAACGCCGTCGACGCCTTCCAGAACTCCGACACCGGTCAGGCGATGAAGGAATCGATGACCCGCCGCGGTCTGCTGGGGCTGGCGTTCTGGCACAACGGCATGAAGCAGATGTCGGCCAACAAGCCGCTGATGTCACCCTCAGACGCCGAGGGCCTGAAGTTCCGGGTGCAATCGTCGGACGTGCTCAAGGCGCAGATGGCGGCGATCGGCGGCTCGCCGCAGCCGATGGCGTTTTCCGAGGTCTATGGCGCGCTGCAGACCGGCGTGGTCGACGGCCAGGAGAACACCTGGTCCAACATCTACGGCCAGAAGTTCTTCGAGGTGCAGGACGGCATCACCGAGACCAACCACGGCATCATCGATTACCTGCTGGTGACCTCGGTCGATTTCTGGGACAGCCTGCCCGATGACGTGCGCGACCAGCTCGGCACCATCGTCGATGAGGTCACCGAGGCCCGCAACGCCGAATCCGCCAAGGTCAACGCCGAGGCCAAGCAGGCGATCATCGATGCCGGCGGCGTGGTCCGCACCCTCGACGGCGACCAGCGTCAGGCCTGGGTCGACGTGATGAAGCCGGTCTGGGAAGAGTTCAAGGAAGACGTCGGCCAGGAAAACATCGACGCCGCCCAGGACATCAACATGATGAACTGATCCGGCCTTGCCGATCCCCGTCCCGGGGCAACCGGGCCGGGGCCGCCAATGAGCGGGGGACAGGGGCCGGGATCACGATTCCGGCCCGCCTTGTATCCGGGGACATCCGCCGCCAGCCGGCGCGGCCCCGGTCACTTCCAGACGAAAAGGGGACGGGCGCATGTCAGCCCATTACGAACCCAAGGGGATCCTGGGCCGCATGGTCCATGAACTCGAGGAAACCTTCATCGCGCTGATCCTCGGCGCCATGACGATCATCACCTTCATCAACGTCGTGCTGCGCTATGGCTTCAACACCGGGCTGATCTGGGGGCTGGAGATGACCGCCTTCCTGTTCGCCTGGCTGGTGCTGTTCGGGGTGAGCTACGCCGTCAAGGTGACGGCGCATCTCGGCGTCGACGCGGTGATCAACCTGTTCGACCGGCCGGTGCGCAAGGCGCTGGCGCTGGTCGCCGGGGTGATCTGCATCGGCTATGCCTTCCTGCTGCTCAAGGGCGCCTGGGACTACTGGGCCAATTTTGCCAACCTGCCGCAGACCACCGGCCGCTGGTTTCCCACCGGGCTCGAGGAGATGGGCCGGTCCTCCTTTCGCTCCTGGTACGAGGTCAACGACATCCCGATGCCGGCCTGGCTGGCCTGGCTGGGCGACGCGATGAACGAGGGCGAGGCCTATGAGAAGATCCCCCGCTTCATCCCCTACATCATGCTGCCCATCGGCGCGGCGCTGCTGCTGTTTCGCTTCATCCAAGCCTTCGTGCGTCTTGCCACCGACCGCGCCGAGGGGCTGATCGTCAGCCACGAGGCCGAGGACGCCGTCGATGATGTCCGTCACATGAATATCGAGGAATAATCCCATGGAAGTCGTCTTCCTCTTTGTCATGGTGATCGGACTGATGCTGATCGGCGTGCCGATTGCCGTCTCGCTCGGCATGTCGTCGATCATCTTCCTGCTGGCGCTCAGCGACACCTCGCTGGCCTCGATCGCGCAGACCTTCTTTCAGGCGATGGCGGGGCATTACACCCTGCTGGCGATTCCCTTCTTCATCCTCGCCTCGGCCTTCATGTCGACGGGCGGGGTGGCGCGGCGGATCATCCGCTTCTCGATCGCGCTGGTCGGTCACCTGCCGGGCGGTCTGGCAATTGCCGGGGTCTTTGCCTGCATGCTCTTCGCCGCGCTCTCGGGATCGTCGCCGGCAACGGTGGTGGCGATCGGCTCGATCGTCATCGTCGGCATGCGCGAGGTCGGCTACACCAAGGATTTCGCCGCTGGCATCATCGCCGTGGCGGGCACGCTGGGGATCCTGATCCCGCCCTCGATCGTCATGGTGGTCTATGCCTCGGCGACGGATGTGTCGGTTGGCCGGATGTTCCTCGCAGGGGTGATCCCGGGGCTGATGGCGGGCTTCATGCTGATGCTGACGATCTACATCATCGCCCGCATCCGCAACCTGCCCAAGGGCGAATGGAAAGGCTGGGGCGAGGTCTTTACCTCCGGCCTCGAGGCCGGCTGGGGGCTGTTCCTGATCGTGATCATCCTCGGCGGCATCTACGGCGGCATCTTCACGCCGACCGAGGCGGCGGCGGTGGCGGCGGTCTATGCCTTCTTCATCGCCACCTTCGTCTATCGCGACATGGGGCCACTGAGAAAACCCGAGGGCGAGCGCAACCTCTCGCTGATGCAGAAGCCCATCGCGCTGGTCACGGCCTTTGTCCACCGCGACACCCGCGACACGCTGTTCGAGGCTGGCAAGCTGACGGTGACGCTGATGTTCATCATCGCCAACGCGCTGATCCTGAAACACGTGCTGACCGACGAGCAGATCCCGCAACAGATCGCCAGCTCGATGCTGGCGGCGGGGTTCGGCGCGGTGATGTTTCTGGTGATCGTCAACGTGATCCTGCTGATCGGCGGTCAGTTCATGGAACCCTCTGGCCTGATCGTGATCGTCGCGCCGCTGGTGTTTCCGATCGCCATCGAACTCGGCATCGACCCGATCCACCTCGGCATCATCATGGTGGTCAACATGGAGATCGGCATGATCACCCCGCCGGTGGGCCTCAACCTCTTTGTCACCTCGGGCGTCGCCGGCATGCCGATGATGCGGGTCGTCCGGGCGGCGCTGCCGTTCCTCGCCGTGCTCTTCGTCTTCCTGATCATGGTGACCTACATCCCCTGGCTCTCGACCTGGCTGCCGACGACGTTCATGGGGCCGGAAATCGTGGTGAACTAGGCCTGATCAAAAGGTGCGCTTCCGCGCGCTGACTCTGGAAACTGGCAAGGCGACGCTCCCGTTCGGGCGTCGCCTTTGCTTGTGGGTGCGGGAGCCTCCGGCGGGAGTTTAGCGGGCAAGATGAAGCTTGTCGGGGAGCGCTCCCTCGTTCATCTTGCCTTGAAAACTCCCGCCGGAGGCATCCCGAACCCTCAGCCCGCGCTGGCCGCGAGGGCGTCGATGATCGGCCCGAAATCTTGCGGCTTGAGGCTCGCGCCGCCCACCAGTGCGCCGTCGACATTGGAAACGGCGAAGATCTCGGCGGCGTTGCCGGGTTTCACCGAACCGCCGTAGAGGATGCGGAAGCTGCCGCCGGTCTCGGCGCCGAAGCGCTCTTCGAGCCGGGCGCGGATGAAGTCGTGCACCTCACCGATCTGCTCGGTGCTGGGCACCTTGCCGGTGCCGATCGCCCAGACCGGCTCGTAGGCGATGACCACGGTCTCGCCACTGGCGCTGTCGGGCAGGGAGCCTTGCAGCTGGGTGCCGATGACCTCGAGGGTCTGGCCCGCCTCGCGCTCCTCGAGGCTTTCGCCGAGGCAGATCACCGCGATGAGGCCGGCAGAGATCGCGGCCTCGGACTTGGCGCGGACCAGAGCGTCACTCTCGCCGTGATCGGCGCGGCGTTCGGAATGGCCGAGGATCACGTGGCTGGCGCCGGCGTCCTTGAGCATCTCGGCCGAGGTGTCGCCGGTATGGGCGCCGGTAGATGCGGTATGGCAATCCTGGCCACCGAGCGCGATCTGGCTGTCCGAGAGCGCTTCGGCGGCGCGGCTCAGGAGCGTGGCGGGCGGGCAGATCAGCACGTCGCAGCCGGCCGCGCTGTGGCGCTCGGCCAGGGTCGCCAGCCGGTCAAGTTCGGCCGAGGTTCCGTTCATCTTCCAATTGCCGGCGGCAAGTTTTCTGCGCATGACCACTCCTTGGGTTTGATTGGCGCGCATCATTGCCGCTGCCGGCCAAAGGTCAACCCCGGTTGCAGGCGCAGCCGGGTTCTGAGACACGAGGGGCAAGAGGGAGGACCGCCGATGATACCGAGGATCGATGCCTGTTCGCTGCGCGCGGGCGATCCGCTGACGCTTGATGCGCTGCGGGTGGCGGCGCAGGAGATCGGCTTTCTCACCCTGACCGGCACCCGGCTCGACGCCGCCCGGGTGCGTGCGGTGATCGGGGCCTATCGCGATTTCTTTCGTCTGCCGGAGGTCGAGAAACGTCACGTCGACATGGCCCGCACCGGGTCGAACCGCGGTTGGGGCGCGGCGCAGAGCGAGCAGGTCGATCCCGGCGCCAATCCCGATTACAAGCAGGTCTTCGATTGCGGTTACGAGCTGGCCGCGGACGACCCGCTGCGCGCCGGCGGGCTATCGGTCTATGCCGACAACCTCTGGCCCGAGCGGCCCGAGGGGTTCCGGCGCCTCGTCCAGGCCTATTACGGCGACGCGCTGCTCGTGGCGCGCGACATGCTGCGCGGCATTGCCCGCGCGATCGAGGCGCCAGAGGACTACTTCGACGACAAGTTCACCCGGCCGATGGCGCTGTTGCGCGGCAACTATTATCCCGAGCGGCCCGACTGGGCCGGCGAGAAGGATTTCGGCATCGCCCCGCACACCGATTACGGCTGCCTGACGCTGCTGGCCACCGATGGGGTGCCGGGGCTCGAGGTGCAGGCGCGCGATGGGCGCTGGCTGCCGGTAGCGGCGGAGCCCGGGACCTTCATCATCAATTTCGGCGAGATGCTGGAGATGTGGACCGAGGGGCAGGTGGTGGCGACGCTGCACCGGGTGAGAGGATCGGAACAGGAGCGGATCTCGGTGCCGATGTTCTTCAATCCCAACCATGATGCGAACGTGGCGCCGCCGGGCTCGGGACAGGTAATCCGCGCCGGCGATCATCTCGCGAAGCGGTTCAACGAGACCTATCTGCATTTGAAGGACAAGGGGTAGGGCCCGCAGGCGCGCCGGTCCCGGACCTGATCCGGGACCTCTCGCGTGGAGCCCAGGTGGAGGTCCCTGCGCGGAGGCCGGGACGGTGGCGGGAGACTATCGGGACACAGTGAGGGACTGCCTCGGAGACGCGACTTGACCTGCTACCGTCGCGTGGCGGCATGGTTCGCGCCGGTCACTGGCATCTGAACGGGGCCCTCGCCCGTCCGGGACCTGATCCGGGACCTCTCACGCAGGCCTCAGGGCGAGGTCCCGGCGCGGGGGCCGGGACGCGGGCAGTCTGTCAGGAGAGCTTCGGGACGCCGTTGGGGAACTCTTCGGCGAGTTCCTCGACATCCTTGAACTTGATCGATTCACCGCAGCCGCAGGCGTCCTCGACATTGGGGTTGTTGAACTTGAAGCCGCTTTCGAGCAGCGAGGTCTGGTAGTCGATCTCGGTGCCGAAGAGGAACATCTGCGCCATCGGGGCAATCATCACCCGCGCGCCCTCCTGTTCGACCACCTCGTCGTGATCGCCGATCTCGTCAGCGAAATCCATGGTGTATTCCATGCCGGCGCAGCCGCCCTTCTTGACGCCGATGCGCAGGCCGGCATGGCCTTTCTGCTGCATCAGCCTGACGATCTGGCGGATCGCGGCGGGGGTCATGGTCACGGCCTGCTTGCCGGGGATACCAAACATGATCGGAACTCCTTTGCGCCTTACCTAAGCGTGGCTCTGTCGCGAAACAAGCGGGCGGGCGGGATTTCCGCCCACGGTGAGGCCCGGCGCCACGTCGCGGGTGACCACGGCGCCGGCGCCGATCACCGCGTCATCGCCGATGGTGACGCCCGGCAGTAGAATCGCGCCGCCGCCGATCCAGACATTGCGGCCGATGGTGATTGGCCGGCCGTATTCCAGCCCCTGGTCGCGGACTGCCGGATCGCGCGGGTGATCTGCGGTCAGGATCTGCACGTTGGGCCCGATCTGTGTCATGTCGCCGATGGTGATCGGACAGACGTCAAGCAGCACGCAGCCGTAGTTCAGGAACACGCCGCTCCCGAGGTGCACATTCCAGCCGTAATCGACGTAGAGCGGCGCGCGCAGGGCACAGGCCTCGCCGCGGCTGCCGAGCAGTCGGTCGAGGATCGCGTCGCGCTCTGCGCCCTCGCCGTAGATCGTGGCGTTGTAGTCACGCATCAGCGCCTGAGCGCGTTTGCGCGCCGCGACCAGCTCGGCATCGCCGGCGTCATAGAGCTCGCCGGCCTGCATCAGGTCCTTCTGCGATGCCATGCGGGCCTACATGAACCCCAGCTCGAGCCGGGCCTCATCGCTCATCATGTCCATGCCCCAGGGCGGATCCCAGGTGATATCGACGTCGACCTCCTGCACGCCGTCGACCGGCGAGACCGCGTCGACCAGCCAGCCGGGCATTTCGCCGGCCACCGGGCAGCCGGGCGCGGTGAGGGTCATGATGATCATGACCTTGTTCTCGTCGCTGATCTCGATCGTGTAGACCAGACCGAGGTCGTAGATATTCACCGGGATCTCCGGGTCATAGACCGTGCGGCAGGCTTCGACGATCTTGTCATAGAGCGGATGCTCGGTGCTCGAAGGCTTGATCAGCGGCGCGCCTTCCATCGGCGCGGTGGCGTCATTCATCACGGGGGCCTCGTTTGATTTCTTACCAAACATATAGGGAATGCGGAAAGCAGGGTCCAGAGGGGGTGGGGTGCGGCGAATGCGAGCGGCGGCGCTTGGTGGAGGCCGTGTTTACGATTCGTGCAAGAATGGGAGCCGCGCGGCGTCGGGCCGTCGTGCGGCGCACCGACAGGAGCTGTATTGGCAGGTTGTCCCTGCAACCTCCGTCGCACATTTGTGCGTGGCGCATGTGGCAGCCAAATCGCCGTGCCGGGGGAGGTGCCATGCCTTAGGCATGGCTGCGGCATTACGATGCGCGGCGGGCGTGCAGCCCGCTGTTATCGTGCAAGGACGTCCCCTGCGCCGAAGATGCGAAAACTCATGGTTTTACCCGCGGAAACGCCGACACCACACCGGCAGACCTGCAGCCCGCTAAACCTGCGCTTTCAATCCGTCTTCCGCCGGCGCACCGGTTGCGGGCGTACATGGGTCTCGATGTGATCATAGAGCAGCCCTGCGATGTTCTTGCCACTGGCCTTCTCGATCCCCTCGAGTCCGGGCGAGGAGTTCACCTCGAGCACCTTGGGTCCGCCCTCGGAGCGCAACAGGTCGACCCCGGCGAGCTTGAGCCCGAAGACCCGCGCCGCCTTGACTGCCGCCTCGCGCTCGGCCTTGGAGATCCGCACCACCTGAGCGGTGCCGCCGCGGTGCAGGTTGGAGCGGAAATCGCCCTCAGCCCCGGTACGCTTCATCGCCGCCACTACCTTGCCGCCGACCACCAGACAGCGGATGTCTTCGCCGGCGGCCTCCTTGACGAAATCCTGCACCAGGAAATTGGCCTTCAGACCGCGAAACGCGTCGATCACCGATTGCGCCGCCTTCTTGGTCTCGGCCAGCACCACGCCCTTGCCCTGGGTGCTCTCCAGCAGCTTGACGATCAGCGGCGCCGTGCCCACCAGGCCGATCAGCCCGTCGGTGTCCTTGGGGCTGGCGGCAAAGGCGGTGTTGGGCATGCCGATCTTGTGGCGCGCCATCAACTGGTGGGCACAAAGCTTGTCGCGGCTCTGGGTAATGCCGGCCGAACCGTTGATGCAATAGGTGCCGATGGTCTCGAACTGGCGCACCACGGCGGTGCCGTAGCTGGTGATCGAGGCGCCGATCCGCGGGATCACCGCATCATAGCGCGGCAGCCGCTTGCCATCGTAGTACACATCCGGAGACAGGGCATTTATCGCCATGTAACAGCGGGTTGTGTCGACAACTTCAACCACGTGGCCACGCTCTTCGCCCTCGGCCACCAGCCGCGCGGTCGAATAGTTCGCCTCACGCGACAGCACCGCCACCCGCAGCGCCCGGTTCGGCGCCATCTTGCGCACGCGGGTCGAGTGATAGACGTCGAAGCTCAGTTCGGGCTGCTGGAATTTCTCCGACGGCACCACCGTGACCGCCTCGGTCAGCGCCTGCCGGCCCAGCAGCATGTGGTTCGACATGCCGCGCCGGTCGGTCAGAGTGATCTCGATCGGCCAGGATTTCTCTGCGACCTTGATGTCGGTGCGGATCACGTAGCGGCTTTCCGAATCCCCGTTCGACGAGATCACCTCGCGGCGGTCGACGATTTCCGCCGAACAGGGGATCGACAGGTCGTCGCGGCCGGGGATCGGATGCACCGCAAAGCGCACCTTGGGCTTCGACGCCGGGCCGAACCGCTCGATCTCATAGGCGTGCAGGGCCGAGGTTCGTGCCCCGGTGTCGACCTTGGCCCGCAGGGCCGGCAGGCCCAGATCGGGCAGCGACACCCATTCCTCCCAGCCCAGCTTGATCTCTTCGCTCATGTCGTCTGCCCCCGGCTACCTTGGGTGGCAGCGGTAGCGAGTGCAGGGCGATGTATCAAGGAAAGAACGGGGGCGTCAGCCGGATGAGTGCTCATCATCCGCAAGATAACCCAAGGGCCTGACAGGTCAAACCCGGACTCTCGACAAACGCCGCCAAACAGGGCAGATCGGTCGGATGACACAGACCTCCTTTACCCTGCAGGCCAGCGATGGCCGTGCCCGTACCGGGGTGATCTCGACCCCGCGAGGCGAGATCCGCACCCCCGCCTTCATGCCCGTCGGCACCGCCGCCACGGTCAAGGCGATGCTGCCGGAAAACGTGCGCGCCACCGGCGCCGACATTCTGCTGGGCAACACCTACCACCTGATGCTGCGGCCCACGGCCGAGCGCATCGACCGGCTGGGCGGTCTGCACGATTTCATGAACTGGCAGCGGCCGATCCTGACCGACTCGGGCGGGTTCCAGGTGATGAGCCTGGCCTCGCTGCGCAAGCTCACAGAGGAGGGGGTGTCGTTCAAGAGCCATATCGACGGCTCGAAACACATGCTCAGCCCGGAACGCTCGATGGAGATCCAGCGGCTGCTGGGGTCCGACATCGTGATGTGTTTCGACGAATGCCCGGCGCTGCCCGCCGACCGCGACCGCATCGCCGAGAGCATGGAGCTGTCGATGCGCTGGGCCGCGCGCTCGAAAGAGGCCTTTGGTGACCGCCCCGGCCACATGCTCTTCGGCATCCAGCAGGGCGGGCTCGAGCCGGACCTGCGGCAGCAGTCGGCCGAGGCGCTGCGCGAGATCGGCTTTGACGGCTATGCCATCGGCGGGCTGGCGGTGGGCGAGGGGCAGGAGGCGATGTTCGGCTGTCTCGATTATGCGCCGGGGCAGTTGCCCGAGGACCGGCCGCGCTACCTGATGGGGGTGGGCAAGCCCGACGACATCGTCGGCGCCGTGGCCCGCGGGGTCGACATGATGGACTGCGTGCTGCCGTCGCGTTCGGGGCGCACCGGTCAGGTCTTTACCAGGCTCGGCCAGCTCAACATCAAGAACGCCCGTCATCAGGACGACCCGCGGCCGCTCGACGAGACCTGCACCTGTCCGGCCTGCCGGACCTATTCTCGCGCCTATCTGCACCACGTGTTCCGCAGCCAGGAGATCATCTCTTCGATGCTGCTGACCTGGCACAACCTGCATTACTACCAGGAGCTTATGCAGGGGATGCGCGATGCCATCGCCGAGGGCGGTTTCGCGCAGTGGGCGGCCCGGTTTCACGCCACCCGGGCGCAGGGCGACATCGACCCGCTGTGAGCCGGAGATGTCGCGGTCCGGCCGGCTTTCGCTCAGGTAAATTAACCTTGCGTTTGCAAGACTCGGTTATTCGTCTATGAAGCCAGCCAATCAACGAGCAAGCAGGCGCATGACCGAAACTTCCCAATCGCCCCGGCGATCCCCAGAACCGCGCAAGGCGAGAGACTGGGTCAAACTCCTCTCGGACTACCGAGATCCCAGCACCGCGAGAAGCTGGTTCGAGCTGGCGGTGACCATCGGTCCCTTCGTCCTTCTGTGGGCGCTGGCCTGGTGGTCGTTGGGGGTAAGCTACTGGCTGACCTTGGCAATCTCGGTGGTCAATGCCGCCTTTCTGCTGCGGCTCTTTGCCATCCAGCACGATTGCGGCCATGGCGCCTTCTTCCGCAACCGCACGCTCAGCGACTGGCTGGGGCGGGTGCTGGGGGTGCTGACGCTGACCCCCTATGACGTCTGGCGGCGCTCGCATTCGATCCATCACAGCACCGCCGGCAACCTCGGGCGGCGCGGCATGGGCGACATCCACACCCTCACGGTGGCGGAATACCGCGACCTCTCGCCGCTCAACCGGCTGATATACCGGCTCTATCGCCATCCGATCGTGCTCTTCGGCCTCGGCCCGGGCTATATCTTCTTCCTGCAGAACCGCATCCCGCTGGGACTGATGGCCACCGCCCGCTACTGGGTCAGCGCGATGGCTACCAACGCGGCGATTCTCCTGCTGCTCGGCGTGATCTTCTGGTTCGGCGGGCTGAAGCCGATTCTGCTGATCTTCCTGCCCTCGACCCTGCTGGCAGCGACCGCCGGGGTCTGGCTGTTCTATGTCCAGCACCAGTTCGAGACCACCCATTGGGAGGCCGAGGAAGACTGGCAACTGCATGACGCCGCGCTGCACGGCAGCTCGCATTACGTGATGCCGGCGGTGCTGCAATGGCTCAGCGCCAATATCGGCATCCACCATGTGCACCACCTGCACAGCCGCATCCCGTTCTACCGCCTGCCCAGCGTGCTGCGCGATCACGCCGACCTGGCCACCGGCAACCGGATGACGATCCGCGAGAGCATCCAGAACGCCCGGCTGCACCTCTGGGACGAAAACAGCAAGCGCCTGCTGTCCTTCCGCGAGGCCCGCGCCCTGATCCGTTGATCCCCGGACAGGACCTCGCCGCTCTGGCGGGGTCCGTCCTTTCGCTGGTCTGAAAGATATCCCGGTGGTGCCGCAGGGGATGGGGCAGAGCCCGGATCCCCGATCACGCCTGTCTCCGGCAGGTCCCGAGAGCCGCACCCCGGGAACCAGCCGCGCCGCACGGCGTTGGCAGGCCATGAAACCCCTGCAGCTTCTCCCCGCTCTCATCCTGGCGCCCTTGGCCGCCGTGGCGCAACCTTCCCCCGAGGCGATCTCGTCGGCGCAGTATGACGGCGGTCCGCTGCCTGACGGCCAATCGGCGATAGCCGTGGTCGTTCAGGTGCTGCTCGACCGCGCCGGCACCAGCCCCGGGGTGATCGACGGCTACCGTGGCCCGATGTCCGAAAGCGCGCTCCGCGCCTTCGAGACCCGCGAGGGGCTGGCGGTCGACGGGGTGATGGACGCCGAAGTTTGGCAGGCCCTCGGCGGCGAGGGGCGCGACCCGGTGCTGCAGAGCTACACCATCACCGAGGAGGACGCCTCCGGCCTCTCCGACCCGCTGCCCGAGGATTACGCGCAACTCGCGCAATTGGACCGGCTCGGCTACACCAGCGTCGCCGAGAAGCTGGCCGAAGATTTCCACATGGACGAGGGTTTCCTGCGCGATCTCAACCCCGGCGCGGGCTTCGCCCCCGGCGAGACCATCTCGGTCGCCGTTCCTGGCGCGGACCTCACCGCCGAGGTCACCCGCATCGAGGTGCGCAAGGACGTGGCGCGCGTCGCGGCCTTTGACGGGGCGGGCCGGATGATGGCGAACTACCCGGCCACCGTGGGCTCTGATGACCTGCCGTCGCCTTCGGGCAGCCATGAGGTGGTCGCGGTGGCGATCGACCCGACCTATACCTACGACCCCGAGAAGAACTTTCAGCAGGGCGATAATGACGAGATGCTGGTGCTGCCGCCGGGGCCGAACGGGCCGGTGGGCGTGGTCTGGATCGACCTCAGCAAGCCGACCTACGGCATCCACGGCACTCCGGACCCCGACAGCCTGTTCCAGAGCCAGAGCCACGGCTGCGTGCGGCTGACCAACTGGGATGCGCGTGAGCTGGCCGGGATGGTCGGGCAGGGCGTGACGGTCGCATTCACCGGGGACGGCGGGTGATGCGGCTAACCCTGATCGCCGCGGTGCTGGCCACGCCGGTGTTGGCACAAGAGGACGCGCCCGCCCGCCCCGGCCCGCCGCCCGAGACCTCGCTGACGCCCATGTTGCGGCCGGGTGACCTTGGCAAGGCTGCCGAGACCCCCGAGGTTGAGACCCCCGAGATTGAGGTGCCCGCGGCCGAGACAGCCGAGACCGCCCCTCCCGCGATGAAGGCGCCCGAGGCTGAGACGCCAGAGGCAGGCGCACCCGGTTACGTCGCGCCGGACAATGAGATCTCGGTGATCGATCCCGAGCCGCCGGTGCCAGACCGCATCGCTTTCGACGCGGCGGCGCTGGCCGCCTGCCACGCCGCGCTGGATGACCTGGGGGTGAGCTACCGGGAAATCGACCCGATTGCCGAGCCCGAGGACGCCGGTTGCGGCATCCGCCAGCCGGTCGAGGTAACCGGATTGCCCGGCGGCGTGGCGCTGGAGCCCACCGGCCAGATGCGCTGCGAGACCGCGCTGGCACTGGCACAGTGGGTACAGGATTTCGCCCTCCCGGCGTCTGAGGCGCTGCCGGAACGCGGCCGGCTCTCGGCCATCGAACAGGGCAGCACCTATGTCTGCCGCCGGCGTAACAATGCGCCCGATGGCAAGCTCTCGGAACATGCGGTGGGCAACGGCGTCGACATCATGAGCTTTCGCTTTGCCGAGGGGCCGCCGATCCCGGTGATGCCGCGCGAGCGCGATGGCACCATGGCCGAGGCCTTCCAGGACGCCGCCCGCGCCACCGCCTGCCTGCACTTCACCACGGTTCTGGGGCCGGGGTCCGACGAGGCCCATGCCGATCACCTGCACCTTGACGTGCTCGCGCGGCGCGGCGGCTTCCGGCTATGCCAATGACGCTCAGCGCTTCAGCTTGAGCAGGCCTTCGATGGCTTCCTGCCGGCCCTCGCCGATGTAGCGGGTGTAGTCCGGGTGCTCGAACAGGTGGCCGTAGTAGATCTGGTGGCGATAGGGCAGGTAGTCCTGGTGGATCAGGTTCTGGTTGCGGTGGATGCGGATCGCCTGCTGACCGGCGTTCAACTCGGCAATCGCGCGCAATTGGCCGTTGTGTTCGCCGTACATCTCGAGCTCGGACCCCAGCACATCGTCGAAATACATGAAGATCCGCGGCAGGAAATGCTCGGGGCGCTCGGTCACCGCGTCAAAGATGCGAAAGCTCTCGCGGGTCGAGGAATGGTAGTCGGTGTCGTTGAACATCACACCGATCGGCGCGGGCTTGTGCGCGTCGAGAAAGCCCGCGATGGTCTCTCTGATGTCGCCGATCACCAGTTTCGCCTGCGGTACCCGGGCCTGCAGCGCGGCGCGGTCCATCCGGTACTGCTTGGCGGCGAACCAGTAGGGCAGGTCATAGGCCCCCTCGGGCTCGGGCATGCCGTCGCCGGTGTCGAAGCCGTAGCACTCGACGGTGACGCCGGTCACCCGTTTCACGTCTTCGGCAAAGTCGCACATGTAGGCCAGCCCGTTGCCGCCGGCGACGCCGAACTCGATGGCCGAGATCCGGTCATGGCCCAGCGCCTTGCCCAGCCGCGCGGCATTGAGCATGCAATAGGCGTAATGCGGCCGCTCGACCGCCAGCATGTCGACCTGGAAATCGACCGAGTAGTTCATCCGCGGCGCGGTGGCGCGGATCAGCTTGCGGGTCAGCGCCCCGGCCATGGAATTGCGGAATTCGCGGGAATAAAGCAACTGGGAAATCAACGCCTTCATGCGGTACCTCGACTATGATGGCCGGCCAGACCTTCTGCCTGACGGGAAACACGGGTCACGCCGCGCCTCATGCCCGGCAAATGTGGCGATTTTACGGGGGCACGCCGTCGCGGCGGGCGGGCGTTTGTGACAGTTCCGCAAGATACCCGCTTGCCCCGCCGCGCCGGCGGGGGCATTCTGAGCGCCAACGAGACCACAGGACCCATCCTTGAATGGGGCAGGGCAACGCCCTACCTGATAAGCCTGACAGGAGCCGATAAGCGCTGCCGCCAAGCGGGGCCACATCGGTTTGCCAAGAATAAGGAAAGAGCATGCAAGACCCCCTCAACTCAAGCTATCCCGTACTTCCGCTGCGCGATATCGTGGTCTTCCCGCATATGATCGTGCCGCTGTTCGTGGGGCGCGAGAAATCGGTCCGCGCGCTGGAAGAGGTGATGGCCGACGACAAGCAGATCCTGCTGTCGAGCCAGATCGATCCCTCGGTCGATGACCCCGAGGCCACCGGCATCTACAAGGCGGGCGTGCTGGCCAATGTGCTGCAACTGCTCAAGCTGCCCGATGGCACCGTCAAGGTGCTGGTCGAGGGCGTGGCCCGGGTGCGCATTGTCGAATACCTTGAAAACGAAGACTTCTTCGAGGCGAAATGTGACTACCTGACCGAGATGCCGGGCGACCAGGCCTCGATCGAGGCGCTGCTGCGCACCGTCGCGGGTGAGTTCGAGCGCTACGCCAAGGTCAAGAAGAACATCCCCGAAGAGGCGCTTGTCGCCGTGTCGGAAACCGAAGAGCCGGCCAAGCTGGCCGATCTGGTGGCCGGGCACCTCGGGATCGAAGTCGACCAGAAGCAGGACCTGCTCGAGACCCTGTCGGTCTCGGAGCGGCTTGAGAAGGTCTATGGCCTGATGCAGGGCGAAATGTCGGTCCTGCAGGTCGAGAAAAAGATCAAGACCCGCGTCAAATCGCAGATGGAGCGCACTCAGCGCGAGTACTATCTGAATGAGCAGATGAAAGCCATTCAGAAGGAGCTGGGCGACGGCGAGGACGGCGCCAATGAGATCGCCGAACTGGAAGAGAAGATCGCCGGCACCAAGCTGTCGAAAGAGGCGCGTGAAAAGGCCGATGCCGAGCTGAAGAAGCTCAAGAACATGTCGCCCATGTCGGCCGAGGCCACGGTGGTGCGCAACTACCTCGACTGGATGCTGTCGATCCCCTGGGGCGTGAAGAGCCGCGTCAAGAAGGACCTCAACAAGGCGCAGACCATCCTCGATGACGATCACTACGGTCTCGAGAAGGTCAAGGAACGCATCGTCGAGTACCTTGCCGTGCAGCAACGCTCGAAGAAGCTGAAGGGCCCGATCATGTGCCTCGTCGGCCCTCCGGGCGTCGGCAAGACCTCGCTTGGCAAATCGGTCGCCAAGGCCACGGGACGCGAGTTCATCCGCATCTCGCTGGGTGGCGTGCGCGACGAGAGCGAGATCCGCGGTCACCGCCGGACCTACATCGGCTCGATGCCCGGCAAGATCATCCAGGCGCTGAAAAAGGCCAAGACCACCAATCCGCTGATCCTGCTCGACGAGATCGACAAGATGGGGCAGGACTTCCGTGGGGATCCGGCCTCGGCGATGCTGGAAGTGCTTGATCCGGAACAGAACGGCACCTTCGTCGACCACTATCTCGAGGTGGAATACGACCTGTCGAACGTGATGTTCCTGACCACGTCCAACAGCTACAACATGCCCGGCCCGCTGCTCGACCGGATGGAGATCATCCCGCTCGCCGGCTACACCGAGGACGAGAAGACCGAGATCGCCAAGCGGCACCTGATCAGCAAGCAGATCAAGAACCACGGCCTCAAGAAGACCGAGTTCGAGCTGACCGACGAGGCGCTGTCGGACATGGTGCGCTATTACACCCGCGAGGCCGGTGTGCGGAACCTCGAGCGCGAGATCGCCAAGACCGCGCGCAAGGCGGTGACCCGCATCGTCAAGGGCGAGAGCGAGAAGGTGGTGGTGGCCTCGGACAACCTTTCGGACTTCCTCGGCGTGCGCAAGCATCGCTACGGGCTGGCCGAAGAGGAGCATCAGGTCGGTGTGGTCACCGGCCTGGCCTATACCTCGGTCGGGGGTGACCTCTTGCAGATCGAGGCGCTGCGCCTGCCCGGCAAGGGCCGGATGAAGACCACCGGCAAGCTCGGCGACGTGATGAAGGAATCGATCGATGCGGCCGCGAGCTACGTGCGCTCGATCTCGCCGCAGATCGGGGTCAAGCCGCCGCGGTTCGAGAAGTGGGACATCCACGTCCACGTGCCCGATGGCGCCACGCCCAAGGACGGCCCTTCGGCCGGCCTGGCCATGGTGACCTCGATCGTCTCGGTGCTGACCGGCATTCCGATCCGCAAGGACATCGCCATGACCGGCGAGGTCTCGCTTCGCGGCAACGCGATGCCGATCGGTGGCTTGAAGGAGAAGCTGCTGGCGGCGCTGCGCGGCGGGATCAAGACGGTGTTCATTCCGGAAGAGAATGAAAAGGACCTGGCGGATATCCCCGACAACGTCACCTCGGGCCTGAAGATCATCCCGGTGACCCATGTCTCGGAGGTTCTGGCGGCAGCGCTGATCCGCAAGCCCGAACCGGTGGAGTGGGACGAGGCCGCCGAGGAAGAGGCCGCGGCCCAGCGCGCGCTTTCCAAGGGCGACGACAGCGCGAGTGCCGTGGCACACTGAGGCGCATCGCCAGAAACAAGGAAGGGCCGCCCTGCATGTCGGGGCGGCTTTTTTCATGCCCTGACTGACGGGCGGCGTCAGCCGTGCGACAGCGCCGCACCGAAGACCAGCAGCGCCATCGGCAGCACCACGGTGGTGGTACCAGAGGACCTGCCGGCCTCGGTTTCGACCACCACGACCTCTGGCGGGGCATAAGAATCGGGCCCGCCGGCCATCGCAGAACGCGCGAGGCGCATGGCGCAAGTGGCTGCAATCAGGGTTTTCTTCATCTCCGGGGTACGTCTTTCGGTATACTTTCCCGAGTTGGGCGCACCCGGCCCAACCCGGCAAGTGATCCGGCCGCACCCCCGATCCAGCGGCGATTGCGCGCAACAGACCGTCCCCGGCGGAGCGGGCCGGAAAACGCTGCAATTTTCTCGGCCACCCCCCTTGCACGCGTGGAAAACCGGCGTTAAGAGACGCGCTACCGGGTGATTAGCTCAGTGGTAGAGCGCTTCGTTCACATCGAAGATGTCAGGAGTTCAAATCTCTTATCACCCACCATCAACCCACTGATTTTATTTTCTTTCTTTTGTTCGAGTCGGAAGCTGAGAAGTGGTGCAGGGTTCACTGAACCAAAACTTGGCATATTCTTTCCGACTTGAGTTTGTACTCCGCTCTGACTGCGGCTTTCTCTTCTTCCGTTGTAAGTCGTCAGGTGACTTGGGAGACGAGTGCCTGATCGCGAACGGAGCGTCTGGCTCACAGGGTTGCAACGCGGCGCTTCTCAATGGTCTTGGCTTTGATCTCCCTTCGCCCTCTTAGGACGGTCTCGGCCCTAGATCGTTTGGTTCCCGGAAATGAATTTTTCCCTTTGGATGCTAGACTAGGACCCATCGATTTCCGGCTGGTGGTTTGTCTGTCAATCGGCAGGCAATCTTGACCCCCTATCGGCATTCAAAAATGACCCCCTGGATCGCTCGGGTAGCTGGCCCGATGCGGTGTAGCCCTCACACAGCGCAGCCGTATCGGGCCAGCGGGTTCACG